>JANOFU010000116.1:0-24715 GCA_031413815.1 Hyphomicrobium sp. | reverse complement strand
TGGGTGAATGCGCGACGGCACCAGGAAGTCGCGTGCGCCTTCGGGCGATGACGCTGTCAGGATCGGCGTCGGAAACTCGTTGAATCCCGCATCATGCATGCGACGGCGGATCGACTTGGTGATCTCCAGCCGCTTCATGATGATGGCGTGCAGGCTCTCACGCCGCAAATCGAGAAAGCGATAGGTCAGGCGCAGGTCTTCGGGATACTCCGGCTCGCCGAACACGGGCACCGGCAGCTCTTTGGCTTCTGAAAGAACTTCGATTTCCGTCGCGTACATTTCGATTTCGCCGGTCGGCAGATCGGCGTTGGCGGTGCCACCGGGCCGGTCACGGACGTTGCCGTCGACGCGGATCACCCACTCCGAGCGAACAGCTTCGGCCATCTTGAAGGCTTTGGAATCGGGGTCGGCCACCACCTGCGTGATGCCATAGTGATCGCGCAGGTCGATGAACAGCACGCCGCCGTGGTCGCGCACCCGGTGCACCCAGCCCGACAGGCGTGCCGGTGTGCCGACATTGGCTTTGCGCAGCCCCCCGCAGGTGGTCGAACGGTAACGGTGCAGAGGGGCCGCGGTCATGGCCTTATCCTTCGTCGAATTGGGCTTGAAATGGGGGTGGAACGAGGCGGAAAAGCGCACGCAGCATGGTGAATGTCAAGGCCGGGGGCGGAGTTGCTCAGAGTGCAACGGGCGAGGCTGCAAAACATGCGGCCAGTCTGGCGTAAACCAAATTTTAACTACGCAGGCGTAACGATTCGGAAAGGAAGACCGGGTTTGTGGGTTCCGGTCATGTTTTTCCAGCGGGTGTAAGGAGTGGCGTTATTATGAAGTCCGCAACAATCGATATTCAGTCTCTCGAACGGATGCTCGACACAGACGTGGCCGGTTCGGCCGGTGGGTCCGATTCGATGATGGACCGGGAGCATCCCCTGGCCGGCGAATTGCGCAAGGTTCTTCAAAACCGCGATGCCAAGACCGTCGGTGACCTCGCGAAGGTCGTCGAACATCTGATGCGCGAAATGGCATTCCTCAAGGGCTGAACTGGTCTCGCGCAGGCAGCGGGGCTTAGCCCCGTCCAGCGTCAGAGAACAAAATCGGCGGCTGTCAGGGCTTTCAGCCCGATGATTTCAATTTGGAAATCTGCCCGGCGGTCGCCGTTGATGTCGGCTTCGACGATGGTTTTGTCGTTGGCCGTGCCCGCGAGATCTTCAAAGCGATAGCGTACCTGTCCGGCCACGCCGGAGAAGGCGGCGGCTGCCTTGAAGACAAAGGCTTGGTTGCCTGTTGCAGCGCTGTTGGAATCGATGGTCGAGAGATCGATGATGTCGGCAGCGCCGCCGGTATCCCAATCGCGGATGATGTCGCGCTGGCCAGCAGCAATACCGGTTTCGGAAGTCAGATTGAAATCGAAGCGATCGATTCCCAGGCCGCCCCAGAGGGAATCCGCACCGGCCCCACCGATCAGAAAGTCGTTGCCCGCAAGCCCTAACAGGGTGTCGTTGCCCGCTAGGCCGCTCAATACGTTTGCGCTGCTCGTGCCTTCAACAACGTTGGCCACGGTGTTTCCAGTGCCATTGAGATTGCCAACACCCAGCAACTTCAAATTCGTAGCCCCCGTGCCAAGGAAAGCGGAAGCGGACGAGTAGATCTTGTTGGTATCGACGAGATCGACTTTGGCGTTCTGCGTTCCACCGGAAACTGTGACGTTGACAGCGGTAGCCAAACCGCCGCCTGAGAACGTAACAGTCGCGTTGGTATTTGTGGCCCCTACAGCATATCCACCTGCGGCTTGCGTAACGCCCGAGCCCAGCAACGTCACACCTGACTTCACAGTGACGGCGATAGAGCCCATTGCTTCGCCAACATCATAGAAGGCATCGCGGTCGGTATCCCGGTAGGCAACGCCGGTGACGAAAACTTTGGTACCCGACGTTGCGAAGTTCTCAGTTGCCATGACCGCGTTGTAAGTCGTTGCGCCGCTCTTGAAGGGACCGCTCACGATGCCGGTGCCGAGTTCGCGGAATGCGCCTTCCAGGATGTTCTCGCGATGGCCGGGACTCAAGAACAAGTTGCGATGGAGATCCATCGTATAGGTGAGCAGGTTGGGCGTGCCAGTTGTGCCGCTCCAGGCAATATTCTCGCCCCATGTCCAAGACCCCGTAAACTCATATCCGGCGGAGCGCATGCGCACTCCGGGATCAGAACCGCTCACGCCCGTATGGGAGAAAATATCGGTGTTGATCATCCATTGGCTGTGAGCACGCGCGGAATCAACGAGGAGAGCGTTCGGCGCCAGCACTTGCTTGGCCGTCGCCGTCAGAGTGCCGGCCGCCAGACCTTGATTGAGCGTGATGCCGTACCGGGCGGCCTCACCGTTGGGATCGAGCCGCGCACGATTGACCATCTCGAGGAGCAACTGCTCGTAGGGCGATAGCGCGGCCATGCGGGACAAGCCTCCAAACTACGGGCAACAGGCGGAATCGCGGCCAACGCGCAACTGGGCCCAGGAATTCCGTACTGTCAGCCGGCCGTGGTTTACGGAGCATGGACAAAGATGGTGAACGCAGCGGTGCCATGGCGTAGTGAAAACAAGGCGTTAAGGTCCGTCATATTGTGCGCCAAGTGCGCCCGTCACGAGCGCGTTACATTTTGGATCGCGTGCTGTATATCCCAGCGGCCATGCACGTAATCACCACGACCTCCGATCTCGCCAGCGCCTGCCACCAGCTTGCAAAAGCTGAGTTTGTGGCCGTCGATACCGAATTCATGCGTGAACAGACCTTCTGGCCGCAGCTGTGCCTGATCCAGATCGCGTCCGATGAGGTGGAAGCCCTCATCGATCCGATGGCGCCGGGCATCGACTTAGCGCCGTTCTACGCGTTGATGGGCAATCAGACCGTTCTGAAAGTGTTCCATGCCGCCCGCCAGGACATCGAGATCGTCTACTCGGAAGGCGGCCTCATTCCAGCTCCCGTGTTCGACACGCAGGTCGCGGCTTCTGTGTGCGGCTTTGGCGAGAGCGTCAGCTACGTCAACCTGGTGAAGACCATCACCGGACACGACATCGACAAGTCGTCGCGCTTTACTGACTGGGGCCGCCGCCCGCTCTCGCAGAAGCAGCTCGTCTACGCCCTCGGCGATGTAACCCACCTGCGCGATGTCTATCGCAAGCTCAAGGCCGAGTTGGAGACCACGGGGCGCAGCGCCTGGCTCGACGAGGAAATGGCCGAACTGACGCACTCCAGCACCTACGAGACGTTGCCGGAAGATGCCTGGAAGCGGCTGAAGCTGCGGGCCAAGAACCGCAAGGCATTCGCTGTGCTCATCGAATTGGCCGCCTGGCGTGAACGCTTGGCGCAGGCGCAGGATGTGCCTCGCAGCCGGGTGCTGCGCGATGAAGCGCTGTACGACATTGCCAATCAAGCCCCGATCGCCACCGAGCAACTGAGCGAACTGCGGACGTTGAGCGACGGCTTTGCGCGGTCCTCGCGCGCCAAAGAGATTGTCGAAGTGGTGAAGCGTGGCATTGAGCGCGATCCCAAGACGTTGCCGCCGCTGAGTCATGGCCGGGCCATCTCGGCGGAGGCAGGGGCCACGATTGAGTTGCTCAAGGTTCTGCTAAAGGCAATTGCCGCGAAAAACCGCGTTGCCCCGCGCATGCTCGCCGATGCTGAGGATTTAGAACGGATTGCGGCTGAAGACGAGCCCGACGTGCTGGCTTTGAAGGGCTGGCGCCGCCATCTGTTCGGAGAAGATGCCCTGCGCCTCAAGCGCGGCGAACTCGCCATGACGCTGGCCAACGGCGAAGTGATGGTCATCCCGTCGAAGGGCGTGTAGGCGGCCCACGCAGCCCGCAAAAAAAGCGATCACGTATAGGGTGGAATAGACCCGCTCTGAACTCCGGTCGTATTGCACCGTTCTTGGCGCCGGACTGGAGCAAACTGCCATGCGGCGCAAGACGGTTCGCAAGGGGGCGAACCACTTGCGTCATACGCGTCGTCTGCGATGACGCTGACCAAGGGCGAAGATCACCTTCACTTAAAGGTTGGGTTGAGCAGTCCTCGCGAAGCCCAACACCTTTGCCAAACTCACATTGAACTCGCGGCGTTGGGTTTCGGCCGCGTGAATGGGAAGCATCGAACAAGCGGCAAGGCGGCCTCTACGCCAACCCACAGCGCGGGGTTGTTGCGAAACCGGCGTCCACGATCCCGCTGGCAGCCACCACCCCGAGCCTCACCCCCGCCCGGGATCATACCGGTTGCGGATGCGCCAGGCTGTGAGGAAGGTTTCCAACTCGTCGTCGATGGTCGCGGGCAGCACAAGACGAACCGTGATCAGCTGATCGCCAACGGCGCCCGTCGCTGAATTCTGAATACCCTTGCCCTTCAAGCGGAACACGCGGCCGGTGTTCGTCCCCTTCGGAATGGTGATGTGCACACGGCCAGAGATCGTCGGCACTTCGATCTTGGCGCCGAGCACTGCTTCATCGAGCGTCAACGGGCAATCGTAGGTGATGTCGTCGCCACTGCGCCTGAAATGGGTATGCGGCCGCACTTTGATTTCAACGAGCGCGTCGCCTGTCTCGCCGCCTAGACTGCTAGGCTGCCCTTTGCCCTTCAACCGCAGCACTTGGCCATCGGTGACACCGGCTTGGACATTGAGATCCAACGTGCCGCCGCCGGGAAGCGTCACCCGCTTTTTGGTGCCCTGAACAGCTTCGAGAAACTCCACGTCGAGCGAATAGCGGACATCTTGGCCGCGCGGTGCCGTTCCGGGCCCGCGACCACCGGGACGAGCCCCGCGCAAGTTGGCAAAGATATCGGAAAACGGGTCTTCGGAATCAAATCCCTGAAACCCGCCCTGCCAGCGCGCGGCCTGTCCAGAGCCCGCTTGGGCCCGCGCCGATGACCGCCGCTGCTCACCCGAAGCATCGATTTCGCCGCGATCATATTGCCGGCGCTTGTCCGTATCGCCGACGATGTCGAACGCGGCCGTCACCTTCTTGAAGCGCTCTTCGGCTTTTGGCGATGGGTTAACGTCCGGATGCAGTTCCTTGACGAGCTTCAAATACGCCCGCCGGACTTCATCGTCCGGTGCGCCCCTTGCAACGCCAAGAACCTTGTAGGGATCGTCGGTCATGGTCCACTCAGATCGCGCCCACAATCCAGCAGGCAAATCGAACTTTAGTCTAACAGGATTCCATTTGTATGGGTCAGACCTGCGGGGTTTGACCCCAACTAACCGTCAATTTGGATGGCACTTTGCCGGTCAACAAGTGCCGCAAGCGCGGCCAAACGCCGTCGCAGCCGTTCGCCATCGAGCGCCGCGTGCACTTTTGGCAAACGCAAAAGCAGCCGCTTGCCGTCGTAACTCAGGGACGTCTCGTCGATGATCCCGGGCATGCCGATGGAGATCATGTGCGCCGTCCTCAAAGCCGCGCCGATGATGCGGGCGCGCTTCTGGCTCCGGCGGTCAATTGTGGCCAGGAGCCGCTCAGGGAACCCGGTGTGATCGTTGGAAACTGGGCCCGTGTGGCGGAAGTAAACAGTAAGCGCCATGAAGATGCGGCCTGGATGATCGATGCCCGCAAGTCCGGCATGAGCAATTTTGTCGAGGCTTTGCTCGCCGCGATAGTCAGGATGCGCGCGCCAGCCGATATCGGATAGGAGACACGCCGCATACCGCAAGCGCTGTTCGTCGGGCGTTTCGCCGGGGCCATCCCCCTCGAACAGCGCGTCGGTCCAACGGCACAGCTCGTGGGCGTGCCCGACGGATCTCGACCGGAGCCGGGCGAAGTCTTCGCAAAAACTCAGCAATGGATCCTTCTTACGCTCAAGCGGCGGCAATAACCCGTACAGAAGGCCTTCGCGAATTCCAAAAACCGAGAAGATCACTTCAGAGGGCTGCAGCTTCTTCAGCAGCCGCTCCATCACCATGGCACCGTAAGGCAGCACCTCGCGGCGGGCTTTCGCGACTTCATCAATTCCCCGCACCGCGGTCATTTTCTTGACTCGCCGGATCACCTCGCAAAATGCAATGGCGTCTTTGGCCGGCAGAGCGTAGCCGTGCATGACGCGCAATGGATAGTTTGACTGCTCCATATGCAGCTTGGCCAATGCGCGCCAGGTGCCTCCAACAGCGTAGAACGGCCGCCCTTTGCCTTGCCGCAGCCAAGTTAGGCTGGCGATCTGCTCGTCGGCGAGTTCACTGGCCCGGTCGATTTTGTCCTCGGCTTGGTCGATCAGACGCAACCCGCCGAGTGGCAGCGTGGACGCCTCCGCAAGCTTTTCACCTTGCAGATCGATGAGTTCCAGGCTGCCGCCGCCGAGGTCGCCCGCTGTGCCGTCGGCATTGACAAACCCCATTCGAATGCCTTGAGCCGCAAGTGTCGCCTCTTTCTGGCCAGATAATATCTCGATGCTGACGCCGCAGGCCTTCTCACCGCGCGCTATGAAGTCAGGACCATCGACAGCATCGCGGACGGCCGCCGTCGCAATTGCGCGCATGTTCTTGACGCGAAGAATGCGCGTGATGGCGCGAAAGCGAGTCAATGCGGCCAGCGCGCGCTCAACCGCCTCGTCGCCCAAGTGGCCCGTTGTGGCTACGGACCGGCCAAGCCCACACAGAACCTTTTCATTGAACAAGGGCGTGGCCGCGCGCACCGCGCCTTCATAGACGACGAGCCGCACAGAGTTTGAACCGATGTCGATGACGCCGAGCGGTTCCAACTCGGTTGCGCGCCCGCGTCCGCCGAAAACCTGCCTCAAGCTCGTCACACAAATTCCTTTGGCTTAGGTTTTAGAGCCAGGTTCTAGGGCTCAGGTCTTGCCTTGGTTGCCAAATCGCGGCGGGAAGTGATCCTTGAGCGATTGCCCACGGCCCGACAGACTGGGGTTGGTCATGAAGTACTTGTGGGCATTGAACGGCTCTTCACCCTTGCCCAGTGCAACGCGCTGCGACGATCCGTCGGCGAGGATGCTCCAACTCTGCTGATTGTCCTTCAAGTTCGCGACCATGATCTGGTTGAGGACTTGCTCATGCACGGTTGGATTGAGGATCGGTACCATCGCCTCCACACGCCGGTCCAGGTTACGCGGCATCATATCGGCCGAGCTCATATAGACCGCCGCCTTTGGTGAGGGAAGCGGGTGGCCGCGGCCGAAGCAATAGATGCGAGCATGCTCAAGAAAGCGTCCGATAATGCTCTTGACACGAATGTTGTCCGAAAGCCCCGGAACTGCAGGCCGCAGGCAGCAGACGCCGCGGCACACGATGTCGATTTGCACGCCCGCCTGGCTCGCCTCATAGAGCGCATTAATAATCTGGCCATCGACGAGCGCGTTCATTTTCATCCAGATTGCAGCCGGACGGCCGGCCTTCGCGTGGCCGATTTCCTCGTTGATATGCGTTAAGATGCGATGCCGGATGCCGTGCGGGCTAGCCGCCATCACTTCAAGCTCGCCCGGCTCGCCATAGCCGGTGACGAAATTCAGAATGCGCGTGACGTCACGCGCCGTGATCGGATCGCGGGTGAAGAGCGACAAGTCGGTGTAGATCCTGGCGGTCTGCGGGTGATAGTTGCCCGTTCCGATGTGGCAGTAGGAGGCAAGCTCTGTGCCTTCCCGGCGAACGATCTGTCCCAGTTTGGCGTGGGTCTTCAATTCAATGAAGCCGTAGACGACGTGCACGCCGGCGTTTTCCAGATCTCGCGCCCAGCGGATGTTGGCCGCTTCGTCAAATCTTGCCTTCAACTCGACAACGGCGGTGACCGACTTACCGGCTTCGACCGCTTCCTTCAGCGCTTGGACAATCGGACTGTCGCGCGAGGTGCGATAGAGTGTCCACTTAATGGCCATGACGTTGGGATCGTTGACGGCCTGGCGCAGGAACTGCACCACCACATCGAAGCTCTCGTAAGGATGGTGGACGATGAGGTCCTTTTGACTGATCGCGGCAAAGCAATCACCGTTGAATTCGCGGATCCGTTCGGGAAAACGGATGTTGAAGGGCTTGAAAACAAGGTCGGGGCGATCGGCAACGATCAGCTGGCTGGTATCCGATAGTGCCAGAAGTCCGTCTTTTACAAAAACGGACTCTTCGCCAACCTCAAGCTCGTCGATCACGAACTTGCGCAGCTTCTCCGGCATGCGGCTTTCAAGTTCCAGCCGGATGACATGACCACGACGCCGGCGCTTGAGCAGCGTCTCGAAGGACCGCACGAGATCTTCGGCTTCTTCCTGCAATTCGATGTCACTGTCGCGCAGGATCCGGAACGCGCCTTGGCTCTTGATGTGGACGCCCGGAAATAGCTCGGATAGGAACATGCCGATCATCTGCTCGAGCTGGATGAACCGCAGCACCTTGCTGCCGTCTTCGGCGCGCAAACGAATGAACCGCTCCAGCTGGCCGGGGATTGGGATCAGCCCGCTCATCGTTTTGCCGTCGCTCTCGCGCTGCATCCAAACCGCGATCGTCAAACCCTTGTTGAGGAGAAAAGGGAACGGATGCGCCGGATCGACCGCAATGGGCGTCAGAATGGGGAAAATGTGAGTCATAAACAGGCCTTCGAGCCAGACGCGCTCGCTGGCCGTCACATCTTCCGGCGTTAAAATCTGGATGCCGTTCTTATCAAGTTCCGACTTGATCTCACGCCAACTCGCCTGCTTGTCGGCGACAAGACGGCCTGCAAACTTGTTGATCTCGGCGAGCTGCTGGGCTGGCGTGAGCCCGTCTTGCGATGTTGTCGTCACGCCCGCTGCAATTTGGCCGTAGATACCGGCCGCGCGCACCATGTAAAATTCGTCAAGGTTCGATGCGGAAATCGACAGAAAGCGCAGCCGCTCAAGAATGGGATGATTGCGGTTTTGGGATTCTTCCAGCACGCGGCGATTAAACTGCAACCACGAGAGTTCGCGGTTGTAGAACCGCTGCGGCCCGGCCGGTGCCTCTACTGTCTTCGGCGCTTCGCTCGCCTTAATTTTAACTGTAGCCATAAATCGATCCTCGGTCCTGTCGCTGCGTGCACCTGTGGCCGATAGGGCGGTCCGTCCATAACATTTTCATGACGTTAATCGCGCTCTTGGGCAACTTGACTACCAAAACCCTCACTCGAAAGGGCCTCACTGGCCAAAGGCCGGGTAACACGCCGTTGCCGGGTCAATGCCAAGTGATCGCATCGCGCGACCAGCCGCTGCGCCGACTCAAATGAACGATCCATATGCAATGCAAGATAGGCGATGACCAGTGGTTCGACCAGGAGCTGCCGGTCTGCAAACTGTTTGACGAGGACAGCCTTGATAACGGCGTCGTCGGGTGACGCAATGTGTGCCAGCGGCAGGGCCTTCAAGCGCGATCTGAGATCGGGCAACGGTACATCGAGATCGCCGGGCGCTGCACGCGACGTGACCAGCAGCGCGTAGGACTTTTCGCGTGCCAGATTGAGCAGGTGGAAAAAGATCCGGTCATCGGCGATGCCGCGGTCGATATCTTCAACCGCAATGGCGCGGTTGGTCTCGAAGCTGGCAACCGCGGCCTCTGACAGGTCGCTCGCCGGCCAACTGTCGGCGCCTGACTTCAAGCGCCAAACATGAGCCAAATGACTCTTGCCCGCGCCTGCTGGGCCGACCACGCCGACAGATCGCGTCGGCCAATTGGGCCAGCTATCAATCAGTTCGACCGCAGCGGCGTTGCAATCACTGACCAGAAAGTGTTCCAAGCCCAGCGCTGCGCGGTGCGGCAGATCGAGCACCAGTTGCTCGGGCTTCGGGCGCGCGGCATCGGCGGTCATCGCGGTCTGGTCCCGGCAAGGCCCGCTTCAGGTTGCGCCAGCGCTGCGGCCGCCTCGCCCTGGTACAATGGGCTATCAAGGTAGATGCTGAGTGCATGGCGCACGAGCACGGCAATGGCCGCGGCAACAGGCACGGCCACAAGCATCCCTAAGAAACCGAACAGGTAGCTGAACACAAATAGCGCAAAGATCAGCCAAACGGGATGCAACCCGATCTTCGAGCCGACGATCTTCGGCGAAAGAAATCCGGCATCCATCGCTTGCGCCAGGAGATAGATCCCAACGACCATCATCAACGGCGTCGTATCTGGCCAGAATTGCATGACGGCCAGCGCTGCGGCCGTGATCAATCCCAGCGCCCAACCAACAAAGGGAATGAACGATAAGAGCCCCGTCGCGAGACCAAGAAGCAAACCATAGTTCAGGCCGATCGAAGTAAGAGCCACAGCGTAGTAGACGCACAGCAGCAGGCACACGGTGCCTTGTCCGCGAATGAAGGCCGACACAGCCCCGTCCACGTCATCGGCCAGGCGGCGCACGGTGGCAACATGATCGCGCGGCAGCCAGCCGTCGATCTTGGCCAGCATAGGATGCCAATCGACGAGCACGTAGAACATCACGAGTGGCGTCACGAGCAGCAGCGAAATAAAGTTGAAAAAGGCGAGGCTGTTGTTCCAGGCGGCAGACGCAGCCCAGCTCGCCACTTCTGACCAGTTGTTGGACAGGCTCTGCGACGCCTTCGCAAGTCCCGCTTCAAACTCCGGGAAGCGGGACCCGAGCCGGTCGCGGGCCCATACTTCAATCACACCCCGCAGGCGCTCCAACTCTGCGGGCAGCGAAACAGCCAGCTGCTGGACCTGCGAGACAATGAGTGGCACGAGAAACACCGCGACAGTGATCGCGACAGCGGCCAGAAACGCAACCACCAATGCCGAGGCAGCCACACGGCCCAATCCCTCCGACTGAAGCCAATCCGCGACTGGGTTCAAGAAGTAGGCCAGCACAATTCCGATCACGAACGGCAATAGGACACTGCGCAACACGCCAACAGCAATGACCAGCAACACAAGCGCGGCGAGCCAGAACAGCATGTGACCTTCGACGCGCATTTTGCGTTTCCCCATTGCCCGAGGCTTGCAGCGCTAAAGCGCCGGTCCTAAGGCGTCCCGCCGGCAGGCGGTGGCTCAGTTCCCGACATATGCCGCAGCCACGCATCGAGATAGGCGGCAAGAGAGGCAATCGTCAACGCGCCTGTGACCCAGATCAAGACCGTGCACAGGACATCAAGGCCCAACGAGAACCCCTGATCGGCTAGAACCGTCGCGGCCAGGACGATCTGAGCGGTCGTATTGGCCTTGCTGACTGCAAGCGGCTTGATCTCAACGGGACGCCCAAGGAGCCACGTCAGCACGACGCCAGTGACAATCAAGATGTCGCGCGACACCACCGCGATGACCAACCATGACGGCAACGCACCCTTCACTCCCAAGGCAACAAAAATACTGACGATCAGAAGCTTATCGGCCAGAGGATCGAGATAGGCGCCCAGCTCCGTTTCCCAATGATAGGTCTTAGCGAGATAGCCATCGACCGCATCCGAGATGCCAGCGACCACGAAGGCAAAGAACGCGAGCTGTGTCTGACCCGTGAGCAGCAGCCAGAAAATGACGGGCACCAAAATGACCCGGCCAATCGTGATGAGGTTAGGGATGCTCACAGAGGTCCTTAGGCGCCTTGCGGCGCATCTCCAATCAACGAGCCTGGGTGCCGCGCAACGGCATCTTGGCGACAACTCAGCCGAGACCCAAGACTAGTGCTTGGCCCCAACAGCGTCGAGCGTTTCACTCAAAAAACGCCGATTGTCAAAATTATCCGGAGACGTCAGTTCGAAGAGCGGACGGTCCAAGCCTCACCGCCTGCGCCCTGCATGGCCAGCCCCTGTTGAGACATGGGACCAACGAGTGCTACACCGCCGCCGGGATACTTAAGAAACACGTCCGCCGAGCGGGGTGAGACAGCCCCGATGCGAACATCGTCGATGCCAGGGGTTTCCAGCAGCCGGCGGCGGAGCTCATTCCATTCCTCAAGTCCATTGTATTGCACTCGCAATTGGATGTCGGCCGCCACCGCGGAACCGTAGGCCGCCGTTGTGGCCGCTCCGCTTGGTGCTTGGCGCGCTTTCCAGCGGCCCTCCAGCACGCCAAGCGAAACGACCGCCGCCAACTCAAGCGTGTAAGCCAAATCGCCGTCACTCAACCGGTAACTGTGCTTCCAGGAAAACGGCCCGGCGGCATCCTCGCCAGCCAGCATGACGTGCACGCGCTTGGCCTGCGTATCGACGTCCGCAATCGCAACCACGATCCGGTCGGCCTTGTATTCACTGGCCAGAATGCGTCCAGGCGCGCCTTCGCCGTTGGACAGCATACGCAGCGTGTCGGCATGAATTTCTTTGCGCAATGCTTCCGTGCGCACCGGTGCGACGGAGTTCGACAGATCAAGGCCCTGCCAAACCTGCGCCCAGGTTCCACTCGCTGGCCGGAATTCGCCATCACCACCGGCCGCCGATTGGGCATCGCGTGTCACGGGGATCAGAACCGTGGGGGGAGCTTGCGTATCGACGAATGGCACGCCTTCGCGGCGCAGGAGGTCGCGGATGGCTTCGGGCTGGAAGGTGAAGTCAAGACTGGCGATATACTCAGTTGCCGAGTTCTGCTCTGAACGGACGGCGACGCCATCGATCAGATCAGCGGCCGGCATCGCTTTTAACCGATCAAGGCTGCGATAGGCCGTCACCGGCACGATGCGCTTCAATAGCGAACGGAACGCGGCCTGCTGACCATCGGCCAGCGCCTTCTCCTTGGCAGTCACCGCATCCTTGGCGCGTGCTTCCACGGGGTAGTTGGCGATCGTGTAGGGCTTGTCGACGGGCGACAAGGCGTTTGCGGGCACTCCTAGCACCAACGCCACCGGTACAAAGAACACCGCAGTTGCGATCAAGATCCTAAAATTCAAGCGAATTCCCCATTACCGGTGTCACGAAGTGATCGTCCGTTGGCAACCGCCGTGTCGCGGTTGCCGAGCCGCAGCTTTGCTGTTAGGTCCCTCACTTCCCGCGAGCAATCGGGCGAAAGTAGGGTTCTGAACACGTTTGCCTGGCGGCCACTTGTTCCGGCGCTATGGACGCCACTCAACTCCGGCTCCGCAGCGAAACCACACCGAGGCCCAATGGTCCAGCCAAAAGACGCCGCGAAAGGGTCCATCACCTACCGCGAGTCAGGTGTCGATATCGATGCCGGAAATGCGCTGGTCGAGGCCATCAAGCCCCTCGTGAAAGCGACGCGGCGTGCGGGTGCCGACGCCGATCTCGGCGGCTTCGGTGGATTGTTCGATTTGAAGGCCGCAGGATTTCGCGATCCGGTTCTGGTCGCCGCCAACGATGGCGTCGGCACCAAACTCAAAATTGCCATCGAAAGCGGCCAGCACAAGACCATTGGCATCGACCTCGTCGCCATGTGCGTCAACGACCTGGTCGTGCAGGGCGCCGAACCGCTGTTCTTTCTGGATTACTTCGCAACAGGAAGTTTGGATGTCGCAGTCGCGCGCGACGTGATCGCTGGCATTGCCGACGGCTGTAGACTGGCTGGCTGCGCGTTGATCGGCGGCGAAACCGCAGAAATGCCCGGCATGTACCAGCGCGGCGATTACGATCTGGCAGGTTTTGCCGTTGGCGCGGTTGAGCGGGGCGAAATCCTTCCGCGCCGCGACATCGAGCCTGGTGACGTTTTGATTGGGCTGCCCTCGTCCGGCGTCCATTCGAATGGCTATTCACTGGTGCGCCGCCTCATGGCGGAAGACCACGTCGATTGGGACCACGACGCCTCATGGGCTAAGGGCACCACCTTTGGCGAGGCGCTGCTGACGCCCACGCGCATTTATGTGAAACCCTTGCTTGCGGCGATCAAAGCCACAGGCGGCGGCAAAACCGGCGCGATAAAGGGCTTGTCCCACATCACAGGTGGCGGCCTATCCGAGAACCTTCCGCGCGTGCTGCCGAATACGGTTGCAGCCCGCATCGATCTTTCAAGTTTCAAGATGCCGCCCGTGTTTGGTTGGCTCGCCCAAGCTGGCCGCCTCGACGACACAGAAATGCTGCGCACATTCAACTGCGGCATCGGCATGATCGTGGTTGTTGAGAAAGCGCGCGCAGACGAGGTCGTCACGGCGTTACGAGCTGCCGGCGAAGCACCCATCGTCATCGGTGAGATCACTCCGCCGGGTGGCGAGCGGTCTTCAGCAAAGGGCAAGGGCGACGCGTGGGCGGTGTCGTATGAGGGTAAGCTCAAAGTAGATGACCTATGACCCAACCCCGCAAACGCATCGCCATTCTGATCTCCGGCCGCGGCTCCAACATGATGAGCCTCGTCGAGGCCGCGCGCGCACCGGACTATCCGGGCGAAGTCGTTGTCGTGATTTCAAACCGGCCCGATGCGGCGGGCCTCGACTGGGCGAAGGCTCAAGGCATTCCAGCACTGGGACTCGATCACAAGCGGTACGAGAGCCGCGCGCATTTCGAAGGCCAGCTTCGGAGCGTGCTCACAACTTCACAAGTTGATCTTGTGTGCCTCGCCGGCTTCATGCGGCTGATGACGGCTGACTTTGTCAGCCAGTGGCACAACCGTATGCTGAACATCCATCCCGCCCTACTGCCGTCGTTCAAAGGACTTCGCACTCACGAGCGGGCCCTGGCCGCTGGCGTGAAGGTGGCTGGGTGCACCGTGCACCTTGTGCGCCCGGAGATGGACGAGGGGCCAATTCTTGGCCAAGCAGCCGTGCCAGTCCTGCAAGGTGATACACCGGATAGACTCGGGGCCCGCGTGCTTGCGGCCGAGCACAAGCTGTACCCGCATGTTGTCCGCCTGTATGCAGGCGGCCAAATTCAAATGGATGGGGAAAGTGTTAAGTATTCAGTTGATACAAATCCGGAAATAACCCTGTTTTCACCCAATTTCTAGTTGCGCGATACATAACCGTTGCAAAGTAAACGCGCTTGCCTGCCAAAAATGACGCGCGGCGGCACCGCCGCATGGACCTAGCCTTACCCCGGTGTTAGTCAATTCTTACGGTTGGTTGTCTGTTCCGCGCGAGACTTCGCGTAAACCTAAGTCCGAATATGACTGAAGAGGTTTGAGCGTCACCTTGCACGCAGTGCTGAGGGCCGCTGAACGTGCCTCGGGGGACATGACCATTTCGATTGCACGACGGTTAGGCCGCGGCTCGCGGTCCGGAGACACAGTATGACGGCGCAGCCCCAAGCCGGCCACACCCAAGGCCTCGGCGAGGAAAGCAGTATTTGGTTCAAGCTCTCGGCGCTCACCAAGGGCGATCCGGAGAACCCGATGCGCACCTTGCAGATGATGGCCGAGCGCTATGGGCCGGTGATCGCCGTCAACATGGCGAACCAGCGCGTCGTGTTCCTCAGCGAGCCGGAGCATTTCAAGCACGTGCTTGTCGCAAAGGCCGACGACTACATCAAATATTTCGACGGCCTGAAGCCGGTGTTCGGTAAGTCGATGATCACGCACGATGGTGCCCTGTGGCAGAAGATCCGCATGCCGCAGCAGCCGGCGTTCCACCCCGATATGTTCGCCGAATACATCCCCTACTTCCTCGCCGCCATTCGCACCAAGATGGACTTGTGGGCTGATCTCGCCCAGACCGGCGAAAAATTCGAGATGGTCGAGCAGACCTGGACGCTCGCCGCCGACATGATCTGCAAGGCGCTGTTTGACCGCGACATGCCATTCAATCCGCACTTCGTGTTCAAGTGCGTCAAGACCTACACCGACGTGATGAACCACAAGGCGATCCGCTTAAAAGTCATCAACGGCGAAGAATTCGAGTTGACGGAAGAAAACGCGGCGAAGGCCATGGAAGTCTGGGCCAACGTGCCGCCCATGGTATTTGATGCCGAACCGCGTGAAGAGCGCGAGCGCACGCTGCTGAAAATGATCGAGGCCGTCGTCGCTGACCCCAACGTGCCGGAGTTCGATCACCAGCAGGCGATCGATGAGCTCAAGCAGTACCTGTGGGCCGGCACTGAGACAACGGCGCTGACGCTCGCGTGGGCCATGTATTTGACCTCGAAGCACCCGGAAGCTGCCGACCGCATCCGCAAGGAAGGCGAAGCGACCTACGGCGACCGCGACCCGACGGCTGCGGACTACTCGGCACTCGCCTTCACCCGCGCGGTCATTCAAGAGACCATGCGGCTTTATCCCCCAATCTGGGGCTTGATCCGCGTCGCCACCCAGCCAGACGTCATCGGCGGTAAAGATGTGAACCCCGGCGACCGCGTGGTGCTGTTCGCCTATGGCGCGCACCACAACCCGAAGTTTTGGGATGAGCCGGAAGAGTTTCGCCCTGAGCGCTGGATGGCCGGTAACACGAAAAAGCAGGTCAAGTATTCCTACCTGCCGTTCGGCGCAGGCAAGCGCTCGTGCATCGGCGGGGCCATGAGCCAGGTGGAGAACACACTCGCGCTGTCGATCCTTCTCCGCCGCTTCAGGCCCGAGTACACCGGCACCGAACCGCCCGGCATCAACGGCACCGTAACGCTGACGCCCAAAGGCGGGCTGATGTTCCGCGTGCGGGAGTTGAGTTAGTAGAAATGGGGTCAGGCACCTTTAGGGGTGCCTGACCCCATTCCTCACTTGCCTGCAATCGCATCCTCGACGGCTTTGATGGATGCCTCGGCCTTGGCCATGTCGCCGCCAGCGCAATCAGCTTCCAGCGCCGTCACAAGTTGCTCGACTTTGCCAGCCTGCGCTTCAGGCAGCTTCTTCTTGGCGGACTGTTCCGCAAGCTCGAAGGCCTTCGCGAGGCATGCATCCTTGTTGGTGGGTGCTGCAGCGACGGCAGCACCCGACATAACAATGGCGGCACCGGCAGCTGCAAGTGTTGCTCGTACGATCATTGACTGCTTCCTTCGATTGAGTTGGCCCCGGCGTGGACCCAAATCCGGTTTGATCTCAGCGCTACATCCCCCAGACTTACATCCCATAAGCGCACACGGACGCGCGACCCCCGAAGTTCAACTGCGGCAGATACTGCAGCTCTATCCGCTCGATGCCGCGCCGCCGGCCCGTCAATTCGAATGGCCGCGTCTCGGTGCCCTCAGGAATGACGGTTCTGACGGCGAGGTCTTCGGCTTGGCCATTGGCATACACGACGCGCAGGCGCACTAAGCGAACCTTGTTCCCATCGACAGTCAGCTTGATCGCACGGAACCGGCCGTCGTCCCGGCCAACGCGAATGACATCCTTGTCATCGAGAAATCCGACCTTCTGACAGCCCAGCGGTTCCCAGCGCGCGCCCGGCCGCAAGCGCCGCGCCGGCTCGCCAAACAAAGACAACTTCACGGGCCCGCGCGGGATATACGACACCGCGACGTTTTCGATGCGTCTGGCTTCGCCGGTCAGCTCAATGACGGTGCTCTGCCCGCCAGCCTTGATCACCTGCCGCATTGGAACAGTTTGTTTTTCGCCGTTCAGATAGCGGATCTCAACATCGATCAACTCGATATCGCTATCCTGGATTTTGAGACCGATGCGGCCAACGCGGCCGGCCTCCGGATCAATGTCAATCACGTGCCGTTCGACACGCGGCACAATCTTGGCTTCGCCAATGAGCTCCCAATCGCCGGGACCATAGCGGCGCTCATCGTCACGGCCGTCACCATATCCGGGTCCTGCCCGGTCACGGTCGCGATCACCTGCGCCAGGGCCGCGATCGCCGTAGCCAGGCCGGTCGCGATCCGGGCGGTCTGGGCGCTGGCGAAGCTGTTCGCCCGCCATGGTGCTGGCGACTGTGCCGAGCGCAAACGTCAGACACGCTGTTGCAAAAACAATGGACTTCGACATCGTCTACTCCTGTGCGTCCGCGACACCCGGCTTCGTCCGGACCTCAGCAAAAGCATGGGAGGAATAGGGAGTTTCTATGGCGGCCGGATCGTCTTGATTTTGGGCGCACAGCCAACGTCCCATTCAAAAGCATCGGAATTGACGCCAAACGGCCTCTAACGCCAGCCGCGGCGCGGGCGCGCTACTCCGCTGCAACTGCCACACGCGATGCGAACGGCACCGGCGCAAAGCTTTCAGCTTGAGCCATGGCCCATGCCGCCTTGTAGCGGGGATGCTCGGTGCCCGCGAGCAACTCACCGGGCTTCAGGAACGTGTAGAGTTCGGCAAACGTCAGCACCCTGTCGGGTGCAGCCCGGTGCATGAAGTGGCTGGGCGTCAGCTCGCGCGGATGATCAAGGCCGGCTGCAGCGACCAGCTCGGCCAGTGCTTTGACGGTCTGCTTGTGAAAATTCGCAACGCGCTCTGACTTGGGGCCGACGGAAATGGCGCGCTGACGGGCGGGATCTTGTGTCGCGACACCCGTCGGGCAGTGATCCGTATGGCATTGCTGCGCCTGGATGCAACCGACCGCAAACATGAAGCCGCGCGCGGCATTGCACCAATCCGCCCCCAACGCCATCGTGCGCGCCAAATCAAACCCCGATGTGATCTTTCCCGATGCACCGATCTTGATGTGCCCGCGCAAATTGGCACCCACCAGTGCTGCATGCATGAACGTCAGCCCATCGCGCAGCGGCATGCCGACATGGTCCATGAACTCCATCGGCGCTGCACCGGTGCCGCCCTCCGTTCCATCCACCACAATGAAGTCCGGCGCCATCCCGGTCTCCAGCATCGCTTTGACGATCGCCAAGGCTTCCCATGGATGACCGATACACAGTTTAAATCCAACCGGCTTGCCCCCTGACAGCCGCCGCAACTCCGCAATGAAGTGCATCAGTTCGATCGGTGTCGAGAACGCGCTGTGGCGGGCAGGCGAGATGCAGTCCTTGCCATGCTCGACGCCGCGGATTTTGGCGATTTCGCGGGTGACTTTGGCACCCGGCAGCACGCCGCCATGGCCGGGCTTAGCGCCTTGCGACAGCTTGATCTCGATCATTTTGATTTGCGTGCTGGCGGCAACGGCGGCAAAGGCGTCCGGTGAAAATCGACCGTCGTTGGTGCGGCAGCCGAAGTAGCCCGACCCGATCTCCCAGATGATGTCGCCGCCATGCTCCTGATGATAGGCGCTGAACCCGCCTTCGCCCGTGTCATGCGCAAAGCCGCCGAGTTTGGCACCTTTGTTGAGAGACCGGATCGCATTGGCAGATAGCGACCCGTAACTCATCGCTGAGATATTGAACACGGACGCGGAATAGGGCCGCGTGCAATCGGGCCCACCAATCGAGATCCGGAACGGTTCGTGCACCGGCTCTTTCGGTGCCATGGAATGATGCAGCCACTCGAAGCGGTTCTCATAGACATCGTACTGCGTGCCGAATGGCCGCTTATCGAGTTCTTTCTTCGCCCGCTGGTAGACGACGGCCCGCTTGTCGCGCGCAAACGGCATGCCGTCCTTGTCGCCCTCAAAGAAGTACTGGCGCATCTCCGGCCGGATGCCCTCGAACAAAAACCGCATGTGCGCGGCGATCGGGTAGTTCCGGAGGATCGCGTGCTTGGTCTGTGTAATGTCGCGGAACCCGAGCAGCGCCAGGAACCCCGCAACCGCCAGTGGCACGATCAAGTAGCCGATCAGACCGGGGGATTGCCAAAGAGCAACGCCAAGTCCTGTGGTCGCAATCAGCGCGAGTGTCAGAAGGCAAAATCTTTGGGTGAAGGGCAGGATGAGGTACTTCACGCTTCGGCTCCCAAGAACCAACCCAACAGTCGTGTCCAGAGACGACAGTATTACGGCATGGATACTGACAGTTTTGCGAAAGCGATATCAGTGAGCAAATTCAACCCATTCGCCATAGCGGGGCACGAGCGACGGCCAGGCGGGCACGTCTGCGCCCGCCAGCACGCCGCGCAGTGCGCCGATCGGCCCGCCATGACAGACCACAACTAGGGTCTCGTTCTCCGGCAGTGCGCGGTACCAATTCAGCACGCGGTCACGTACCTCAAGCGTGGTTTCGCCATGATCGCCGGGCCGGAACGTACCGGGTGATTCAATCATGCCCATCATGGCGCATCCGGTTTCCGCATAGATCTCGTTCCAGGAGCGGCCTTCCCATGACCCGAAATTGCATTCGGCGAGACGAGGTTCGAGTTCGAATGATCGCTGGTCAAGCTCACGCGATAGGAGGGCTGCGAGAAACCGGGCCCGCCGCAGCGGCGAAGACAGGATGCGATCCGGCCGGATCAGTGCCAGTTCCGCAGCAAGCCGCTTGGCGTGATCGCGACCCGCTGTACTGAGCCCCACATCAGAACGGCCATAGCAGCGGCCCGTCCAATGAGCGGCAACAGCGGTGTGCCGGACGAGAATGAGTTTGCCCATGTCCTCTAACTCAGACGCGCGAACGCCAGTGTCGTGACGATCATGCCGGCGTACGCTGCGAAGCCGAGGCAGTCGCCGGTGACACCGCCCAGCCGCCGAAGCAGTAGCGATCGAAACCACAGCACAAACATCGCCAGCACACCCACGATGACCCCAGCCGCCACGGCATCGACCCACACGGCATAGGCGAAGACCGGAGACGCGAACATGAAGGCGCGCGCGAACGTCTTCCAGTCCGCCGCTTGACCGGCATCTTTCGAAAGTCCCTCGCGCGCCGGCACCGGCGGAACAAGTGACATGATGGCAAGAATCAACTGACGGCCCACCGCGCCTGACACAATGAGCGCTACGCCGGCACTGGCCGCTGTCCCCATAGCAATCAGGCCACCAACCCTCAGGGCTACCGCCAAGATCAGACCCAGCGCACCGAAGCTGCCGACCCGGCTGTCCTTCAAGATGCGCAAGACATCCTCTCGCGTCCAGCCGCCGCCGAAGGCATCGCAGAAGTCGGCGACCGCGTCCTCATGGAACGCACCAGTTACAAGCGCTTCAACGCAGAGCGCGGCCATGACGGCGACGTGAAAGGGAAGAACGAGCGAAAAGAGATAAAGCGCGACGGTTGTAATCGCTCCAATGATCGCACCGATCAGTGGGAAAAACTGCAAGCCACGTTTGATGTCATCGGGAAAGGTTGACAGATCACGCGTGGTGCCACCGGGAACGGGAATGCGCGACAGAAACTGCACGGCGGTGAAGAACGCGCGCGGCCACGTTCGATCGTGCCACGCCGTGCTCATCCCGTCACCTCTTTGAGGGTCGCGACCTGGGTCATGAGTGCCGCCGCCGCGTCAAGCATGGGCATCAGCAACAGCGCGCCCGTGCCTTCACCCAACCGCAGTTGCCAATCTAGGTAGGGCTCAAGCCCGAGCCTCTCTAATGCAATGGCATGTGCCGGTTCAGCGCTGATATGGGACGCAATTGCGGTGTCGAGAGCTGCCGGATCAACGGCCTGAGCGATAATCGCAGCCGCTCCCGTAACGACGCCATCCAGAACGATAGTAATGTCCGCGTGTGCAGCAGCGGCGATGGCGCCAGCCATGGCGACGATCTCGAATCCGGCCACGCTCGCCATGGCTGAAACCGGATCGCGTTCGAGAAGCGGCCGGGCGCGCGCGACAGCCTCCGACACAATCTTACGCTTTTTTGCGAGGCTCCCTGGTGTAGCGCCTGCCCCGGGCCCGACGACCGTTTCAGCTCCAGCATCACATCCAAGGGCAACCAAACATGCGGCGGGCGTCGTATTGCCGATGCCGATTTCGCCAATCGCGACCATGCGAATACCTTTGGCCTTGGCTGTCTCGAACTCGTCCTGACCCACCATCCAAGCCGCCCAAAACTGCTCGGGCGTCATCGCGGGGCCGTGCGCGAGGCTTTGCGTTCCGTGCGCAACGCGGCGATCGGCGTAGAGCTTTGAGCCAGGGGCTTGGGCGATTTTCGAGCCCACGTCGATCAGCTTCACGGCCGTGTTCGACGCTGCCGCCAGCGCCGAACAGCAGGCCCGGCTGGACTCAATCACGCCCAGCATCGCGCCCGTGACTTCCGATGGCCAGATGCCGACACCATCCGCGACAACGCCGTGGTCACCTGCAAATATTAAAAGTGCACGTGGCTGCGTAAGCGGCGTTAGCGTGCGCTGCGTCAGGCACAGGTGCGCCGCCATTCGCTCAAGCCTGCCGAGACTGCCCGGCGGCTTGGCCAGGCCATCGAGATGAGCGGCTATCGCCGCGTGCAGGTCCATCACGCATCAAGTCCTTCAAATACGTCGGGCCCCAGTACGGGGCCCGATCGAAACCATATTCAATCAAACACTGGCTTGATCAGCCAACAATTTCGTCGAGCCGGAAGTTCAATGCGATCTCGCGCTCGGCAGACGCTGCGCTGTCGGAGCCGTGTGACGAGTTCTCGCCTTTCGAAACAGCAAACTGCTTGCGGATGGTGCCGTCGGCGGCTTCCTTCGGGTCAGTGGCGCCCATCACTTCGCGATATTTTGCGATGGCGCTGTCGCCCTCCAAAACCTGCAGCACGATCGGACCAGACGTCATGAAATCGCAAAGTTCGCCATAGAACGGCCGTGCCTTGTGCTCTTCATAAAACTTCTCGGCTTGTGCGCGCGTCCAGAGTACGCGCTTCTGAGCCACGATCCGCAGTCCCGACTTTTCGATGACGGCGTTTATCGCGCCGGTCATGTTCCGCCGTGTGGCGTCCGGCTTGAGAATTGAAAACGTGCGCTCGATGGCCATCTGTGGTGCCCTTTAAAGTGTCGGTCTGATTGGATTTCTGTCGTGGATCGTAGCGCCTTATAGCGGCGGCCCCAAAGGCCAGCAAGGGAGCAGCATTTACTCTGTCCGGAGCGCGACAAACCGTTCCGGGATTGACAGATTGCCCCGCAAAAGCCCGGATTTCTGGGGTACAGCTTCCAAGGGGTGCTGCCGTGTTGCGTATCCCGCGAGCGCAGATACACCCTCTCTCGAAGGCTCCATTGACGAAAGATTGGCAAGAGAACAGAACTTGCCGGTGGGGCAAAGCACCCGCAAGACCGGATTGAAAGCGACGCAGCAGTGAATGACGTGACCGGACAGGACCAGTGGTACATCGCCCGCGAGGGTAAGCAGCATGGGCCTTTGAGCGATCCGGAGATGCAAAAACTCGTCGAGCTTGGCCACCTCAAACCGGCAGACTTAGTTTGGCGCGCAGGCTTCCCCGACTGGCGTCCAGCGCGGAGCGTTTTTCCCGCGACTGCTCCGGACCAGGCTGCCCCTACTCCACAAGTCCCGCAGCCGGCCTTTGCACCGGTGCAGGTGTTCCAGATTGCGCCGGTCACCCAGCAACCCGTTACGGCGCGGCCCACGGCGACCGAACGGACTGTCACACTGCAGCCGCGAAGTGCCCCCGCTCCCGCACGCACGGACGATCCTCAACAACTGCCGTTTGGGCCCAGCCCGAAGCTGGCCGAGCCACAGAAATCCGGAACCGGCAAAGCGCTCGCCATCGCAGCAGCTCTTCTCGTGGTGATCGCGGGTGGCTCGTTTGCGGCTTACAAGAACCAAGCGGCTGTGAAGGCATTCGTTGCCAAGCTCGTTCCAGGTGCCAAGCCCGCCAAAGAAAAGGCTACAGTATCGGTGGAGCAGACGGCCACAGCGACAGCAGCCCCGGCCGCGCCACCGCCCAAGCTCAATACTGAGGCGATCGACAAGCAGTTCCAGAAGACCCCGTTGTGGAACCTGCTGAAGGCGGAATTCCCGGAGTGGTATGATGAGCGCGTGCAGGAAACGGCGAAGCTTGCATCTGAAAACAAGCCTGAAGCCGAAGTGATAGCGAAGATCGTGCAGGCGCTGGTCAGTCTGCGCCGCCAGAACGCCGACAAGGCGTTGTCCGCCAGCATGCCAAAACTTCAGGAGATTGCGACGGCGTTTCTTGGCAATCTGAAAGCGCTGCAAACGCGCAGTGTCGACTCCTGTTACGGCTTCATCAGCAAGGGCGAGTCAGAACCTTCGGTTGTCGAGTTGATGCAGAAAGCCGAAGAAAGCGCGCCCATCCAGGCTCAGTTGAAGGCGATTTTCTCAGCTATCGTTGAAGGCCGCAAAACGCCGTCGCAGCATTCGCCGCCGGTCAAAGGCGATTACGATTTGCTGGCCGCCGAATTGGGGACGCTCGGCTGGAGCCAAGCCGACATCCAATTGTTCGCCGACCCCAAAGCGTTGGCGCAGGCACCGCGTGATCGCGTCTGCAAGATGGTCCAGGACTGGTTCTCCGCGCACTTGGCAGTGAAGGATGCAGCGGCCCAGGAACGGCTGCTGTTTGAAACGCTCCGCCCTGTTGTGTCAGGATAGCGGGTAGCACCATGCTCGAACAGCTTATGAAAGTTGCGCTGACGAGCGTGCTGGTGGTGGCTGTATCTGAAGCGGCCAAGCGCAGCACGCTGCTGGGCGCACTGCTTGCGTCCTTGCCGCTCACCTCGGTGCTGGCAATGATCTGGCTGTACGCCGACACCAAGGATACCGAAAAAATCGCCAGTCTCTCGACCGGCATCTTCTGGCTGGTCCTGCCGTCTCTGGTGATGTTCCTCGCCTTGCCGTGGCTGCTGCGTAAGGGCTACCCGTTCGCACTCAGCATGACCGCCGCCATCGCACTGAGTGTGGTCAGCTACTTCGCCATGCTCGAGATCTTGAAACGCTTCGGCATTGAGATTTAGTCTGATGCACTCCTCTCCCATGGGGAGAGGGCAGGTTCGCCACGAGTTAGCGACTTTGCTAACTCGTCCTCGGCGAACCGGGTGAGAGATTTTGTGCCCTCTTGTCGACAGCATAACCCCTCACCCTAACCCTCTCCCAAGGGAGAGGGAAATCCCGGATCGCCACATAGCAAAATTGAACATCACAACAGCGCCATCTGACCGCCCGGCATCACCGGCCGTTGGAACAGGTCATTGCGCAGCACTTGGCGGCGCTCGTTGAGGCCCAGGCGCTTCAACGC
>JANOFU010000115.1:0-22714 GCA_031413815.1 Hyphomicrobium sp. | reverse complement strand
TAAGTTCGCTTGTCACGCGCGTGTTGAGCACTTCCTTCCGAAACTCTCACAGGGGCCTCCGCAACGGGGCCCCTGTTTTTGTTTTGGCGTCCCCTCTCCCCGCTTGCGGGGAGAGGGCAGGGTGAGGGGCGGCAACACGTTCGAACAAGCGGCCGCCCCTCACCCCAACCCTCTCCCCGTTCCGGCCGCGGGCCGGACGGGGAGAGGGGGGAACAACTTGCCTGCCGCTGCAACCCGTGGTCTGATCAGATCATTGCGGATCGATGTTTTGCGTGCGGGTGGGGCGTGGACGGTGTCGTGACCGGGCGCGATGTGGCGAGCACCGGAGGACCAACGGTCCGGCCGAAGGTGTTCGTGTCCTATTCGCGTAAGGACGACGTATTTGCCGAAGCACTCGTCGCCGATCTCACTCAGCGCGGCTTCGAAGCCTATCTCGACACAAAACAGATCGCCCCGGGCGAGCCGTGGCAAGAGCGGCTCGGCGCGCTCATCGTTAAAGCAGACTCGATCGCCTTCGTGCTGTCGCCCGACAGCGTCAATCCGAAGTCCGTGTGCGATTGGGAACTCAACGAAGCCGAGCGGCTGTCGAAGCGCATCATTCCCGTCGTCTGCCGGCCGGTGCCGGACGCGGACGTCCCCGGCCGCCTCAAACGGTTGAACTATGTGTTCCTGACGCCGGAGCGCCATCGCGCTGCCGAACTCGCCAAACTTGTCGACGGCCTGAAAATCGATATCCGCTGGATCCGCCAGCACACAGACATCGGCGAAGCGGCAGAGCGCTGGGCCGATACTGCGAAAGTTGGCGATCACGACCTGCTGCGCGGCACGGCGATCGACGCCGCCGAACTTTGGATTTCCTCGCGCCCCACCGAGGCGCCAGAACCGACCGACGTACAGCGCGCCTTCATCAAAGCGAGCCGCGAAGCCGAAATCGCGCGCGCCGAAAAGGAGCGCCGCCAGATCAAGCGCACGCGCTGGTTTCAGCGGGCGTTGGGCATGCTGCTTTTGATCGGCCTCGCTGGTGTCATCTGGCAGGACATCGAGACGACGAAGCGCGAGCAGGCAGTGTTTACGAGCAAGGCGGCAGACGCGTTGCAGGATCAGCGCTATGGCAGCGCCATGAGGCTGTCGCTTCAGGCGCATCCGGCAAAGGGTAGTTTCCCTTGGACGCCTCATTCCAGGTCGCTGGAGGGGGAATTGGCGGGCGGCCCCATCATGACACGGCTGACGGCTACGTTGCGCGGGCACCAAGGTGCAGTCCGCGTGGCCGCCTTCAGTAGTGACGGGCAACGTGTTGTGACAGCGTCCGACGATCGAACGGCACGCATTTGGGATACTGAAACGGGTAGAGAGATTGCCGTCTTGAGAGCCCATGAGCACTGGATAATTGCCTCGTCGTTCAGTCCTGATGGGAAACGCGTGGTGACTGCATCCTCTAAAACGGCTCGTGTTTGGCATGTTGATACGGGGAACGAGATCGCAGTGTTAAATGCCCATACCGACGTTTTGACAACCGCATCGTTTAGTCCCGATGGAGAACGTGTGGTGACGGCGTCAGACGACAAGACGGCTCGTGTTTGGGATGCTGACTCGGGCAAAGTGATCGCTGTATTGAAAGGTCATATCAATACCATCAGAGCGGCATGCTTCAGCCCGGATGGGTCACGGTTGGTGACGGCGTCATTCGACCGAACGGCTCGTATATGGGACGCTGCGACGGGAACAGAGATTGCAGTCTTGGACACCCATGAATCAGATGTAGGTGCCGCCTCATTTAGCCCCGACGGGAAACGTGTAGTGACGGCGTCAGACGATGAATCAGCTCGTCTTTGGGATGCTCAAACGGGAAAAGAGATCGCAGTATTGAAAGCGCACACAGCTAAAGTGAATTCCGCTTCGTTCAGCGCAGATGCGAAACGTGTTGTGACGACATCGGACGACAACACAGCCCGTCTTTGGGATGTTGAGACTGGGAAAGAAATCACGGCCAACGAAGGCGGCGCGCCAATAATCCTGAAGGCCCATACGGGCGTTGTCAATGTCGCCAGCTTCAGCTCTGATGGTACACGTGTGGTAACGGCGTCATCCGACCAGACGGCTCGTCTTTGGAATGCTGAGACGGGCCGAGAGATTTCGGTCTTTAAAGCTCATGAATCTTCGATCACTGCGGCATCTTTCAGTCCTGACGGTAAACGTGTGGTGACGGCTTCATCGGACGCGACGGCGCGATTATGGAATGGTGAGATGGGCAATGAATTCACCACCTTGAAGGGCCATGACTCGCAGGTCAACACCGTGTATTTCAGCCCTGATGGGAACCGTGTTGTGACGGCATCAGACGACCAGACGGCTCGTCTTTGGGAATCTGAGACCGGCAAAGAAATTGCCGTTTTAAAAGCCCACGAACAAAGGGTCTCGGCCGCGTCGTTCAGCCCCGATGGGAAACAGGTGGTGACGGCGTCATACGACCAAACGGCTCGTCTTTGGGATGCCGTGACAGGCAAAGAGATGATGGCGGCAGGAGGTGGCGAGCCCATCGTCTTGATGGCCCATGAGTCTGCGGTCAATGCCGCATCGTTCAGTCCGGATGGGAAACGTGTGGTGACGGCGTCATCGGACCAGACAGCTCGTCTTTGGGACGCTCAGACGGGGGCGGTGATCGCCGAACTGGAAGGGCACACTGGAAATGTCAATGCAGCGTCATTCAGTACAGATGGCAAACGTTTAGTAACTCTGGGCTTTGACCATAAGGCTCTTCTTTGGGACGGGGAAACCGGCATGAAGCTCACAGCTACCGCAGACGGCAATCAAATTGTGGTGCATGCCCATGCAAACAGGGTGCTGGCCGCGCCTTTCAGTCCAGATGGGAAACGTATGGTGACTGCGTCTACCGACCGGACAGCTCGTCTGTGGGAAGTTGAGACTGGCAAAGTGACGACCGTCTTGAAAGCCCATACTGACTTTATACGATCCGCGGCTTTCAGCCCAAATGGAAAACGTGTCGTCACGGCGTCAGGAAGCACACGGTCTATTGATAACACCGCTCGTGTTTGGGACTCTGTAACCGGAGAAGAGTTAGCCATCCTGAAAGGCCATACGGATATGGTCTGGTTCGCTTCGTTCAGCCGAGACGGGAAACGTGTGCTCACAACGTCAACAGACCAGACGGCGCGCCTTTGGGATGAGGAATCTGGGACACAGATTGCCATCTTGAAAGCTCACGTTTCTGGAGTCAACGGCGCAACCTTCAGCTCGGACGGCAGATCGATCGTGACCGCAGGTGGCGATAAAATGGCGCGGATCTGGGATGTGTCGTGGATGACCGTCTACGGCGCCGAACTTCGCGATCGGGTTTGCGCCGGCCCGCTCGCCAACGATCAACAATTCACCAACGCCGAACTTGCCGATCCCATCCTCTCCAACATCGACAAGAACGACCCCATCGCCCGCAACCCGTGCCTGCGCCGCGGGCCTTTGCATTGGGAGTATTACACTCAGGCCGCGACGCGCTGGCAGCGCTGGATCACCCATCAGTGGGCGTCTCGCTTTCCTGCCCCAAAGCCCGCAGCCGCAACGCCGCACTCCCCCTCCCCGTGACGGGGAGGGGTCAGGGGTGGGGTGAAGACGCTGTTGGATCGATCGCAAGTTGCCCAAGACGAGACGCTGCTCGTCTGAGATTTATTCGTGCAATCCTGTCTCGCGTCGTCCCCCCACCCCTAACCCCTCCCCGCGAGGGGGAGGGGAACCGGAACCCGCAGCGGCAACTCGGAAATCCCGTCGGCCGTCTGCTAGCGATCCACCAACCCCCGCGCGGCGGCCTCAACGACAAACCGGATTTCGCTCTCGGCCTGGACCGCGTCGAAGGTTGAGAGCTTGTTGTTGACCGCCAAAACGATAATGCCGTGTACCGCGCCGAACAATGCGCGGGCCGCCCGTGTCCGCAATTCGCTATTCGAGATATCTGGCGCAATGGCGCGTTCGAGCAATGATAGGAGTTCCGCGCGCTGCTTCTGGTAATCGTCCGGCAAGTCCCTTCCTAGGGGCAAGCGAAACTCAAAAACGGCCAGCCAGCGATTGAGATTTGAAAACGCGAACGTCATGTAACTGAGGGCCAGCGCCAGAAGCCGTGCGTCGAGCGGTGCGTGCCGTGTCGCGTCCGCCGCCCGCATCAGCGGATCTGACATGGCAACCAGCGTCTCGCGATTGGTGGCAATGATCAGCCCGTCTCGATCCCCGAACACATTGTAGAGCGTGCCGACCGAGCAACCCGCCGCGTTGGCGACGACGCGCGCCTGAACGCCGGCGAGGCCTTCGCGGGCAATCAACCCGCCGGCGATGTCGAGCGCGCGCTGTCGAAGTTGGTGGCGAGGCGAGGGGTCCATGTTGGGTCCGGTCCGGTGATCCGGTGTCAGACAAAATGGTGTCAGACACCACTCAGAGGTGTCTGACACCAGATCGTAGCGATTGATTAACCATGAGTCTCAGCGCCTTGAACATAGTTCATCTTGAATATTGAACAACATTCAGAAATATAGTAGTTTGACCAGCGTGAACGAAGTTCATGCCGGAGCCGATGAGGACCCATTCACGGGTGTCATTCGCTCCAGAATTGAACGACGATTAGTTTAAGCGGGGCTCGACGTCGAATTCAAGCGACCCCAGCAACCGGAGGACAAACGATGCTCAAAACACTCACCACCCTATTGCGCGGCGCTGCCGCCGAAGCCGAAGACGCCATTTTCGACGCCAACGCGCTTCGGCTGCTCGAACAGCAGTTGCGGGATGCCGCCGGTTCGCTCGAACACTGCAGGCGCGAACTGGCTTGCGCGATGGCCCACCAGGCGAGCGAAGAACGTGCCGTCACGGCTCTCAGTGCCCGCATCGCCGAACTGGACGCCAGCGGCCGGCAGGCCATCGCGGCTGCCCGCGAAGATCTCGCGCAAGATGTGGCGACCGTCATCGCCGCCAACGAAGACGAGCGCGCCGAACGCGCCGCCGCGGTCGAGCGCTTTGCGTCGGACGTCCGCCGATTGAGGCAAATCGCCGAAGATGGCCGTCGAAGGTTGCAGGATCTTCGCCGCGGTCTGGAAATGGCGCGTGCGCAAGATGCACTCCGGCGCGCTGGAGCCAATGGCCGCCGTGCCATTGTGGCCGGCAGCGGCGCGTTGCGTGAAGCGGAAGCCACGCTGTCGAAAATCCGCGATCTGCAAGCGCGAGACGAAGATGTCTCAGCGGCCTTGGATGAATTGGAACGGCACGGCTCTGGCCGCGATCTCTCCGAGCGCTTGTCGCAGGCGGGGTTAGGTACGAAGCCCAGAACCAACCCGGCGGACATTCTTGCCCGCATGCGCAAGCCAGCCGTTGATCCCGATCCCACGCCCAAGCTGGGCGGCACCCCATGACCACCGCCCGCATGTCGCGCATCATGGCGCACAGCACATCTGCATCTGTCAAAACCGCAACCCGTCCCATCCTGTTTGGAGTTCACACCATGAATCCGTCACCCATTCCACAAAATACCGGCGCCTGGCTAACCTTCACGTATGTTTCGTTCGGCTTGTCGATTGCCATGATGGCGATGGGTGTGTGGGCGCTGCCCGCGGACCTGTGGGTCAAGGGCTATTTCACCATGGCGACCGTGTCGGTGCTCGGCTCGACCTTTACACTCGCTAAAACCGTGCGCGACGAACATGAAGCCAAGCGCTTTTCGAACCGCCTCGAAGACGCCAAGGCCGAGCGTCTGCTGATGGAAGTCGGACGTACGAGTTAAACGCGCTTGTGTCAGACACCGCCTTAGATGCATCGGCGCAGGCGGTGTCAGGCACCAGGGATCGAGGATTTGCGATCCTCGCGACCACAGGACCTGATGCTAGGCACCATTGCGCGCGCGGTGTTTGACGAGGGTTTGACCACAAAGCTGCCACGGTTGGCACCGAAGTTCCGGACATATGCGGGAGATTCTTGAACAGATGCGAACCGTTAGCGGTGCCCGGATGATCGTCAGTGCGCGTGCGATTCGCGAATTTGCCGTGTGCGTGGCAGCGACGGTGTGCTTAAGCGCGGGTGGGCAATCGGTGCACGCTGGCGAGCAGATCATTCTGCCTTACGAATGCAGTGTCCGAAATGGCCGCGTGGTTGCCGATCCCTCATCCGACCAGGCCTATCGCATTTACGGATCGCGCGAGCGCCAGCCGCATCGCGCTTGCTCCCCGTCCAATCCTGACCGCTGCCGCACATTCATGCTGCATCGGTTCTCGATGGCATGCGGCAGTGGGCGCGTGTCATGGCCGGCGTTCTACGCTGCGATTTCGGACGAGACCGATGGCCGCGCGTTTCTCGATGGCGGGCGGCTTCACATGCGCATGGGCTCGCAATGGCGGGGGCACGACGGCCGCCCCCGCGTATTTCCCTGGCGCCATCGCGATGGTTATGGCAACGGCGACCGCGACCGGCGTGGATTTGACGACCCGGAGTTTGGGTCGCGTGGCCGCGACGATGTTGTAGAGTTGCCGCCCGGCTTTGCGCCTGTGGCCGGGACACGCGCGATTTTTACAGAACTTGATCCGCGAATTGCGGAAGCTGAGCGCGGCGACGAACGGCCTGATCCTATTCAACGGCCGGGCGATACCCGTTGGGACGGCGATGACCCGCTCGGTGACGAAGGACTAGCCCAGTCCGCGCCACAGACAAGCGACGTTCCACCCGGGTGGGCGGCGTCGACGCGACCAGCTGGTCCACCGCAGGACGTTCCGCCGCCGCAGCGCAAGCTGCAGGTACTGGCCGACGAGAAGACCGACGACACAAAAGCTGAGGCCACGAAGTCTGACACAAAGGTAACGGACACTAAAGTCTCCGGCACGAATGTACCGGACTCCAAGGCCGGCGCAATTCCGTTGGACTCAGTCACCAAGGTGATCACGCCAGCCGCTGAGCCTGAGGCGAAAGTGGCAGCAGTTGATGCCGGGCCCGGCGTGAAACCAGACGACAAAATGGTTGAGACGGCAGCCGCATCAAAAGATACTGCAGCACCCTCTCCTGCCGTGCCGGGCACGAGCTTTGCGCCGACGATTTTGAACAATCCGTCCGCGCCGCGTCCTGACGAGCAGAAGCCGGACGCAACACCATCGACCACAACGGCTGGTGATGCGACGCCGTCTCCGGCGGCCGTTGCCGCGGCTACACCTGCGGTGATCACTCCGCCAGTTGTTGAGCCCGCGCCCAAAATCGATTCCGCGAAGCCGCTTGCGATTGATATTGAAACCGGCGCTGTCCCGGCGGGCAAAGCTACTCCGGCGGTCCCGGCACTGTCCTGGCAGAGCCTCATTGCGGGCGCGGCAGGGCTGTTGCTGCTGGGGTCTCTCTGGATCCTGCGGCGGCAAAGCGCGCAACCGGTCGTGTCTGCTGCCCGCCGGACATCGCGCACTGATCCTCGGCTGCCGGGATTGCTGCCGGAAACGGCGCTGGACTTACAGGGCGGCGTTGATGCGAGCAAGCAATTGGTCGTGTCGCCCCAGTTGAACGCGACGCCACCAGCCGAGCCCACTCCCGCGGCGGCGTTTGATCCAGGTGTCTTTGTGGTGCCGAAGACGCGCGCCGAAGCATTGGCGGTGCTCGGCCTCAGTGGGGCTGCCAACCAGGCGATGATCGGCAAAGTGGTCGATGCGCTGCGCCAGAGCTGGCATCCCGATACGGCGGCGAGCGACGACGAGCGCCGGGTGCGCGAGGCCAGACTCAAGCAGATCAATGTGGCGTCAGATATTCTGTCAGTTTGACGTGAAACGGTGTCAGACACCTCTAAGTGGTGTCTGACACCCAACTTAAGCCAGCAACTTGCCTTCCAGCTGAATGATGCAGCTGTCGATGTTGTGCAAGATCTCATCGGTGTTGCGGATGTCGCGTTCGAGGCGGGCAACGTCCTCAGCGTGATCGTCGTCGATGAACGCGCTCGACAAGCGGGACAGCGCCGCGATGAAGCCCTTCTTCTTGCGCGCCTTGACCGCTGCGCGCTCGGCTTTGTCTTCGGCGGCCCGCGCCTTCTTCAACTCCGCCGCCACGCGCCGCTTGAGAAGACCGACCTCCTTCTTCTTGTGGCGCAATTCTTTGATCGCGGCTTTCGCTTCGACCGGGGACGTCACCTGGACGGCGACTTCCGTGCCCTCGATCTTGGCGTAGCGCATCTCCCGCAATAGCATGGCCGTCCCCAGTCCCCCGTATCATGCATCCCGATCTTACACTGCCGCGGGTGCCCAAGTCAGCCGCCCAGCGGGAGGCATAACCAACTCGTGCGGACTGACGGTCTGCCGCCGTTTATCATGATCGTCAACCTAACCGCCGGTAATGTGCAGCCGGGTTGGCACCCGCCCGCTAAGTGTCGAACATGCGACACGCGCGCACCGGGCCTAGCCCGGCGTGGCGCCAGCCCCTATCGAAAGGGTATTCCAATTTGAAAAGAGGGCATTTCCCGTGAATATTCTCGGCATCGTGAGCAAGTCGCACGACACGGGCGTGGCACTCTTAAAGGACGGCGTGCCGGAATACATTCTCGAAGAGGAGCGCTTCAACCGTCAAAAGCATACGCTGGAGTTTCCATCGCAGTCGCTCGACGCAATCTTCGGCCCCGGGACCCACCGCTTTTCTGACATTGATGTTTTGACGACGCCGTGGGAAATGGCCCGGCTGCGGCCAACGTTTTACAACAACGTCACGGGCAAGATGCCGGCGAGCTTGAACTTGCTGTGGCCGAGCGCCCACCGCGTGCAAGCGTCCGCCATCGTCAACTTGCCCTTGCGGCTCTATCTGGGTCTCGGCAAGCGATATGGCTACAGCCGCGTGCCCAAGATCGTGCAGGTCTCGCATCACAACGCGCATGCCGCCGTGTTCAACGTGTCGCCGTTCGAGGACGCTACGGTGCTGGTGATGGACGGATACGGCGACGACACCTCGACCAGCGCCTTCGTCGGCCAGGGCACGAAGCTCACCCGCCAGTGGCAGAGCGGGTTCTTCGAGAGCCTCGGTATGCTCTACACCTGCGTCACGGAATACCTCGGCTTCAAGGTGTTCGAGGAAGGCACCGTGATGGCGCTGGCGGCATGCGGCGGACCAAAGTACCTGCCAAAGTTCCGCGAATTGATTGCGCTGGAGCCCGGCGGCCGGTTCAAGATGAACCGGGATTACATCAGCTTTGACACGCATGGCTTGAAGCGGCCGTTCAAGTGGAAATTCTACGAGACGTTCGGTCCGCCGAGAAAGCGCAATGAAGCGATTGCCGAGCATCATCGCGACATTGCCCACGCGCTGCAGGTGACGATCGAAGAAACGATCTTGCACATTGTGCGCGATCTGGCCAAGCGCCATCCCTCGCGCAATCTCGTCATCTCGGGTGGCGTGGGTCTCAACTGTGTCGCCAATGGGCGCATTCTGAGAGACACGGATTTTGAGCGCGTTTGGGTGCCGCCGTGTGCGTCGGATACCGGTGCGCCGCTGGGTTCAGCGCTGTGGCACTGGCACCAGACGCTCGGCAATCCCCGCACGTTTGAGATGAAGCATCCGTTCTATGGCATGGGCTATACGGACGCCGAAATTGTAAGAGCGTTCGATGCGGCGGGCCTCAAGTACGAGCGCATGGAGGAAGGTGCGCTGCTCAAACGCGTGGCGCAGGATCTCGCCAGCCAGAAGATCGTCGGATGGTTCCAGGGCCGCTTTGAAATGGGGCCGCGTGCGCTCGGCAACCGCTCAATCCTGTCGGATGCGCGCGACAACAAAGTGAAGGAACTGATCAACGCCAAGATCAAGCATCGCGAAGCCTTCCGGCCGTTTGCGCCCGCTGTGCTTGAAGACCGGGCTGCGGAGTTCTTCGAGGTAACCCAACCCGATCCGTTCATGACGACGGCGCCGAAGATCCGGGCCGACAAGCTGAGCGTCATTCCGGCGGCAGCCCACGTCGATGGCACCGGCCGTATTCAAACCGTGTCGCGTGCAGAGAACCCGCGTTACTACGGCGTCATCGAAGAGTTCGCCAAGATCACGGGTGTACCGGTCGTGCTGAATACGAGCTTCAACCGTCAGGAGCCGGTCGTGAACCGGCCTGAGGAAGCGATCTCGTGCTTCCTGCGCACGGAGATGGATGTGCTGGTGATGGGGGACTTCTATTCGACGGACCGCAAGCCCGAAGCCGTGGCCCTGGTTCGTGAGAGCTTCGTCAACATTCCTGCGGCTGGCAGCACGTAATTGGACCGCGGCTCAACAGGCCAAAGCGCGTGGCTGAGAGCCGCGCGAAGCAAATGCCGCGATGACAGGGCAGTGGATTTCGCTATTGAGGATGGCGGACGAACAAGGATGGTTTTTGCGCCATGACCGACACGGCTCAACCGACGTCCGGATCACCGAAGACGGGCCTCAAGGCCGCGATCATTCCCGTGACGCTGTTTCAACAGAACTGCACGCTGATCTGGGACGACGCGACCAAGCGCGGCGCGGTGGCTGATCCTGGTGGGGATCTCGACCGCATCCGGTCGGCCATTGCCGAGACCGGTGTCACCATCGAGAAAATCCTGCTGACGCATGGGCATATCGATCACGCGGGCGGCGCGGATGAATTGCGCGATGCGCTCGGCGTCAAGATCGAAGGGCCGCACCAGGCGGATCGCATCTTGCTCGACAATCTCGCAGCGCAAGGCGCGGCGTATGGAATTCCGGCACGCGATCTGAAGCCAGACCGGTGGCTGAACGAGGGTGAGACAGTAGAGGTCGCTGGCCACACGTTCGAGATTTTGCACTGCCCTGGGCATTCGCCCGGCTCAGTGGTGTTCGTCCATCATCGGCAGAGATTCATGCTGGCTGGCGACGTGATCTTTCAAGGCTCGATCGGGCGCACGGACTTCCCCTACGGCGATCACGACGCACTCATCCACGCGATCAAGACCAAATTGTTTCCGCTTGGGGATGATTACGCGTTCATTTGCGGTCACGGTCCAGCCAGCACCATCGGTGCGGAACGGCGCAGCAACCCGTTTTTGAAGTAGGCGTCTCACCGCTCTCCAGCGGGGAATGAGAAACGTGTCTACTCCCTAAACGGTACGCCCACGTCGAGGCAGCCGAAAATCCCGCATTCATTGGCGGCGGTGCCAGCGCCGACGAGGCGGCCGTCGTTTTCCCATAGATCAACGGTTTCGACGCGCAGCGTTTCCGAACAGCTGGCGCGGCAGCCGATCCAGTTGCCGCCGGGCGTGCGCACTTCTAAGCCGTGGCGCGCTTCGCGCACGGGACCCGAGACACTGCCGTTGCCATAGCGGCTGTGTGCGATGACGCCGCCTTGTTCGAGGCCATTAGTTCCACGGCTGCGCCAGGCAGCGGACGCAGGCGCCATGCTGGCGGCAAGAATACTCACTGCGAGTGCTGTCACACTGAACTTTGCGATCGGGGTCATGGGCTCTCCTCAGGCACGTCATGTTTGAACGGCGCACACTCGCTTTGCTGCGCAAATCACTGAACACGCTTGTAGCACACGACGTGGCCCCCAACCGTGGCCCTTACGCTGCAGGGCGCTTCAGTTCTAAGGGAGATCAGCCGCGCAAAAGCTCTAAATCGACGGATTTGAAGCCTGTCCCGTCGGTCGAAATGGAGATCAGCTGGCTTTCGCCCTCCAGCGTGATCGACATTGTGGCTTTCAAGGTGCCATCGATCGCCAGTTCGAGTTTGTTATCTGCCGATGTCCCACTGACGGTGCCGGTGGAATTGAACGAGCGCTCTTCCCAGTTGCCAGCGATGGTGCCGCCGGTTGATGTCATGGTTGCGCGCAGATCAATCTTGTTGCCTGCACTCGCGCATTGAAGGGCTAGACCCAAGCCCGCTCCGCCGTCTTTCGCTGTGTAGTACGCCTTGCATGTCAGGTGTTCGGATTGGCCGCTGGGCAGCGTCACGCGGCCAACCCCGCGCCAGGCGCCTGCCAGCGTGTCGAACGGACCGGCGGCCAGCGCCAGCGAGGTCATCACAATAAAAACTGCCGCGGCTCCAGAGACCGGACCACCAAATCGAATACCGACCACGCGTTTTGCCTCCGGTTGACAGTCCTGCCGAGCCAACGCTGTACCTTTAGCATTCCCAGCGGCATTTGCCATCGGGGCTGTTGCCTGCGGTGTGCGGGGCGTGGCGACCGCCCCGGACCTCAGGCAACTTGAGCCTCAGCCATAGCCGCTTGCGTGATCCCTCATCCACAACCCCATTTTTTCGAGCTGCCGTTCAATTGCGGCTGTCGTGCGGGCGTGAGCTTCGGCGATTTCTGCGATCGACCGCTTGGCCCGGAACCGGTCTTCCAATTCCGCAATTTCGCTGTCGGACCAGATGGCTCCGGCGCGCAATGGCTGCGCCGACTGAGGTTTGCGCCCGCGCGTCGCGCGATTGGTTTTGAGACTGTCGAGCAGGCCCTCCCAGGCCACCATCGGGAGCACCGTGGTGCGTGCCTTGTCCTCCGCCCCACCGAATTGGGCTGTGATGCGCCCGTAAAGGCCACCTTCCTCAATCTCGAACTTGAATATGTCCGCGCCGCAGCGCCACTCGAAACGCTCCCAGACCATCGGTTCCATCGGCATTACGCGGCTCCACTTGGCTTTACCGGACGAGCTTGAGAGTAAAAACAGAAACGTCAAAAGTCAAGAACAAAAAGAGAACAGTCAACCCCTTCAACGGATCGCGATTATCGACTATAATCTGGTCGTTCTGACTATATTAGGAGACTGCCGATGCCAACCTCTTCGTCCCCTAAGGATCGCCGGCCCCGAACCGGGCGGTGGGCATTGCAACAGGCAAAGGCCCAGTTTTCGGAACTTGTCCGCACGGCGCAGACACATGGGCCGCAGCATGTCACGGTTCATGGTCGCGACAGCGTCGTCGTGTTGTCCGAGGTCGAGTACACGCGGCTCAAGGGTGAGCACTCGGGCCAGTTGCTGGTCGAGTTGCTCGCATCCTCGCCCCTCAGGGATGTTGAGTTTGAGCACGCTGGCGTCCGCGGCCCGGTCCGGGACGTCGATCTGTGAGCGGGTGGCTGCTTGATACCAACGTGCTGTCAGAGCTGCGGCGCGCTAGTCCAAGCCGCAAGGTCGTCGCGTTCGTTACGGGGCGGCCGCTTAAACACCTCTATGTCAGCGCCGTCACGTTTGCCGAAATCCGCTATGGGATAGAACTTGTCGCCGACCCCGCGCGGCGCTCTGATCTCACGGTCTGGCTCGACAACAAACTGCGTCCGATGTTCGACGACCGGATTCTAGAACTGACAGAGGATGTTCTGCTCAAATGGCGTTTGTTGATCGCGGCTGGACGCCAGCGCGGCCACACGTTCTCTCATCCCGATGTGTTGATTGCGGCTACGGCGGCCCATCATGATGTAACGGTTGTGACGCGCAATGTTGACGAATTCGAAGCAGCCGGCGTTGCGGTGTTCAATCCGTGGACGGGGAAGACGGTGGTGGCGAGGTAAAAACTTATAGTCTGACGTGGCCGTGAAGCCGGCCTTGCTACCGCACCCACTACCCTGCCATCACCCGCTCCGCTTCCGCAAACACCGCCGGGTCAACCACTTTGCCGGACGCGGCTGCGTTCTCGTCGATCTGCTCGGGCCGTGTCGCGCCGATGATGGCGGACGCCACATTCGGCTCGCGCAAAATCCAGGCGAGCGAAAACTGCGCCAGCGCTAGACCCTGCCCTTCAGCCAATGCCTTCACCTGCTGCACGGCTTCCAGCACTGGCCGCTTCAGCCAGCGCTTGGGAAAGAAACCGCCCATGTCCGAGTCCGTCGCGCGCGATCCCGGTGGCGGCTCAGCTCCCGGCAGATATTTTCCGGTCAGCACGCCTTGCGCGAGCGGCGACCACACGATCTGTGAAATGCGGTTGTCGCGGCACGCAGGGAACACCTCGTCCTCCGGTTCGCGCCAGATCAGCGAATACTGCGGCTGGCTTGAGACAAATTTCTCGGCACCCGCCATCGCACACGCCTCGCGGATTTTGTCCGCCGGCCATTCGCTGAAGCCTATGTACCGCGTCTTGCCGTTCGCCACCGCATCGGTCAGCGCGAGCATCGTCTCTTCAAGTGGCGTGTCGCGGTCGTACCGGTGGCACTGGTAGAGATCGACGTAGTCCGTTTTCAATCGCCGCAAACTGTCATCGAGTTGCTTTTTGATCTGAAACGCAGACAACCCGCGGTCCTCGTCCGTCATCGGGAAGTACAACTTCGTCGCCAAAACGTAAGACGCGCGATCGCGGCCGATCAGAGCGTCGCCCAACAACGTTTCCGCTGTACCGCGTCCATAGATGTTGGCGGTGTCGATAAAATTGATCCCTACATCGAATGCGCGGTCGATGCACGCAATCGCGCGCGCCTTATCGACACCGCCGGAGTAGGTCAGCCACGAGCCCAGTGAGATTTCAGACACGTGCAGATCGCTGGAGCCGAGTTGTCGTGTGTGCATGGAGATGTCCAATTTTCGCTTCGAATCGATCAAAATCTTGATCCCCGGCCCAACCCTACGTCCGTCATCCCGCACGAAGCGCGCCTTTTTGCGCGCGAGCTGCGGGACCCAGCAAAAAAAATCGCCGAAGGCACATCCGATTTGGACGGCTTCGCCAGCATGTCTCCTGGGTCCCGGATCAGCGCGACAGGCGCGCTGTCCGGGATGACGGAGATAGTCTCTACGCCCGTCGCGCGAGCTTGCCCATCACAATGGAGATGGCGGCGAGCACCGCGCCGATAACAGTGACGGCGGCGGTGGTCGTGTCGGGCCACAGGCCGACGCTACCGGTGATGAACAGGAGACAGCCGAGGGTCAATAAGGCCGCGGCGAAGGAGGCGGCACCGCGACGGTAATGACGTGCGCGTCGGAGGTGAGGGACTTTGGGCATTGAGTGCGCAACTCCACAATTACGTCGGCGGGATACGCAGGCACTCAACGCCGCCGTCATTGGGATGTGAGGCACGTGCGCAGAATTTCAAGGCCACCTTCTAAAGCTGTTTCCCAGTTGAGGGGGCAACCTGGCAGCGGATCGTGGCCGCGCGGCCCGCCGCCGCTCAAGCTCGACGGGATGTGGATGAAACCCGTGCGGTACGTGTGCGGTGTCGCGCGCGAGGCCGCGATCGAGTGATAAAGGATCGCATTGCACAGATAGCGGCCAGCATCGTCGGAGAGTTTGACGGGCAGATTTGCCGCGCGGAGACGAGCGTGAATGCGAGCCATCGGCAATGTCGATCGGCGCGTGGCGCGGCCACCGGCAATAACGCAATCCGCGACTGGCTTCTTACCGCAGTCATCTTCAATGGCAGCAATCGCATTCGCTGCGGTGCACTCCAGAACAAACCCTTTAGCCCGCGCCGACACACCGAAGTGAATGGCGATGTCTGGTTTAATTTCCGCGACACGGTTGGTCAGAACTTTGGGTGCCGTGGCCCACGCAACCGGCAAGACATGCGCGTCAAACGTCGCGCCTTCGAACGTGCGTGCCGCAGTCTTCGCCAATCGCGTCGCAAAAATCGCCGAGGCATTGTGCGCCACGCCGGGGAATGGACCGAAACCAGTGAGGAGGACGATAGGGCGGGCCACAATAGCCCGTGAGGTTTTATTGCGCTTCATTGCGACCAACCGCGTGCTGGTTGGGATCCCCCTCCCCCTTGCGGGGAGGGAGACCCGAGCGCCGGGTGCGGCTGACACTCAGCAGCACGCACCGCCGCTGGGACTAGCGACCGCATCAAACGGCATATTGGTCCCGCAGCCGGCAAAGATTCCGTAGTGGGTTGAGAAATCGCCGATGAACTCGAAATATGGGGCGAACCGCGTCGCCGCCAGCATGTGCCACGTGTTGCCGCACACCGGAAACACCTTGCCGGTCTCGATGGCGTGGTGATCGTCGAGCATGAATGCGTCGGGCTCGCTGGTGATGCCGCCTTTGTAGATGACGGCCTGGCCGTAGTCTTCGCACAGCGGTTCGAGTTGATCGAGTTTGAAGAGGCGGTAGGTGGCGGAATAGAACTTCGCCGCGCCAAGTTTGGCCGCGATCGCCTCGCTGATGATCTCGAGCGGCCGGCTGGTGACGAGGCGCGGATCGAGAAAGCCACAACCCTTGGCCATCTGCAGAAAGTCGTTCCAGTACAGCGCGCCGGACAGGCACTCGCCGTAGAGTTCCGGGTCCTGCGTTAGTGCGGCTGGAATCCGCCGGTCAGAGTAGACGTCCGAGAAGTATAGTTCGCCGCCGGGCTTGAGAAGTTTGGCGGCACCCCGGAACACGGCCGGCTTATCAACTGACAGATTGATGACGCAGTTCGAAACGATGACGTCGAAGCTCGCCGGCGCAAGATCAAGTGCGTCGAGTTCTTCGAGATAGCCTTGCAGGAAGCGCACGGTCGGCTTGGTGTAGCCAAATTTTTTCATATGCCAACCAATATGCTCGCGTGCGATGGCGAGTTGCTCGTCCGTCATGTCAACCCCGACGACTTCGCCGTTGGGACCGGCAAGTTGCGCCAGGATATAGGCGTCATGCCCTGAGCCCGAGCCAAGATCGAGAATGCGCTTGCCCTCAAGTGCCGTGGGCGCGACGAGGCCGCAGCCATAATACTTTGCCGAGACGTCCGGATGCACGTTGGCAGCGAGCGCGCGCAGGTGGGGCGGCATCGTACCGGGGGTGCAACACGCCGTCGTCTTCAGGTCGGCATTGGTTTTGAGGATTTTGCCATAATAGTCTTTGACGCTCTCTTTTACGATATTCTTAACGTTGTCTTGGTTCATCAAACCGCTCTCGTTGTTATGGTGCACACGCCGCGCCCCAGGAGATACGGGCAGAGTGTTCGCGAGTTTTGGGATACGCCAAAACAGCGGCGGGGGAAAGGTCGCAGGGGGCTATCGATTGCTGACCATTTTATGACAGCATTGCGACGGGACTGGGCAACAGACACCGCACACTCCCCGTGAACTGAGGCCCTATGGTCCGGGTGCGGTGTCTCAAACCGGATGCTGTGCGGCCAAAATCCAACCCGCGCGGCGGCGAATGTTTGCATCGAGGCTCGATAGCCGGTTGTGCAGAGCAGCTTCTAGGTCAGCCGACCACCCGGCACGCGCCAGCCGCGCGTAATGACGGAACTCCCTCCGGTCATGCGTGTCGACGAGACGCAGGATCACCGTGCGCAGCCGGTCCTGGTGTGACGGATCGAGCCTCACGCGCTTCAAGCGATGAGTAATGGCCTGCTTCTCATAGCCAGACCGGAAGAACCAAGGATCGGCCTCGAGAAACGCAATCGCAAGTTCGATCTCGAGTGGCTGGTCGTCGTTCAAGCGTGTCAGGAAATCGGGATCGCAGCTCGGCAAAGCCCGGCTCTGTGCACCCCACAAGATATTGAGCAGGTCTTGATACTGCGCCGGTTCGTGATCGCGGAGTTTGGCACTCCACGCCGCCTCAACAGCCTCTTTCGCGCGGCGAGCCTCCTCACCGCGTTTCTGGGACTCGTTGATCATCTGCCGGGCCGTCCGCATGGGGGAAGGGTAGCGGTGGGGGCCACGCGCGTCTGTTTCTCGGCGCTGCACCGCGTGGCAGACCACCGACCCCGGGTAGCGGTGGGGGCCACGCGCGTCTGTTTCTCGGGGGACAGGCGGTGGGTTGGCGCCGCCGCACAAAGAAATGTAGGTTGCGGTTGATACCGCTTACCCACTCGCGGAGTGGTGCCACATACGGTGGCCGAACCCAAAGCCGCGCGTTCGACTAAATGGAGAGGCACGGTGTTGGGTGTTCAATTCTCGCGAAGGGATGCTGCCAGTCAGCAGGTGTCGCCCCACGGAAAAGTGAAACATGATTTTAATTTGCATCGGCCTGGCAGGCAGATTTTCGAGCAGCGCTGCAGCGGACTGCGAGAAGTCTCGCAGCCCGCTGACGTGTCGATGGTCAAGGCAATCAGGCGATGACGATGATGTCGACAATTTCATAGGTCTCCGGATCAACGATCACGATTTTATCGTCGACCAGGAAGTAGCGATAGTCATCGTATTGCGGGGCGATCACCAGGATGTCCTGAGGGATCGCATAAAACCGCACATTTCTCGGAGCATTGACGCCAACGTTCAGTGAAAAGTTGATGCCGCGAGCCGGTTCTACACGATGGTTCCTGAACGCGGATCTCATTTTCAGTTTTTGCTCAGGTAACACATTGCGACTAGCTGACTTGCCTTTCTCAGGACCTTCGTCGCCCTTGGCACGGTCGGCCTTATCACCCTCCCGCTTGCCGTCCTTCATGTCGCGATCGGCTTGACGATTCGCGTCATCTGCCCCTTTGCCGCTGCGGTCTTCGCGATCGCCTTTGGCTTGGTCACTCACATCCTTGTTTTGACCAGGTGCTTCCTCGCGGGCTGACGTCCCAGGTTCCTTAGTTTGGCCCGGCGCATTATCCCGAGCCGATGAGCCAGGCTGTTTCGCCTGCCCCGGTGCTTGGTCACGTGCAGTTGGCGGGTTGTTACCCTGTCCGTTGGTTGTGTCGCCTGCCGCTGGCGCGTTGCCGCCGGCAGCTCCGCGATCGACGTCTTGCTGTGCAAGAACGGCCGACGTGCTTGCAAGCATGGCAGCTAAAGAAACTACGATTGCTGTTTTCATACGATTACTCCTGAGAACAATTTCGACAGTGTTGTAGCCGCGATGAAGTTCGCGCCTGGACGACGTAACTTGTCAGCACTGCAACAGTTCCACACAGCCCAGCTGCCAAATTAAAGCATAACAATATCATATGCTTATGCGAGCGTGACTCGCCCGCTGTGTTTGATTGGACGTCCCAATTCGGAAGTAGAAGGAGCGTTAGCGGCGAAGATTGGGTGACAGCCGCTTGTTCATTTGTGAAATGTCACAACACGCTGCGGCCGGATACCTTCGCCGCGAGACTGGAGTCACAACCCCATCAGCCCCAGCACCTGATCTACCGCCAGCGTCGGCAGTAATTTGCCTGAGCGCACACCCGCCTCGATCTCCGGCAGTCTCGCGGCAACATGTGGGTTCGATTTCAGCGCGGTCATCAAGCGGTCGCCGAGCATATCGCGCATCCATTCGACGGCTTGGCGTTGACGCCGCGTGGTGAAGGCGCCGTTCGCACGCATGATGTCGCGATGCTCGATGATCTTGGTCCACAGCGTATCAAGGCCGGTGTTCTCGCGGCCGGACATGGTGATGACCGGCGGTAGCCATTCGGCGGACTTCGGCGTGAAAATCGCAATTGCGTTCTGATAGTCGTTGGCGGCGCGCTGGGCGCGCGTGACGTTATCGCCGTCGGCCTTGTTGATGGCGATCATGTCGGCGAGTTCGATGATGCCCTTCTTGATGCCTTGCAGATCATCGCCGCCGCCTGCGAGCAGCAGCACCAGAAAGAAGTCGACCATATCTGCAACGGCGACTTCGGATTGTCCGACGCCAACGGTCTCGACGATCACCACATCAAAGCCCGCCGCTTCGACCAGTGCCAGCGTCTCGCGCGTCTTGCGCGTCACGCCGCCGAGTGTGCCGGAGGTGGGTGAGGGCCGGATAAACGCGCTGGCGGCTTGCGACAGCTGGCTCATACGCGTTTTGTCACCGAGGATTGATCCGCCTGTTCGTTTGGATGTCGGATCGATGGCGAGCACGGCAACCATATGCCCGGCCTCGACCAGATTCATGCCGAGTTGGTCGATGGTCGTCGATTTGCCGACACCGGGTACGCCCGTGATGCCGAGCCGCAGCGCTTTGCCCGTGTGGGGCAGCAACAACTGCAGCAACGCCTGCGCGCGGGCGTTGTGCTCGGTCTTTGTACTCTCCACGAGTGTAATTGCGCGGGCCAGCATCGTCCGGTCGCCGGAGAGGATCGCGTCGGCATATTGAGCAGGAGTGACGGCGTGTTGGAGCACGGGCAGGTCCGGGCGACTGGAAGGGGTGATTTGACCGACCATGGGCAGGAATTCCGCGCCCGGCAAGGGGGCAATGTTGCAGCCTTGTGGCAGTCCTGTGGGATATTCGCGCGTTTGCCGCGGGCCGGTTGCTGGTTTGCTTGGCGATGCCTAGATTGCGCCTCGGTCGCCGCCTCTTGTGGGGCGCAGACCAACACAGGGAAAGAGCACCATGCCTGACGTGCCTGGCGAGTTGTCGAGCGCCCTGACGATTGGCGCGCTCCTGCTGCTCTTTGTGTTTTCGTGGATCGCTGTGGGCCCAATGCCGGTGGTGGCGCGCTGGATGGCACGGTTGTGTCTAATTGGGCTCGCGATGCTGCCGTTTATCATGATCAGCACATTTGACGTCCCCCGCTCGCCTCCGAAATCGGCCGGTGCGCCGCCGCCGCCCGTTGTTGCAGAAGGTCCCAAGGACAGCGAGCCGCGCCCGCCCATCACCTCTGAATTGCCACCCGGCGAATTGTCATCTCCCGCACCCGCACCGAGCGTCCCGCCACCGTCCGCTGAAGCTCCGCCCTCACTGCCGCCGGAACTTGAGCAGGCACCCGCTCCGGGCGCACCACCGCCGCCGGCCGCCCCGGCACCCAAACCCGCGCCGCCCGCTGTCGAAGAACCGACACGCGGATTGGGCTCGCCACCCACGTCAACGGCCGAAAGTGAAACTGACGGTGCCGTGAAGCCGAAGCCCGATGACATGGCAGAGCCGGCACCACCGCCACCGCCTGCTCCCGCACCAGGGGCTGCACCCGAGGCTGACAAAACCGATTGGGATGTGGTGCCGGTGTTCTTCGGCACTGATCGCGCTGAGTCCCCGAACGACAAACGCCTCGATTATGGTGCCGATCGCGGCCGCAAGTTGACCATGGGCCGCGCACTGGTGACCGTGCCCAAGGCGCATGAGGTGCCAGCGATCGAGCGGCCGTGGGCGATCCGTATCCCTTACTTCGGCATCACGCTTTATGAAGAAGCCGAAGACCCCAAGAAGCACTTCACCATGCAGGAGTTGAAGAGGCTTTCAAAAGAGGAGTTTTTGGCGCTCGTGCGCGAGCGGCTCGCGAAGTCGGCAGCCTTCAAAGATCACGCGCTCGTCTTCGTGCATGGCTTTAACACAATGTTTGATAACGCGGTCTACCGGACTGCGCAAATTGCCTACGACTTGAAGTTCGACGGAGCGCCTTTCCTGTACAGCTGGCCCTCCGGCGGCGGGGTGGCGAGTTACACCTATGACCGCGAAAGTGCGGGCCAGGCTGTGCCGTATATGCGCGAGTTTCTGGATATGGTGGTCAAGGAGACCGGGGCGAAGTCCGTCAGCGTCATCGCCCACAGCATGGGCAACCAGCCGACCTTGCAAGTGCTCAAGGACATCAAGTCGTCGTCGCCGCCGGGCGTCGTGATCAGCCAGATCATTCTCGCCGCACCCGACGTTGATCGCGACAACTTCGAGAACATCGCCAAGGACATTCAGGGCCTCGCCAACGGCATCACTCTGTACGCTTCCTCAAGCGACAAGGCGCTGAACGTGTCGCGCCGGTTCCACGGTGGCGTGCCCCGCGCGGGCGACGTGCCAGCGACCGGTCCGCTTGTCGTGCCCGGGATCGACACGATCGACGTGACGGCAGCGAGCACCGATAGCCTCGGTCTCAATCACTCAGGCTACGCGGAAAACAATGCCTTGCTGAATGACATTCAACTGCTGATCCAAACGGGCGAGCGGCCGCCCGAAAAGCGCATTCCGATTCTGGAAAGGGTGCCGGGACCCAAGGGCGACTACTGGCGCTACCCCGTCAAACCGTGAGCGGCCGGTGGGCGCCTGATCCCTTTTCGCCTCCCGTCTTGCCGGAAGGCGCGACTTGGGCTGGACGTGGGGACGGGGAACCAGAACACCGGCGCTCACCTGCAAACGAAACGTTAAGCCGTGTCTCATACTGTACCGCTGAAGGTCAGATGAGAGGGACGTGCGATGTCTTGGCACTACAAGTGCTTGTTTTTTTGTTTTGGGGTATTTCTGGCGACCGGTATGGAAGCCGCGCGCGCTGATGAAGGCTTCCTGTGCGAGGGCGGGCGCATCGTCTATGTGAAGTTCGGCGAACTGGAGCAGATGAAGCTGACCGATGCCTGCATCGCGGGCTATTTCGGTCTTAAGGTGGTGCCGCAGCCAACGGCACGGCCGGTCGCAACAGGCGGCAAAGCTCCAGAAGACGCTGCAGAAAGTCTCAAGACAAGCGAGCCCTTGCAGCTGCGTGAATTGCAAGATCCCGATCTGGCCATGCAGGCGGGATCACCAAAACACCGCCTCGCTGCAGTCCGCCGCGCGCCACCGAAAGCGGCTGAAGGCACCGATTTCCGCAACGTCCAGCTGCTCAACGCCGGCGCGCAGTCGCCCACCATATTCGTTCACGCGCATTAACGGACGGGCGTTGGTCAGCACCGTTCCTTGCTCCATCGTGACGGGCTTGGAAGGAATTCCTTTACCACCGTCTGGCAAAGTAACCTCCCATTCAGTATTTCCCCTCGTCCCGGTAGGCGGTCCCCATGCGCACTCTCGAGTTTAAGCGGCTGGTCCTCAGCGCTCTGGTGTCACTTGTCATCAGCATGTCCTTCGGCCTCGCGGCTCCGGCCAGCTTTGCTCAATCGGACGATGCGACGGCTGGCGAAGAGGCGTCCTCAGACAAGGGCAGCGGCGAGGCGAGTTCGTCTGAAGGCGATAGCGCTGACACAGAGGACGGAAAGTCCGAAGAAGCCAGCACGTCTGACGACTCTGAGAAGTCCAGCGGCTCCGAGACATCCGA
>JANOFU010000114.1:0-48621 GCA_031413815.1 Hyphomicrobium sp. | reverse complement strand
CCTCCCCCTCGCGGGGAGGGGTTAGGGGTGGGGGGATCCCGAGAGCTGGTGCGGTTGCTTCACCCCACCCCCGTCCCCTCCCCGTTAATGGGAGGGGTGAACGGCCTTGCTGCGACACGGGTCGCACGAAAGACGGCGCTGGAACGCGCACCGTCTCCTCCATCTTCTTTGGCGGGGGCACGCCGTCGCTGATGAAGCCGGAAACAACGGCAGCGATTATTGATCACATCGCCAAGCTGTGGTCCGTCGCGCCGGACGCCGAAGTGACGTTGGAAGCCAATCCGGGCAGCGTTGAAGCCACCCGCTTTGCCGGCTACAAATCCGCCGGCATCAATCGCGTATCGATGGGACTGCAATCGCTGCGCGACGATCAGCTCAAGAAACTTGGCCGCGTTCACATCGTCGCCGAAGCCAAAGCTGCATTCGAGATTGCCCGCCGCACGTTCGATCGCTTCTCGTTCGATCTCATTTATGCGCGGCCTGGGCAAACGCCGCAGGATTGGCGAGCGGAACTCGACGAAGCGCTTTCGTTCTCAGGCCAGCACCTGTCGCTGTACCAGCTGACCATTGAGCCAGATACGCCTTTCGCTGAACTCCACGCACGTGGCAAACTCATTGTGCCCGACAACGACGCTGCGTCCGAGCTCTACGACATCACGCAGACGGTCATGGGGGCCGCGGGTCTACCGGCGTATGAGATTTCGAACCACGCGGTGCCCGGCGAAGAAAGCCGCCACAACCTGATCTACTGGCGCTACGACGAATATGTAGGCGTTGGTCCGGGCGCGCATGGGCGTCTGGACTTTGATGGTGCGCGTCATTCAACTTCGACAGAGCGCCATCCGGAGCGCTGGGCGGATCTCGTCTTGAACCAGGGCCATGGGTTTACCGAAGTGACGAAACTCACGCGGGCCGAAGAAGCCGACGAAATGCTGTTGATGGGGCTGCGGCTGACCGAGGGGCTTGATCTTGAACGGCTGGCGCAGAGGACTGGTGCCGCGCCGTCACCGGTCGCTATTGCCAATCTTGTGGACTTGGGGCTGCTTGAGGTCATTCCGGCCGCTGGCGGTGACGATCACGCTGGCCTCGACGAAATCCGCGCCTGCATCGGCCCCGGCGTTGCACCCGACCAACGCGCCATAAAATCCACGGCGCTGCCGCGCATCCGTGCCGTTGGCCACGGCCGCTTTGTCTTGAACGAGCTGGTACTGCGCTTGTCGCAAAGTTTCGAGGATGTGGCCGTGAAACAGCCCCTCCAAACTGCCTCATAGACACTGCCCACGGCGCACTCTATTCAGCCGCTGATGATGAAGCGCATCTACGACTGGACCATGAAGAAGGCGGGCAGTGATCAAGCGCCGGCCGCGCTCGGGTTCATTTCGTTTGTCGAAAGTTCGGTGTTTCCCATCCCGCCCGACGTCATGCTGGTGCCGATGATCCTGGCGCGGCGCGAGAAAGCTTGGTGGTACGCGACCATAGCCACCGTCACGTCGGTGCTCGGCGGCATCCTCGGCTACGCCATTGGCTACTATCTCTATGACGCGGTCGGCCTGCCGATCTTAAAGTTCTACGGCAAGGAAAATGCGCTCGACGCGTTCATCGCGTTCGTCAATGACTACGGCGTGCCCGCGATCATCGTGAAGGGCATGACGCCAATCCCCTATAAGGTCGTGACCATCGCGGCCGGCGTCGCCAAGATGAGCTTCTGGCCGTTCGTCGCCGCCAGCATTGTCGCGCGCGCGATGCGCTTTTATCTTGTGGCCGCTCTCTTATATTACTTTGGTGAGCCGATCCGCGACTTCATCGAAAAGCGTTTGGCGCTTGTGACGACGGTGTTTGTTGTGGTGCTCGTTGGCGGGTTCGTTGCGGTCAAGTATTTGTTCTGAAGAGGCGAAGAGGATCATGACCGGCGAAGTTTCGAGTGCGGCGGGCAGCAATGCCCATGCCTATCGCCTCGGCGGGTTGGCGCTCCTCGTGTCACTCGGTGTGATCGCCGCTGCCTTGGCCTTTGAACATCTTGGCGGCTACGTGCCATGCCCGCTGTGCCTGCAGCAGCGCTATGCCTTTTATGCCGGTATTCCGCTCTTGTTTGTCGCGATGGCACTGGTTTCAGAAAAGCCGCGGCTGTCGGCACTGCTGTTTTTTGCCGTTGCCCTTGCGTTTCTTGCGAACGCTGGTTTGGGCGCCTATCACGCTGGCGTCGAATGGAAATTTTGGCCGGGACCCGCCACCTGCGGCACATTGCAAGCGCTGCCAACCAATGCCGCTGACCTGTTGAAAGGTCTCGAAGAAACGCGCGTCGTTCGCTGCGATGAAGCGGCCTGGCGATTGTTCGGACTGTCGTTCGCCGGGTGGAACGTCGTGGTCTCGCTGTTTCTTTTCAGCCTTGGGCTTCAAGCGGCTTTTGCGGCCTCAGACAAGACCTGAAACCTCTGCATTTTCAATTGATTGAGCGATTATCCCCACGGGCTCAACGGAGCTTGGGCACCTAAGCCCATGGCGAGTTAACTTTCTGAACAAACTGCAAGCGAAATTCCTTGATTAGGACCGCGCGCCGCCATTTTTGTGCCCTGGTGTGGCAGTTAATTCACACCAAGCGCGGAACACAAGAGGAACTCGAGTGTCCCAAGTGAGTGAAACGACCGGAAAGATGGTGGATCGCGTTGTGAGTACCGCCAACCCATCGCCCAGGCAGGTTTTGTCGCGTTGTGAGCGTTCTGCCAGCGTCAAAGCGACGGGAACACCGGTTGGCCAGTTCCTCTCGGAACAGTGTCCGCGAGTTGGGTTCAGTAAGCGTTGCGTTCCTGTTGCGTCAGTCGAGCGTTCTGTTGCGTCCGCGTATGCCTCTCCCAAGAGCACCCTGGTCCGTGTGTTCCAATATTTGAGGCGAGCCGCTCAGTTGAACTTGTCCCGGCGTATCTCTGAGCGGCTCGTTCAAGTCCCCAGTTGGCGTTGTGTTGCGTCAGTTGCGTCTGCGTCGGTTCCGTCCGCGCGTGCGTTGCATCATTCGCGTGGTGTGTCAGTTGCATCGCGAGTTTCGAGTACGCGTCACTAGCGTTTGCGTTCCCTACCCCCAGTTGCGTCAGTTGTGAGGTGTGTCCCATGGCCGTTGAAGCGGACGCGTGGCGTTCTTTGTCCGATGTTGTGAGCTTAGTCGTGCGTCAAATCACTCCCCCGGTATCAGTCGAGGCGCCTGTCGCGTGCCCTCATGCCGGTCTAGCGAACCACGGTTAGAGACGACAGAGGAATTCGGAGAGATGTGCTCTCTGTATAAAAACGGCAGACATGGCTAGCGCCGGACCCGCAGTCCATGACGGCACTGTATGACCCAGTTTTGCGTGACGGTGTCTATTGTGCTGGGCATGTCTGCCGCCAGTTTTTGCCTCTCCACTTCAGTTCGCAGCCGATATGAATTGCAGCCCACAGCGCCGGTAAAACAGGAAGCGACCCCATGATCCCCGACCACATCAATCCCATCCAGTGGACTCAAGCTCAAGGCGTGGCCCGTCAGTCGTGCGCGCGGTTTTTCCGTGATGGCGGAACTCCGGCCGATGCCATGCGCGCGTTCGGCTTCGGTGACGAAACCGCATCGCTGACGGATTGGAGCAAGGCGGTCGACTCCATTGCGCAGACATTATGCGCAACGCCCGTTCGCCGCGCGGCGTAAACCCGAATTTCCATCTGCGATCCGTCCGATCGAACCTCCGGCCCCGGGAAACTGGGGTCTTTTTTTGTGCGCATTGCTCGTCTCGTACGCCGTGCAGACGCATCAAGTGCGTGCCACTTTTTCGCTCTACGTCAAACGCAGGGCAGCAATGTCCGGCGAAATCTTGAACTGGTCACATGAGTTCCCCGTATGTCATTTGGTACTGTTTCACGACCCATCGCCCGATTTGGAGACCGCTTCGTCATGGCCAGTACTGCAACGCTCCTGAGTCATCTGCGCGCCAACGGCACGACCGTGCGCGACAAGCACGGTCAGGCCTACGTGCTCCGGTCCATCCGCCCTGCAGATGCGCCAGCGCTTGTTCGCGCGTACGATGCCATGTCAGACGACGACAAGTGGTTCCGGATGTTGCAAAACATTCCGCATCTCAGTGACGAGATGGCGCGGCATTTCTGCGCTCCCGACCCTCAGCGGGATCTTTGCACCGTGATCGAGGGGCGTGGTGCGCTGGCCGGCGAAATTCTCGGAGGCGCACGGATAGCCGGCGAAGGCGAGGGCGTTGCCGAGTTCTCTGTTTCGCTGAGACCCGAAGCACAGTCGCTCGGGCTTGGCTTTGCTGCACTGGAAATTGCCTTGATTGCCGCACACGACATGGGCTTCCGGCACGTCTGGGGTCTCATCGCGGCACACAACAGGCCGATGCGGACATTGGCGCGGCGCTTGGGTTTCGAGCTGACGTCAAGTCCAGATGATCCGTCACTGATGCGTGCGAACTTGGATCTGACGCTGCGATCGCTGACTCCGAATCTGGCTGCGTAGCGCGCGCAGTTTGCATGCCCCCTCACCTGACCTTCTCCCGTCATGGCGAAGTCATGCTCACGGCTGTCCGGTTGAGATTTTTGCTGTCGCCTCGATCGCCATAATTTATCGGCATTAAATAAAAAAGGCGACGATCATGAACACGATTCCCTCTCCCATCGGGAGAGGGTTAGGGTGAGGGGTTACAATTCTTCATTTGTGGTTCTGTTACCCCTCACCGAGTTCGCCAATGACGAGTTAGCGAGGTCGCTAACTCGTGGCGAACTGGCCTCTCCCGATGGGAGAGGCATACTGATTGCCGAACCGGACAGCCGTAAGCCATGCTCAGCGTGGACGGGGACAGGGAATCGGAGCGCGGCTGCGCTCCATCACACCGCCCTGAAGCAATTGTCGACGAACAGGTGCGTGCCGTTGATGAAGCTGGCTTCGTCGCTGGCGAGGAACAGTGCGGCGTTGGCGACTTCTTCGGGTTCGCATAGGCGGCCTTGCTGAACAGCAATGGCCGCGTCCGACATATCGACGCCGAGGGCGGCCAGTTCTTTCACTTCGCGTAGGCCATGCGGGGTTTTGACAAAGCCCGGGCAGACCGTATTGCAGCGGATGTTCTGGTCGCGATACTCAACCGCAATCGACTGCGCAAACATGTGGCACGCGCCCTTCGAGACATTGTACAGCACTTCGCGCGGTGTCGCGGCAACGGCGGATATAGACGACGTGCAGACAATCGACCCACCTCCTTGTTTTAACATTCCGGGCAGGACCGCTTGGGTCATCAGGAACATGCTGGTGACGTTGACGGCCATCAGCCAGTTCCACTCTTCCAGCGTGCAGTCGAGGAACGGCTTGATGATGATGGTGCCAGCATGATTGAACAGCACATTTGGCGCACCCAGATCCGCGTTCACTTTGGCAACCGCGGCGTTCACTTGCGCCGCGTCAGACACATCGGCAATCGCATACATCGCCGTGCCGCCCGCCGCTTTGATTTCGGCGACAACAGCTTTGCTCGCGTCTTCGTTGCGATCGATGATGCCGACCTTGGCGCCTTCGGCCGCGAACAGTTTCGACGATGCCCCACCCATGCCGGTTGCGCCGCCGGAAATGAGTGCGATCTTGCCTGCTAATCTATTGCCCATTTTAGGGTCCTCTTCTGTCAAGTCGTGCCGTTGGGCCCATCGTAGAATGAAGCGTGCGCGGATCGTAAGGGGGAACTCTGGCCCGGTGCCATGAAAGACGATACACCTCGCACCCGCAGTCGTGTCTTGACCCGAAGCCAGCCGGATTTCACATGAGCCGCTATTCCGACGTCTATGCCCGCTGGAAATCGGACCCCAACGGGTTCTGGGCGGAAGCCGCACAAGGCATTTCGTGGGACATGCCGTTCGACCGCGTGTTCGATCCAGCGATGGGCCGGTATGGCCGGTGGTATCCCGGCGCGATGTGCAACACGGCCTTAAATAGTCTGGACCGCCACGGGGCGGCCGGCCGGGGTGCACAGGCGGCCCTCATCTACGATAGCCCCGTCACCGGCACCAAGCGAACCTATCGTTACGACCAACTCACGGACGAGGTGGCTGTGTTCGCGGCCGTGCTTGCGGCTCGCGGCGTCACCAAAGGCGATCGCGTCATTCTCTATATGCCGATGGTGCCGGAAGCGTTGATCGCGATGCTCGCGTGCGCACGGTTAGGGGCCATTCACTCGGTGGTGTTCGGTGGGTTTGCCGCGAAGGAACTGGCAACACGCCTCGATGATGCCAAGCCCAAAGTGATCGTATCGGCGTCGTGCGGCATCGAGCCGGGCCGCGTGGTCAGATATAAGCCGCTGCTCGACAGCGCGATTGAGCAGGCGTCCGCCAAACCGCAGTGCTGCATTATTCTGCAACGGCCGATGGAAACGGCGGAGCTGATCAAAGGCCGCGATTTCGATTGGGCGGAGCTTGTGGGCGAGGCCAAAGCCAAAGGCCGGCGGCACGAGTGCGTGCCGGTTCTGGCGACTGACCCCCTCTATATCCTCTACACCTCCGGCAGCACCGGCGTGCCGAAAGGCGTCGTGCGCGACACCGGCGGCCACATGGTGGCTCTGCACTGGTCGATGACCAACATCTACGATGTGAAGCCGGGCGAAGTGTTCTGGTCCGCTTCCGATGTCGGCTGGGTGGTCGGGCATTCCTACATCGTCTATGCGCCGCTGCTGAATGGCAGCACGACCATCCTCTACGAAGGCAAACCCGTGGGCACCCCCGATGCGGGCGCGTTTTGGCGTGTCGCGTCGGAGCACAAAGCGGCGGCGTTGTTCACGGCGCCAACGGCGTTTCGCGCGATCAAGAAGGAAGATCCCGAAGGCCGTGAGATTGCGAAGTACGATCTGTCGCATTTGCGCACGCTTTTTCTGGCGGGCGAGCGCGCCGATCCCGAAACCGTGCGATGGGCTGAGGAGCGCCTGCGGATTCCCGTTATCGATCACTGGTGGCAGACGGAAACCGGCTGGGCGATTGCGGCGAACCCTATGGGCCTTGGTGCGTTGCCGGTGAAACGCGGGTCACCGACGGTCGCCATGCCAGGGTTCGATGTGCGCGTGCTCGACGATGCGGGACATGAAGTGGCAACGGGTCAGCTCGGCAATCTGGCGGTGAAACTGCCGTTGCCACCGTCGTGCTTGCCGACACTTTGGAATGCTGACGATCGCTTTGGGCCGAGCTATCTCGATGAGTTTCCCGGCTACTACAAAACGTCAGATGCTGGTTACGTTGATGCGGACGGCTATCTGTTCATCATGGGCCGTACCGACGACATCATCAATGTGGCCGGGCACCGGTTGTCGACGGGTGCAATGGAGGAAGTGCTGGCGTCTCACAAGGACGTGGCCGAGTGCGCGGTCATCGGCGCCGCGGACGCTTTGAAGGGCGAGCTGCCCGTTGGGTTCATCGTGTTGAAGGCGGGTGTGACGCGTAAACCTCAGGACATCGAGGCGGAGATTGTGGCGCTTGTTCGCGAAAAGATCGGGCCGGTGGCTGCGTTCAAGACGGCGCACGTCGTGCCGCGATTGCCGAAGACCCGATCTGGAAAAATCCTGCGTGGCACAATGAAGAAAATTGCCGATGGCGACGCCTACAAGATGCCCGCAACGATCGATGATCCCGCGATTTTGGATGAGATAACGGCGGTGTTGAAGGGGCGCTCTTGACTCGGCACGAACAAATCTCGTGCCTGCCCACAATGGGGCAATTCTAATGATCGCCTCTCCCCTTGGGGAGAGGCCGGTGCGGCCGTTTTTTTGGCACTTTGACGTAAAGTTCAATCCGCACCGGGTGAGGGGGCGGTCCGCGAGTTTGATTTTTGCAACCGCCCCCTCACCCGGTTCGCCTAGGATGACTTAGCTGAAGCTAAGTCATGGCGAACCAGCCCTCTCCCCAAGGGGAGAGGGACTAACGCGACTTAAACCGGACCGCAGCGGGACAAGCCCGAGGATGACAATTGAGAGAGCGGAGCCGAGGCGACGCGTCAACGAAAGCGTGTCACGAGGAGGTGCTTGCCCTCATCACCTTTTCAAACCCCTCGGCAAACACATCCGCATGCTCTTTCCGGAAGCACAGCGGCGGGCGGATTTTCCAGATGTTGCCGTTGAGACCCGCGGTGCCGATCAGGATGCCGCGCTCGCGCATATCGTTGACGGTTTTCACCGCAAGATCTTTGTTGGGCTTTTTTGATTTCGGATCGGTCACGAATTCGACGCCGAGATAGAGCCCCGCGCCACGGATATTGCCGATGGTTGCGTGGGACTTCGCGACATGTTTGAGTTGATCGAGCAGATATGCCCCCGTCTCGCGCGAGTTCTGCAGCAATCCGTCCGCTTCGAGCGCGTCCAGCACCGCCATGCCCGCCGCCGACGCCACGGGGCTGCCGCCAAACGTGTTGAAATAGCCGGATCTCTTGCCGAAATCGGCCAGCAGCTCCGGCTTCACGGCAACGCCACCGATCGGGTACCCATTGCCCATGGGTTTGCCCATGACGACGATATCGGGCATGACGCCGTGGCGTTCGAAGCCCCACATGTGTGCGCCCGTGCGGCCGAAGCCCGGCTGCACTTCGTCAGCTATAAAGAGACCGCCCGCGTCGCGAACGGCTTTCACAGTCTCCGCCAGGAAACCCGGTTCGCCGGGATAAACGCCGTCGCTGGAAAACATACTATCGGCAATCATACCGGCAAAACGGATACCCTTCTTCGTCATGTCGGCGATGCTGGCGGACACGCTGGCCGCCAGCATGGGTCCGGCTTTGGCATCACCGAACCGGTATGTGTCCGGTGCGGGTACGAAATAGATATGAGGGTTCTTCGGCTCGGAGCTGGCCGACGAGGGCGAGATCTCCGTCGCCGTAGTGGTGTTGCCGTGATAGGCGTTCGCTGTTGCGATGAAGCCTGTGCCACCGCTCACATGGCGGGCAATGCGCAACGCGAGATCGACGCTCTCACTGCCCGTGCAGGTGAAGACGATGTTGCAAATGTCCTTCGGGAACGTCGCCAGCAGCCGCTCGGCGTAGGTGTAGATGCTGTCGTAGAGATAACGCGTGTGGGTGTTGAGTGTACCCATTTGCTTGGCGACCGCTTCGGTCACGCGCGGGTGGCAATGGCCGACCGACGGCACGTTGTTGTAGGCGTCGAGGTAGCGCGAGCCGTCCGCGTCATAGAGCCAGGCGCCGTCCCCGCGCACCAGATTGAGGGGCCGCTTGTAGAACAGCATCGATGTCGGCCCGAACGTCTTCTTTCGCCGTGCGACGAGTTCTGCCACCGCCGGGTCGAGCCCTTTGGTATTGCTCATGTCGAACGCGTTAAGTTCGAGAATTTTCTGTGTCGTTGTCATTGAAGGTCCAATGTTCGTTTCGCAGTAACCTCGTACTGGTTTGTGGCATTTTCCCTCTCCCCAAGGAGAGAGGGGCTCCGAGGCGGCCTCGAATACCGAAACTAGTCATTCGTCATCAATACCTCGTGTCACAGCGAACGTCTTGACCCGGAGCTCAATGCAAGTCCAAATTTTGAGATGCCTGCTCACGTCAACTTCTATCGTCATGGTGTCAAAGGGGATCAGAGCGGGCTAAGCTATGCTTGCCGATGCCTGTGTGACAACGGCCGGCCCCAAGGATAAGCACCATGTCCGAGGACCCCAGACCAAGCGCCAACCGCTGGAAACGCTTTGCCGACTGGGACGAGCGGCCGCTGCGGCTCGACAAGTTCGCTGTAGAAGACGCTGAAAACGGCTTTGCCGCCTTCACCAGCCGCCATGACCCGAAGCCCTCGGCGCAGTTTGGCGGCGGCAGCGTCACGGTGATGGACGGCAAGGCTGCCGCCGACTTCGACATGATCGACATCTTTATCGCACGCTATCATCTCGACCCCGAGATGGTGCCCGAGGCGATGGCCATGCCGTCGCTCGACGTCGCGCGCATGCTGGTTGATATGAGCGTGCCGCGGACGGACCTGGTGCGGCTGGCGCGCGGCATGACGCCGGCCAAGCTCGCTGAAGTCGTCGCGCATCTGTCGTCGCTGGAGATTGCTTTCGCCTATTCGAAGATGCGGGCGCGCAAAACCCCGGGCAATCAAGCGCATGTCACAAACGCCAAAGACGATCCATTGCAGATGGCGGCGGATGCGGCGACTGCCGTGGCCTTTGGATTTGACGAAATCGAAACGACGATGAGGGTCGCGCGCAATTCGTGGTCGAATGCCGTGGCATGTGCGGTGGGTGCTGCTGTTGGCCGGTGGGGCACGCTGTTCCAGTGTTCAAGCGAGGAAGCGGAAGAACTGCGCATCGGCATGGCGGGGTTCACGTCCTACGCTGAAACGGTGTCGGTCTACGGGACCGAAAAGAGCTTTGTCGATGGCGACGATACGCCGTGGTCGAAGGCTTTTCTGGCCAGTGCCTACGCCTCGCGCGGCATCAAAATGCGTTGCACGTCGGGGGCAGGGTCGGAACTCTTAATGGGGTTTCACGAGAAGAAATCGCTGTTGTACTTGGAAGCGCGCTGCCTGTGCCTGCAACGTGCCATGGGCGTTCAGGGCACGCAAAATGGCGGCATTGATGGCGCGCCGGTCACCTGCACGGTGCCGGGCGGTATGCGCGAATTGATGGCAGAAAACCTGATCGCCGTTTGGCTCGATCTCGAATGTGCATCCGGTAACGACGCGCGGCCCACCGAATCTGAAATCCGCGTCGGCGCGAAGATCTTGCCCTTCTTGATCGCCGGCTCCGACCTCATCTGTTCGGGTTTCGGCTCGATTCTCAAGTATGATAACTCCTTCAACGCATCATTGCTCAATGGCGAAGAACTCGAAGACTACCTCGTCCTGCAACGTGACTTTGAAGCCGACGGCGGGCTCACACCAGTCGAGGAAACGCGTATTCTCGAACTCCGTAAGCACGCCATCGATGCAATTTCCGCCGTGCTCGAGGAGCTGGGTCTCAGCCAACCGACAGCGGCGATGAAGGCGAGCGTTGCCGGCGCATCGGGGTCCGACGAAACGCGCAGTTACGTGCCGCGCGATGTCGCGATCATTAGCGAAGCCATCAAAGACCGCGGCATTACTGTGGTCGATGTCATCAAAGCGCTGGCCAAGCGCGGTTTCCAGACCGAGGCGGAAAATCTGCTCAACCTTGTACGGCTGCGCGTGTCCGGTGATTACTTGCAAACATCTGCGGTGATCCGCAACGGCCACGTGCTGAGCGCCATCAACGATCCCAATGACTACCTTGGACCGGGAACAGGCTATCGCCTCAGTGCGCAACGGCGCGAAGAAATTGTCGCGATCCGGGATGTGCTGACGCGCGAGGAAGTGCTACGCGCTGAGTCGGTGCACAAGGCCGCCGAATCCCGCCGCATCCGCTATAGAACCGCCGGTCCGGCAACAGTTGGCGGCAATCCACGGGAAATCGTCATTGGCGTCAGCCCGGCGTTCGGCATCAAGCTGTTCCAGACCGTCGCGGGGCATCCGTTGTCGGTTCTGCTGCGCGAACTGGTGGCCGGTATAGAAGGGGGCGGCTGCACAGCGCGCATCGTGCGCATGAAGCACACAGCAGACACGTCCTTCTTGGGGCTGAGTGCGGCGCGTTTGGCCGGTTCTGGCGTCGGCATCGGGTTGCAGGCCAAGGGCACAGCGGTCATTCATCAAAAGGACCGGTTGCCCCACAACAACCTGGAACTGTTTTCCAACTCACCCATCACCAAGCTCGAACACTACCGGCGCATGGGGTCCAACTCTGCGGCGTACGCCAAGGGCGAACTGCCCGAACCCGTCGTTGTGCCGACGCGCGGCGAAGCCATGGGCTCGCGCTTTCACGCGCGGGTGTCGCTGATCTACGCGATTGAAACGGAGATGACGTCGGACGGCGCCACGCCGGAAGATGTCGAGATCGCATTCCTGGGGGCTGCGTCATGAGCAAAGACACACTTACGATCGCCGATTATCCGCTTGCTGAAAAGCGGCCCGGCATCGTGCGCGGCAAACGCGGCAAGCCGCTGGGCGATATCACGCTCGAGGCTGTCCTCGATGGTCGCGTGACACTTGAAGATTTGTGCATCACAACGGGGGCTTTGCAACAGCAAGCCGAAATTGCGCGCGATGCCGGCCGGCCGACGTTAGCGCAGAACTTCGAGCGGGCAGCTGAACTGGTCGATGTCCCGCAAGACGTCATCATGCGCATTTATGAACTGCTGCGTCCCGGCCGCGCCAAGAACAAGGCCGAGCTTCTCCAAGCCGCCAACGACCTTGGAAAAACATATGGCGCGGCCCGCATGGTGGCGTTTATTGAAGAAGCCGCAGACGTCTACGAGCGGCGCGGGCTTTTCGCGCAGCGGTATTAGCTCACCATCGCCGAGAGGACCTTATGACCTGGAAGACCGATTTTCGTTCTCTGTATTATGACGGTGCGCCAGAACCGGATGATCTTGATCTCAAGCCCGCCGAGACCGCGCTGCTCGTCATAGACGTTCAGAATACCTATCTCGCCCGGCCCAACCGGGCGCTGCTTTCGCATGATGAACAGCGCCGGTATGATGCCTGGACGCCGTTCCATGATCGCATGGATCAGATCGTGATCCCTAGGAATGAGCAGCTTTTGGGGCTGTGCCGCAAGAATGGCATCGAATGCCTGTTTGCGCGCATCGCCTGTCATACCAAGGATGGCCGCGACCGTTCGCTATCGCAAAAGATGCCGGGTTGGAACAATCTGTTGCTGCCCAAAGATGAACAGCCAGGACAGGTCATTCCGGAATTGGCTCCGCGCGGCGACGAGATTGTTGTGATGAAGACAACGGACTCGGCCCTGACGGGCACGAACCTCCGGTTGATCCTCACGAATCTCGGCATCAAGAACGTCATTTGCGTCGGGATCTTTACGGACCAATGCGTGTCCTCGACGGTGCGCAGCTTGGCCGATGAGAGTTTCAATGTGGTCGTCGTCGAGGATTGTTGCGCCGCAGCATCCGATGCTCTGCACCGGGCCGAACTAGAGATCATCAACATGATCTACTGCCATGTTGTTTCGAGCCAAGAACTGATTTCTATGATGCGCTTAGCGTGACACGGCCGGTCAAGTTTCCCCAGGTCCAAGTCAAGATAACCGGCCGGTAGCCAGGCCACACTCTGTTGCAAGTGTGCCCTGGTCATCGCTTGCCTTCGTTACAAACACGGACCATCATGCGGAGTTACTGGTTCCCGCGCGCGTTTTGTTGAGATACTGCGTTGGAACGGGGGGCACAGGATTACCGGTGCCCATCAAAACACGAGGGGAGACAACACGTGACACAAGCCACTACGACAGGCGCCGACGCGCCTGAGAGTTATGATGTTGCCAACGAAAAGGGTACCGAACGCCTCCACACCAATGCTGTGGGTCTTGTCGGTGTGCTTTTTCTAACAGTGACTGGAGCGGCGCCGATGACGGCGATGCTCGGCAACGTTCCGTTTGCGGCCGGCTTCGGAAATGGAATCTACGCGACGGCATCGTTCCTTCTGGCCACCATCGTTTTGACGATCTTTTCTATCGGCTATGCACAGATGGCCAAGAAAGTATCGAGCGTCGGCGGCTTTTATTCGTTCATCAGCATGGGGCTTGGACGTGATATTGGGATGTCGGCCGGCCTTGCATCGCTTACGTCCTACAGCGTGTTCGAAGCCTCGCTGTGCGGGATCTTTGCCTACTTCGCCAATGCAACAATCAACACTTACTTTGGCGTTGACATTCCTTGGATCTATCTCGCGCTATTCATGATCCTATTGATCAGCATCTTGAGCTACCTCGACGTGCAATTGTCGGCAGCCATTCTTGGCGTCGCCCTCGTTCTTGAAGTGATCATCCTGTTGGTCTTCAACATTTCGGTGATGTCGGCCGGAAGCGGGACGAGCTTCAATCCTGAGGCATTTAATATCCTCGGCGCATTCAACGACGTTGCCGCGAGGAAAGTCGGTGATGCGGAAATTGCCGCAGGTGCTGCGGCCGTCGGCATCTTCATGGCCTTCTGGTCGTGGGTCGGGTTTGAAATGGCGCCGAACTACGCCGAAGAGAGCAAGGATCCGAAGCGCATCATTCCGATGTCGCTTTACATCAGCGTGATCGGCCTAGGATTGTTCTATATTTGGACAAGCTGGTGCGCGGTTTCGGCCTTTACGTCCGAAGACGAGATGCTTCTGAAAGCGACGAAGGACTCGAGCAACTTCTTCATCGCACCTATGGAGCAGTTTGCCGGTCCACTCTGGGCCAAGGCCATGAACCTGCTGATCCTGACGAGCGCGTTTGCCTGCGGGATGTGCTTCCACAACACGGCTGCGCGGTACATGTACTCGCTCGCCCGCGAGGGCGTGCTGCCGGGCTTCCTCGCCAATACGCATGACCGCTGGAAGAGCCCCCACATCGCTTCGATTGGCCAGTCGGTCCTGGCCGCACTTTGGGTCGGGCTGTTCGCATTCTTCCTCGGTGCGGATAATCCGAATGATCAGGCGTACCTTGGGGTTTACACGCTGCTCGCAATTCTCGGCACGATGCTGCTGCTGATCCTGCAAGCGATCGTGTCGATCGCGATCATTGTTTATTTCCGTAAGCATCATCCAGGCGAAGGCGGCTTCTTCTCGACACTGGTCGCTCCTTTGATTGCCTTCTTTGCCCAGGCATTCCTCGTCTACCTGCTGGTAACAAAACTGGATGCCTTCGGCGGCGTCGGCGGTTTCGGTGCCAATATTCCCTACATTGCGCTGGGGATCTTTGGTGTCGGTTTGGTTTGGGGTCTGATCCTGCGATTTGCCGCTCCCGATACTCACGCCCGCATTGGACGCATCGTCTACAACGGCTAGGCGAAACGTCTTTAGTTTTGTGAAGACACCTGCGGGCGCTAACTTTCCAGTTGGCGCCCGTAGTTTTAGTACGCGACAGATCACGCGGCTCTAAGATCCGGGAGGACAACATGTTGACATCACTCGCAGGACGCTCCGTTATCGTGACAGGTGCCAGCAAGGGCATCGGCAAAGGCATCGCGCGGGTGTTTGCGCGCAATGGCGCAAAGGTGATGGCCGTGTCACGCACGTTGGCAGAAGCGACAGCGTGTGCTGAAGACATTCGCCGTGATGGCGGCACCGCCATGGGTTATGCGGCTGACGTGACGGACATGGCCAGCATGCAAGCGATGGCTGATGCAGCGGCCGCCGCGCATGGTGGCATTGACGTGCTGTGCGCCAACGCCGGCATTTTCCCGCAGGCGAAGATCGAGGATCTTTCGCCGGAAGACTGGGATCAGGTGATGGACACCAACCTTAAAGGCACGTTTTTGGCGTTCAAAGCCTGCCTGCCACATCTCAAAACATCAGACCAGGGCCGCATCGTGCTGACGTCATCGATCACAGGGCCAGTGACGGGTTTTCCAGGCTGGACGCATTACGGCGCGAGCAAAGCCGGTCAGCTCGGATTTATGCGCACGGCGTGCATCGAAGTGGCGAAGTACGGCATCACCGTCAACGCTGTGCTGCCTGGGAATATCTTGACCGAAGGCTTGATCGCTTTGGGTGAGGAGTATCAGAGTTCCATGGCGGCCTCGGTGCCGCTCAAGAAACTCGGCACCGTGGAGGATATCGGCTACGCGGCGCTGTTTCTGGCGTCGAAGGAAGCCGCCTACATCACCGGCCAGACGATCATCGTCGACGGCGGCCAGATCCTGCCGGAAAGTTTGGATGCGCTGGCGCAGGCGTGAGTGCGAGACTCGAGCTCCCAAGCGTTGTGTCGACGTCGAACCGCGAGCAGCGGTTCTCCCCGACACAAACCTACAAGTGGGTCACTCGCGCTGTATGCCCCACTGCCGCCCTGATACTCCGCCAGACAGTCGCGCGACCATGCACAATCGCGAGATAGCAACATGAAAGCAGCCGTCTGCACGGCCTATGGCGGGCCGGATGTGGTTCAGGTTGTCGGCGTCCCCGATGCAATTGCGAAGCCCAACGAAGTTCTTATCCGCGTCCACGCCACAAGCATATCGTCCGGCGACGCGCGCATCCGCGGTTCGCGCTTTCCCGAAGGGTTCTGGCTGCCCGCACGCCTGGTCTTCGGGCTGACGCGGCCGCGCCAGCCGGTGCTCGGCATGGAACTCGCTGGCGTCGTCGAGGCGGTGGGCGCAAGCGTCACGCGCTATTCTCCAGATGACAAGGTGTTCGCCTTCAGCGGCGCAGGCTTAGGATGTCACGCTGAACTCAAAGTCATGCCCGAAGATGGCGCAATGGCGCACATGCCAGCAGGCTTCACGTTCGAGGAGGCCGCCAGCATTTCGTTCGGCGGCACAACGGCGCTCTATTTTCTTCGTGATGTTGGCCGCGTGCAGCCGGGCGAACGGGTGCTGATCAACGGGGCGTCCGGCGCGGTTGGCACGGCGGCGGTCCAGTTGGCCCGGCATTTCGGCGCGCATGTCACCGGCGTGTGCTCGAGCGCCAATGCCGGTCTTGTGCGCTCTCTCGGCGCCGATGCCGTGATCGACTACAACGCGGAGGACTTTGCAAAGAGTGGCGCGCGGTGGGACATCATCTTCGACACGGTGGGGAATGAGTCACTCCCGCGCTGCCGGAACGCGCTCAATAAGAATGGCCGGTTGCTGCTGATTGCCGCCGGGCTTGGCGACCTTATCAAAGCGCCGTTCCAATCCATGACAAGCGGGCTAAAGATTGCCGGAGGGCCCGCGCCAGACCGGGCGCAGGATATCGCCGAGCTCAAGATGCTTTGTGAGGTGGGTGCTTATAAACCCGTCATCGACAGTTGCTTTGCGCTCGACCAGATCGCCAAGGCTCATGCGCGAACGGATTCAGACCGCAAGGTTGGCAGTGTGGTGGTGACGTTGCGTGAGAGCCACTGAGCGTCGCTGCACCTTGCTATTATCACATTGCATAGGCAGTCGGGGCGTCGCAGCCTCTTATCTCGCGGGCGTCGTGTCTTAGCGCTTACGATACAAGGGCGGCTCTCCGTATTTCTGACGATTCTAGATTAAATATTTGTGAGGCGCGTCACTGCTGTTTCTGCAAGTCCATTACAGCAGCATGGCCGTTTACTTCCATGTCACCGCAAAATGACAAGCACTGGAAGGGATCTCCACTCGGAGGTCGCTAAGGGGCTGTCCGCGCGCTGATTGTAGACATCGCACTTTCAACATCACGAGATCAAACCACATGACACGATTTGCCGGTCTTGCATTGGCCATCATGGCATTTTTTGCACCCACAGGAGCTCAAGCCGAAATGAAAGATATCGTCGACACCGCAGCTGGCGCAGGCAAGTTCAACACACTCGTTGCCGCTGTTACGGCCGCTGGCCTTGTCGAAACCCTCAAGGGAACAGGCCCCTTCACGGTTTTTGCCCCAACCGATGAAGCCTTTGCCAAGCTGCCGAAGGGCACGGTTGAAGATCTTCTGAAGCCAGAAAACAAGGCGAAGCTGACGTCGATCCTGACCTACCATGTCCTGCCATCGAAGGTGATGGCGGCCGACATTGCAGGCAAGAAGATGGATGCGAAGACGGTTCAGGGCACTGAAATCGCAGTCGATGCGATGACAGGCGTCAAGATCAATGGCGCGACCGTCGTCACAGCCGATATCGCAGCATCAAATGGCGTGATCCACGTCATTGATGCCGTGCTGATGCCGAAGTAAACGAAAGGCGGGTGGCTGGACTCAAAGTCCGGCCACCGGCCTCGTTCTTGAAGGTGCCGGGCAATGTTCTTGGGTCTTGCGTAGTAACCGCTTTGTTCATGCGGACCTAACGCCCTACTGCGCCAACCGGATGCGGGTGCGAACCAAGCGTGGGGATTCCCCTGTCCATCGCCGGACGGCGCGGCTGAATGCGGATAGTTCGGAATAGCCCAGCAGGAGGGCGATGTCAGACAACGACAGTTGGCCTTGCTGCAAGTAGGACAGGGCCAGATCGCGCCGTGTCTGCTCGACCAGCGTCTTGAAGTTCAGACCCTCGTGGTGAAGTTCGCGCACAATCAGGTGGGTCGAGAGCCGCAGTTCCGTGGCCACGTCTTCCAGGTCGGGTGCCCCGTCTGGCAAGCGCGAGCGGACCGCGACCTTCACCCTGTCAGCAATGCCGGCTTTGTGGTGTTCACCGCCCTGCCACAGCTTCTGCATGCACGACTGCATCGCGGCCAGCAGCCGCGGATCGGCGGCAGGCATCGGTTTGCGCATCACTTCCGGGTGGAACAAAATCGCGTTAGTCCGCTGCGAAAAGAAGACTGGCGCTGAGAACGCCCGTTCATGGTCCCGCCAGCCGTCGGGCTTGGGGTGTTCGAAGTGGACTTCCTGCGGCGCCCAGAAACTGCCGAGCCCTTCGCGCATGACATTGAGCACGTTGCCGAGTGTCAGTTCGGCGTCCTGGCGGCGTTCGACGATCTCGGGCGCTTCAATCCGGTACTCAAGCCGCATGAGTCCGCAGGGATCGCGCAGCAGATGCATGGATGAGGATTGCTGGTGATACGGGAAAAGCTCGACCAGCGTTGTCAGTGCCGCGCCGACATCGGCGGCCGAGATGGCGCCGTAACCCCACAGACCTAAATCGCGAGGTTCCATCTGATTGCCGAACCAAAGCCCGAAGTTGTCGTTGCGGGTCAGCCGTGCGCCGTGTTCGAACAGCCGGCAGAACCCGTTGAGGCTCAAGGCGAGCGTCGGCATGCCAGCCATATCGGGTGCGATGCCCGCGTTGCCGAAGATGCGGTCAACATCGCCACCGTTGCGTTCGATCCACGGCACGATTCCGGTTGCGGCTGAGGCCAACACACCGGGTCGCGTGCGCCCGCTCGAAGCTTCACCCAGCCCTTGGTCAATCGGCGGATTGCGGCGAGCCATTATCTCACGCCTTTTCAAATCTGAAAGGTGAGACGCTACCAGAAGAGCTTGCGCGGTCAAGCCAGGACCTGTGCTTAACGTGCTGGCATGCTGATGAATTTGCCGTCAGTGATCGGGGCTTGACGCCGCTTCACACTTGGCCATCACCGAAGTCAAACAGGTACATTTCGCACAATCGAATTGTGCTTTCAGTGTAGTCAACGCCCATGGACTGGGCCAAATCTGTCTCTGAATGCGACCCGATCCACGCGACCAGCAGCAGGCGGCGCAGCATCACGAACGTGCCAATTTCCGCTTCGTCATCGGCACTCAACGAAGCCACGCGCCGGTAGCCGCGCACCCAGGCCTTCAGAAGTTCGGGCACTTCGGGCGCATGTTCGAAGAACGACACGGTGGTGGCGCAATCATAAAGGAACCACGAAAATCCGCAGTCGTCGAAATCGATAACCTTCACGATTGAGCCGTCCATCAGAAGGTTGGCGAGGCGCATGTCGCCGTGAACGAGGCCAAAGCGCTCGGGGCCCTTGCCGAAGCGTTCAAGGCGGCGGCCAATGAGCGCAACGGTTTTGGCAAACAGCGCCTCGATGTCCGGCGTTAACCCCATGCCGTCGCGCCAGCGGCCCCAGTGCGGGGTGTCACCCAGGCTCGTCCCAAAATCCCAGGTGTGGCGCGTGAACCAGTCTGGCTTTTGCCAGGACTTCACGTGAAGATGCATGCGCGCCGCGGTCTCGCCGAGCAACTCAAAGCCGGCGACGTCGGTCGAGGCCGGCTCGCTGCCCGCCTCCCACTCGAACAGCACGACGTTGCGGGGAGCGGGGAGAGTTTCGTGTTCGACGCTCTGAATGAGTTGGCCATCGCGGCCTTTGATCGCCGCCGGAGTGATGGCCGCGCCCGACGATTTGAGGGCCATCTGCCAGGCGAGTTCTGAGGCAATGGCTTCGCGCGAATGATAACCGACCCGATGTACCCGCAGCGCCCACCTGGCACCCGTGGCCGCGTGATCGACCCGGTAAGTCGCGTTTTCCGACAAGTTGATCAGGTGAACCGTAATGCCGTCCGGCAGTTCGAAGCGGTGGACAGCGCGTTCGGCCAGCAGCTTCAGCCGCCGCAGGAACTCGTCGTGGCTCATCCCGCTGTCGTTCGCCATCGTCTCCCCCGGCCCGGCTCGCTATGTTTGCGCAGTGTCTGTTGCGCTGGGCAGTCATCGCAATGCTTGAGAAAAGCACGCTAGACGGCCGTTCGCCAGATGGCTTGACGGGTGGGGGTGGTGGTTTGACTGGGTAGCCGCGCCCCTGTCCACCCGCGTTCCCGGAAACCGCGCCCGGCAGGGGACCAGCGAATTTCCTGCTGCTCGAGCGCGGTTATCCGGGATCTTTATCTGATTGCGAAAGGGAAAGATCCCGGCTCGCGCGCGGAAGGAATGGGAGACCTGCCGAACCCGAGCTGGCCGCGCTTGGCCGGGAACGCGGGTGGAGGGGAATTTGACGATCAAAAACCCTACGGCTCGAGTTCGGTATCCCAATAGAGGTAGTCGAGCCAGCTGGTGTGCAGGTAGTTCGGCGGAAACAGCCGGCCGTTGCGGTGCAGTTCAAACACCGTCGGCCGGTACGGCAGTTGATACGGCCGCATGCCGGACTGCGCCGGCATGGTGCTGCCCTTGCGCAGGTTGCACGGCGCGCACGCGGTGACGACGTTGTCCCACTTCGTCTGGCCGCCACGCGAGCGCGGCACCAGATGGTCGAACGTCAGTTCGCTCTTGTCGCCGCAGTACTGGCACGAGAACCGGTCGCGCAGGAACACGTTGAACCGCGTGAACGCCGGGTACGTCGCCGGGCGCACGTAGGTCTTCAGCGACACGACGCTCGGCAGCCGCATTTCCAGCGTCGGGCTGCGCACGAAGCGTTCGTATTCGGAGACGATGTTGACGCGGTCCAAAAAGACAGCCTTCACCGACTCCTGCCAGCTCCAGAGCGATAGGGGGTAGTAGCTCAGAGGCCGGAAGTCGGCGTTCAGAACCAGTGCCGGAAAGGCTTCCGGCGCGGCAGCATGTGCGTTCACAAGCTTGCTTCCATGCGGTTCGGTTACGAATCGGGCGCCACCCCACTCACCGCCGGGATACTAGCCGGGCATGACGGCGATGTGAAGCCTAGGGAAACTGGGGGATTTTGCGGGGTTACTTGGGGAATACTGGGGGTGGTGATGACCTTTGGGGGCGATGGCTGCACCAGCCTGTGTCGTAAGGCATTCACATTGTAGGTTGGCGTCGAGTAGTAGCGCAGCTTGCGTTTCGACGATGACCCAACACGTTCGCGCAACTTGATATCACGCGTTGGGTCTTCGCCGGCGGTTGCTATCCGCCTTCTCGACGCCACCCTACAAGCTACTTCCCCGCCCCATACCACTTCCACAACAGCCGGGCTGCCACCGCGCGCCAGGGGCGCCAGCGGCCGGCGAGGGCGTCCAACTCCGCGGGTGTGGGCTTGTCCGTCAAGCCGAACGCGCGCTGGGTGGCGATCTGCAAGGCTAGATCGCCGGACGACCACGCATCGGGCCGGCCGGTACAGAACATCAGGTAGATGTCCGCCGTCCACGGGCCGACGCCCCACACGGCGGTCATTTCGGCGTGCACCTCGTCGTCGGGCTTCGCCGCAAAGGTCGCCAATCTCAGTTTGCGCGCCGCCACCGCTTCAGCCACCGCGCGCAGTGTCTTGACCTTCGGTCGCGACAGGCCGCAGGCGCGCAGATCTTCGTCGCTCATCTTCAAAAGCGTACGCGGGGTGAACGGCGTCACGGCCTTTTCCACCCGAACCCAGATCGCATCTGCGCTCGCCGCCGACAGTTGCTGACTGACGACAATTTCCGCCAGCCCAACAAATCCGGGCGTGCTATTGCGCAGCGGCGGATCACCAACGGCGTCATGCATCATGCGGATGATCTCGCACCGTCGCCGCAGCGCGCGCACGCCACGGCGGATGTCGTCATCGGTCGCCAGCACGAACGGTTTTGGTTTTGCGCTGTGGACCATGACTGTCTTTCCAACAGCGGGGCTATCGGGTGTCACACGATAGGCGTATGTTGATCGAAGTGGCAATCGGTGCGCTAGCGTTTGGAGCAGGCGGACATGATGCAGATCTCAAAACTCATGTCTCTGTTTTGCGCCGCAGTGATTTCTGCGCTCGCGTTGACGACGGGGGCTTACGCCCAGCGGGCCGAACTGGTCGCAGCGCCGCCCGCACCGCCTGCCAAACTCACCGACTGGTCGACGGTGCAGAACGCGCGCTACGGCTTCACGATTGCCTATCCTGGCAGCGTGTTTGCGCCCAAGGCCAGCAAGGCCGAAATCGAAGGTCAGGTCCTCGTGTCGCGCGATGGTGCGGCGCAGCTGGTGGTGGCGACTTTCGAGAACGAGGGCCAGGCCAGCATGGCGGAGTACCGCCGGCAGATCCTTGAGCAGAATTATCCGGGTGCCGATCTCGACTTCGCGCCGGTCCGGAAAAAGTGGTTTATCGTGTCAGGCACACGCGGCGGCATGCATTTCTATGAGCGGGTCAGCTTCACCTGCGGCGGCCGTCTGATCAACAGTTGGGCGCTGTTCTATCCCAGCACGCAGCGCCAGTTTTATGACCGCGTCGTGGAGGCCGTCGCACGGACGTATCAGCCGGGTGCGGGGCGAACCGGGCAGTGTGATTGAAATGATTGGGAGCTTGCGAAATCCCTCACCCCTTGGCGAACAGGGTGAGGTCACCGTGTACTAAACCGGATTAGGGGCAAATCCCCTCACCCGGTTCGGGTCTTGGTCTCAAACCCATCGCAGCCATCCGGCCCGCACCAGACTCTCCCCAAGAGGGGAGGCAAAACGTATGCTTCGTCGAGACGACGAACCGCCATGCGATGGATTGCGAACGCGACATGTCCCCCACCTTCCGGTTTGCGCCGAGCCCCAATGGCGAGCTGCATCTGGGTCATGCCGTGTCGGCGTTGACCGGTTTTGAGATGGCGCAAGCGGCTGGTGGACGGTTTCTGGTGCGCATCGAGGACATTGATGCTGCCCGCGCGCGGGACAGTTACACGGCGCAAATTCTCGACGATCTCGCGTGGCTTGGCCTCACCTGGGAGACGCCGGTGATGCATCAGTCGCAGCGCTTTGACGTGTACACTGCCGCGGCGGAAGACCTTCAGGATCGCGGGCTTCTCTATCCCTGCTGGGCCACGCGGACAGAAATCGCGGACGCCGCCGCGCGAGCAGATTGCGGCACCGATCCGGACGGCGCGCCGCTCTATCCAGGACTTCACAAGCATCTTTCGGACACCGAGCGCGCCGCGCGCGGCGCAACGGGCGAGCCGTTTGCCCTACGGCTCGATATGGAGCGTGCGATGGAAGCGGCGTCCGAAGTTCTCAGGGGCGCGCCGCTCACATTCACTGAATTGGATGAGCACGGCCGCCCGCAAACCATCGCCGCTGAGCCGGCGCGATGGGGCGACGCCGTGATCGTGCGCAAGGAGGTTCCGGCGAGCTACAACCTAGCCGTTGTGATTGATGACGCGGATCAGCGTGTGACCCACGTCACCCGTGGCCGCGATCTTTATGAGGCAACGGCGTTGCAGCGTCTATTGCAGGTGCTGCTCGGGTTGCCGGAGCCGGTTTATCACCATCACCGGCTGATCCTGGACACCGATGGCCGCAAATTGTCCAAGAGTGCCGGCGATACATCGTTGCGGCACTTGCGGGAGCGCGGGACAACACCGCAGGACATTCGCCTCCTCGCCGGATTTTAAGCCCGTCTTGGCGGCGCAACTCTTAACTGCGACCGCAATGTCGATTTTCTTATGGCCTGTCAGCGCGTTACGACGTATACTTCAAACATGCGTGTGCGCCGTCAGTGCGAAGTCAGGCGGGTGACGTGAAGAAGCCGCGAAAGCCCAAGGGCAAACCTGCGTGCGCTGCCCACCCGGTAGCGGCGGTGCCACCGGCTGCATTGGTGGTAACGCCGAAAGCCGTCCAGGCGATGACCCGTCCGCGCGATCCTGGCAAGACACCGGCCAAGGCACTGACCAAGACGCCGGCGATCAAAGCCGCCGTTGCAGCAACGACCAAGCTTGGTCCTCCCGCTCAATCGCCGCTGATGAGTACTTCCGTTCCGCCCCGGCGTTTACTGCCGCCGCGACCGATGCCCGATCCGCAAACAACCGTAGCATTCAGCCGCCATTGCCGCGATCTGGCGGTCCTGATGATGCCGTTCATGATCACAGCTATTGCCATCGGGGTGATGCAGTTGGATCGTCAGGCCGGAGATCGCAACCTCTTGGTCGCGCGCCACAGTCTTGAAACGCAGGCCGGGGAAAAGCGCGCGCTGACTGGGTTGCCGCGGCAGATGACGCCAGCACCGGAAGTTGTTCAGGATCCCGGCGTGCAGCCTTTGACGCAGGAGGCGCCCGCGCAAATCGCAACAAACTCGGCGTCGTCCGAACCCCCATTGGTGCCGACAGCCCCCCTGACGGCAGCGGCTGCAACCGCAGCTCCAACACCCGCAGTGATCCCCGGCGCCCCGTCGAACGACGTCGAGGTGCCCCTTGCACCCGGAGTTGCTGCACTTGCGTCAAAGCCGGTTGATCTGGCGTTGGCGACGCCGCCCGGCCTGGCACCCGTGCCCTCACCACCATCCGCTGTCGTCGTGCCAGCACTTCCACCAGACAGTGCTGTACCGGTGATGACTTCGCCCGAAATCGAAGGCCAATCGGCGATCTCAGACACGCAGTGCTTTCCAGCCGCCGAGCGTCCGCGGCCCACAGTCTTGGCAAACCGACGCGACACCCCCGCCCCGGACCCGGAGGCGTTTGGGCTTGAACTGGCGCAGGCGGCTCGCAGCCAGATCCACGAGTTCGTGATCTACAACGACCGTTACACCCAAATTGGCTATCCGATGGGCGATGTGGCCCCCATGTATGGCGTATGCACCGACGTGATCATCCGGGCCTACCGGGACGTCGGCATTGATTTGCAGGAGCTGGTGCATAAGACGCGGGCCGGCTCAGACGATAAAAATATTGCGCACCGGCGGGTCGATACATTACGCCGGTTTTTCACTCTTCACGGCGAGTCCTTGCCAATCACGACTTTCGCTGAGGATTACCGTCCGGGAGATATAATCAGTTATTACCGGCCGCAAAACCGGCATTCGCGCACGCATATTGCCGTTGTCTCCGACCGCTATGCGCCATCCGGCCGGCCGATGATTATTCACAACCGCGGCTGGGGTCCCCAACAGGAAGACGGCCTCTTCGTTGATGAGATTACGGGACACTACCGATTCACGGGTATGCGTCTTGCCGCCATCTCTAGGGCACCCTCTGCTGCTCTCAAGCCCAAAAAAGAGACGTCGCTTCAAAGCGTTCGCCCGATCTCTAAGCCTGCAAAAAAGGTCATCAAGGCGTCGCTCAAAACGTCCGGGACCGCTGCCGCTGCCGCTGCTGGCACCAACAGACCGGCGAAGGTTCGCTGATCCGGCGCCGGCGTGACCGAGCCGCGCCGCTCATAAGTTCGCGAGTGATCTGCCGGCGGCGTCCTGGCTCATTCACTCCAGAAACCCGGTTTATTCCGCTGCTCAGCACACCAACTTTGGTTAATCTCCCACAATTTGCTTGTGGATAAGAGCAAATAAAGACATTCTCAATGAAGTCGCGTTCTTTGGTGGGTTGCTTTTGGTGAAAACCAGAAAAAGCGAAACACGCGAAATGAAATTGCGCGCCAATTGGCGCATTTCCAAGATCCGCACCATGCTGTCACGGCTCGCCACTGCTATCGGACTGGGCGCTCTGACGGTTCAGACGCGCGCGGCCGCTGCTGCTGTGTCCGCGACCGCCGGAACCGCGAACCTCCAGCCGCGTATTGGAGCCCACGACCAGTGGCAGCGGCTGTCGGGGTGCCTGTTATCTGCCGTCGAACGGACAGCCGGGATCCGGAGCTATCAGCTCGCGGCGAGCGCCCAGCTGGATGCCGCGACGTATGCCCTGCAGACGTTGAAAGCGGAATTGGCCACCATCGTTCCGTTGAAGGTGGATGCCGTCGCGGCGCCTGCCTTGATCATCGCGCGCGCGGCCTCAGAGTTCGAAACCTTCCGTCGCCGCAAGTCGATCGCGGCCTGAATTCAAGCCTTCGAACAAGTTTAGCTCAGCGCACCGGTGGCGACGCCGCGGCGGAAACCTGTGTCGGGCCACCCGGTGCTTTCGGCGCGTCGATCATGGCCGCCCCATAAGGCTGCACCTCAAGAACCGCGAGACTGCGTTCGGGCAAGCCAGACGTACCAAACCGTGTTGGCCCATCAACGCCCATGTATGGGATTGGCCGGGTCAGGCCAGCGGCCGTAAATCGCTCGGCGTCCGGAGCAGAAGACAATGAAATGGCGAGGCCAACGGCGTCAAAGGCGAGGCTCGCTAGGCGTGGCGGCGGCGATCCATAAGTCCGCGTGAACCGCTCGGCAAAGTCCTTCCAGGCTGCCGGGTCCGATCCTGGATACCAGCCCCCGGCAAAGGCGGCATTGCGTTCAATGCCGGGATAGTCCCATGCCCCGGTTCCGATTAGCTTGGTACTCTTGGGGTCGATACCGGCATAGGCCAGCATCGGCGCGATATGCGGCAACGTCTCTTCGCCACCCGGCAGGAACAGTGCGTCGATCGGAGCGCCAGCCGCGGCGGCAGCGGTGATCGTTTCTCCAATGCTTTTTACGTGAGGCAGCATGCCGGTTGCCTTGAGCGGGTAAACCTCTAGGGAATGAATGCTGCCGCCCGCCCGGTTCACCGAGCTGCGGAACGCCGTCTCGACCACCCGTCCATAGGCGTTATCGGGAATGAGAGCGGCGAAGCGCTGCTTGCCCTGGGAGACGGCAAACGACACGATGCGCTCAATGTCTTGCTCGATCAGGAAGCTCATCAAGTAGACGCCGTTGCCGGCCACGCGCGTGTCGTTTGAGAATGCGACGATAGGTTTGTGAGCGGGCTGGGCGACACTCGCGGCCGGCAGGACCGACGAACTCAGCAGCGGACCAACGATAATCTCCGCACCCTCTTGCAGGGCCTGGTTGGCCGCTTCGCGCGCGCCGTCTGGCGTTCCCTTATCGTCTTTGACGATCAATCGAATATGCGGGTTGTCGTGGTCGAAGAGGGCCATCTCGCCCGCTTGCTTCATCGCCTTGGCAATCGTCGCGAGTTCTGGCCCGCCGCTCAATGGAAGAAGCATCGCGATTTTGGCGGCGCTCTGCGCGGCCGGCTTGGTCGTGGCTGGCGTGCCCGCTTCGACGGACGCTGTGGTCAATCCAGGCCCCGGCAGGTTCGCGGCGCATCCAGCCAAACTGAGGACTAAACAGGCCGCAGCGATCCTGCAGCCGTGGGCGATGCGTGGCGTCCATGCCGTCATCTCGTTCCGATCCTTCTAGCGGGCGCTTGCACCGTTGCGTGCACCCTTCAGACCCGCACGTCTGGCACGACACCCCCCCTGCGCGGGCTAAACGTCGTAAGCCACCTAACTGCTTCGCACATCAAAGCAAAGTGGTATCCGGGACCTGTGAACCAAAAGTCTCTGGTTATTGCGCGCAAAAAACGCGAAACACTTTTCTGGCGCTGGTTTTGGCGCGATCGGCAGTGAAAAAAGGCTGGTGTTTTGTGACGCACGATCCCGCAAGTGAGACCGAAGCGGGCGCCCCAGAGCGGGCAGCCGCCGTCGCCGGACGGCTGATTTCTGAACCGTTATCCGCCGGCCTCTATCTGGTGGCGACGCCGATCGGTAATTTGGCTGACATCACGCTGCGGGCACTGGCTGTGTTGACGCGCGCCGACGTCATCTATTGCGAAGATACCCGCCACAGCCGCACACTCCTGTCGCACTTCAGCATTCACGCCACCACGCGGCCCTATCACGAGCACAACGCCGACGAGCAGCGGCCGCGCGTTTTGGCTGAGCTGACCGCGGGCAAGCGCGTTGCGCTCATTTCAGACGCTGGCACGCCGCTGGTGTCAGATCCAGGGTTCAAGCTGGTCCGCGAGGCGCTGGCTGCCGGCCACAGCGTCGTGTCCATTCCAGGAGCCTGCGCCGTGCTGACGGCTTTGACCATCGCCGGGTTGCCGACGGACTCGTTTTTCTTCGGCGGGTTCCTGCCGCCACGCGAAGGTGCGCGCCGCTCGCGCATTCGCGAGTTGGCCACTATTCCTGGAACGCTCGTTTTCTTTGAATCCCCGTCCCGGGTGGCCGATACGTTGGCTGACTTGGCCCACATGCTGGGCCCCCGCCCCGCCGCTGTGGCGCGTGAAATGACCAAGCTCTACGAAGACGTGCAGCGCGGTCGCCTCGACGTTCTAGCTGCGGCGATAAAGGATGTGCCGGTCAAGGGCGAAATTGTCATCCTCGTCGGCCCGCCGGAAGCCATTGAGGTGTCGGACGATCTGATCATCGAGAAACTCAATGCCGCGTTGCAATCGATGAGCCTGCGCGATGCCGCGGCCGCGATCGCAGATTTGCTGTCTGTGCCCAAGTCACGGGTCTACGATCTGGGTCTCAGTTTGCGGCGAGGCGGCCCATGAGCGGCCACCCAGCACCCACCAGCGACCGGCACAAGCGCGGCGCGCGCGGGCGCTGGTCGGAATGGTTGGCGGTCGCCAGTATGATCAGCCAGGGCTACCGCATCCTCGACCGGCAATGGCTGTCAGCCGCTGGCGAGATCGACATCGTTGCGGTGCGCGGCACTCGTTTGGTGTTTGTTGAGGTCAAAAGCCGCGCCAGCGTGTCCGATGAGGACGCCCATGCCGCCATGGGCCGGGGCCAAATGCAGCGTATTCACCGCGCCGCCGATCTTTGGCTGGCCCGCCACGCCCGCTATCAGTCCTAAGATATCGGCTTTGATCTGATCCTCGTTGCGCCGCGGCAGTGGCCACGACGGATTGAGAATGCGTTCTGAGGCGGGCTGTTTGTGTCGCAGCTAGTGCAGCTTCACCTGCGGGCCGGTGCGGCGAGTGAGAAGGCGGGAGACCGTTTCGAGTGTGGTCTTCCAGTAACCGTGAATGGCCGTCTCATGCATCTTGTAGAGCGAGCGGTACATCATCTTGGCAAGGAAGCCTTCGATGATCATCTTGCGGCCTGTAACGAAACCCATGAGGCTGCCAACAGTCGAATAATGGCCGAGCGAGATCAGTGAACCGAAGTCGCGGTATTTGAAGGGTTCCAGTGGCTGGCCGTCGAGCCGGTTGCGGAGTTGCTTGACGAGATGCGACGATTGCTGGTGCGCGGCCTGGGCGCGCGGCGGAATCGGCCACTGTTCGCCTGCGGGCACAAGATGCGCGCAGTCGCCGAAGGCGAAGATGTTGTCGTCTTGCGTCGTCTGCAGCGTTGGCTTGATGACCAGCGTGTTGGCGCGGCTGACTTCGAGACCATCGAGCTTGGCCAAAACATCCGGGCCTTTGACGCCCGCTGCCCAGACCACGAGTTCCGACGGAATGAACTCACCATTCTTCAGCTTGACACCGTCCTTGGTAACTTCCGTGACGAGAGAGTTGGTGCGGATTTCCACTTTAAGGCCGCGCAAAACCTCGGATGTCGCATCAGAGATGCGTTCCGGCAACGCCGACAAGATGCGCTCATTGGCTTCGATCAACGTGATCTTGATGTCCTTATCGGGATCGATGCGGTCGAGACCGAATTCGACGACGCCGCGGGCTGTCCGGTGCAGTTCCGCTGACAATTCTGTGCCGGTGGCACCCGCGCCGATGATGGCGACATCAAGCTGCTCAGGCCGGATGGGATCGGCTTGAGCATGCGCACGCACACATGCGTTGATCAGGCGGCGATTGAACTTTTCGGCTTGCTCGGGGGTGTCGAGCATGATGGCGTGCTCTTTCACACCGGGCGTTCCGAAGTCGTTGGTCAAGCTGCCGATGGCGATGACGAGCGTGTCGTAGGGGATCCAACGGTCCGGCGTGATCTCGCGGCCTTCTTCGTCCAGTGTCGCCGCTAAGTGCACGCGCTTGTTGCCGCGGTCGAGGCCGACCATTTCGCCGTAGCGGAACTTGAAATTGTGCCAATGGCCCTGGGCCATGTACTCCAGTTCGTGGCGTCCGGTGTCCATGCTGCCGGCAGCGATTTCATGCAGCAGAGGCTTCCAGATGTGCGTCCGCGACCGGTCGACGAGTGTGATGGTGGCTTTGCCTTTGCGGCCGATTTTGTGGCCGAGCTGCGTGGCGAGTTCCAGCCCGCCCGCTCCACCGCCAACCACAACGATGTGATGCTTGTCTGGCTTGGCGACGGTCATCGTTGGAGATTTGGGGAAATCTTGGGTGGTCGTCATGTGGCGGTGTCCCCTGGTTCAAGCGGATCAGCAGACATTAAATAGGCTACCCGCGGATTTCCCCGCCAGTCGCTTTCTTCACGTCTGCTATGATTTTCTGGCAGACCGCCTCGATGTCCTTGTCTGTAAGCGTGTTTTCGCCCGGTTGCAGGGTCACTTCGATGGCCAGCGACTTTTTGCCTGCACCGGCCAAGGTACCGCCTTCGAATACGTCGAACACCGAGACGCTGCTGATCAGCGCCTTGTCGGCCCCGCACGCAGCCTTCACGACGTCGCCGGCGTTGATCGCTTGATCGAGAATGAAGGCGAAGTCCCGCCGCACGGGCAGCAGGTCAGAGGCTCCAAGTGCGGGGCGTGCCCGGCTCTTCTTTTTCTCGGGCGGCAAAGCGTCAAGGAAGACTTCAAAGCCCGCGGCGGGTGCTGACACGTCGAGCGCTTGCAGGGTTGCCGGATGGATTTCACCGAAGTGTGCGAGCACCGTTTTGGGGCCGAGACGCAGCGTTCCTGAACGGCCGGGGTGGTACCAAGCCGGTGCATCGCGGGTGATCTGTGCTTTGGCGATGTCGAGCCCGAGGGCGGCGAGCACCGCGGCGGCGTCGGCCTTGGCGTCAAACACGGTGACGTCTGACGCTTTGCCGTCCCAATCACGGCCTTGGCCGGAGAGCTTGGCCGTACCGGCACGGACACCTGCCGCGATCTGGAACTGATCCTCTGGGGCATCGCCGCGATAGGCTTGGCCAAGTTCGAACAGGGCCGCATCGTTGAAGCCGCGGTTGCGGTTGCGTTCGATTGCGGTCAGCAAGCCTGGCAACAGGCTGGGGCGCATGGACGACAGGTCGGCGGAAATGGGGTTGGCGAGTTCGAGGGCATCGCTGCCACCGCCGAACACAGTCGCCTGCGCGCGCGGTACAAATGACCAAGTGATGGCTTCGACCATGCCGCGCACGGCTAGCGCGCGGCGGGCGCGGCGCGCGCGTTTTTGGCGCTCGGTCAGAACGGGTCGGGCCACACCGCTCATGCGCGGCAGCGGCGTCAATGGGATTTTGTCGAGCCCGGCGATGCGGACGACTTCTTCGACAAGGTCCGCGGGGCCATGGATGTCTGGACGCCAACCCGGGGTGGTTACGACAACCTCAGAACCTTTGCCGTCGATGGTGCAGCCGAGTGTTTCGAGAATACGCCGGATTTCTGGTTCGTCGATGATGACGCCGGTCAGTTTTTCGACGCGGGAGAACGCGAACGGAATGGCGCGTTTGGTTTTGGGTGCGTGGCCCGCGACTTTGGCTTGGGACGGCGTGCCACCGCAGAGTTTGTGGATCATCTGGGTTGCGAGGTCGAGGCCGGGAATGACCGAGTCTGGGTCTACGCCGCGCTCGAAGCGGTAGCGTGCGTCCGTAACAAGGCCAGTTCTTCGGCCGGTAGCCGCCGTGCGCAATGGATCAAACCAGGCGCTTTCAATCAGTACGTTCTTGGTCGCGTCAGTGCAGCCAGTCGCTTCGCCGCCCATGATGCCGCCAAGCCCGAGAGGGCCACTATCATCGGCGATGACGCACATGGTCTCGTCAACGGTGTACGTTTTGCCATCGAGGCCAACGAAGCTCTCGCCAGCTTTGCCCATGCGCGCGCGAACGGCGCCTTTGAGTTTGTCGGCGTCGTAGACGTGCAGCGGGCGGCCATGCTCCTGGCTGATGTAGTTGGTGACATCGACGAGGGCATTGATCGGGCGCAGGCCGACGGCGCGCAGGCGGTTCTGCAGCCAGTCGGGCGATGGGCCGTTGGCCATGGCTTTAACGTAACGTCCGGCGAACACCGGGCAGGCGCTGGCGGTGTCGTTGGAGAAGTCGAGCTTGATGTCGATGGGGCAGGGGTCTTTGCCCTCGACGCCCTGGATACGGGTTTCGTGCTTGAGAGTGCCGAGGCCGGCGGCTGCGAGATCGCGGGCGATGCCGCGCACACCCGTGCAGTCAGGACGATTGGGCGTGAGCTTCACCTCGAAGACGGGATCTGCGAGGCCCGCGACATCGATGTAGCGGTCGCCCACGCGCGTGGCGAGATCGGCATCGAGTTCGAGAATACCCGCACTTTCCGATGACAATTCAAGTTCGGCAGCCGAGCACATCATGCCATTGGAGACGACACCGCGGACGGGCTTTTTCTCTAGTGTAATGTTGGAGCCGGGAATGTGCGTACCGAGTGGCGCGAACACACCGATGAGACCGGCGCGGGCATTCGGCGCGCCGCAGACAACTTCCAGCAGTGGCTGACCCTTTTCGACTTCGACTTGCACGACTTGCAGCTTGTCGGCGTTGGGGTGGCGCTTGGCTTCGACGATACGCGCAACGCGAAACGCACCGAGTGTCTTGGAGGGGTCCTCGACGCTTTCGACCTCAAGGCCGATGGCTGATAGCTTGGTCGCGATCTCATCGACCGTAGCGGTGGTCTTGAGGTGGTCTTTGAGCCAGGCGAGCGTGAATTTCATTGGGCTTTCCGATGCGCGGTCTTGGAGGCCGTAATAGTCAGTTCAAGGGACTTCAGTGGACGGCTCCCTCCCCGCCAAGGGGAGGGGGATTGCGCCAGATTGTGCCGACCCGCCTATTTCTTATCTGTGCCGTCGCCCACCATACCAAGCGACCAAGTGTATGCCAGCACCCAGAGCAGGGCTGGCGCCAGCATAAACGCGATTCCGGCCTGGAAGCTCATCAGCAGGCGGGCACCGACGGTGCAGTCGAATTTGGTGCCGCCCGTCCCGTAGCAACTGCCGTCGAATGTCCAGCTATCATAGACGAGCGGCAGCAGAAAAAGCGCGAGCACACCAAGGCCGCCAGCAATCTGCTGAGTTTTCAAGTCATATCCGCGCATGCTCGCGCCAAGTGCGATGGCACTGAACAGGATTGCGATCATCAAAACGATGGGAAGCAGCAGGTTCATAATGGCAGCGAACCCCTTAGCTCGACAACCCACCGCCGAGTGACGGCACATCGAGCACTGAGAAACCGTAGTGGCGCAGCCAGCGCAGATCGCCGCCGAAGAAGGGGCGTAAGTCCGGGATGCCGTATTTCAACATCGTGATGCGGTCGAGGCCCATGCCAAACGCAAAGCCCTGATACTTTTCGGGATCGAGCCCGCAATTGCGCAGCACGTTCGGGTGCACCATTCCGCAGCCGAGAATTTCCAACCACTGTCCCGGCTTACCGATGGCGGCCGCATCAATATCGACTTCCATCGATGGCTCGGTGAACGGGAAGTGCGACGCGCGGAACCGCATCTGCACTTCATCGACTTCAAAAAACGCTTTGGCGAATTCTTCCAGCACCCACTTCAGATGACCCATGTGGGTTGCTTCGTCGATCACCAGACCTTCGATCTGGTGGAACATCGGCGTGTGAGTCTGATCGCTGTCGCAGCGGTACACGCGGCCTGGCGCGATGATGCGGATCGGCGGCTTCTTCCTTTGCATTGTACGGATCTGCACGGGGCTCGTGTGGGTGCGCAGTAGCAACCGCGAGCCGTCGGGCTTGGCGTTGAAGTAGAACGTATCGTGTTCCTGGCGGGCGGGATGCTCGGCGGGAATGTTGAGCTTGGTGAAGTTGAGATCATCGGTTTCGATATCCGGACCTTCCGCCACTTCGAAACCGAGGTCTGCGAAAATCTCAACGCATTCGTCGAACACTTGGCTGACGGGATGGATGCGGCCTTGCGCTTCAGCGCCAGCGCGAACGGGAAGCGTGACGTCAGCGCGCTCGTTGGCAAGCCGTTCGGAGAGAGCTGCTGTTTCGAGTGCTGCTTTGCGGGCGTCGAGCGCATCGCTAACGCGTGTCTTGACTGTGTTGATGGCCGCGCCAGCCGTTTTACGGTCTTCAGGTGGCAGCTTGCCGAGCGTCGCCATAAGTTCGGAAACACGGCCTTTTTTGCCGAGGGCGGCGACACGAACCGCATCCAGGGCCGTCAGATCGGCCGCGCTCGCGATGTCCTTGAGGAGATCGCGTTCGAGGTCTGCGAGTTCGGAGCCCGAGGAGGACATTCTGTCGTGCCTCACAGTTTCTGCTTGTCATCCTCGGGCTTGTCCCGAGGTTCCATCGCGGTGCTCACACGTGTGCCAGTGGGTGAATGGGCCCTCGGGACAAGCCCGAGGGTGACAACGCGTGCGTGAGGGCCGGCCGTTAGGCTGCCGCCTTCACAGCCGCCGATGCTTGATCGACAAGTGCCTTGAAGCCGGCCGCATCCTTGACAGCGATGTCGGCCAGAACCTTGCGATCGACTTCGACGCCGGCCTTCGTCAGGCCGTCGATAAAGCGGCCGTAGGTCAGGCCATGTTCACGAACGGCCGCGTTGATGCGCTGGATCCAGAGCGCGCGGAACGAACGCTTGCGGGCCTTGCGGTCGCGATAGGCGTACTGCTGGGCTTTTTCGACGGCTTGCTTGGCGACGCGGATCGTATTCTTGCGGCGGCCGTAATAGCCCTTGGCGAGCTTGAGAACTTTTTTGTGTTTGGCGTGGGCGGTGACGCCGCGTTTGACGCGTGCCATGGAACTTCTCCGATGCTGACGTATTCAAGTTTGACGGGCGAAAGACTGCGGATTGCTCCGCGGCGTCCTCAGCGATTGTAGGGCATGTACTTCTTGACGATCTTGGCGTCAGAATCGCTGAGTACCATCGTGCCGCGCGCCTTCTGAATGAACTTCGTCGTCCGCTTGATCATGCCGTGCCGCTTGCCAGCTGGTCCGGCTTTGACTTTGCCGGAGGCCGTAAACCTGAATCGTTTCTTGGCACCACTTTTGGTCTTCATCTTGGGCATTTTGCTCTCCTTTTAGGTCGTCACGGTCCGCTTGAGCCAATCGCGCGAGCGATCAACTTTCCATTCCGCAGGCAGCACCACGAGGGCGCAACGGCGTTGCCGCCGCTTGGCCCAGAGGGCCAAACCTTTGAAAGGGATGCTTTTTTGCGGTTGCCGCAGTTGTGCAAAAGCATAGAAGCCGCCACGGCATGCCCCGCCGGGCGGCTCTGCTGCGGCTTATAGGGGTACGGCGCTGCGGTTGCAACACCGAGTTCCGGGCAAATAGGCTGTCGGGCGAGGGGTGCGTTAGTCGCGGCTGCGCAAGGCGTTGTAGATAACAGCCGTTGCGATGCCAAATCCTGACAGGATCAAAAACACTGAGAGGAGCTGATTGAAATCGCCGCCAAAGAACAGCGGTTTGCCCTTGATCAGCGGCACAATCAGATTGTTGCTGAAAACGTAGATCAGCCAACCGAACAGCAAACCCTTAAGCCATGCGGCCGTGCCAGGCAGTTTTGGATAGACGAGCGCCAAGACTGCACCCCAAAGTCCACCCCAGAAGATGGAGTTGAGGATTGTGGGGATCTGGAAGGGCCCCATGGGTTCCAGTGACCAAGCCTCCCGCTTGATGATGCCGGCGCTATCGAGCCCGAACACGATGCTCTGATGGACTGTCACGACTGCGAGGGCCGCGGCCAGGAAGCCTGTTACAAGATTGCGTAAGTTGATGGTCATCGTAGCTCTCCAGACATGCCGGCCCATCGCCAGTAACGCTCGTTATCGTGTCCTTGCCGAGACCAAGCCGCGAGCCGACTTGTTAAAGCATCGGCGTCCTCATTGCCACCTCTCTTTGACACAGCAAACACCGCTTTTACTCGCGCTTTTGTTATAGAATTCGGGGGGCTTAGTCATTGCCTTTACGTCGCACTAGGTTCATACAAGGCGGATCGAACACGCCTTGGCTTACTCTGCGACAGCCGCTCTGCGAGTCTGACACTAGACGTCTCCAACGCGCGATTTGATGACCGCACCCGGGCATTTTTGCTTGGGCGCAAACACTAAAATGCTTTGGAGGCATTAATGTCGACTGGTACCGTGAAGTGGTTTAACGGGCAGAAGGGCTATGGGTTTATTCAGCCGGACGAAGGTGGTAACGACGTGTTCGTGCACATCTCTGCGGTTGAACGCGCTGGCCTCAGCTCCCTTCGCGAGGGTCAGAAAATGGCCTTTGACACCGAGCGTGGCCGCAACGGAAAGATCGCTGCGATCAATTTGCGTCCCCTCTAATTTGAGGTGAACGCCGCGCGTGTTTGGGGAGCAGAGCCAATCTGCTCCCCTTTCGGCATTTGATCGCCGGCCGGATGGTACTGTCGATAACGCGAATGATGGTCCCTCGAAAGATCTTGGGATCACTCTCTTGTACGATTGAGTTTTTGAGCGGTTTTTCAAGGCGAGCCGCTTCACACCTCGCCGGAACCGCTCTAAGGAAACCGCATGGCAAAAGAAGAAATGCTCGAGTTTGAAGGCGTCGTCGTCGAGGTGCTTCCTGACGCACGCTGCCGGGTTAAACTCGACAACGGCCACGAAGTTGTCGCCTACACGTCGGGCCGGATGAAGAAGAACAGAATCCGCATTCTGGCCGGCGACAAAGTGACGATCGAAATGACACCTTACGATCTCACAAAGGGCCGCATCAACTTCCGTCACAAAGACGCCCGCAGCGGTCCCCCGCCGACGGGTGGCCCGCCTGGCGGCGGTCAGCGGCGCCGGAGCTAATGTGAGTTTCGTCTTGGCGGCTTCGGGGTTCACCGGGCCGCCAGACTTCTCCTGGTGCCAGTTGGCGAGATCAGGCGCTGTCCTCAACTACAGAAGTGCAAGTGAACGCCTTGAAGCAGAAGCCTCCTGGTCGAGAACGGCCGCTTATTCTGACCATGCACACGGCAGTTGTGCCCTTTGCAACGCGTTTTAGGCGGAAGCGATTCCGGCCAGCGAACCATTGGCCTTTACGGACCCGGCTCCGCGGTGGGCCAAGCGGATATTACTGGCAAACTGCTGGTAGGTTTGTGTCCAGCTGAATTTGAGCGCGTTCGCCCGGACAACGACCCGATCCAAGTGTTGGGCGTCGACGACTGCGTTGCCCAAATCTTCGTCTAATATTCCCGACACACCATTCCTTAAAATGTCCCGTGGTCCGGTAACCGGAAACGCCGCGATTGGCAGTCCCGAAGCCATAGCTTCCAGCAATACGATTCCGAACGTATCGGTCCGGCTGGGGAACACGAACACATCTGCGGACGCATAGCACTGCGCCAAGTCTTCACCGGTTTGTTCGCCTGCAAAGTGGGCATCGGGGTACCGGAGCTTGAGGCCGTCCAGCTGCGGACCATCGCCGACCACAACCTTTCGCCCAGGCAAGGCTAGCGACAGGAAGGCTTCGATGTTCTTTTCGGTCGCAATCCGGCCGACGTAGAGGAACACCGGGTCTGGTCCGAAGCGGCGCACGGGGCGGGGGCGAAACAGAGCCGTATCAACCCCTCGCGTCCAAGATTGGATCCGTTTGAAGCCCCGGGCTTTGAGGTCCTTTGCCAAGCTCGGAGTTGCCACCATCATGCCGGCTGCTGAGTTGTGAAAGCGCCGCTGCACGGCGTAAGTCCAGGCTTCCGGAACCTGGAAGCGCGCTGATAGGTATTCTGGAAAGCGCGTGTGGAATGAGGTGGTAAACGGCAGTTTGCGGCGGCGGCAATAAGCGCGTGTCATCCAACCGACAGGCCCTTCCGTGGCAATATGGATCGCGTCTGGCCGAAGCTCGGAGATCCGGCGGCTGGTGGTGTTGACGTTTGGCAGTGCAAGGCGGATTTGGGGATAGGTCGGGCACGGCACTGTGTTGTAATCTGACGGCGACAGCACAACGATCTCATCGCCCGCAACGAGAGCGGCCCGTGACAACTGTTCGTAGGTACGAACCACGCCATTGACCTGCGGCCGCCACGCGTCGGTTGCGACGAGGATGCGCATCATGCAGCCTTCAGGGCTGCGCCGCCTGTTTGCCGTTCGGCCTCGTATGTCCTGACGGCATCCCGCCAGCGGATGAGTTGCAATTCACCACTCATGGTTTCGACGATGGCTGTGCAGCTCTCAACCCAATCGCCCGTGTTGACGTAGTGCACTCCATCGATATCACGGGAGGCCGCATGGTGAATGTGGCCACATATGATGCCATCGGCGCCTTGCCGCCGGGCCTCATCAGCCAGATTTTTCTCAAATTCGCCGATGAAGTTCACGGCACTCTTGACCCGCAGTTTAAGGTACGCTGACAACGACCAATACCCGTATCCAAGATGGCGCCGGATGAAATTTAACGGCGCGTTTGACCACAACGCCAGTTCGTATCCACGGTCACCCAGGAAAGCGAGCCAGCGTGCATAGCGAACGATCACATCGTATTCATCGCCGTGCATCACGATGTAGCGCCGTCCAGTTGCAGTGGTGTGGATCGTCTGGCGCTCAATCTCGATGCCGCCGAACTGCATTCCACAGTAGTCACGCATGGCTTCGTCATGGTTGCCGGGGATGAACACCACGCGCGTGCCCTTGCGTACTTTCCGCAAGATTTTTTGCAGCACGTCGTTGTGGGATTGGTGCCAGATGGCACCGCGTTTGATGCGCCAGAAGTCGATAATATCGCCAACGAGGTAGATGGTCTCGGCGTCATGGTGTTTGAGAAAGTCGAGCAGAGCGTCTGCTTGGGACGCTCGCGTGCCGAGGTGTACGTCGGATATGAACAAAGAGCGCAGACTTGCGGGCTTTGTTTCCATGAGGTGCTAGCTCCGGCCGTCTTGAGTTATCCCTATTTCATCCGTTCAACGGGATTCAGATTTCAGGAATGTGACAGCCATCCCGGTTCGGGTGTCTTGCCTGCAACTTAGTAAACCCGGTGTGGGAAATATCGCGAAACTAGTTCGTCGAGCCGGCCGCTTTTGCGGATTTTGTGCAGGGCTGAATTGATCAGCGTCTTGACCTGTGGATCATTGCGCGGAACGGCGATGGCAAGCCCATCGCCGAAGTACTTGGGCTCCAAGTAGGCGCCACTGCGAAACTCGCAGCACTGTCGCGACAATGTTCCGTTGATCCAGAACGCCAACCCAATGCCGTCATCGAAGATCAATTCAATTTTGCCCTGCTGCAGGGCCTCGCGTGCCAAGTCGGGGCTTTCAAATGACTGGATGCGGCTGTCGCGAAAAAATGTCTTCAGGTAGGCTTCATGTGGACTGCCTTTTGCGACTCCAATCGTCCGGCCGTCCAGGCTGTCGGGATCGATGTTGGGCTTTTGACTATCCGTCCGGCCGGCAAAGCGCCCTGGCGTGTGAAAGTAGCGGTCGGTGAATTCAACCTCATTAAGAGCTTCTTGGGTCACGGTATGCGCAGCAATGACCGCATCGGCATCGCCGCGCCTTAGCCCCAAGAGCAGTTCATCCCACGGGCGAACTTTGATGTCGCACGCCGCGCCCAGCTCCTGACAGATCGTCCTCGCCAGATCGACATTGAAGCCGCTGAGCACGCCGTCGTCATCGAGATAGTTGAAGGGCGGGAAGTCGCCTTCCGTCAAAAACCGGATGACGACCCGCCGCGGCTCACCCTCGGAGCCCGGTTCCGGGGCCGTGGCACCGGCAGGTTCGGCTTGGCCAAAGGCGGCACCGGCGAGCCCGGCGCTCGCAGCCAGCGACAACGAAATCGCTGCTGCCGCAATCGTCACAGCCCATTCCCTGGGTCGATTGCCTTGAGGCCTCAGCGCCTTACGGTCGGTCATGGCCAGTGATGTGCTCCTACACGTCCAAAGTTCAACATGACTTGTTCTTCCGCTTACATAATATTGGATCACGCCGTTGTCTGGCACATTGATGAGGAAGCTCGGCACTGCCGGGACTTCGAGGGGCGTCCGGTTTATGTTGGAACAATCGACTCGATCTGTTGTCACATACCAAATTTCGCAACTCCACGGCGAGGCCGCGGAGACTGCGCCAGCGCCCGCAGCGGGGCGGCAGATTGATCCAGATTGGGCGAACCAGTTGGCGCGAACAAGGCCGGAACTTTCGGCTGCCACCCCTTTTCCCGTTTGGCAGAAAGGGATTGCCCTTGGAGCGAGTGCGGGACTGCTATCGGGCGCGGTGCTGTGGCCGCAAGCCCTGCTCACAGGCCTGTTTGCTGTTCTTGCTCCGGTTTTTCTAAGTGCCGTCCTGCTCCGGGTCATAGCCACTTGGTCCGCATTGGGCGCTGCTCCGCACCCGGTACTCGCCGCTGACCGGCGGTCTCAGGACGATGACCTGCCGCGCTACACGGTTCTCGTGCCACTGTGTCACGAGAGCGAGGTTGTTCCTGATCTTCTATCCGCTTTGCGGAAACTCGATTATCCGCACGACCGGCTGCAGATTATTTTTGCAATTGAGTCCGATGACGCGCTCACGCGTCATGCGCTCGAACGTGACGCCGTCGCAGACCATATGCAGATCGTCATTGTACCGGCAGGATTGCCGCGGACGAAGCCGCGCGCTCTGATGTATGCCCTTCAGTCCGCGAATGGAGAGTACGTTGTCGTCTACGATGCCGAAGACGCGCCAGAGCCCGATCAGTTGCGCAAAGCGCTTCAAAGGTTTGCCCTACCACACCGGAAAATCGGGTGCGTACAGGCCCGCCTCAATGTCTACAATCCGCGCCAATCGTGGCTGACGCGTCAGTTTACGTTTGAATACACGGCATTGTTCGATGCGATTTTGCCGGCGTTGCAGCGATTAAGCCTGCCCGTTCCTCTCGGCGGGACATCGAATCACTTTCCCCGCGCAGTCCTTGACGAGGTCGGCGGCTGGGACCCTTACAATGTGACGGAGGATGCCGACCTTGGCATCCGGTTGGCGCGTGCGGGTTGGACCGTCGATATCCTCAACTCTACAACGTGGGAAGAAGCGCCAGCGCGTTTTGAAGTTTGGTTCGGTCAGCGGGTCCGTTGGCTCAAAGGCTGGATGCAGACTTACCTCGTTCACAATCGCAATCCGGCTCAGCTCTGGCGGGATCTTGGCGCCGGCCGCTTCATCGGCCTGCAGATTCTGATGGGCGGGCTCATTCTGTCTGCCTTCGTCCACCCATGGTTCTACGCTGCCGCCGCCTATGATGCATGGCACGGAGGGCATCTTTTGACTGCGCCGGAACAGGGAGCATCCCGCGTGCTGTGGTGGCTGGGAGTGATCAATCTGGTGCTGGCATATGTGACTGCGGTCACGCTGTCCGTCGTGACAGCCATCCGGAGGTCGTGCGGCAGTTTTGCCGTTCAAGCCGTCCTTGTGCCGGTCTACTGGCTGTTGATTTCTGCAGCAGCCTATCGCGCGCTCGCACAACTCATGACAGCGCCATTCTGGTGGCAGAAAACGGCACACACAGCCCGGCCGAGGGCAGATTTCCAGGTTTAGCGAGGGGCATTTGGAGCGGGCGATGGGAATCGAACCCACGTTCGTAGCTTGGGAAGCTACCGTATTACCATTATACGACGCCCGCGCCTGTGCATCTGGTAGCACACAGACATTGGGCGGCAAACAGGTTTGAAACTGCAAGACCTGACGGTCGTAGACTGTCTATGGTATCCCATGAAGCAACCAGGTTCTGCACTGCCAAGATTGGATAACACAGCTGTGAATATTGCCGTTCCGAAGCCCGTCAATGGCGTTGCGCCCACCAAATTTTCCGACCCCGATTGGACGGCCAAAGGCGAACAGCGGGCCTTTGTGCCGCTTGAGCGGCTTGAGACGGTTTGGATAAACACGGGGACGCTGTGCAACATCACGTGCCGCAATTGCTACATCGAGTCGAGCCCGGAAAATGATCGTCTGGCGTACATCACGGCAGCAGAGGCAGGCACTGTTCTGAATGAAGCTCAGGCCATCGGTGTGCGTGAGATCGGGTTCACAGGTGGTGAGCCGTTCCTCAATCCTGAATTTCCCGCGATGCTACGATTGGCGTTGGCGCAGGGCTTTGACGTACTGGTGCTGACCAATGCCATGCTGCCAATGCAACGCCCGCGATTGAAAGGTGAACTCCAAGAGATCGTGCGCGAGTTTGGCCGGCGGCTAACGATGCGCGTGAGCCTGGATCACTTTGGCCAGGACCTTCATGAGACCGAGCGCGGCAACGGAACCTGGCACAAGGCACTCAGTGGTATCGACTGGTTGGTGCAGAACGGATTTCATACGGCCATTGCCGGGCGCTCCTGCTGGGGCGAAGACATGGCCACCGCAAGAGCGGGATATGCGAAGCTGTTTTCAGATCGCGGCTGGCCGATCGATGCTGGCAACCATCATGATCTCGCGATCTTTCCTGAAATGGACGGCAAGCATGACGTGCCGGAGATCACGACAGTCTGCTGGGGAATTCTGAAGAAGAGCCCCAACCAAATGATGTGCTCGAGTTCCCGGATGGTGGTGAAGCGCAAGGGTGCTTCTGGTCCCGTTGTTTTGCCTTGCACGCTTCTGCCTTATGACGAAGCGTTTGAAATGGGAGCCACACTCAGCCAGGCAGCGAAAGCCGACGGGGGAATGTTTAAGTCGGGTGCCGTCAAACTGTGCCACTCTCACTGTGCGAAGTTTTGTGTCCTTGGCGGTGGCAGCTGCTCGTGATCTGGCAAAGAAAAAGGCCCCGCGTGTGACGCAGGGCCCAATTTCAGTCAACAGATCGCAAAGCCTACTTCTTCACGAGGGCATCGCGGATTTCCTTCAGGTAGACTTCACTCGGCGGCGGAGCGGCAGGTGCGGCAGCCGGAGCGGGCTTCTTCATCGAGTTCATAGCTTTTACCAGCATGAAAATCGCAAACGCCGTGATCAAAAACTTGATGATGGCATTAAGGAACAGGCCATACTTGATCAACACCGGTTCGCCGCCCGTTGGGATGCTGGCAGCAAGTGTGGAGAAATCGACGCCGGCCATCATAGCGCCGATGGGCGGCATGATGATGTTATCGACGAGTGTGGAGACAATCGGAGCGAAAGCGGCGCCCATGATCACGCCAACGGCGAGATCAACAACGTTACCCTTCATCGCGAAGTCTTTGAATTCTTGCATCACTCCCATAGTCTTGCGTTCCCCATTTGCCTGTCTGCCCGGAGTTTCGGGTCAGTTAAATTTGTCAGTTCGGCCACGAATCAACGCCACGTGCTCTGCACGCGGATCGACTCACATTGGCGAAGACTAAGTCAAGGACTTCTGGCACGCAATCCAGCAGCGGCTCTACAAGTCAATCTTGAAAACGTTGCAAATCCCAGAATTCACTTAGAATTTCCGTTGCGGCCTAGACCGCCAAACTGGCACCACAACTGCGACGCAAAGTACGTAGCTTGGGTGCCAGACACGGGATGGGTAGGCAGGGGAGCGGACCATGATTGAGCGCAAAGAGCGAAAGCCCTACTGGCGGCATACGAAATGGCAAATGCTGGCCAGCTTGGTGCCATTTCTGTCGGTGATTATAGTGTTGCCGCTCTATGCTGACAGGCTGAACTCCAACAAGTTCCTTGGCTTCCCGTTGGGCTACTTCCTTGCAGCCCATGGGCTCGTCTTGATCGCAGTGATCACGGTTGCCAGTTTTGTCAGTCAGCAAGATGCCATTGATCATTGGCATGGCGCCCACGAAGACAACTGACGCTAGTCGGACGCGGCACTGACATAGGCTTCCATCGGAATGGCTTTCACGACGTCCACACGGATGGTCAACCCGCGGCTCGGTGCCTATTTCGGCATTTTCATGAGTGCGTTTATCGCGTTGGCGCTCGTGACGTTGATCTTGGAAGGCCTCGGTACTGAAGCGAAGACGCTGCGCTATGGCATGCTGTTCGTGCCATTGGTGCTCTACGCGGCAATCGGCATTGGCTCCTACACCTTAGACTCTCTTGATTTCTTTGCGGCGGGCCGCCGCGTTCCGGCTTTCTTCAATGGTCTTGCTATCGCGATTGCAGCGTTTGGAGCGACGGGCTTTGTCACGCTTACCGGCGTTTTCTTTATCATCGGTTTTGACGCGTTGTGCTTAGCGATTGGTGCCCTGGCCGGCTTCGTCGTGATGGCCATTATGCTGGCGCCGTTCTTGAGGAAATTCGGTGCCTTTACGATTCCAAGCTACCTCGGCCGCCGGTTCGATAGCCGGATCCTGCGCATGATCTCCGCGATCTTGTTGTCGGTGCCAATGGTGATGGTGATCGCGGCCGAATTGAAGCTCGCGGCGATGGCCGCCGTCATTTTGTCGGGTGCCCCCGAGAAGCAAATGATCCTGCTGCTTGCGACTGCCATGCTGCTGTCGCTTGTGGCGGGGGGAATGCGGTCGCTAACCTGGACCACGGTCGCGCAGGGGCTCGCGGCCCTCATCGCCATCGTCGTGCCTGTGGCGATCGTTGCTACGATGGTCACCAGTATGCCGTTGCCCCAGCTCACCCATGGACCTGTGCTGCGCGCCATCGGCCGCAATGAAGCGATCCAGGGCCTGCCGATCATTTTGCCGCCCAGCCTCGCGTTTGATATCCCGGGCGACGGATTGCAACCGATGCTGAAACGGTTCGCCGATGCGTTTGGCGCCGTAGGCCCGGTTGCGTTTGTGCTCAGCACATTGACCATGCTGGCCGGTATTGCTTCTGCGCCGTGGTTGTTGCCCCGGCTTGCCGCAGCTCCAGGTGTTTACGAAGCGCGCAAATCACTGGGCTGGGCGACGCTCCTGTTCGGCGTGGCGATGTTAACGTCTGCCTCGATCGCCGTCTTCATGCGCGACTTCATCATGGATCTGGTCGCGGTTCCGGGGCCTGCCATTGTCCCGTCTTGGCTGTCGGACCTCGTTCTTCGCGGGTTTGCGACCATCACGGAGAAGGGGACGCAGTTTCAGGCCACGAGCTTCAGTTTCCATCGGGACAGCGTGCTGTATAGCCTGCCGGTTGCAGCGCAACTGCCCCAGATGCTGCTGAACTTAACGGTTGCCGGCGCGGTTGCGGCGGGCCTCGCAGCGGCCAGTGCATCCGCCGTGGCGCTGGGCAACGTGCTCGCAGAAGATGTCGTATTGGGCGCCACGTGGGAACCACCACAAGGTGCGACGCGCTCACACGCCGCCCGTGGCGGGCTATTCGTTGCAATTGCGCTCGGGGCTTCCGTGGCGGCATGGGTTGAGACCGATTCGCTGCGGCTCGTTTTGTCGGCACTCGCTTTGACAGGGTCTGCGTTGTTTGCTGTTCTTGTCCTGTCGATTTGGTGGAAGCGGATCAATGCCTATGGGGCCATTGCAGGCCTGATTTCTGGTTTCAGCGTTGCCGGGTTGGCAACAACTGCGGGACCAGGGGCTTGGAATCCTCTGGATCCTGCACTTGCCGGAGCGTTCGGAATCCCCGTTTCAGCTCTTGCGGCGGTCGCCGTTGCTTTGATCACTCCGGCACCTGGCCGCCACCTCTTGGAGCTGGTCCGTGACATCCGCGTGCCGGGCGGCGAGATCCTTTATGATCGCGAGATGCGGATGCAGCGGTTGAAGAAGCAGCGCCAGCGGGGCTAGACTCCCGAAAGTGGTTCCCGATGTTGTCTTCGGCTGGGACCTGAATGTTAGGACAAGAGTTTATGTCTGCCCGTGAGCGGTTGCCCCTTTATTTGCCTCTTGAGCCGTACCGCCAGGGGCGCATCGACACCGGTGACGGTCACGATTTGTACTTCGAAGAATGCGGAAATCCGCATGGCGAACCTGCCCTGATCGTCCACGGCGGACCCGGCGGCGGATCTAATCCGGCGATGCGGCGCTACCACGATCCAAAGCAATACCGGATTATCTTGTTTGATCAACGCGGGTGCGGGCGCTCGACGCCGAACGCATCGCTCGTCAACAACACCACCTGGCATCTGGTGGCCGATATGGAAAAGCTGCGCCGCTATCTCGGCATCGAGCGCTGGCAGCTTCTTGGCGGATCGTGGGGTTCGACCTTGGCGCTCGCGTATGCTGAAAGCCATCCGGAGCGCGTCACGGGCTTGATCTTGCGAGGCATATTTCTGCTCCGCCGCCGGGAACTGGAGTGGTTTTATCAAGAAGGCTGTAGCTGGATTTATCCGGATGCGTGGGAAGCCTTTGAGCGCGTGATCCCGGGTGCTGAGCGTGGTGATATGATGCGCGCCTATCACAAGCGGCTCACGGATCCCGATCTCAAGGTGCAATTGGCTGCGGCCAAAGCCTGGAGCGTGTGGGAAGGCTCGACCCTCGCCCTATTGCAAGACCCCGAGCGGATCCGCAAGTTCGCCATAGACAGCTATGCGCTCGCGTTTGCCCGGATCGAATGCCACTACTTCGTCAATAGCGGGTTCTTCGATCGCGATGACCAGCTTCTCGCGAACGCGGGTGCTTTGCGGGACATTCCCGGCACGATCGTCCACGGCCGGTATGATGTGGTGACCCCGGTCAAGAATGCCTGGGATCTGAAGCGGGTCTGGCCACGCGCGGAGCTCAAAATCGTGCCGGACGCAGGGCATGCCATGAGTGAGCCCGGGATCGTTCATGAGCTGGTGTCTGCAACCCGGGCATTTTTACGCCCGCAGGGCGGGGTTTAGCGGCGATTTTAACGCTTCTCTTGCAGCGCGGCGACCAGCTCTTGTCTATAGTTCGCGGCAAAGCAGAGCCAGTAACTCGCTTGGCGCGGGACTCGTTTTTTTAGCTGCTGTGATTGGCAGCACTTTTGGAAGCCCATGACTATTGTGGCGAAGATGCGAAATGCTGAAACTCTAGGTCCGGGAGTTCGCCGGTGAGTGAACCGTTGGCCATGGGGCAGATGAGCAAAGCCGTCGGTCAGCGGCCGCGGATTCTTGTGGCCGACAAGAACCCTGTCGTGCGTGCCGGCTTGGCCGACATCATCAGCCGGGACGGCCGGTTTGAAACCATCGCGACCGTGGCGACCGGCGCCGCATTCATCTCAACCTGCACCCAGAAGTCGGCGGAGATCGGACTCATCGGCTGGTCGCTCCCGGATATGACCGGTGGCGACGTGCTTGAGACGTTGAAGCGCCGTCAAATCCCGACGCGCGTGATTGTTTACACGGGCGAGGCGGCGAACGACGTGCTGCATCAGACGATCAAGTCCGGTGCCTGGGGGTTCATTTCGAAGAGCGATGAGCCGCCAGTGTTGCTCGATACGATTTCGTCGGTGGCGCGGGGTCGCTTGTGCTTCCCATATGTCGATTTCGAATTGCTATCAAAGGACCCACTCGACGTCCTCACCGCGCGTGAACGCGAACTTTTGGGGGCGTTGGCCAACGGCTGGTCGAACTTGCAGATCGCTTCACGCATCGGTATTTCACGCAACACCGTGAAGTACCATTTGAAGAATCTGTACGACAAGCTGGGTGTCAACAATCGCGCGATGGCGGTGGCCCTGTTCATGTCGAAAAATCAGCGCGGGTTCCAAAGCGGTCTGACCAAATAGCCGGGTAGCATTTACCCCACCCATGTGGGTGGCTAACACACCACCCACACCAGGTGCATCCCCCACCCAACAGAGATGCTTAAGTCACCTAGCGGGTGTTGTGACGTCTTAAGATATCGTCAATTTTCGAAATGTGGAGGCGAACGCGTTTCCCGACGCAGCTTCGCTCGCCCAAACAGATCTCTGTGACCAGCCGGACCCGTAAGGCGCTTGACCTTCGCCAGTTGGACGCATGGACCGCAAAAACGACTGACTGGAGGAAACCAAGCATGTCCGTCACACCGCATCTCTTCATTCCCGGCCCCACCACCATTCCCGACGCCGTCCGCATGGCCATGAACCTGCCGATGGAAGATATGCGCAGCCCCGAGTTCCCCAAATTCACGCTGCCGATTTTTGAAGACCTCAAGAAGGTTTTTAAAATGAAGGACGGCCGCGTATTCATTTTCCCATCGTCGGGAACCGGTGCGTGGGAATCGGCCATGACCAACACGCTCGCCGTTGGCGATAAGGTGTTGATGAGCCGCTTCGGTCAGTTCTCGCTGCTCTGGGTTGACATGGCCGAGCGCCTCGGCCTCAAGGTCGTGCTCTGTGATGAAGAGTGGGGCACGGGCGTGCCGCTCGAAAAGTATGCCGACATTCTGGCGAAGGATACGGCCCACGAAATCAAAGCCGTGTTCGCGACGCATAACGAAACCGCAACGGGTGTGTCGTCTGACATTGGCGGCGTGCGCAAGGCGCTCGACGCGGCCAAGCATCCCGCACTGTTCATGGTCGATGGCGTGTCATCGGTTGCTTCGCTCGACATGCGCATGGGCGAGTGGGGCGTTGATTGCTGCGTTTCAGGTTCGCAGAAAGGCTTCATGCTGCCAACCGGCCTCGGCATTCTTGCCGTGAGTCAGAAGGCCCTCGACGCCAACAAGAGCCTCAACGGCCGCATGAACCGCTGCTTCTTCTCGTTCGAAGACATGATCAAAACGAACGATATGGGCTACTTCCCCTATACGCCCGCGACCCAGCTGATCCGCGGCCTGCGTTGCTCGCTCGACCTGATCGATGCTGAAGGTCTCGAGAACGTGTTCGCCCGCCATCACCGCCTCGCCGAAGGCGTGCGCCGCGGCGTCGCCGCTTGGGGCCTGTCGATCTGCGCGCAGCCGGGCTTCCAGTCCGACACCGTCACCACGATCATGACGCCCGAGGGCGTGGACGGCGTGAAGGTC
>JANOFU010000113.1:0-81942 GCA_031413815.1 Hyphomicrobium sp. | reverse complement strand
AACGGCTTAAGACGTTTGCGCTTGGGCCTAAGCCCGTTGCGCGGTTGCCAGCTCGTTGATCGATCCGCGGCCGTCCCCGACCCAATCGCCTGAGGTTATTCAGCGAGCGCTTGCTCAATCCTCTCCTTGTCTCTCGCTTGGACTTTCAACGCGCCCCATGGCCTCGCGCGCACTCCCGACCGAAAATCTCCGTCATCGGGCACACGAGCAAAACACAAGAAGCGACTGTTCAAGCGCTGCCGGTTTGCATTCCGGATTTTGGTTTGATATGGCCACTCAAAGTGGCGGCGAAAACTGCCGCAAACGCTCAGAGCAGCGAAGGGTGACCAGGCGGAGACATTTTCTTAGACCTCCGTTTCGTAGGATCGTGAGAGAGTGCGCCTCTCGTTCAGAGCTGTCAAATCACAATGCAAAAAATGGTGCCGTTAGAAAGGCGTCAGACACCTCTGAGTCGTGTCTGACACCCGCAAGTTTGGTTGACGGAATGTTAACGGTGCGGTCGTAGCGTTTTGCCGGGTTGGTGTCAGACACCACTCAGAGGTGTCTGACACCATAACTTCGATCAGACGTGGAGACCCGTGGCATGCGGTCGGTTCGCGGATTTGTTGCACTGGTGTCATTTGGATTGCTGGCAGCCGGCGCGATTGCCGTGGTTGGCGCAGGTGAGGGCGCGCGCTTTTCCAGCGCCGCATCATCGCCGAGTCCCGTGGCGATCGATTATCGGTCTTTGACAATTGGTCTTGTGTTGGGGTTGCTGCTGTCGTCCGCTGCGCGCCTGCCGTGGGGGGATCTGCCGCGCCGCTTCATCACGTGGCTGTGGGCCAACGAGCGCAACTTCTATCGCGCCGGCATGGCGGTCATGCTGCTCGGTGTGTTGCTGTTTTATTAGAAGTCCGGGTATCGTTAGCGCCCACAGAATAGCCCGGGATTGCTCCCGGGCTACGGAGCCCGGTCTGCTCCACCGCTGTACGCCGCTGGTTCTTTACAACGGCCGGCCTATGTAGCGCGACGGGGGATCTTGGAGTAGTTTGTCTTCGCTTCCGCGCGCGACAAATCATGGGACGTCTGCAAATTGAGCCAGAACTGCGCGGTGGTTCCAAAGTGCTGGGCCAGTCGCAAGGCCGTATCCGCCGTCATTGCGCGCTTTTCTCTGACGAGGTCTGAAATCCGGTTGTGGGGCACCTCAAGACTCTGTGCCAACTGGCGTGCGCTGAGCCCGAGCGGCAATAAGCATTCCTCGCGCAAGATTTCGCCCGGATGCGGTCTGATGCGGATGACCCGCTTAGTGGTAGTCGGTGATTTCGACATCGGCGGGTCCTTGGTCGTGCCAATGCAAACAGATGCGCCATTGGTCGTTGATACGAATTGAGTGCTGACCTTTACGGTTACCTTTTAGGCGCTCCAGGCGGTTGCCAGGCAGTTGGGCTAGGTCGCGTAAATCGACGGCATCGTCGAGCATCGCGAGTTTCCGGAACGCGACCCGTTCAAAAGCCCGCCATTGCGCCGGACATGGCCCGCCCCGGAAGACGGCTGCTGACTTAGCGCACCGAAAACTGCAAATCATAAATACAGGTATATGGTATGTACCGCATACCAGTCAAGATGAAAAAAAGCCCGGGGAAGCTCCCGGGCCTTTTTGGGTTGCGCATGGCGACATCGCTTCGCGGAGCCGGGCGCCATGCGCGAAGTGCTAAACACTAAACCGAGTAGTACATATCGTATTCGACCGGATGCGGAGTCATCTCGTAGCGCATGTTTTCCGACATGCGCAGTTCGATGTAGGCATCGATCATGCCGTCGTTCATGACGCCGCCCGCCGTGAGGAATGTGTCCGGCTGCGCTGGCGCGACCAGCCTTCAGAGATCAACAAGGCCGTTGCGCAGCGTCTACCCAGGACCGCAACTTAAATCTGCATGTGTTCGCCGGCAATATCAAACCGAACCTCGGCAAGCATGACTTTGTACGGCATGCCGACAATCCGAATTGCGTCTATGTGACCGATAATGCCGCACACAAAGAACAACCGGGCAGGAAACCACACAAAGTTTCGTGTCGTTTACCCACCACAACTAAAATTCGTCAATGAGGTAGAGATACCATGGCTGACATCTCGCTAGAGCAATATCAACTCGTCTATAACGCGTTCTCGTTCACGATCGCTGCAATGGGCGCAGCAACTCTATTTTTCTGGTTGGGTCGTTCCCAGGTCAACCTAAACTATAAAACGGCACTGACCATAACAGGACTCGTCACAGCAATTGCTTTCTACCATTACGTCCGAATCTTCGCCAGCTGGGAAGAGGCTTACGTTGTTGCAGACGGGAAAATCAAGTTGAGTGGTATCGCATTCAACGATGCTTATCGCTACGTCGACTGGCTGCTGACCGTCCCGCTGCTGTTGATCGAATTGCTACTGGTTATGCGTCTCTCAAGCAACGAAACTTGGTCCAAGGGACTTCGCCTTGGCGGACTTGCCGCGCTGATGGTAATCCTAGGGTATCCCGGCGAAATCTCGACTGAAAGCGATACTAAGTGGATGTGGTGGGCAGCCGCGATGGTTCCATTTTCTATCATCGTGTACGAATTGTATTCCGGGCTCAGCAAATCGATCGAGAGCCAACAGGCCAATGTTCGCGGTTTGGTGAAAACCGCTCGCAATCTCACCGTTGTTTCCTGGAGCTTTTATCCGATCGTTTTCGTCCTACCCATGCTGGGGCTGTCGGGAGCAACAGCGTATGTCGGCGTTCAAGTTGGGTACACCATTGCTGATGTGTTGGCCAAAGCGGTGTTCGGTGTGCTGATTTACATGATCGCCGTCCGCAAGTCAGAGGCCGAGCCAGCGGTTCCGGCGGGAAACGCATACGCCTAGTGTGACTTCGAAACCAAGTTCCAAGCTGCGATGCACCCGGTCATCGGTGTGTCGCAGTGCGGGACCGGATCGGAGAAGTAGACATGGCGCGTGAAGATCAAGTCAAAAAGATCAATGACGTGCAATCACAATTGCCGCTGAGCTCTGGTGCTCAATCAGCTCGTAAGTGTAACATTCACCGCTTGATCATTTTGACTGCGGCTCCGGTCCTTCTACTCGCCCACGTAACTGCCGGTCCGTTCGATTTATTCGACTGGCCGTTCTTTTCTGCCCTTTTAATATTACTGCTAGGCGTGCCGCATGGGGCCTTCGACATTGCTGTTATTCAGCATCGATGGTCAGGTCCGCAACGAGCCAACTTGCTAGTCCTGCTGGTCACCTATGTCGGCTTGGTGGTGGTTGTTATAGGAGCCTGGTCGGTACTGCCCGGTGGGTGCCTGGCGGCATTCCTGATCGCTTCAGCCTATCACTTCAGCGGTGATTGGCCATCCTTTCGTCAGCCAGTGTTACGGTTGGTAATCGGCGCCGCACTTTTAAGCGCAACTGCGCAGCTGCAACAAGATCAAGTTCGGGACATATTTATTCTGCTCACCACGATTGAAGCGGCCACCGTGATTGCCGCAACGCTTCATGCGGTTGCTACACCTTTGATGGTGGTCGCGGGCATTCTGGCCGTTCAGGCCAGTCGCCAATCGCCCGGGGAGGCTGTTGAGTATGCGTTGGTGCTTGCGCTCGCTCTCTTTTTGCCTCCGATCACATTTTTTGTGATTTATTTTTGCCTGGTACATAGCGTTCGGCACGTGATTGATGTCCGTCATGAACTGCGGCAAATCCCCACCGTTGTGTTGCTCCGAAAAGCGGCCCCGTACGCGGGCGCTGCTGTGGCCGGCACTCTGGGCGGGGGGATGATGATCTCGCGCGCGGGCATCGAACTGGACATGCTGTCCATGGTCTTCATTGTGCTGGCAGCGCTCACCGTCCCCCATATGCTGCTCGTGGATAAGCATCGGGATGTGCGCTCGGCGTGAGCTGCGCCAACGGGCCAACCGGCATAGAAAAGGCCCGGGATTTCTCCCGGGCCTCTTGCATTTAAGGAGGTGTCAGACACCACTCAGAGGTGTCTGACACCAATCGCGCGCCTCTTACACCGAGTAGTACATATCGTACTCGATCGGGTGCGGAGTCATTTCGTAGCGCATGTTTTCGGCCATACGCAGTTCGATGTAGGCGTCGATCATGTCGTCGTTCATGACGCCGCCTGCCTTGAGGAACGCGCGGTCCTTGTCGAGGCTGTCGAGAGCCTCGCGGAGCGAGCCGCACACCGTGGGGATCTTGGCGAGTTCTGCCGGCGGCAGGTCATACAGGTTCTTGTCCATCGGGTCGCCCGGATGGATCTTGTTGTTGATGCCGTCGAGGCCCGCCATCAACATCGCGGCGAATGCGAGGTAGGGGTTGGCGCCGGGATCGGGGAAGCGGATTTCGATGCGCTTCGCCTTCGGCGAGGTCACGTGCGGAATCCGGCATGACGCCGACCGGTTACGCGCCGAGTAGGCGAGCAGCACGGGGGCTTCGTAGCCTGGCACGAGACGCTTATAGGAGTTGGTCAGCGGGTTCGTAAAGGCGTTGAGGGCCTTCGCGTGCTTCAAGATCCCGCCGATGTAGAACAAGCACATGTCCGAAAGATCGGCGTACTTGTTGCCAGCAAACATCGGCTGGCCGCCCTTCCAGATTGACTGGTGGACGTGCATGCCCGACCCGTTGTCGCCGAAGATGGGCTTGGGCATGAACGTCGCCGTTTTGCCGTAAGCCTGCGCGACCTGATGGACGACGTACTTATAGATCTGCATGTGGTCGGCCATCTGGATCATCGGGCCGAACTTGACGCCGAGCTCGTGCTGGGCGGACGCCACTTCGTGGTGGTGCTTTTCCACGACAACGCCCATTTCAGTCATGACCGAGAGCATTTCCGAGCGCATGTCCTGGCAGCTGTCAATCGGCGGAACCGGGAAGTAGCCGCCCTTGATTCGCGGACGGTGACCGAGGTTGCCCATCTCGTAGTCGGTGTTGGAGTTCGACGGCAGTTCCGAACTATCGACCGAGAAGCCGACTTTGTAGGTGTCGGTTGAGAAGCGGACGTCGTCGAAGATGAAGAATTCTGCTTCCGGGCCGAAGTAGACCGTGTCGCCGATGCCGAGCGACAGCATGTAGGCTTCGGCTTTCTTGGCGATGGCGCGCGGATCGCGCTCATAGAGCTGGCCGGTCGAGGGCTCGAGCACGTCGCAGAAAACGGCAACCGTCGTTTGCGCGAAGAACGGATCAACGTGGGCGGACGCGGGATCGGGCTTCAGAAGCATGTCAGAGGCTTCAATGCCCTTCCAGCCGGCAATCGACGAGCCGTCGAAGGCGTAGCCTTCTGTAAACATGGCGTCGTCCACGCACGTCACGTCGGCTGTAACGTGCTGCATTTTACCTTTGGTGTCTGTAAAACGCAGATCGACAAACTTCACGTCCTTGTCCTTGATCAGCTTCAGGACATCACTCACGGTCTTCATGATCACTCCCCAGTCTCGTGTAGATGTTTCGTTGAGATCGTTTGCATGCTCTGGGCCGGCGCGGAAACAGCCGGACCTGTGTTAGATCGCGTCGGAGCCATGTTCGCCGGTGCGAATGCGGATGGCTTCTTCCACGGTTGAAATGAAGATCTTGCCGTCGCCGATGCGACCGGTTTTGGCGGCCTTCTGGATGGCATCGACGGCCTTATCGAGCATCTCGTCGGCCAAAACCACCTCGATTTTCACTTTCGGCAAAAAATCCACGACGTACTCCGCGCCGCGGTAAAGCTCGGTGTGGCCCTTCTGGCGGCCGAAGCCTTTGGCTTCGATGACGGTAATGCCCTGCAGGCCAATTTCCTGCAGCGCTTCTTTCACTTCGTCGAGTTTGAACGGTTTGATGATCGCTTCAATTTTTTTCATGGTGCCCTAGACCTCCAGCGTGTCGCACGAGCCTGTAAGGCGCCGGACGCGCCTGATGGTTAGCACGGCCTGTGCCAGATTGTGATTGGCTATGAATGTGCTTTGATATCAGAGTATTGCTGGACCCCTGCCGGATTTTTAGCAGCAGCCACTGCGGTCTTTAGCCCAAGACATGGGCAGTTTGCCAGAAAAATAGGCAGAATGGGGCCCGGGCGAGAAGCGGTCAAGTGAGTGTGGAGTGGCCCATTGGGTCCGCCTGATGTCGGTGGGTCGTGATGGGGGCAGCAGTGCCAGCATCCGTAAGGCGCGTCCAAACAGATCGAACAGTGATGCAGAGTTGCGATCTTTTTGTGCTGGGACTGGAACGGGGGAGGACCAGCGGAACGTTGCTCACCGGCCCCAGGCACGCCGGACCGTCGGGGTGCGCGGTGGGCTCGTCCGGGTGGTGCGCGGCGCACTCTTTGGAGGGACGAGCGGAGGGTTCTTCGGCGCCAAATTCCGCGCGATCCTGTCGAAGTCGGCCGTCATGGCAAACGACATGAAGGACTTCAACAGAACATTGCTATCGGCACTGCCTGCTTCGTCGTCGGTGACCCGGGAGCTGAGCTGCGTCCCGCCGTTCATGGGCTCGAGTGTGTAGGCACTGTGGATGGCACGGACCCGGTCACTGGTGTCCTCATCGATCGTGCGTAACCGCATCTCGAAGGTTCGCGGGACATCGGCCGCCGTGCAGTCCGCGACGATCTTGCTCCAGTAAAGACCGCGCCCGCCGGACATGTCTTGATAGAATGTCACTGTTTCACCGGCGCGCACGTCCGCCATGGATGCGTACGGCGGTTGCACGATGAGATTTTGGTAGATGGCCTGCCAAACACGATCTGGCGCCGCGTCAAAGGTGACCACTCTAACCCCGGTCAGAGTGGTGCCGTGGGAGGAGAAAGCGATAAGGGGAGACGGCGTCGAGACCGCGGCCTGGACGGTCCGCAGTCCGACGATCAGTTTGCCCAGCCATGTATTTTCCGGCACGGATGCCGCGTGACGGTTCATCCCGTCCTCCCAACGTAGACCCGTGTAGGACGATAGCGAATTTGGTTTAACGTCCTGGTGTCACTCCGTCAGGGCGGTCATCATGGTGAGGGACCGATGAACGCGGCGCTGCAAATGGGATCGGGTGGACGTGGGACCTAGCAATGCATGAACTTTTGACCACCGCTGAGATGGCCGAGGCCGACCGCCGCGCGACCGTGCTGGGCATTCCTTCGCTGACGCTCATGGAGAACGCCGGCCGGGCGGTCGCCGATGAAGCTGAGAAGATGGTGCCGGCCGGCGCGCGCATCGCCGTGCTGTGCGGCCCCGGCAACAATGGAGGCGACGGGTTTGTGGCGGCCAGGCTGCTGCGCGAGCGCGGGTATGATGTGCGGGTGGCGTGTCTCGTGCCGGTGGCGGAGCTCAAGGGTGATGCGGCGGAGATGGCGAAAATGTGGGGAGGGGAGGTTGCTGAAGACCCATCTGATTGGGACTGGCCTTGGCATCAGGCGGCGCTGAACATCGACGCACTGTTTGGAGCTGGACTATCCCGCCCGGTTGATCCCGACAGTTATGAAGCGGAACTGATCCAGCGCATGAACTCCGGCGATGGCGAAAACATGCTGGCGGTGGATGTGCCAAGCGGCCTGAACGCAACGACAGGTCTCGCGGATGGACCATCTGTTTATGCCGAGCGGACAGTTACATTCTTCAGAAAAAAGCCCGGGCACCTTTTGTTGCCAGGACGAAGTTATTGCGGGCAATTGATCGTTGCTGACATTGGTATTCCTGACGACGTGCTGCACGACAAGGAAACCCTTCGCTACTTGGACATTGCCCGTAAGTTTGAACACGGCAAGATTGCGAACGCAAAACCAGCGGCGTCTGCGTCCAGTCTGTGGAACGGCGGTCACTTGCCAGAAACAAGCACGCAAGAGAACCACGTCGGCTTGTGGTCGGGGCATCTCCAGCGGCCACGCCTTGACGATCACAAGTATGATCGCGGTCATTGTGTTGTCGTATCTGGTCCGGCCGATGCTACCGGGGCTGCACGGTTGGCCGCACGCGGCGCACTTCGGATTGGAGCGGGTTTAGTGACGGTGGCATCGCCTCCTGACGCTCTGGCGGCAAACGCGGCTCATTTGACAGCGATCATGTTGACGCCCGTCGCGAGCCCAGGTGATTTCCGCAACCTGGTGAGCGACAAACGCATTACATCTGTCCTGCTGGGCCCTGCGATGGGCATCGGTGCGACCACCCGAGAGATGGTAGACGTCGCTCTCGAGAGTTCAGCACGAATTGTCCTCGATGCTGATGCTCTAACGTCCTTCGAAAACAACCCTGACGCGTTGTTTGATCGAACGCGCGCTGCTGTTTTAACCACGTCGCTGTGGCAGGGATGTCAGATTAAAACTGTGCGTGTGGTGATGACGCCGCACGAGGGCGAATTCAAACGGCTTTTTGGTGACTTGCCAGGGTCCAAGCTCGATCGTGCCCGCGCCGCCGCGAAACGCTCCGGTGCTATTGTCATCTTGAAAGGCGCAGACACAGTCATCGCCGATCCCGACGGTCAGGCTGTCATCAATTCAAACGCGCCCGCAACTCTGGCCACTGCTGGTTCGGGCGATGTGCTGGCCGGGTTGACCGCTGGTCTGCTTGCACAGACTGACTCGTGGGGGAACAAACCATCAGATACTTTTCGAGCCGCCTGCGCCGCCGTCTGGCTGCACGGCGAATGCGCAAATGTGTTCGGGCCCGGCCTCATCGCGGAAGATTTGCCTGAGGTGCTGCCGCGGGTGTTGCAGAAGTTGCAGCGTGCGGTGCCTGGCACTGGGCCACCCGCGTCTCCACGTTTGCCCTGACCACTGGACCCAGTGCCTGGCATTGGCTCATGCGGCGGTGCCAGGCACCGGGAAGTGCCGTCTCACCTTGATCGCTGATAGCGGCGCCCCGATGCCTGGCATCAATTGAGTCACCCCCGTCCAGCCTGCTTTAACTCCTGATCTGCTTTCAGGAACGCGGCCACTTCGGGCGCGGGTTCGGGGCTGGTGGCGGACACGCCGATACTTTCCATCAGCGTCGTGATGGGAACGAACTTGCGCGCGGTGCGATCATAGAGCCCGCCTTTGAACAGCGCCTGCGCTGCGATCTGGCCATCTCTTGGGCCGCCGTCGATGAGAAAGGTTTGTTCCATGACCACGAGCGTTGCGTCCCAGCACAACAACCGCGTTTCAAGCCGGAAGGATTGAAACGGCCGCAGCTCGCGCTTGAAGCGGATGGTGACAGTGCTGGCGATCGGCGTCCAACGGTTGGCGAGAACCGCGCGCCACAGGCCCGACCGCACCATGAAATCGAGCCGGCCGAGATCCATGATGGTCAGGTAGCGGCCATTGTTCATGTGCACCGACAGATCGAGGTCATGCGGCCAGACACGAAATCGCAGCCGCCCGGCCTCGGCGGGCAAAACGAGAGGCGAGCCGAAGCGCGCCGAGACGAGGCACCAGAGCAGGCGCAACCAGAGATTCACGAACCCACCCCTCTGACGTTTCGCTCGCCAAACCTAGGCACACGAGCCTTTGCGGGTCAAATTTGCGCCTTATCCAGCTATGACCCTGAACATGCTAAGGAGATGTGCGGTGAACCGCTTGGACCCACGGCCAAAATCAGCCTTTATTGCCTCCCAGTTTATTGACGATGAGACAAGAGTCGACCAAACCTAGAGGGCGGCGATTGCCGATGATCGCATGACACATGACAGGTAGAGGTGACGGGTGACCGGCCTGCGGACATCGACAAGAGTTTTGACGGCGGCTGTAGCCGTGTGCGCCGCACTTGCTGCGCCCGCTGCCGTTGATGCGGCGGGGGAACCGTCGGCGACGGACACCGCTGCGGTGCAGCTGCTGCGCGGCGAGGCTGGACAGGCCGTCGCTAGTTATACGACAGCGCTGGGCGACACGGGGTTGTCGAACGACCGCCGCGCGACCATCCTCAACGATCGCGGCGTCGCCTACATGCGCGGCGGACAGTTGAAGCTCGCCATCGAGGACTTCAACAAGGCCGCGCAGCTGTTCCCCGAGTATGCCGCGATCTACAACAATCGCGGCAATCTGCTGGTCTCGCTTGGCTTGTTGAAAGAAGCGATTAAAGATCTCGATCGTGCCATCCTTTTGGCGCCGGGCTTTGCCGCCGCATACAACAACCGCGCCAGCGCGTACGTAAAGCTCGGCCAGATCGGCGATGCGATTGGCGATTACACCAAAGCCGTTCAGCTGACGCCGTCGAGCGCGGTGCCGTTGTCGGGCCGGGGGCGTGCACATCTCATGATGCAGCGCCCGCACGCGGCGAGCCGGGATTTTACCCGCGCGGTGACGGCGGACGCTCGCTTTGCGCCGGGCTACCGCAATCGCGCCGAAGCCAAGATGATGACCGATGCCTATGAAGAGGCGATTGAAGATCTGTCGCGCGCCATCGCGTTTGATGTCGGCAATGCCGAGATTTATGTGGTGCGCGGCGAAGCCTATCTCGCCGTTCGCAACATCGTGTCAGCGTTGAAGGATTTTTCGCAGGCCATCGAACTCAATCCAAATCTGGTCGCGGCCTATCAGGCGCGCGGTCTGGCTCACGGCATGTCCGAAGCGTGGGACAACGCGTTCGCCGATCTCAACAAAGCCATTGAACTGGATCCGCGCTCGGCCGTTGCCTTTGCCTACCGGGCTTATGTCTACAAACAGAACGGGCAAGTGGGCGTTGGTCAGAAGGACGTCGAAACGGCGATGCGGCTCGACGATAAGCGCGCCGAAGTCTATTGGGCCAAAGCCGAAATTGCGGAAGCCCAGTCGCAAATCGATGATGCCGTCGCCGATTTGCGCAAGGCGCTGGCTATCCGGCCAGGGTATCGCGATGCCCGGGACGCGCTTCTCCGGCTCGGTGGCAATCTCGCGGAAGATGCTGGTACCGTTGTTGCTGGCGCTGGCATCGAACCGTGGCAAGTCGTCAAACGCAACGGCCAGTATATGGCGCTCAGTGATGTGTATCCGCGGCTCAACGTACCGTTGGAAATGCTGGGGGCAGGGGCGCCCAAGCTGATCGCCTGGGAGGAAAAGCCAGCCCCGTTCCGCGGCATCGGCGTGTTGCGGTTTTACGGTGGAACACTGAAGACAACCGCGGGCCAGGAAGACACCGAGTTGTTAGTCTTGATCGATCTCAATCAAGGCAGGGTGCTGTCCATCACGCCGGACCGGCAAGGCACCAAGCAATCGACCTGGACGTGGGAAGAAGGCAAGGTGACGGTTGCCGCGCTCGATGGCGGCACGGAAGAATTCAACGTCAATCCAGGCCGTGATCCCACAGTTGCCGGCCCGCTGGGAGCGGGTTCAACCCGGCGTGTCTCGGGCACGGGCAAGACCTACAACTCCGGCTGGGCGCCGTGGAATGACCCGCTGTCGGGCGTGGGATCGTCCAGTGGCGCGGGGTCCTCTCCCAAACCGCAGAAGTCGGTTCAGAAGAAGCAAAAGCCCAAGACACTGTTTGATCTGCTGTTCAATTGACCTGTGGACGGCTGGATTTTCTCTTTGATCCGTTGCGCTTGCCGGTGCGTTGGCTGTGATAGGCCGCTACCGTTGGCCGGTGTCGCAGGCACAGGATCGAATGTCCAAAAAGCCAATACTCGTTTGGTTCCGGCAGGACTTGCGCCTGTCGGACAATCGTGCGCTGTCGGCCGCGGTGGCGACGGGCGCGCCGGTTATGGCCGTCTATGTGCTGGATGATGTGTCACCCGGCGCATGGAGGATGGGCGGCGCCTCGCGCTGGTGGCTGCATCAAAGTTTGACGTCGCTGAGCGCGAGTTTGAAGACAGCAGGTGTCCGGCTGCTGCTACGGAGGGGTGCGGCCCCTGATGTGATTGGGACGTTGGCGGTAGATACGGGAGCGACGGCTGTTTATTGCACCCGGTCCTATGAACCATGGGCGGCGAAGGTTGAGGTCGCGCTCAAGACAAAACTCTCCACACATGGGTCTGAACTCAAGCGTTTTGCTGGGGCGCTGTTGCGCGAGCCGGAAGAATTGCGAACGCAAGCGGGAGATCCGTTCAAAGTCTACACGCCGTTCTGGCGGTCGTTATCGTCGAAGGGTGCGCCTGCAGTGCCGCTGCCGGCGCCCACACAGATCACTCCCGTCAAATCGAAGATTGTCAGTGACGATCTCGCGGCTTGGACGCTGTTGCCCACAAAGCCCGACTGGGCGGGAGGAATGCGCGAGCACTGGCAGCCCGGCGAAGCGGGTGCGCAGGCGCGGTTGCGCCGGTTCCTCGACGCGGCGCTAAAAACCTACACCGAAGATCGCAACCGGCCGGACGTCGAAGGCACGTCGCGACTATCGCCGCATTTGCACTTTGGCGAAATCAGTCCGCATCAGTGCTGGCATGCGGCGGTGGCGGCAGCCGAACAGCAACGCGGGGCCGACAAGGGGCTTGAGACGTTCTGCAAAGAAATTGTCTGGCGGGAGTTTGCCCATCAGCTGTTGGTGCATTGGCCGCACTTGCCCGAAAAACCGTTCCGCCCGGAGTTTGCCGCGTTCCCCTGGAGCAAGGACAAAGCTGCGCTGCGTGCTTGGCAGCGGGGTCAGACGGGATACCCGATCGTCGATGCCGGTATGCGCGAGCTGTGGCACACGGGATATATGCACAACCGCGTGCGCATGATCGTGGCGTCGTTTCTCATCAAGCACCTGCTGATCCCGTGGCAGGAGGGAGAAGCCTGGTTCTGGGATACGCTGGTTGATGCCGATCTCGCCAACAACGCCGCCAGCTGGCAGTGGGTGGCGGGCTCGGGCGCCGATGCCGCGCCGTATTTTCGCATCTTTGCGCCTGTTACGCAGGGCGAGAAGTTCGATCCCGAGGCGGTCTACGTGCGGCGCTGGGTGCCGGAAATCGCTCGGCTGCCCAACAGCGTCATTCACGCGCCGTGGACTGCGCCGGACGCCATCTTGAAAACGGCAGGTGTTGTGTTGGGCAAGACCTATCCCCATCCGATCGTCGACCACGCAGCGGCCCGCCAGCTGGCACTGGCCGGTTACGAAAAAGTGAAGGCGGCAAACGCGACGGCCGGTTGAGCCCGCGATTTCGTGCACCATTTTCGCCAGAGCCGGGCCTTATTTGGCTCGCGCGTAAACGATATCCTAACTCTGTTTGGTCAGCATGGCCGTCGCGGGCTTCTGCGGTTGGGCCGCCATGGACGGAGTTGTTTGTATGCGTAAGCGGGGTTTGGCTGCCATCTTGGCGGCCGCGGTCGTGTCTCTCATTCCAGCTGGTGGAGCGAACGCGGATGTCCGCGTGCAGATCAGCAAGGGCGCACAACGCATGAGCGTGTGGGTGGACGGCCAGCACTATTACAATTGGGCGGTTTCGACGGGGCGCCGGGGCTATGGCACGCCGAGCGGATCGTTTCGCGCATTCCGGCTTGAGCCACGCTGGTACTCCCGCAAGTATGACATGGCGCCGATGCACAACGCCATCTTCTTCCACGGCGGTTACGCGATTCATGGCACCAGCCACGTCAGCCAGCTCGGCCGGCCAGCTTCGCACGGCTGCGTCCGGTTGCATCCCGCCAACGCCCGCGAACTCTACGCATTGGTGCGGGAACACGGACCCCGCAATACACGAATCAGCATCCGGTAACGGCGCCAAATTGGCGGGCGAAACCAGCGACGACGCGATTTTCTAACTTCAAGACTCAAGGTCATCCCAGTATGTATTGCTTCACGGGAGTTTCTACGATGCACGTTCTTAGGCCAGCCGCCGCACTGTGTGCGGTGCTCTTGATGGTGGCTCCGGCTGCTGCCCAAGTGCCGGCACCTGCGGCTGAAGTGGCTCCGCCTGTTAAAGTTGAAGCCATAGTCGAAAAGGATGTGGTCCCTGCGGCAACCGCTGCTGAACCGGCGGCGACGGCAACACCTCCTGCTGACGCGGCCAGCACGGCATCCGAAGCGGCGGCCAGTCAATCGGCAGCCGAAGACGCGGCCAAAGCCGCGGGCACCACGCTGCCGTCGGACGCCGAAGTGAAGGCTGTTGAAGCCAAAGCGCCGGAAGCGCCGCCGCCGGCGCCGACGCTCAATATCGCCATTAATCTCACCACGCAAAAAATGACCGTGTCCGAGAACGGCATGGCGAAATACACGTGGCGCGTCTCATCGGGGGCCTATGGCTATCCGACACCGACGGGTACGTTCCGTCCGATCTGGACCTCGAAGATGTGGTACTCGCGCAAGTATGATATGGCGCCGATGCCGCATTCGATCTTCTTCCACGGTGGCACAGCTATTCACGCGACATCGTCGATCGGCATGCTGGGCCGGCCCGCATCGCACGGCTGCGTTCGGTTGGCGCCGTCGAATGCCGCGACGCTTTACAAAATGGTCGGTAAGCACGGCAAGGCATTGACCAGCATCTCGGTACACGGCAAGCCGAAGTACTCCGCCCCGCAGATTGCGCAACGCCGCAACCCAATGCCGGGGTCGTATGCAGCGCTGCGCCGTCCACGCTCCGCCACCAGCTATTACAACTACAATGGCCCGCCGCCATCACGCTACGTGTATCCCGGCGACCGGCCGTCGTACTACGTGCCGAACGCCCGCCGTGGCCAGTATGGCAAGCCGCGCCGTTACGTCATGCGCCAGTACTCGCCGTACTGATGCTGATCTTGCGAACAAGACTGCGACGTGATCGGAGCGGCGGGGCATTATGTTCCGACGTCTTATTTCAATGGCAAAAACGATAACTCGCGAGCTGCCAGAATGATACGTTTGCCACGTCTGTTCGTCGTCATTGCCGCGATCCTTATGACCGCGAGCATCCCGCTTCCGGCTGCTGGCGAAGTTCTCCAGGCCACCAACAGCCGGGTGACACTTGACGTCCCAAATGGCTTTGTCCCCGCCGCGCGTTATGCCGGATTCGAAAACCCTGAGCTGCAATCCTCGTTCGTCATCGTCGATATGCCCGACGTTGCGTTTGAGCAGCTGAAAGCCGGACTTACACCCGAAGCCTTGGCCACAAAAGGCATCATGAAGGCCAAATCCCAGCGTCTGAAGCGCTCAGATGATCATGTCTACTTCACAGCCGAACAGGCCTCAGCGGGCGGACCCGTCGCCAAGTTCATGTTCGCCTTCCGCGATCAAGGCGTCACGGCACTCATTACGGGCAATGTGCCACAAGCGATGATTGACACCGGAAAAATCACGATCTCCCAGATCGAGTCCATCGTGGAGAGCGCCATGATTGCGACTGTGGCCGCAGTGGACGTGCCGCTCTTTACGTTGGACTATTTGGGGCCGTTCAAAGAAGCTGGCGCGCTGGTGGGAACGGCCAAGGCCTACACACTGGATGGCGTTCTAGATCCCGGCACCAAAACGCCCGGGCGCACGATGTTCATCGTCGCCCCATCGCTGGACACCCGTCTCATCAGCGACCCGCATGCCTTTGCACGGACCCATCTGATGCAACAGGCCGACGCCAAAGATGTGAAGGTCACCAAGTCGAGAGAAACAAAAATCAGCGGCATGGACGGCGTCATGTTGAATGCGACAGCTCAAGCCGACGGGGCCGGGCCCCAAGTGCTGTCGATCTTCCACGTGCTCCTGATCAATCCCAAAGGCGGCTACTTCGTGATGGTGGGGCGGACGGGCGAAGTCGATCCAACGGCCACGTTCGGCGAATTTGAAAAGATTGCGAAATCCTTCAAGGCCGCGCCGTAGCGGATCGATGCTGGTGCTTTACGGAAATTCAAAGTCCCGATGGTAGCCTCTCCACTCTTTGAGGAGTAGGGCAAGACATGGCAACTATCGGGAAGCTCGGCACGATCGTTGGCGCAATCGCGTGCATTTTTGGATTGAACCTGGTGCTGTTCATGGTCACGGGTTGGATCGGCCGTCCGACCGTCATTGCTGGGCTTGGTTGGTCCCTTGATGTGTTTCCGTTGAACTCGCTCATGACGATGGGTGCCATCGCCGCTGTTGGGATGCATCTGTCAAACACCTACGACCCGGACGCTGCAAGACGGAAAGCAGCTGCGGCAGCCGAAATGCAAGATGCACCCGCTCAAGCCCCTGCTTCAGTTCGCAAACAGACGGTTCGTGCTGGCAGCGCAGGCTTCGGCAAAGCGCGCACGGCGCGAACATTATAATCCGGATAATCAGAACGGGTTCCACGTCGGATGATCCGTGAAGCGTAGGTAGCCGATGTTGGCGCCGACGCGCAGACCGATGCCAGAGCGAATGGGCGCCATGATCACGGGGCCTCCCTTCAACAGCGTCATGCCGACGCCACCGACGAGGTAGGCTGAGCCATCGACGCCGGTATAGCTGCGGTACAACTGATCGGGCTCGCGCAACTTATAAATCAAGATCAACGTGCGGCCGCCTTCTGCGCCGAAATCAGATCCGATCGACGGCCCGTGCCAATACACTTTGCGCGTGCCGCCCTGGCGCATATAGAGCGTGCCTTCGCCGTAGCGCAGGCCAGCGAGAAACGCACCGCCGCCTTCTTTTCCTAGAATGTAACCGCTCGGCCGGCCAGACCCCGAGAAGGCTTTCTCGATCACGCCTCCAAGACCCGTCGATACCGCGCCGAAGAACCCGCGCGAAGCGTCTTTGATTTCATCGATGGTATAGCCATCATCCACCGTCTCGAATGCGATAGGCGGCAAGTTCTCTTCACGTTGGTCCGGTGGAACAGGAACAGGCTTGGTCTCAGTCGTGGCACGCCACGCCGCTGTTTTCTCGTCACTGGGCCCTGCGGAAATTTTGGGCGCTGGGGTGGGCGGCTCTCTCGAATTCTCTGGTGACGAGTTGGCGGGCTTGGGCTGGGGGGGCGACTGGTCCGTGGGCTTGGAGTTGGCTTCAGCGACAGGAGCTGCTGGGGCCACGCCAAGTTCCTGATCGATCTTGTCATTGATGTGCGATGACTTCGCCTTCATCACAGCCAGCAGTTCGGCACTCGCAGCCTTAATTTCAGTGATGTTCTCGCAAGGGAACTTGCCGCTGGCGTCAGCCCGGCCAAGCGTGTCGATTTTGCCGAGGAGATCGTTTGCCTGCGTGTCGAATTGTGCGCTTCTCGCATCCTGTACGCTATCGAGCGCCTTGTCGTCCGCGCCGTCGCCTGTCCAACCCTTCTTCTGACTCAAATCTTTGAGGCGGGCGCGCAACTTCGGCTGTGCGTCACTGTTGAACTGGCGCAGAGACAATCCCGCAGCGTCAACCGCTGCGGCTGCCGTTTCGGATGTGCACGTGTCAGCGTGCGCAGAAGGCACCGCGGTGAAAAGAAGCCACGCGCCGATCAGAGCCAACCTGGGAGTCTGCCGCATCCTTCGCCTTTGCCTGAGTCGCCCGAAGCCTCTAGTCCCTTAATAAAAGGGGCGAGACCGTGGCGAACGGTGCAAAGGCGCATCAAATGTAGCATCTGATCAGTCGTTGGGTACCGTTTTGATGATGCTCGACGTCGGTTTGTCGGACCCAGCGGCTGGCAGTCCCTTCACGTCCTTCTCCACCAGCGCGTCGAACTCGGCCAGTGTCGTTGCAGCCGCTTTCGGCTTGATGTGCACAATCTTGTAGCCGCTGGCCTTCAAGGCATCGAGCAACACCGGCATGGCCTTGGCCGTGACCGGTTGGATATCGTGCATCAACAGGATGCCTTTGCCCTTCTTGTCGAGCTTGGCGATCACGTCTTTGACCATCTGTTCAGGCGAGCGGAACTTGAAATCGAACGAGTCGACATCCATCGAGAAAATCGCGACGTTGCGCTTGGCCAAGTGTTCAAGGGCAGCGGTGTTGTCTTGCAGGTAGGGGAACCGGAAAAACGGCGCGACGGGCTGACCTAGTGCGCGCTTGACGGCGCTTAAGCCCCGCTCGATTTCGTCGATTCCGTTATTGGCTGCTTTCTTTGAGGCCAAGTTGGCGTGCGACCAGGTATGCGTGCCGATGGTGTGCCCTTGCTTGGCAACCTCGCGAATGATTTCGGGAAGTCCGAGCGCCATTTTTCCGATCGAAAAGAACGTCGCCTTGGTGCAATGCCCGGCCAGCGCGTCGAGCACGGCCTTCGTTGTGTTGACCTGCGGCCCGTCGTCGAACGTGAGGATCACTTCCTTTTGTTCCAGAAAGTCATGCGCCTTGTACTGCTCGAAGCCAAAGCCGGGGCCACCAGTGGTGTCAATCTCGATGGTGCGGGCAACGCCTAAGCCGTTGGGATTGGCGGCGCACACCTTCGGTGCAGGTGGGGCAGCGGGGGCTGCTTCTTTCTTTTTGAGATCATTGGCGGCGAACGCCGTCGTTGTGGCGAGCATGACCAGGCAGAGAATTCGAGCGCGCATGAAAGTGCCTCCTAGGAATCGCCTGATCATAGCAAGCGTGGTGAGGGCCCGCGAGACGCGTTGAAGTTGCGCACAGGCCCGCGCAAACGGCACGACGGGCACCCCTCTAAGTCCGTTTGTGCTGCAACTTTGCGGCGAACTCCTGGCGATCGACAACAACACGAACGTGCAGGCCGCGGCCGATGAGTTCGGAGTTGTCTCGGATTTCAGCACGGAACGTGAGCTTGCGGCCTTTTACTTCGATCAGGTGCGCGGTGGCCGTCACCGTGTGGCCGACCGGGGTCGCCGCGAGATGATCGAGCGTCAGGTGGACGCCCAGGCTTGTTTGGCTCTCTGGAAGGACTGTGGCGATGCATTGGACGGCGGCGGCTTCCACGAGTGCGGCCATCATCGGTGTTGCAAAAACCCGCTCCGATCCGCTCCCCATGGCGATGGCTGTATGCTGCTCGTCAACGCGTAAAGTTGCCGTGCCTGTGAGGCCGGGAGCGAGGGCGTCGGTCGCGGGCAAGGCCGGTCCTCCAAGTTTTTGCTCTAGTTTTCCGGGCGGAACAAATCGCCTGCGCAATTGAGATAGGCCGCGCGAATGTTCTGGGGCATCGGCGAAGGCAGCGCAATGGAGACTGTGCGGCCGCCCTTGGCGGCAACCTCAAAGGTGCCGCCACCGACCATCATGCCTTGGACGAAACTTGCACCGCTAAAGCCCTCAAGCCGGGCGCGCATCTCGAAGAGACCCGATGCGACAGCGGCTGGTTTGGGAAAATCCTTGGTTGTGTCGTGGCTCGATGTGACAAGCCGAAGGGTGTCGAGCGTCAGTGGTGCGCCCGACGTGTCCGGCCAATGAGCCGACACGGCAAACACCGTTTCAAGACCGTCGCGATAGGCCGTGACGCTGGCAGTCACCGTCTGGCCATCAACGGGAATGGAGGCGCGAAATCCACAGCCTGCGATCTGTTGATCTTGAAACAGCGTCAGGGGTTCCACAGTCACGATGGGCTCGCGGTTGGCCGCCTCGGCGGCCAGCGCGACGTGTGCGGCGATCGGCAGAACGAGCAGCGTGCCAACGAGCGCTATTGATCGTTGCAGGGCACGCGGAGGGATTGGACTTTTAGAGCGGCTGTTAACGCTGTCTGCAGCGTCGCGTTCGAATTGGCCTGGAACTTGCTGCCATCTTAAATGGGAACAGTGCGCGGCAGATGGCCGGGTTGGCCAAACGCCGACGATGGACCGCTTGATGCGGCTTCCAGGTGTTGATGTTCCCCACGGAGACCACATGACGACGTCGCGCAACTTCTTCTTTTGGGTCTTGTCCACGTTGTTCGCGGGGACCGCTGTTGGAATGCAGTACTTCGGCTTGGACCGCACGTTCGGCTGGATCACGCTCGCCGACGGCCGCCCCTTCGACATCTTACTTGCCGCCTACATCGTGCTGTTCGCGAGCTACATGCTGACCAGCGACTGAAGCTTTTCTATTGGTGGCTCCCGCGCAGGTGACATTGAGTTACTGCGGTTTGCGGTGCTCGATCAGCCCGGGGACGGCTTTGCCCTCGGGGCCAATTTCCTTGTAAGCTTCGCCGCAACTGATTTGGTGCGACAATCGGCACTGATTGGGCCCGCCCGAGTCCTCGCACGAGAGCGTTTTCTTCCATGCGGCCAAAACAGTGTCAGCTTGCAGCTTGAACGCATCGAGTTCGGCACCTGAAAAAGACTTGATCAGCTCTTCCGCTTTTGTGGTGGCATGCGTGTTCTCGCAAACCACAGCCGCGCCTGCAGCTTGTCCGTACCGGATTCCGGCGTCGCGCGCGGCCAGCGCCGGAGCGGCCGCCGCGGGTGCCGCCACAGGCTTTTGGTCCTCAGCCCCACTGGAGCCTGTCCCCCAGACGAGACAGCCAGCGATCAGAATGGCAGCACAACGGGAATAGAGACGCATGGGGGTTCTTTCAGTTAAATAGCGATGTGGTTACGGAGCGCGGCACGTCTTGGGTCACCGCCGGAGCAACCTTCAACTTGGCACAGTCCAGCGGGGTTAGTTGTCGTCCCGCAACGGCGGGGCGGTAAAATCCACCAAACCGGGCAACTCCGTCCCGTCTGGGCCGATCTCGCGCCATGTGGCGTTGCAGGTCATGATCTTGGTCTTACGGCAACCCGTGTACATTTTGATCTCTGGATTGGATTCGACACAGGTGAGCGCCGCCGTCCAGGCCGCGATGATCTTTTCGGCCTCGGCTTTGATCACAGCCTGATCAGCGTCGCCAAAGGTTTTGGGTAGGTCCAACATTTTAGATGTCGTTTTTGCGCCGGGACAGAATTTGGCTGCTGACAGGGCCTGACCCATGCGCGCGCCCGCGTCTTGCGGGGATAGGTCTGCCGCGAGGCAGGGGTCCGTCTGCGCAACCGCAAGACAGATCACAGCGGCCATTTTGCGAGCTCGACCGGTCATTCAGGAGAAGAGCCAGATGAGCACGGACAAGACGATCGATAGAACGATCGATGTCGTGACGGGGAAATAGAATTTGAAATTGCCGCTCGGGCTTTCGTACTTGATGTCACCCGGTAACAGCTGGAGGGACGCGCCCTTGAGGCGCGCATCCTTGCGCGAGCGCTGGTCGGCGACGTAGCCGATGGCGCCGAGTGTCAAGCTGAGGATCAGAACGGTGAGAAGAAGCGTGCCCATACTCAAACCATAGCAGCCTCGATGAGGCCCGCCAACTGTGGCGGCTAGCCGGGTGGCCGCCGCTAGTGCTCGCCGACCGCCCGTTCCAGTGCTTGCCGGTCTTGAATGATCAGACCGGCCGCCGTTTCGCAGACCGCGCCGCGACGCGTCAACTCACCGACCACCTCTGCAAGTTCCGGCAGCGGCAAGTGAAGGCTCTCGGCGACATAGGAGTTGAGGACGGGTTCAAGCAAAATGGACCCGTCACGCTTTTCATGGGCTTCCAGCCCCGACACCGCCAGGAGATACGCCGCAACCCGGCTGACTGGCGGCGGCAAACCGTCTCCAAGGGCGCGATCGCGCAGGAAGTCGAATTCCCGGTCGGCGGCCGCCGCAAACCGGGCCGCCAGTTGCGCGTCCAGCGTCAACGCCTGTTCGAAATCCAATTCTGATAAAGGCGACACGGCCGTATCGACAATCGCCTGCGCTGTGCTCACGTGCTTGGGTAATCCGCCGAAGCCGATAATGTCGCCAGGGAAGGCGAATTCGATAACGTCGTGGTGGCCGTCCTGCCAGTTCATGTAGTGGCAAACAGCGCCGCTTTCGACGCGGTAAGGATGCACGCGGCTTTCGCCCTCGTGGAACAGGATGTCACCCTTCTCGAGGGTGCGCTGAGCCTCAGCCAACGCCGTCGCCGTGCGCGCGCGAACCTTTGGCCCGGCCTTCTGACGGCCTGGCACGGTTGTGGTTTTTTGCCCTGACGCGGCAAGCATGTGACGCAGTACTCCGTACAACACACCGGGTAAATAGGTAGCGCGATTGCCTCAATCAAGCCAAAATTAGCAGAAGATGCAGCGGCTTATGGACCAAGGTGCACAAATTAATTTGTTCGGCTGTTCCCGGCGGTATTGCCGCCGTAGCGCCCGTGACGGGGTCGACATGTGAAATATACGCCTTCCTGCGCATAAAGTTTCTCAGTTCTGCGTAAAGACTAAATTTTTGATCAATCAGGGACAGCGCAGGAGGTCTTGCGAGCTGCCGGCACTGCCGATGGACAACGTGTTGCCCGACACCGTGAGCGTCTCGTTCAGGGGTTGGTTGTCGCCCTCAACGCTACATGACCCTGTGACTTGCCACTCACCTTTACCGGTCTCTTTCACCGATTTGAACGTGCAGTGCGCCTCGTGCTGGTCATAGCCCGATTTGGTCACGATCATGGGGGCGTTGCCATCGTCCTGCGGCGTCTTGCATTTTGATAAATCTGCCGACCAGGTGCCAGTGAAGCTGGCATCGGCCGCCTGCGCGGGACCGGCCGGATGCGTCAATACGGCCGCGAACAGCAAGGACACGGCGAGGATAAACAGGCGCGGCGCGGTCACGGTCATCGTCTTGTGATCCTTAGAGGCTGATAGGCGGTGGCTACAGGGACAAATGGTTTTATCCGGAACTGTGTCAAGACCGGGGAGACGACGCTTTAGGGGACATCGGGGAACGCGCCCTTTTCGTACGCGGCGATGTGCGACAACTCTGGTTTGTAGTCCGTGCTGCAGAAGCTGGCCTGCGATGAGATGCGGCGCTTGTATTCATTGCGTGTTTTGTCGAACGCAAGACCGGAGCTTTCAACTTGGCCCGGTGGGAGGCCGCGTTGGGTCTGGGCGGCAATCAGATTGCTGCGGATGAGCCCGGCGTCGACGTCAGCACCGCAGTGCTCGGCACTGCTGACGTCAATGGCTGCCACAAAAACCCTGTCGAACTCGGCCTTCGGCAAGCCCATCACGGTGGTGACGCTGCCACAGGCCGGTAGCGCCAGCGAGAGTGCGCTGGCTGCGCACAGGTTCAACCAGGATTTGGGAAACGCCCCCGCGAGTCCAAGGGCATCAGCGGCTCTAAGCCTCATCCTAGTGCCGGTCGGTCCCGTCATGCCCCGCGCCCTACATCACGATTGGACTTCCTACGCCCATGATCATAACTCTGCCGCGTTCCAATTCCATCGTTTAAGGTTGTGTGCCAAGGGAGATCTGCGAAACTCTTGAGGAAGCACTCCACGCCAACCCCAGCTGCAGCCAGCGCTCCATCTCCTGAAGGGACGGACCCCGCGGCGCGACCGAGAGGCCAAATGACGCCGACGATTGATGCTTTTCTTTCTGCCATGGAACGGGACGACGATGATGGGTTGGGCCAGCGCGATCAGCGCACCACCTTGCCGCTGGTGCAAGTCATTGCAGCACTCAAGGATAAGGCGTGGCGCATGGCCGAGCCGTGCCCGTTCCAGACCGGCGACCTTCTGACCGTGCGCGCGGGCTCGGACGTGCGCGGTGCGGGGCTCCCGCACGTCGTCGTCGAAGTGCTCAGCCCACCGGTCACGGACACGAAAGCGGAAGCCGGCAGCAACCGCTACCTTGCGAAGTACACCATGCGCGTCGCCCACTTCCACGGCGATGACATGACCGTGCACGCCGTTGACCACTCGAGCTTCGAAGTGTGGACCGACGTGCATGCCATCGAATGGACCGCGCTGCAGACGGCGTCCGCCCGCAAAGCTGGCCGCAAGGTCACGCCGGAGACGTCGCTCAACGAGGTCGTGCGGCTGCTGCGCGGCGAGGGCAAGAAGCTGGCCGAGGCCAAGATCACCTGGAAGAAAGGTGATCTGGTCGAGATCCTCGGCCATGAGGCGTCCAACGCCGCCAAGCCGATGCCGTTCGAAGGCAAGGCGGTCGGCGTCGTGGAAACCGTTGATCATTCCGATGACACCACGCGGGTCGTCTACTTCGATGACGAAGGCGACCGGCGCTCGCAGTGGTTCAAGCCGATCGATTTGAAGCCGTTCGCCGCGGTCGAGCCAGTGACGGCGTAACATTAGGTGGGCCGTCATGAATGGCGCATCGGGGCGTGCATAATGATGACTTTCAACGCTAGGACAGGAGGTTTGCGATGCTCCGGACAATTCTGACACTCCTCACAGCGGTCCTTCTGGCGTTCGTGGGCTACGTGGCTCTGCAGCCGCCGCGCTACCACGTCGAGCGGTCGGCCACGATCGCCGCCGCGCCCGAGGCCGTGTTTTCGCACGTTAACGAGCTAAAAAAGTGGGAGGCGTGGTCGCCGTGGGCCAAGCGCGATCCCAACGCCAAGACCACCTTTGAAGGTCCAGCCGCCGGCACCGGCGCGGTGATGGGCTGGTCGGGCAATGACGACGTGGGCGAAGGCAAAATGACCATCACGGACAGCAAGCCGGGCGAACTCATCAAGATGAAGCTCGACTTTGTGAAGCCGTTCGCCGGCACCAGCGATGTCGGCTTTGTGTTCAAGCCCGATGGCGGCAAAACCAATGTCACCTGGAGCATCGACGGCGAGCAGGGGTTTATCGAGCGCGCGATCTGCACACTCATGGGCGGTATGGATCGCATGATCGGCGCCGACTACGAGGCCGGCCTCGCGAGCTTGAAGACGGTCGCCGAAGGCGGCAAGAGCGGGTAAGGCGCGCGTCCTGGCATTTCTTGCGGTGCAATGATGGGGAGGGTTCGGACATCGGATGAGATTGATATGAATTTTGCAATTGGACGTATTTTCCGGATAGGCACGGCGGTGGTGTTCCTGGCGTCGAGCTGCACCGCAGCGGTGGCCGGCAACCCTGCCAAGGACCTCGCAGATCGACTGATCAAAGAGCAAGTCGATTACTTTCTAGATCGCTTCGATGTGTGCCGGAACGCGGGGCTAGCGACCGTCACAGAGTGCTTCAAGGACTGGTCCGGCGATGAAACAATCAAAGCGATGATCGATTGTCTGGGCGACGATCTTGTGCCAGCGGCGGTGACGGCGGCGCAAAAACGCTGCATCTTACTTGAGGTGACTCCCGTCAACGACACAGAAGACTGGTTTTGACGCGTGTCACTTGTAGCTTGGGTTGAGACCGCTTGCGAAACCCAACACCTTTGCCAATCTCATTTTCGAACGTGCGGCGTTGGGTCTCGGCCTCGTGATGGTGCGCAATCTAACGAGCGGCGTGACGGCCTCTACCCAACTTACGCTCTTACTTACACCCCTGTTGCCGCGCGGCGCATTCGGTGACGAAGGTGCCGGCCGTGCACGTGTGAGTGATAGCGCCCGTGGGCTTCAGGCCTTTGCCTTCGATGATGTTCTTGATCGCGGCATTGGACATGAACTTGGCGATGCCCTCGGTGACGCCGGTGCCGATGCCGCCATAGAGTTTGCATTCCGCCAAGGCTGGCGCGGCCAGTGTCATTGTCATGGCTGCCGCCGCGAGTGTGGCCAGAACCGTGCGGTTGAATATGAGCATAGCGGTGTCCTCTCGCTTCATGAGTTCGCGGAACGCTGCGCTGTGCGGGCGGTGGCGGCAAGTGCAAAGAATCGACGTAGTGGATTCGGGCGTGCCGTGTGGCCTCGCCGCATCCCGGAAATGTCGCGTCAAGCCGCGCCAGCCAACCGGATCTCGGTTGTCCGCCAGCGCCGCACGTTGCCTTTGACTTCGAGACGGTGCGCATCGGTCAGCGCATAAATCCGTTCGGCAATCGATTGAGTTGTGGCGTCAATGGACTGTTCGCGTGCCGCGTCCGTGGTGCGGGCAATCAGCATCGCGACCTTGCGCCACTCTGCGTCCGCGCAACTGAGAATCACGGCATCCAGACGCGGATGGGCGGCACGTGCGGGCACGGGAGTGGAGGCGGTCAAGACAACTGGCCTTTTTCCTGCTGGTCGAAACTCGTTGTGATCATGGTGCGTATTATAGTCCGGTGGTTGCAACTGTGCAAAGGTTTGGTTTTCATCGTACATTTCAACTACGCTCAGAGCCTGTGTTCCACTTTTGACGGAGGATGTCCGATGACACGCGTCGCAGTCCGTTTTGCCGTCGCTGCAGGGCTATGGGCCTGCACCATCGCGGGTGCTGCGGCCGACACGCTGTTCGATGTCGAGCATGCACGAGCGACCGCTCGCGTCGGCGGCCCGGTGAGCGACCATGATGCAGAGTTCTTGGAGCGCTGGGGCACGCACAGTGGCACGCCCGAGTGGCGCCACCGGCCGCGTCACGCCGACGACCTCCGCGACCACGACGGACCACCGCGCGCCAAGCGGCATCGCCGGTTGTCGCGTGAGTGAGCGGGCGATGACGATCTGTCCCGGCAGCGTGGCGCACGGATTGCCGCGATGACAGAGATCAGCGCGGATGACCTGACGGACCTGACGCATCTGGCCGAAGAGCGCTGGGCGGCGGCGCATGCGCGCGACCGGAGGTTCTGGGCGTGGGTGGCCGCCGCTGCTTTTGCGCACGCGCTGGTGTTGATCGGCTTTGGGGGCGCAGATCCGCGGCGGCTGGGCGATGCCAGCGGGTCGGACAATGCCATCAGCGTGTCGCTGGTGACCGAAGCCGAACTCAACAGCCGGTCGACCGTGCCGGAGACGGGTGGTGTCGCTCCAAGTGTGCCTGCCGCCGCCGCACCACAACAAAAAGCGCCGCCGCCAAAGCCGCCCGAGCCCAAGCAAGAAGACCCCAAACAAGCCGACCCCGAACAGGCCGCCAAAGTTGAGCCGCAGCCTGAGCCACGGCCTGAGGCCAAAGTCGAACTGCAAGATGCCATCAAGCCGTCGGTCGCAGACGACGTGCCAGCCGAGGTATTGAAGTTCCCCGAGCCCGGGCCTTCGCCAGACAAGCCTCAGCCGGCTGAAAAATCTGTGACGGAGAAACCGCAAGTAGAGCCCAAGCCACAGCCGCCCGCGAAGCCGCCGCAGAAGAAGACGGCGAAGCTTGATCTGACGCCGCCGCCCATGAACTTCAATTCCCCCGCAACGGGGGGTGGCGGTTCGGCGGGATTTGAACGGCCGCCCGGCATTACGCGATCGGGTGCCAATGACGACTTCGCGCGCGGCGTCATTCGCGCGCTCCAGCAAACCATGCCGCAACTGCGCGACACGCGCGGCCGGGTGACGGTGCGGATCGTTCTTAATACGAATGGGGATGTGGCGAATGTTCAAGTTGTGAGGTCGGCGAACAACGCCAGTCTGGATCAGAGCGTCGTGTTCGCGACCAAGCAGACGAGTTATCCCTTGCCGCCGCACAACTCCAACGACGCCGACCGGACGTTTTTGGTGACGTATATTTACAGGTGAGCGTGAAGCGGGGAGACGATCCCGAACCAAAGGTTCGGGTTCAGTCCCTAACTCGCAAACGGGGACATGACCCGAATTCACTGGACTCGGAACTTCGGGATCGTGCCCCCGACCGCCTTTACAAGTGGCGACGTAGCGTTCGGCCTTTGCATGTGTGCTGCAGCCCCCACGCGGCGGGCGTTTGCGCACGCGTTGTCATCACAGCGATGCTATTCGCTGCGCATCGCCGCACAAATGTTCATTGGCTTGATTTGTCGTTGCGGGCTTCGCCATGTTTTGGCCAGATGCCGCTGGTGCTGTGAGGAGCGCGGGATGCTGTTGTTGTGATCAGCTCAGAGGTTGTGTCATGTCCCCCCGCGCCCATCTTTCAAGATCCGATTACGAAACCTACGATGATTACGGTACGGAACTGAATGTCTCCGGCGAACGCATATGCGCACCCCGCAAAAGCTCTCGTGGCCGGACGCTCCTGTCTCTCGCGTGTCTGTTGGCAATCGGGTTTGGTGGCATATGGGCGGCGAAGACGTATCCAGACGAATGGCAGACACTCGTGCTGGCTCTCACGTCGCTGGTTGAGCCGCACGCCCCCGCCTCTGTCGCGCCGCCAGCTGCGCCAGTCGCAGAGGCAGCGAGCGAACCGCCTGCTCTTCCAGCGGCTCCCCGTGATGTTGCCGACGCGCCGGGTGCGGAGGCGGGCGAAGCCGGCGTGACGCCGCAGGCGCAAACGGACCGTCCGGCCGAACAAGCCGTAACCGCCACAGACAAGGTTGCATCGGAGCCGGATGACGCGGCGCCCGTTCCGCTGGCCAAGCCTGTAGCTGATTCCAAAGATCCCAATCAGAAGCGCGCGCTGGCGGCGGGGCTACATCCGGATCTGTCTCGCTCTCTATTGTCGCGACTGACGGCAACGGACTACCGCAACGCCAGCACCGCAATCAAAACTGCGCTGGCCGGGACCCCAGACGGCGAGGTCTACGCGTGGCCGCGTGAGGCGGGTGCCAAGGTCGCGCTGTTCGAAGTGAAGTTCGTGCGCAGCGCCAGCGCCGAGTGCCGCCGCTACGTCGTCATTATCACCAAAGACCGCTGGTCGACCACGGCACCTGCGATGGAGATTTGCGGCGCAGAGTTGCCCAAGCGGAAGGTGGTGACAAAGGTGGCGGGGTGAGCGGCGCGGTTTAAGGTGTCAGACACCGCTCAGTGGTGTCTGACACCATCGCGATGCCGTCCCGATCAGTTGCAGGCGACCGTGATCGTTGTGTTGGTGATTGCGTCGAACTTGCTGCACGCCGGTGGTGGATCGGCGCTGACCGCATCCGCAGCCAGTGGATCACTCGCGGGCTCTGCCGGCGCGGCAGTGGTCTCTGTTGCAGGTGGCGTAACGACAGGCGCAGATTCTGCCGTTCCAACGGCCGTGGTCCCGGCCGCAGTGTTGGTCACGGGCCGCGCTTTGGGTTCTGGCTGCCTCTTGGCGACGGTGTCTTTCTTGGCGCTCGCCTTGCCGGGCTTGGCAACTTTGACTGTCTGTTTCGCCGGAGCACTGGGCTTGGCGGCCGCTTTCTTCTTCGGTTTCTGTGACGATTTTGCGCCATAGTCCGTGGTTGAGTGCTGGCCGCCCTTTTCGAAATTGGGACCGATCGACAACGGCCCGCCGTAGTCGCGCGATCCTGTGCTTTGGGCGAGGACGGGACTGGCGGCGACGGCGATTATTGCAAAGGACGCCAGAACGGTGGCGGCGAGCGCGAAGCAACGACTCATGCGGGTGTCCTTCCGGGTGGCAGAGCACTGGATCCTAACGTAGCACAATTCGAACCGGGGGACGCTTTTCGCAAATGCATCGCCCAAAACATGGCGATGTCAGCGGCAAAGTGGGCGCTTTGACGCTTGTCCTGGCCCCGGCCTTGCGCGGCGTTCGACATCATATTAGCAACCGTCCGGACAACGGACCAAACAGGAGACCGGCGCGATGGCTGATGCGAAGGATATGAACGCGGCAATCGCCGGGTTGAAACGCGAGAACGCGGAGCTGTCAGGGCTGGCGCTCGCGACCGGAGTGATCCTCACGCAATTGTTGCAGTCGAATTGTAAGCGCGAGCTGAACCCGCAGGGTGCGGCCACCCGGATCATGACCAGCGCGCGCGAGGCCATCGAAGGTTTCACCAGCCAGAGCCACGCCGATCCGGTGATGAAGGCGCGCGCACTTGAAGCGGTCAAGCAATACGAAGATCAGATCCGCTCGGTGCTCGCGGTCTGACACGCGTATGCGCTATGCTTTGGAGGTTCTGCATACGGTCTCCGTAAGCGGATTCACTGGCGCTTTGCTCGACTCGCGCTCGTGCTGCTCACCGCTCGGCAGGACACGCCCGCCACCTACGCGGACATGCGCGTCGCCATCGACGCGATTTGCACCTATCTGCTGATTCCATGTTTGGGTGGCGTGCCAGTGTTAGGCTTGCTGTCGGTGGCGACGCACAAGCCGTTCCTCGATCTGCGCTGGGTGTGGGTAAAGGCGCTACTTGGTATCAGCACGTTCGAGGGAACGCTGATCGTCATTCATGGCCGGGCGAAACCGTCCGCCGTCTTGGCGGACAGAATTGCGAAGGGCGAGGCTGAGCCCGCAGCTCTTGCGAACCTCGTCGCGACGGAGTGGAGTGGCTTGGTCCAGATTGGTGCGATCGCTATCGCCAGCATCGTGCTCGGCGTCTGGCGGCCGGGCTAGGGAAGCCGATCGACGAATTCTACGCAGGCAGACCTGTAGGACTGCGGTCAACGTGCCCCGGCACGATCCGGCGTTCGATCGCCGGATGTGGATGATCTCGCAGAACGCGCCCGTCAAAGCGAACATTGGGTATCAACGCTGCTCGCCCTGCTGCGGCTGACCTCCAAGTTTCATGGGCTCATAGATCGGCGCCGCTTCTTCCCGGCGGCACGCGCCGAGTATAACTGCTGTCAGCGCTACAAAAAGAACAATGAATCGCATGGTGTGCTCCCTCGCTGCCGCCGCGCGCAGCCAATCGGCGTGTACGACCGCACAAGACAACGGGACTGCCGCACATTCGTTCCCACATGAGTTGCACATATTTGCCGGTGCCGGCCACAAAATGGCAAGCGGAACACCACGCACGGCGGCGCGTTAAGAGCATATCGATCCCGCGAATGTGGATGCGCAAGCATGCACTTTGTGGAACCGGGTGACAGGTCGCACGTGTGCTGCGGTGCACGGACACAAGGATGAGGAGTTCGATCATGAAACGAGGACTTGCAACGGCGCTGGCAGCGGCTTTGATCGTCGGCATTCCGGCGCTGCCGGTTCAAGCCGATTCGATCAGTAGCGTGGAAGGGGCTCGCGCAAAGGAGCGATCAGGCCTTTATCTCAATCGCCAGGATCGCGAAAAACTCCGCCGCTACGGCAGCAATGATGACGGGTACAATTCCCACGAGCCCTATGCCAGCTATCGGTTCTATGGCTACGATCCACGCGTCGAGTCCGGTGCTCCTTATCGGTACAACGGCGGATACGATGATAACGACGGTTATGACGATGACGGCGGCTCCGACGATAATGATGGGTATTGAGAGACGATGACGGGCGGTGCGTTGGATCGCTTACGTGAGACCTGATGTCCGATAGAGCGTCACCCGCAGCCCGCCATGCGAGACGGGCGCGGCAGGGGGTGCAAACGGCAGACCCGTCGCATGCGCGAGCGCGGCGTCCGTTGTGATGATCCCCACACGCTAGCCGGAAAAGCGCGACAGTAGCGTTTGACCAAACGGGCGATAAAAGGCCTGCAGACACGCCGTCTCACCAATCCGCTCACCAAGGGTGGGTTCGCGATGACGAGGCCGGGCGATTTTACTGAGCCGGGATCATGACCGTTCACTCCCCCATCATCTGGAGTGGAAGCATTCGGATGCGACGGCGATCGGTATCAATCGTCAGCAGAGCACCACGCTCAAGCTCCATCTTGGTTTGGCGAAGGGCGGCGACAACCTGACCACCGATGACATCTGGATCGATATCGCGCGCTCGGAGCTGCACAACACTGGGTTTGACGCACTGGGTTGCGGCGAGGATTGCGCCGAAATCCAAATCATGAGTCAAGACGATGAAGCCGTTCTCGCCCGCATACATCAGGATGTCCACGTCCGGTGCCGTGATGGACCCAACAGCCGACCTATGCTGCGATTCATAACCAGCCGTTTTGAGAAACGCCGCTCTCTTTGGCGACAAATTCATATCGACGAGCAGCTTCATGTGCGCTCACTCGCCAGCTAAAGAAACCTCACGTTCCTCGGCGCGCCACGCGGCATAGCGCAAGGCTTGCAGGATATCCTCGCGCTCAAGATAGGGGTAATCGCGCAGCACTTCGTCGATCATGTACCCGGCCCCGATCTGACCAACAATCATACCAACGGTCACGCGCAGACCACGAATACAGGCCTTACCGCCCATAACGCACGGATCACGTGTAATGCGGTCAAAATCGGTCATGACCTTCTCCAATTTGGTCGTGTCGCGGATTGCGCGGTCCACATTCAGATCCTGAACGATCTCTAGAACATTAGAAGAACACGGGTCGTGGAACAACGAGAACGTCTGTTAAAGCCGCCGCGGTCGAGGCTACATCGACGTCAAATCACGGCAACTTGCCAGTCTGGTACACCGTCACCCGCAGCCCGCCATGCGAGACGGGCGCGGCAGGGGGTGCAAACGGCAGACCCGTCGCGTGCGCGAGCGCGGCGTCCGTTGTGATGATCCCCACGCGCCAGCCGGAAAAGCCCGCCATCAAAGTTTGCCCGAATGAGCGATAGAGGTCTTGCAGACGCGCCGTCTCACCAATCCGCTCACCAAAGGGTGGGTTCGCGATGACGAGGCCGGGCGGGCCGGCGGGCGCAATAAGCTCGCTGATTGTCAGCTGCTTGAACTCGGTCAACTCAGAGACGCCGGCGCGTGCCGCATTGGCCCGGCTCATGGCAATGGCGCCTGCATCGCGGTCGCTGCCATAAAAGCGGATCGTTGGCGTTCGCACGTGAGCGGCCGCGGATTCGCGCATCAGCTGCCAAGCGGCCTTATCGAACGTCGCGAGCAGTTCGAACGCGAAGTGCCGCGACCGGCCGGGATGAAGCCCCGCCGCGATTTCCGCCGCCTCGATCACGAACGTGCCCGACCCGCACATCGGATCGACAACCGGCTCGTGTCCATCATAGCCGCATTGGCGCAGAAACAACGCGGCCATCGTCTCGCGCATAGGCGCCTTGGCGACGGCCTCTTTGTGCCCGCGCTTGTGCAGCAACTCGCCCGACGTATCGATGCCGATCCGGCACACGTTGTCCTCGATGCGAACGCGAATACGCACGCCGGCGTCGTCCGCAATGGGTGCGCCAAGCTCCTCGCGGATTGCCGTTTCGATGCGCTCGGCCGCCGCACCCGTGTGATAGATGCGCGATTGCTTGCACGTGACGTCAACGCGGACCGGAACATCGCGGCGCAGCACCCGGTACCACGGCACGCGGCGCGCCCGCTTGTCGAGCGCCGTCAGGTGATCGGCCTCGAACTGCGCGAGGCTCGCCATCACACGGCCCGCACCGCGAATCTCCAAATTTGCGCGCCACACGTCCGGCCAGCCGCCCTTCAGTGTCACGCCGCCGGGCACAAATTGCGCGGACTTGAAGCCCGCTGCGCGCGCCTCCGCCCACAGCACGGTTTCCAATCCAGGTGCTGCAACAAGGAAGATCTCGAATGCGGTGGGTCTAGCCATCGGCAGTGCATAAGGGCAAGGGGTGGCGGGAGGCAATGGGGTGGCGGTGAATGTGGGGTCAGGTGAATGTGGGGTCAGGCACCCCACAAGGTGCCTGAACCCGGTTCTTGACCCCGGTTCTGCGTCTCCTTGACCTGCCGTTGCGAATGCTCCTACGCATAACCTCGACAGATCAGGCAGCGAGGGCGGTGTGGGCAAGCCAGCGGGACATAAGCAAGCGGCCAAAGTGGCCAAATCGGCGGAGAGCGACGCGGCCCGGCCGTATTGGGAAACAACGGCGCTGGAGGATATGTCCAAGCGCGAGTGGGAGGCCCTGTGCGATGGCTGCGGGCGGTGCTGTCTCAATAAGTTAGAAGACGAAGATACTGGTGAAGTGCATCTGACTCGCCTCGCCTGCGCATTGCTTGATGTCGGTCAGTGCCGCTGCACGGATTACAAGAACCGCTTCAAGCTGATGGCCGATTGCATCAATCTGACGCCGAAGAAAGTGCGCGAGATCGAGTGGCTTCCAGAAACGTGCGGGTATGTGCGTGCGCGCGACGGCCGGGCGCTGGCGTGGTGGCATCCGCTCATTTCCGGCGATCCCAACACCGTGCATGAGGCCGGCATTTCCGTACGCGGGTTCGCGCGCAGTGAAACCGGTGTGAAGGAAGAGAACTTCAACCGCTATATCATCAAGGGGTTTGAGGATTGAGGGGGGGGCAATCCCCTCTCCCCGCGAAGTGGCGGGGAGAGGGGATCGCCCGTGACCCCGCATAGAAAAAATTTCTATGCGAAAATGCCAAGTTATCCCCGCGGGTTTGGGCCGTGATAGCCTGAGGGGTTTGATGCGAAATAGGCAAATAACATATTGAAATAAAACAATAAAAGCTGAAATAGCGATTGACAGCGTGACGCTAGTTTGATAGGTTTTTCGTAGGGTGTAGAAACTGTGCAGCTCGCAATGAGCGCGCCGTGGCACGGTTAATTCCAGAACCATCAATCCAAGAAAACCAAAGTGTGAACATGGGCAGGATGCCGGCCACTGCAGAAGCGTGGGCCGAGATCCGGCGGTGTCATGAACAGACTTTCGAATCTCATGCGAGCATTGCGCGCCGGTTTGGTGTTGATCGAAATACGATTGCCAAGCGAGCCGAGCGGGACAACTGGGCTGCCAGGCCGGTGTTGATCCGCGGTGCTGCGAGAACGAGGAAACGGCTCCCCCCGGTCGCCTGTGGAGACGGGGCAGTCTTGCCTGCTGGTACCAACAGGCCGTTGCCGAACCGGCAACCTTACGAACAACGTCCGCCTGACGCGCCGGATGTGCGGATTTCACGAATTTACCGCGTCATCGATCTGCAACTCGACAGCTTGGAGAAGGAAATGACCTCGGGTGACCCGGTCTCGGCGCAAGACCACGAACGGCGTGCGCGCGCCATGCATCTGATTATCGAAAGTCTTGAACAGGCGAAGGAAGCGGCCGCTGAACTCCTCAAACGCGAACAACACGCCGGTGGAAGCACGTTTGCCGAAGCGGAGCGCGTGCGCAACGACATTGCGGCGCGTGTTGAGCGCATGGGCACGCGCTGGGACACTGAGACAAAAGCTTAATGCACTTGATCCAGAACACAACTTCAGCCTCGAACACGATTGGCTGTTTTGGGGCCGCGACGACCAATTGCCGCCGGAATGGCTGGAATTGGGCCATGCGTGGCGCACGTGGCTCATCCTTGGTGGGCGCGGAGCGGGCAAGACGCGGGCCGGTGCGGAGTGGGTGCGCGCCAAGGCGCTCGGTCACATCCGTGACGGCGAACAACCGGCCCAACGGATTGCGTTGATTGGCGAAACGCAAGGCGATGTGCGCCGGGTGATGATCGAAGGCGTGTCGGGGTTGATGGCGGTGCATCGCGCGGTTGAACGGCCACTGTTTGAAATTTCAAAGATGCAGCTGACGTGGCCGACAGGGACAATTGCGCAGGTGTTCTCGGCTGACGACCCGGACAGTTTGCGTGGTCCCCAGTTCGATGCCGCGTGGTGCGATGAAGCGGCGAAGTGGCGGAACGCGGATGCGGCGTGGACGATGCTGCAGATGGGTCTTCGGTTGGGAGACCATCCGCAGGTGTGCGTGACGACAACGCCGCGGCCGGTGCCGCTGATCAAACAGCTGGCAGCGGACCCGGCAACCGTTATCTCGCGCGCGGCGACGTCGTCGAACGCGGGCTGCCTGGCACCAGGGTTTATCGATGAGATGATGCGCCGTTACGGTGGCACGGTGCTGGGCCGTCAGGAATTGATGGGCGAGATCGTAGACGATGTGACGGGCGCGCTGTGGCGGCGCGACTGGATTGAGCAGCATCGCGTGCGATCAGCGCCCGAGCTGACGCGGATTGTTGTGGCGGTCGATCCGCCAGTGACGGCGACGGCCACGTCGGATGCCTGCTGGATCGTGGTCGCGGGCTTGGGTCCCGATGGCCGCGCCTATGTGATTGCCGACCGCACGTTGCAGGGGCGGGTGCCGAACGTATGGGCGCGCGCAGTGGTTGCGGCGTATCAGGATTTTGATGCTGATCGCGTGGTGGCGGAAACGAATCAGGGCGGAGATCTGGTGGTGGAGTTGCTGCGCCAGATCGATGACAGCGTGCCAGTGACAAAAGTTCATGCGACGCGTGGCAAATGGCTGAGGGCTGAGCCGGTGGCGGCGTTGTATGCCGAGGGCCGCGTGGCGCATGTGGGGCCATTCGATGCGCTCGAAGATCAGATGTGTGCGTTCGGCGCCGATGGTCTGGCCAGTGGCAAAAGTCCCGACCGGCTTGACGCGCTGGTTTGGGCGCTGACGGACTTGATGCTGGGCCGGACGGTGAGACCGAGCGTGCGGCAGATGTGAAGGACGCTAACCCCTCACCCTAACCCTCTCCCGATGGGAGAGGGAATTTGGGCGGCGATTGTTTCGGCAGTCTGCCACGCTCTGTGATTTTGGCTCACCCTAGCCCACCTGCGTCATGGCGAAGCCATGCTCCGCATGGACGGGAGAGGGAATCAGAGGACCTCTCCATGCCGCGTTTCAAGAACGCGCTGGCCCGGCTGTGGCCCGCGCGAGTGCCGACACTTGCCGAAGAAAAGGCGAGCCGTACAGGGCCGCTGATCGCGTTCGAAACGCTCGGGCGGCCGGTGTGGACGCCGCGCGATTACGCGACGTTCGCGCGCGAAGGGTTCATGCAGAACCCGATTGTCTATCGTGCGGTGCGCATGGTAGCCGAAGCCGCGTCGTCAATCCCGCTGCTGCTCTATGAAGGTGCCGACGAACACGACGAACATCCACTACTCGACCTTTTGGCGCAACCGAGTAAAGACCAAACCGGCACCGACTTCTTCGAAGCCTGGTACGGCTATCTGCTGGTGTCGGGCAATGCCTACGCGGAGGCCGTGGCCATTGGCGGGCGCGTGCGCGAGCTGCATGCGCTGCGGCCTGATCGTATGAAAGTTGTGCCGGGTCTCGAAGGCTGGCCGGAAGCCTACGACTATACCGCCGGCGGGCGGACTGTGCGGTTCGACACCGAAGCCGTGCCGGGTGTGCGGCCTATTCTGCACGTGCGGATGTTTCATCCCACCAACGATCACTATGGCATGAGCCCGATCGAAGCGGCGGCAACCGCAATCGATATTCACAACACGGCGTCGCGCTGGAACAAGGCGCTGCTCGACAATTCGGCGCGGCCGTCGGGTGCGCTGGTTTACAGTGCCGATGACGCGCGCATGACGGCGGAACAGTTCGAGCGGCTGAAGTCGGAACTCGAGACGAGTTTCCAAGGGGCGAAGCACGCGGGCCGTCCGCTGCTGTTGGAAGGCGGGCTCGACTGGAAACCGCTGAGCCTGTCGCCGAAGGATATGGATTTCATCGAAGCGAAGAACTCCGCAGCGCGCGAGATTGCGCTGGCCTTGGGTGTGCCGCCGATGCTGCTCGGCATTCCGGGAGACAACACCTACTCGAACTATCAGGAAGCGCAGCGCGCCTTCTGGCGGCAAACGGTGTTGCCGCTGGTCAATCGCACCGCGAAGGCCCTGTCGGCGTGGCTCGGGGCGGAGCATGGCGCGAGCCTGCAATTAAAGCCCGATATCGATCAGATCGAGGCGCTGTCGAGCGAGCGCGAAGCGTTGTGGGCGCGGCTCAATGCGGTGAGCTATCTCACCGTCAATGAGAAACGCGCGGCGGTGGGCTATGGGCCGATTGATGCGGAGGGCGAGGAAGGCACCGCGGGCCCTTTTGACGAGGCCGCGCCATCGCGCGGAGGCGTGGATCGCGATCTCAAGTATCGCCCCGATCAACCGCGTGTTCCGGCAGGCAGTTCGGACGGCGGGCAGTGGACGGATGAGGGCGGTGGATTTGGCGGCGACGATGGGCGGATCATTTCGGACGCGACGCCGGATGACATCTTTCCTCCTGGCAGCCGGGTGGCGCAGGGGCGGACAGGGTCATATCAAGTTCGTTATCCCGGTGTCCAAGCGGCAATGACCCCGGGGCAGGCCGCGCGGTATGCGGTTGCCAATCAAGCGGCCAGAGAAAGTATCCGGCGTGTAAATGCAAGAGACCCCAACTGGAGACCAACCCCGAGCCTCTACGAAACCGCCGAAGGTGCTATTCGTGCACGGGAGGCCGAAGGACGGCAGGCCGAGGCCCGGCTTCGTGAGTTGTTACGCGATGCGATCCCGAATACCAATCCAGATTGGGCAATAAATCGGCTAAGAAAGGAACTAAATACGGCAGGCTATCGCTTCAAAGAGGTCACTCGTTCTCCAGGGTTCATCTATGAGAGTGGGTTGGGCGCACAAGTTCGGATCATGCGGCGTCCTTCGAGGGTGTACAGATCGGACCCAAGCCAGAAGCACCAGTCCGATTATTACTACAGATATCGACGAAGTGACGATCAAGGTTGGGGTGACCCAATTTCAATCCCGAACTTAGATTAACTTTGGTGGTTGCCATGTTAGCACTTAGCGAAATGCAGTCGCGTATTCTTTCAGAATTGGAAGAGGCAGGGCAGGAAAACCTGCCGACTATTGCAAACACGATTGAGTATTCAACCGTCAATTCCGATCTGCGAACTATGCTGGGTGATGCGCTATTAGGCTTGGTGCGTGAAGATCTGGTACGGATAGCAATTGAGAGTGATGGTTCGGACAGTTTAGAAAATCTCAACTTGAAAGAATCAATGGAATATTTGTCTCAACTTGATGTGCATCTGATGTTCGCCAATGACCTGGGTCGCTGGACTGGTGGTAGCCGGCCTTGGCCTGAGGTTGTGGCGACGGAGTCCGGGCGTGAAAGAGCTTTGGAGATACTATCCGATCGCGGATATCGCTGGTGGCAGAACACTTAGACACTTCAATCTGGGTCGTTAGATTTTGGCGACAGACGGTTCGACCGCTGGTCAACCGGACGGCGAAGGCGTTGTCGGCGTGGCTGGGGGCGGAGCATGGCGCGAGCCTGCAATTAAAGCCCGATATCGATCAGATCGAGGCGCTGTCGAGCGAGCGGGAAGCGTTATGGGCGCGGCTCAATGCGGTGAGCTATCTCACGGTGAATGAGAAACGCGCGGCAGTGGGTTATGGGCCGATTGATGCGGAGGGCGAGGAAGGCACCGCGGGCCCTTTTGAGGTTGTGGTGTCTGACACCTCTCAAAGGTGTCTGACACCGTCGCTGAAATACCGGCCTGATCAGCCACGTGTGCCGGCAGGGAGTTCTGACGGTGGGCAGTAATGACGTGGTGTCAGACACCACTCAGAGGTGTCTGACACCGTCACCCCATCGCTGAAATATCGCTAACAAAAAAAGACCCAACACACATGACCTCAGCACTGCCCAACGGCTCGGCTCCCGAGTTGAAGTTCACTGCGCATGACCTGAACCTGACGGCAACCGAGGGGTTGTTTGAAGGTTACGCCAGTCTATTCAATCGCGAGGACCTGTCGCGCGATGTGGTGGCGCCAAGTGCGTTCCGGCAGAGCTTGGCCGAGCGGACGGCGGCGGGCATTCGCATGCTGTTTCAGCACGATCCCAATCAACCGATCGGCGTCTGGCATTCCATTGAAGAAGATGTGCGAGGATTGCGCGTGCGCGGGCAGTTGACGCTCGAGGTTGGGAAAGCCCGCGAGGTGCTGTCTCTCATGCGGGCGCGTGCGCTCGATGGACTGTCAATCGGCTTCAAGGCCGTCAAGTCGCGGCGCGATGCCAAGAGTGGCGTGCGGCGGCTTGAGAAAGTCGATTTATGGGAAATTTCTGTTGTCACATTTCCGATGATGCCGGGCGCACGCGTGTCGAGTGTCAAGGCATCGCCGTTCGGAAGCACGACACCAACAGAACGGGACTTCGAGCGCTGGCTCACGCGGGATGCTGGGTTCACACGCTCCGAAGCGCGCGCGGTGCTCCGCTCGGGCTTCAACGGCCTCAAGGCTCTGCGGGACGCGGGCCAGGGCTGTGACGACGCGGCCGAACTGGCGCAGCGCATCGCGCGCCTGACCCAGGCGATTGCCGCACTGACACACTCCAACACCCAAAACCAACGGACCTCCCATGCACGATAACATCACCTGTGAAACGAAAGCTGGCCGCACCGATGTCGGCCAGGACATCGATCTGCTGATGCAGGCGTTCGAAGCCTTCAAAGACACCAACGATGACCGCTTGGCGCAAATTGAACGCCGGGCGAGCGCGGACGCCGTGACGAGCGACAAGCTGGCACGCATCGAACGCACCATGGACGAACTGGCTCTGAAGCAGGCCCGCCCGGCCTTGGGCGGCGCGGCTCCGAAATCGGGCGCATCGCTGGCGCATACAGCGGCGTTCGACGGGTACATCCGCAAGGGCGATCAATCGCACCTGCGCGATCTCGAAGGCAAGGCGCTGTCGGTCGGGTCTGATCCGGACGGTGGTTACCTGGTGCCGGATGAAACCGAGCGGGCGGTGAACACCGCGTTGCGGGCCATCTCGCCGATTCGCGCGATTGCGGGTGTGCGTCAGGTGTCGGGCACCACCTACAAGGTGCCGTTCGCCACGACGGGCGCGTCAACGGGCTGGGTGGCGGAAGCCGCCGTTCGTCCGCAGACCAACACGCCAACGATTGCCGAACTGTCGTTTCCGACCATGGAACTCTACGCCATGCCGGCGGCAACCCAGAGCCTTCTCGATGACAGCGCCGTCAATATCGACGAGTGGCTGGCGGAAGAAGTGCGGATCGCGTTCGCGCAGCAGGAAGGCAACGCCTTCGTGGTGGGCGATGGCATCAACAAGCCGAAGGGCTTCTTGACCTACCCGACGGTCGCCAACGCCTCGTGGACGTGGGGTAATATTGGTTTTATCGCAACGGGCGTGGCGGGCGCATTCCCGGCGTCGAACGCTGGCGACAAGCTGATCGACTTGGCCTACGCCGTGAAAGCACCGTACCGCGCTAATGGCACGTTCGTCATGAACCGGTCGACGCAGTCGGCGGTGCGCAAGATGAAGGACGGCGACGGCACATATCTGTGGCAGCCGTCGGCGCAGGCTGGTGTGCCCGCGACGCTGCTCGGCTACCCGGTCGCGGAGTCGGAAGATATGCCCGACATCGCCGCCAACAGCTTGTCGCTGGCGTTCGGTGACTTCCGGAGCGGCTATCTGGTGGTCGACCGTGTCGGGATCCGCGTGCTGCGCGATCCTTATTCTTCCAAGCCCTACGTGCTGTTCTACACGACCAAGCGCGTCGGCGGCGGGGTCAAGGACTTCGACGCGATCAAGCTGCTGCGGTTCGCTGTTTAAGCGCTCACGCTGGCTGATCCGCCTGGCTGAAGTAGCCAGGCGGGCCAGCTCCGCGGGGGCGTGCTTTTGCACGGTGGCCCTTGGCCGCTGGGCGCTGCGCGCCAAAGGCGTTCGAGATTCTGCGCGGTGTCCCTCCCGCTGCGCAGAGGCGACGGTGTCAGACACCTCTAAGTGGTGTCTGACACCATAGACCGTCAGGCGATGCCAGGCACCCAACAATAGAAAGTTCTCCCATGGCTCTCGTGTTGACGAGCGGGCCCGCGTTGGAGCCGGTGACGGTGGCCGAGGCGAAGGCTCATCTACGGATTGATGGCACGGCCGAAGATCTGCTGCTCGCCAGTCTCATTCTGACGTCGCGGCTGCATATCGAATCCGCGTTGGGCCTAGCGCTGATCACGCAGAGCTGGTCCGTCATGCTCGATCACTGGCCGGACCGTGCCGATGTGGCCCTGCCGCTGCGCCCGGTGCAAGCGATTACGGATGTGCGCGTGCTGGCCGCCGATGGCACGCCGGTGACGCTGCTGCCGTCGAGTTATGTGTTCGAAGGACGCGGTGTGCCGCCAAGGCTGGTGCGCACGGGCGATGCCTGGCCGAAGCCGGGCCGTGCGGCTTCAGGCATCGAGATCCAACTGACGGCCGGGTTTGGCTCGTTGGCCAGCGATGTGCCGGCAACGATCCGCCACGCGCTGCTGCTGCTGGTCGCCCACTGGTATGAGCATCGCGATCCAATCGAGATCGGGCTGCAGGGCACCAGCATTCCGCGCGCGGTGTCGGATCTCCTGTCGTCACACAGGGTACCGCGGATATGAGTCTGCCATTGATTGGAGAGATGCGCCACCGGCTGCGGCTGGAGGCACAATCGCGCGCCCCCGACGGCGGTGGCGGTGCGACCGTGTCGTGGGGGCTCGCTGCTGAAGTGTGGGGTGCGGTGGTGCCGCTGTCTGGATCGGAGCGCGTCGAAGCCGATGGCCTCAAAGGGCAGCTGACGCATCAGATCGTGATCCGTTACCGGCCGGGAGTTCTGCCGGAGATGCGGTTCATGATGGGCACGCGCGCGTTCGACATCCGCTCCGTGATCGATGTGTCCGAGCGGCGGCGGTTTCTCAAATGTCTGGTGGAGGAGAAACTTCCATGAAAGTGGCAGTGAGTGTGGGCGGGTTTGCGCTCGCGCGGTTGCAGGAGCGCGTGCGGCGGCTGGAACAGGCGATCCATGACACGCTTGTTGCTACCGATGGGCGCCTCGCGCCCGGTTCGACTGGTGTGCCGACGTCGCGGGGACTGCCACGCGATGCCGTCAATCCAGTAAGGACGCCGGGCCATGAGTAGCGCGAGTTGGGAATTGCAAAAATCAATTCATGCCGCACTGTCTGGGACGGGTGCGCTGTCGGCGCTTCTGGGCGGTCCGTGCATCTATGACGACGTACCTCGCGGGGTTGAGTTTCCCTACGTGACGCTGGGCGAAAGTACGGTGCGCGATTGGAGCACCGGCAGCGAAGACGGGCAAGAGCATGTGGTCACACTTACTGTCTGGTCGCGGGCCAATGGCGAGCGCGAAGTCCATCAGATCATGGCGGTCATTCGCACGGCGCTACACGATGTGGCGCTGACTGTCGCCGGGCACCGGCTGATTAATTTGCGGCAGGACTTCTCGGACGCGCGCCGTGATGCTGATGGGGAAACCTATCGCGGGCTCCTCCGGTATCGCGCGGTAACTGAACCCGCCCCTTAACCAGAACCCGGCTAATCGCAACGCGGCGCTCAACGCCTCGCGGTGCCGTGCGGCTGGCCGGGTTCGTGAGATACGAAACGAAACGCAAGAGAGCAGGATCATGGCAGCACAAAAAGGCAAGGACTTACTGTTGAAGGCCGATAGCACCGGCGCGGGCGTCTTCGTGACAGTGGCGGGTCTGCGGTCGCGGGCGCTGTCGTTTAACGCCGAGACGGTCGACATCACGCATCAGGAGAGTGCAGGGCAGTGGCGCGAGCTGCTGGCGGGCGCAGGCATCAAGTCGGCGCGGGTGACGGGGGCTGGTATTTTCAAGGATGCCGCATCCGACGAATTGATCCGCAGCTACGTGTTCAACGGTACGATCCGCGAATGGCAGATGATCGTGCCGGATTTCGGCACGGTCGAGGGGCTGTTCCAGATCACGTCGTTCGAATTGACCGGGCGGCACGACGGCGAAGTGGCATTCGAGATTTCGCTCGAGTCGGCTGGCGAGCTGACGTTCGTAGCGGTTTAGGTGCGCAAGTCTGGTGTCAGACACCTCTTAGTGGTGTCTGACACCGATAGAGAGAAAATATGACCAACAAACATCGTGGTGAAGTGGACGCGCAATTTGATGGCAAGCCATACCGGTTGTGCTTGACGCTGGGCGCGCTTGCCGAACTCGAAGCCGCGTTCGGCGAAGAAGACATGCTCGCCCTGGCGACGCGGTTCGAGAAGGGCCGCATCTCGGCGCGCGACTGCCAGCGCATTCTGGGCGCGGGCTTGCGAGGTGGCGGGCATGATATTTCCAATGACGTGGTCGCGCGGATGCAGACCGACAAGGGCGCGGCGGGGTTCGTCGAGATCGTCGCGCGGTTGTTGAACGCGACGTTCGGCGGCGATGCAGCCGCCAGCGGCAAAGCGGAGGAGGGGGCAGAGCGCGGCCCTTTCCCTGGGACGACGTGATGGCCGCGGGGCTTGGAGTGTTGGGTCTCGCGCCGCCTGTGTTCTGGGCGATGACGCCGAAAGAACTCGATGCGGCGTTGCGCGGCCGGCTAGGTACGGGAGGCGCATCGGCGGCTCCAACGCGCGGCGAACTCGCCACTCTCATGCAACAGTTTCCCGATAGGTGATGAATGCCGATGGATAGTTTGAGCGACCCAGCCGAGACATGGACGATTGCTGTCAATGCCGACACCACGCAATTGCAAAACGAGCTGAAAGCAGCGGCGACGCTGGGCCGGCAATTCAGTTCGACGCTGATCAGCGCGTTCGAGGGCATCGCCATCAAAGGCAAGTCGGTTGGTGACGTGCTGAAGTCGCTGGCGTTGCGCCTGTCGGACCTTGTTCTGAAAGCGGCGCTGAAACCTTTGGAACAGGGTTTCGGCAACGTGCTGTCAGGCTTGTTCCAAGGTGGGCTGGGGTTCGCCAAGGGCGGTGTCATCAATCAAGGGATGCCGGTGCCATTCGCCAAAGGCGGCGTGATCAACAGCCCGATTGCGTTTCCGTTGAATGCGGGCCGCATGGGGATTGCGGGCGAGCGCGGCGCGGAAGCCATCATGCCGTTGTCACGCGGACCCGATGGACGGCTCGGCATTGCCGCGCAGAGTGGCGGCGGCGTGCAGATCACATTGAATGTCACCACGCCGGATGCCGATAGTTTTCGCCGCTCCGAAACGCAGCTTGGCGCGATGCTCGCGCGGGCGGTGTCGATGGGGCAGAGGAATTTGTAACATTCCCTCTCCCCGCCTTTTTGCGGGGAGAGGGTTAGGGTGAGGGGCAGCCGCTTGTTCGAGCGTTATGCTGCCCCTCACCCAGACCCTCTCCCCATCGAAGGCGATGGGGAGAGGGGGATTGAGGTCACATGTCCTTCCACGAACTCCGCTTTCCCACGGCTATCTCGCGCGGCAGCCAGGGCGGGCCGGAGCGGCGCACGGATGTCATTGTGCTGGGGTCTGGATTTGAAGAGCGCAACGCGCGCTGGGCCAATTCGCGGCGGAGCTACAACGCGGGCTATGGCGTCAAGTCGCTCGACGATTTGCACGTAGTCATCGCATTCTTCGAAGAGCGCCGCGGCAAGCTCTATGGATTTCGCTGGCGCGATCATATGGACTGGAAATCGTGTCCGCCGCAGGCGATGACCACGGCGTTGGATCAGGCGATCGGCACCGGCACTGGAGCCGTCCCGGTGTTTCAATTGACCAAGACCTACGGCAGTGCGCACGCGCCGTGGTCGCGGGATATTAAGAAGCCGGTTGCGGGAACTGTGAAGGTGGCGGTGGCCGGTGTGGTGAAAACCGAAGGCACGCAGTTTACGGTGAGCCCTGTGACGGGGCTGGTACAATTTCTACCGGGGCATGTGCCGGCGATCGGTCAAGCCGTGACGGCGGGCTTTGAGTTCGACGTGCCGGTGCGCTTTGATACTGACAAGCTGGAGGTCAGCCTCGCGGGCTTCCAGCATGGCGCGATCCCCAACATTCCCATTGTCGAGGTGCGCCTATGAAGGTTTTGCCCGGCAGCCTGCAAGCGCATCTCGACACTGGCGCAACCACACTGTGCTGGTGCTGGCGGCTGACGCGGCGCGACAGTATCGTGCAGGGTTTTACCGACCATGACCGGGACGTTATGTTTGATGGCACGGCGTTTGAAGCAGCGAGCGGGTTTACGGCCAGTGAGATCCGGGACTCGCTGGGGCTGAGTGTCGACAATCTTGAAGTGACGGGAGCAATCACGTCGCAACGGCTGGACGATGCCGATCTCGAGGCTGGGATCTACGACGATGCCAAGGTGGAGATTTTCCGCGTCAACTGGGCGGACCCGGCTCAGCGCGTTTTGATGCGCGCGGGAAGCTTGGGCGAAGTGAAGCGCGCGGGGCCGGCCTTCTCGGCGGAAGTGCGCGGGCTTGCGCATTATCTGCAGCAGCCCAAGGGCCGCCTGTTTCAATACACATGCGATGCGGATTTGGGTGACGCGCGCTGTACCATTGATCTTGAGGTGGCAGCGTTCAAGGGATCGGGCACGATCGCGGCGCTGATCGATGACCGGCGATTTACGGCCACCGGCATTGACACGTATGCAGCCGGATGGTTTTCACGCGGGCTGATCACGTTCACGGCGGGGGCGGCACTTGGTCAGTCGATCGAAGTGCGGTTGCATTCCAAGGCGGCTGCCGTAGTGACGTTGGAGCTGTGGCAGCCGGTGCGCCAGCCGATGACGGTGGGGCAAGCGTTCACGATCAAGGCGGGTTGCGACAAGCACGCCGGCACCTGTCAAGGGAAGTTTGCCAATTCGGCCAACTTCCGCGGCTTCCCGCACATGCCCGGCAATGATTTTCTGACGGCCGTGTCGCGTCCGGGGTCAAAGGCAAGGTAGTGGCGGTCCCCTCTCCCTTTTGGGGAGAGGGTTACGGTGAGGAGGCGTGATGGAAAGTCAAACGCTGCCTCCCGCCCCCTCACCCGGTGCGGATTGTAGATATCGCCGAATTGCGATTGAACGGGCCGCACCGGCCTCTCCCCAAGGGGAGAGGCACTTCGGCAAGCGATGCGACATGACACAAGCATCAGCACAGCGTGCCGCCATCGTCTCCGCCGCACGCGAATGGATCGGGACGCCGTATCATCACCAGGCGAGCGTCAAAGGCGTGGGTGCGGATTGCCTTGGGCTGGTGCGCGGCGTTTATCGCGAAGTGATGGGGTGCGAGGCGGACGCTGCACCAGCCTACTCGCGCGACTGGGCGGAAGCGTCGGGCCGTGAGACGCTGCTCGATGCCGCAGAAAAGCATTTGAGGCCCATTCTATTGCGGAATGCGGCGCCCGGTGACGTTCTGATTTTCCGGATGCGCGATGGCAGTCCGGCCAAGCACACAGCCATCCTGGCATCGGAGACAACGATGATCCACGCCATGGAAGGCTCGCTCGCGGCCGAAGTGCCGTTCGGTGCATGGTGGCGGCGGCGGCTCGTCAGTGTTTTCCAATTTCCTGAGGTGTCATAAGTCATGGCGACACTTGCTCTCGCAGTGGCCGGCGCAGCCGCCGGCAGCGCGCTGCTGCCTGCAGGCGTTTCGATTTTGGGCGCGACGCTGACAGGTGCGGCCATCGGCTCGCAGTTCGGCGCGTTTGCCGGATCGTACGTCGATCGCGCTCTGTTCGGCGGATCGGGGCAAACGCGCACCGTCGAAGGTCCGCGGCTGGCGTCGGTTCACCTCACCTCGTCAAGTGAGGGGTCGCCCATTCCGCGCGTCTATGGCCGTGCGCGCTTAGGCGGCCAAGTGATCTGGGCCGACGAGATCACCGAGACAGTTTTGAGGAGTTCGTCTTCTCCTGGCGGCGGCAAGGGAGTGGGCGCTTCTTCAGGACCATCGACGCGATCCATTGAGTACCGCTATTCGGCGAGCTTTGCCGTTGGCTTGTGCGAGGGCGAGATCGGCGGACTAGGGCGCGTCTGGGTTGATGGCCGCGAACTGGATCTGTCCCGGTTGACATACCGGTTGTACACAGGCAGCGAAACGCAAGCGCCTGACAGTCTCATTCAAGCCCGCTTGGGCGCGGGGGCTGCACCGGCGTTCCGCGGCACGGCGTACATCGTGTTCCAGGATCTGGCTCTCGCCGATTTCGGCAATCGCATTCCTCAGCTCTCCTTTGAAGTTTACCGTCCGGTTGAGTCCTTCGCCCAAGACATTCGCGGCGTGGTGCTGATTCCCGGATCCGGCGAGTTCGTCTACGCGACAACGCCGGTGGTCCAAACGTTCGGCGGCGGCCGTTCAACATCGGAAAACGTTCACACCCTCCAAGGAACGACCGATTGGGATGTCGCCGTCGATCAATTGCAGGCAACGCTGCCCAATGCGCAAGCGGTGTCGCTGATCGTCAGCTGGTTTGGCACGGATCTGCGCGCTGGGACCTGCCAGATGAAGCCAGGTGTTGAAAGAACCGCGAAAGAGACAACGCCGTTGTCGTGGAGCGTTGCGGGTGTTAACCGCGCCAGTGCTTATGTGGTTTCGACCAAGGATGGCCGTCCGGCCTATGGCGGTACGCCGTCGGATCAGACGGTGGTTAGCGCGATCGTTGATCTCAAGGCGCGCGGGCTCGACGTCATCTATACGCCCTTCATCCTGATGGATGTGCCGGACGCCAACGGATTGCCCAATCCATATGGCGGCACGGGCCAGCCGGTTTATCCGTGGCGCGGACGGATCACCGTGCATCCCGCACCGGGGCAACCTGGAACGCCCGACAAGACAGCGGCGGCCGCGACGCAACTCGCTTCGTTCATAGGCACGGCGTTGCCGGGGCATTATTCGCTGTCTGGCACGACCGTGAATTACTCAGGTCCGGTTGAGTGGTCGCTGCGCCGCATGGTGCTGCATCACGCCTATCTCGCCAAGGCGGCGGGGGGCGTGACGGCGTTTGTCATCGGGTCGGAGTTGCGCGGGCTGACGCAGGTCCGCTCCAGCGCGTCGGCGTTTCCATTTGTGTCGGCGTTGATCGCATTGGCCGCGGACGTCAAAGCTGTGCTCGGTCCATCAACAAAAGTGCTCTATGCGGCCGACTGGTCGGAGTATTTCGGCCATCAGCCAGGCGATGGCACGGGCGACGTCTACTTCCATCTCGATCCATTGTGGGCGTCGGCGTCGATTGATGCGATTGGCATCGATCTCTATTGGCCGCTCGCCGATTGGCGCGATGGCACGACGCACGCGGACTACGTGGCCGGTGCGCGGTCGACACATGATCTGGCGTACCTAAAATCCAACGTGCAGGCCGGCGAAGGTTTCGACTGGTATTATGCCAGCGAGGCAGCACGGACCGCGCAAACGCGCTCTGCCATCACGGACGGCGCGGGCAAGCCGTGGGTGTTCCGCTACAAAGACATTAAGTCGTGGTGGACGAACCCGCACTTCAATCGTCCCGGCGGCGTCGAGAGTGGTACGCCGACCGCGTGGGTGCCGCAGTCAAAGCCGTTCTGGTTTACGGAAGTTGGTTGCCCCGCGATCGACAAGGGCGCCAATCAGCCCAATGTGTTCGTCGATCCCAAGAGTTCGGAAAGTTTCATTCCGTACTTTTCGCGGGGAACGCGCGATGATTTGATACAGCGTCGCTACCTGCAGGCATTGATCCAGTATTTTGATCCGGCGAGCGAGGGCTATATCGCGGGTGCCAATCCGGTGTCATCGGTCTATGGCGGGGCCATGGTCGATCTTGGGCGCATTCTGCCCTATTGCTGGGATGCGCGGCCGTTTCCGGCGTTTCCGTTCAATGCAGACGTGTGGGGCGATGGCGCCAACTGGACATTCGGGCATTGGCTAACAGGGCGGCTGGCGAGCGGGTCGCTGGAAAAGACGGTTCAGCAGGTCCTGCAAGATTTCGGCTTCAGCGACTTTACGATCGGCACACTGGGCGGAACGGTTCCGGGATTTGTGATTGATCGCGTGATGTCGGCGCGCGATGCGTTGCAGGCGCTGGAATTGGCATTCTTTTTCGACACAGTCGAGAGCAACGGTAAAATTGCGTTCAGGCCGCGCGGGGCGTTTCCGGCGGTGGCAGCGCTTGATGAGAGTGATCTCGTGGAACGCAAAGCCGGTGACGTGTTGCTGACGCTGACGCGTGGGCAGGAGACGGATTTGCCGGCGTCGGCGAAGATTTCCTACATTGACGCGGCGCGCGATTATCAGCCTGCTGTCGCTGAGGCGCGGCGCTTGACTGGTGCGAGTGGGCGGGTGTCGCAAGCCGAATTGCCGATGGTGCTGGAAAGCGCGCAAGCCCAGCAGCTGGCGGAGTCGTGGCTTTATGAAGCCTGGGCGGCGCGCGAGCGGGTGTCGTTCGAGTTGCCGCCAAGTCAGCTGGCGGTGGAGCCGGGTGACGCGCTGCAGATCACGCGCAACGGGCGTACGCGGTTGGTGCGCGTGACGGAGATCGGCGATCACGGTGGCCGCGATGTCGAGGCGCGCACGCTTGATCCCAGCGTCTATGTGGGGGCTCCGTCGCCGCCGCGTGACCCGCGCCCAACAACGGACGTGTTTGCCGGCCAGCCGCTGGTGGCGTTTCTCGATCTGCCATTGCTGCGCGGGGATGAACCGGCGGAAGCGGGCTATGTGGCGGCAACGCAAGTGCCGTGGCCGGGCGCGATTGCGGTTTATGGGTCGCCGGAGACGAGCGGGTTTGTTCTAAAGAGTCTCGTCGGCTCCCCGGTGACGATGGGCACGACCGTGACGGCGATGCCTGCCGGTGTTGTGGGTGTGCTTGATTCAGCGACACGGGTGCAGGTGGATGTTGGAACCGCGCACCTGAGTTCGGTGCCGCCATTGCAACTTTACGCAGGTCGCAATGCAGCGGCGGTGAAAAATGCCGATGGCGAGTGGGAGGTGTTCCAGTTCCAGACCGCGACGCTGATCAGCGCGGGGCGCTATGAGTTGTCCGGATTGCTGCGCGGGCAGGCGGGAAGCGAGCACGCCATGCGCAGTCCGCTGCCAGCGGGAGCGGTGTTCGTGGCGCTCGACGATGGCGTGGCGCCGGTGGATGTCACGCCAGATGAAGTGGGGTTGCCACTCAACTGGCGGTGCGGACCCGCGACGCGCGATATCGGGGACGCATCGTATCTGGCGGCCGCTCATACGTTTCGCGGCGTAGGCTTGCGGCCATTGGCGCCTGTGCACATTCGCGGAGCGCGCGTGGCAGGCGGCGATCTCACGGTGTCGTGGCTGCGGCGCACGCGGTCAGGGGGCGACAATTGGGAGAGCGTCGATGTTCCTCTGAGCGAAAGCAGTGAGCGTTACGATGTCGAAATTCTCGATGGCGTGGTGGTGAAACGAACGCTTTCGGCGGCGGCACCATCGGCCGCCTACACGAGCGCGCAGCAGATCGCGGATTTCGGATCGGTTCAAGCGACGGTGTCTCTGCGTGTGCATCAAGTCAGCGATGTGTATGGCCGAGGCGTTGGCAAAGCGGCCGTCGTCTAGATTGGTGTCAGACACCTCTTGATGGTGTCTGACACCATGTCATCAGGAAACCTCCATGGACCAACCCACGTGGCTTGCATCGGCGTGGCGCGAGCTTGGCCAATCGGAAGTGGCCGGCCCGGCGGACAATCCGCGCATTGTGCGGCTCTACGCAGAAGCTGGGCATCCGCAAGTCAAACACGACGAAGTGGCGTGGTGCGCGGCGTTTGTGGGCGCGTGTCTGGAGCGCGGCGGCGTACGATGCAGCCGCTCGCTGATGGCGCGGTCGTATGCGCGGTGGGGAACGCCGCTGAGCGCACCTCGGTTTGGTGCGGTTGCGGTGCTGTCGCGCACCAGCGATCCGGCGCTGGGCCACGTCGGATTTGTCGTCGGCGCAACGGCGGACAGTATTGTTCTGCTCGGTGGCAATCAGGGTGATGCGGTGAGCGTGGCCGCGTTCGAGCGGTCGCGCGTGGTGGCGCTGCGCTGGCCAGTGGGAAGCGTTGGTGAGGTAGCGCCGCAGATCCCTGCAGATCGTGAGACGGTGTTTGATGACGCCCTGGCGCACGTGCTCGAGATGGAGGGCGGCTACGGCGACGATTCATTCGATCCGGGCGGGCCGACCAACTTCGGCATCACGCTTGAGGTGTTTGCCCGGTGGCGCGGCGAGACGCTGGATGCCACGTCGCGCGAGCACTTGAAGTCCGCGTTGAAGCGGATTTCGCCAGATGTCGTGCGCGAGATTTATTCTAAACGGTATTGGCAGCCCGCGCGGTGTGCCGATCTCCCGCCAGCCCTTGCGCTGTTCCACTTCGATGCCAGTGTCAACCACGGCGTGGGAACGGCGATCAGAATTTTGCAAGAGGCCCTGCGCGTTGATCGCGACGGCGAGATCGGCCCGCTGACACTTGCCGCGGCCAGTCGTGCACCTGTCGAAAACACTCTCGAAGCCTATGCCGAACTGCGCCGCCGCCGCTATCGCGCGCTGCCGCAGTTCTGGCGGTTCGGCCGCGGCTGGCTGCGCCGCGTCGAGACCACCCGCACGCGCGCTCTGGCACTCGCGGCGCGCAAACGTCCTCCAACCCCGCAACCTCAAACCACAGGAAACACAGACATGCCCATGACCAAACCAATGACCCAGCCCACGTCGACACCCACCAAATGGTGGGGTCAATCGCTAACCGTGTGGGGCGCAGTTGTGACGGCACTCGCGACCGTCTTGCCGTTGATTGGACCGTTGATCGGCTTCGACATTTCGGCTGACACGGTGCACAAGGTGAGCGATCAGATGGTTACCATCGGCCAGCTCGTCACCGGACTGATCGGTACACTTATGACGATCTATGGCCGGTCGCGCGCCACCGGTCCGCTGGTGCGCCGCGATGTCAGCCTGCGTTTGTGAGCGTGGTCACGTGCGCATGTTCATGCGATGTTCAGGGCGGATGGATAAGATGTGGAGGGAAACGAGGTCCCGAAGTCCATGCGCTTGATGGTGCCGAAACTTGTCCTGATCGCGGCAGGTCTGCTCAGTCTATCAGGGGCTGCGCAGGCCGCCGACGGCGTGTGCATCGGCGATTGGTCTGAGGCCGCGCCCATTGTTCAAAGGGAAGGACTGGTGACCGTTGAAGCGATCACGGGCCTCAACCACGAGCAACTCAAGGGCGACATCGTCAAGACCATGTTGTGCAAAGAACAAGGGCGATACCTCTACCGCTTCGTCGTGCGACAGGCGAACGGCCAGCTGAAGACCGTGGCCGTGGATGCAAGGCAGCCGTTTGAGAGGTAGATTGCTCCTCCTCCCCGTAGAAGGGCAGCATCTGTAGGAACATACCCAGATTTAGTGGATGGCCATGTGGTCCGTCCGCGCGGTAGCTGGAGGGCAGTCTCGAATGCGGCGCTCATGTTGCCAAGGCTCGAATGCGGCCCTGGTGCGCGGCGGCCCTTCATGACGCGATTGCGGGAGCAATGGGGATCGCTTGGTCTGGCGAAGAGTTCTCGCCTTCCTGATGACGGGGTTGTCAGTTGAAAAAGTAATTATCGCGCCCCGGTATCTCGTCACCAGCGATCTCAAGGTTGCGTCAAGGATCGGTAAAGGCTCGACGTTTTTGTGATCCTCGAGCAGGAGGATCGCTCTGAGAGCGCGCCGGGCCGGATCAATATTCTAAACCGTCATAAAATCTTTGTTTGGGCCGACTAGACACGCCAAAGAGCGCACCAAATGGCTGGCAATAAGGCGCTCCCCGGCCACAACCTGTTGAAGTCTTCGAGGCCCCATGACACCCAATTTCAAGAATGGTCTGACCTTAGCTGCGATCGCATTCGCGGCCACTTCGGCTCTCTCGGCTCCTGCGTCCGCGCGCGACGAAATCCGCATCGTTGGTTCGTCGACAGTCTATCCCTTTACGACCGCAGTTGCCGAGCAGTTCGGCAAGGCGGGCGGCAAGACCCCGGTTGTTGAATCGACCGGCACGGGCGGCGGTCTCAAGCTGTTCTGCGCTGGCGTTGGTGTTGCAACTCCGGACATCGCAAACGCCTCGCGGCCTATGAAGAAGGCCGAATTCGAAGACTGCCAGAAGAACGGCGTCGCGGACATCATCGAGATCAAGGTTGGACTTGACGGCATCGTGCTCGCCCACGCCAAGAGCGCCCCCGAGTTCGGCCTGATGACGGAGGAGGTTTTCCTGGCTCTTGCCAAGGAAATTCATGACGAGAATTTGAAATTCATCCCGAACCCTCACAAGACTTGGCAAAACGTCGATCCGTTGCTGCCTGATACGAAGATCGAGGTTCTCGGTCCCCCGCCGACCTCGGGCACCCGCGACGCGTTCCTTGAACTCGTCATGGAAAAGTCTGCCAAGGGGTTTGGCGCGCTCAGAGAAATGAAGGACGCTGACGAGAAGGATGGCACCAAGAACTATGAAAAAGTATGGAAGTCGATCCGTGAAGATGGTGCGTTTATCGACTCCGGCGAGAACGACAACCTGATCGTGCAGAAGCTCGCGGCCAACCCGAACGCTGTCGGTATCTTCGGCTTCTCGTTTCTCGAAGAGAACAAGGATAAAATCAAGGGGATCCATATCGGTGGTGTTGAGCCCACGTACGAGAACATCGCCAACGGCAAATATCCAGCCTCACGCGCTCTCTTCATCTACGTGAAAAAGGCCCATATCGGCGTGATCCCGGGCATGAAGGAGTTCCTTGCCGAATACGTTTCGGCCAAGGCGGTCGGTGAGGACGGCTACCTTGTCAAGAAGGGCATGATCGCGATGCCCAAGGAAGACAGCGAGAAGGCAACCAAGAACGCCACCGAGCTCATCTCGATGGTTATTCCAGAGAAGTAAAACGTGGGTTGCGCGTGACCGCGCGGCGCATATGGCGATGTCGACGTTGCGAGGTCGAACTGTGGTCTTCATCTGTGCCCAAGCCGGGCACGCCGGTGATGGCCTCCAGTTCGGCCTCGCTTTTATTTGGCGGTGATCAGCATTGTAGACGACGAAATTGGCGGCGCTGCCGATAGGTGCCGGGCTGACGTAACGTTGCTGACGAACACAGCTGACCAAGGGCAGCGCGCGGGCGATCTTGGTAATAGGCTCACGTAGTGCGGATCGGTGATGAACGCATCAAGCGGCATCTGGGTCGGGGTGTGCGGGGCGACACGCCGAAACTTAAAAAGCGCCGCTCAATTCGGGCGCTGGCAAAATTTTCGACGGGCACTATCAGCGCACAAAATCTCCGCATTACGGAGATGTGTACCCGGCTGCCAGTGAAGAGTACCGGCGATCGGCGCGACGTTGGATCTCAAATTGCTAAGTCACGACCCACAAAGCGTCGTCTGGCGGGCCCGCGTGACGGCGCGTGATTGGCCGCCATTGACTAACCTTCAACGGTGGCCCGTGAAGGCTATGGCGCGCGTCTAAAGCGAACGGAGGCCGGGTTGAGCCCGGCCTCCGTATTCTTCCAGTGCTTTTCAGAGCCGGTCGTCGACTATTACTTGCACTTGTTGAAGTCAGGACGGCTGGGGGAGCAGAAGTTGCCGCCGTAGGGGCCCTGCAGCACCTTACCATTGAGCCTTGCCTTGACGATCTTGGACTTGGTGATATCCAGGCGCGAATTCGGGCAGTTTTCCTTTGCGGCTGCAATGCAAGCCGCTTCCGTGGCCGCGGTGTAGTCCTTGTCGCACGACTTCGCACCGCCGCACTTGCTGTAGGACACAGATTCCTGACCTGCGCAGGCGGTGCGGTTGACGTTGACAACGCAATCAGCGAATGCAGCCGAAGCTACCGGTAGGCTGAACAGAGCGGCGAGCCCGAGAGCGATAAACTTTTTCATGAGAGTTCCTCTTTGTTACTACGACGGCAGAGCCGCTGGTTCCGCCACTGCCTCCCCCCGCAAGCTCCGGCCAAGCTTTTGCGAAACGGACATTACAAGCAGATGACACGACGGGCGGACAATCTGGTCTTGATCCCGAGCACCCAGCGTTCAAAGAGAAGGCCTCGTCACGGTTGACGTGATTACGGGCCTGCAACACGATGAGCTCAAAAGCGAAATCGTCAAGTCGATCGTGTGCAAAGCACTGGTCCCGTAACTCGATCGCTTCGTTGTCCGTCAGGCGAATGGTCAGTTGAAGACCGCCCGTAGATGCCCTGCAGCCGTTTGAGAGGTGGGGATTACAATCCCCTTTTCCCCGTCGCCACCGATGGGAAGAGGGATAGAGCCTGTCCCCGCGAAGGCGGGGAGTGAGGGGCAGCGTTGCGCTGGACTCCTCCCCCTCATGCCGAAGGCATGCCATTGGCATGATGAAGGGCAGCGTTCGCTCGGACTCCTCCCCCTCGAAGGGGGAGGACGGCGCGCCATCACTTGGACCCGGATTTGCAACGCGGCGTTTCACCAGACTTGATGCAAGGGGCTAAGCGATCTTGGCGCGCCCAGGTGGGGTGTTTGGAAAGCTGTTGTTAATCGTCACCCCCACCTCGGAACGCCAAATATGACTTAGCGTGCTGGCGCGCCACGCCCGGCACTGTCTGAGCAAGATATCCGCACGCTAAGATCATGGCGTTCCGTCCTCCCCCTTCGAGGGGGAGGAGTTTTTGCGCGTTCGGCCCGCAATCGAGCGCCCAGCTGCCCCTCACCCCGACCCTCTCTCCATACCGGACCATGGGGAGAGGGGGATTTGCCCAGAACACTTTGAAAGGCCAAAATCCGCTATATAATCGTGTGGCCTGCGGCAAGCAGGGGATACAACTCCAATTGAGAGACGCCCGTGCGCATCCTCGTCGTTGAAGACGATAAAGATCTGAACCGCCAATTGGTGCGCGCGCTGGGCGACGCGGGCTATGCGGTCGACACCGCGCACGATGGCGAAGAGGGGCACTTCCTCGGCGATACCGAACCTTATGATTTGGTGATCCTCGATATCGGCCTGCCGAAGAAAGATGGCATCTCGGTCCTTGAAGAATGGCGCCGCGGCGGGCGCACGATGCCGGTCATCATGCTGACCGCGCGCGACCGCTGGAGCGACAAGGTGCAGGGCATCGACGCCGGCGCCGACGATTACGTGGCAAAGCCGTTCCACATGGAAGAGCTGCTGGCGCGGGTGCGGGCTCAGGTGCGCCGCGCGTCGGGCCACGCGAAAAGTGAAATCGAGTGCGGGCCGGTGCGGCTCGACACCAAGTCGTCGCGCGTGACGTGCGATGGCCAGCAGGTGAAGCTGACCTCGCATGAGTACCGCCTGCTGTCGTATCTGATGCATCACAACGGCCGCGTCGTGTCGCGCACCGAGCTGGTCGAGCATCTCTATGAACAAGACTTCGATCGCGACTCCAACACCATCGAAGTGTTCGTCGGCCGCCTGCGCAAGAAGCTGCCCGCCGACGTGATCGAGACCGTGCGCGGGCTTGGGTACCGCATGGGCCCCGGCACCGATGCGGCTTAACTCGCTTGCGTTCCGGTTGTTTGCGACATCGGTGGCGTGGCTGCTGATCGTGCTGCCGCTGGCTGGATTTATCATTTACCGGCTGTATCGCGACGACGTGCGCGCGAGCTTCGATCAGCGGCTCGCCAAACTCGTCAATTCCATTGCCATCGACGCGCTGACCTCGGGCGGCGATGTGCCCGTTACGCCCCCCAATCGCTATGAGCCGCTGTTTGAGGAGACCCATTCCGGTTGGTACTGGCAGATCCGGCCGCTGGATAGTCAAACTGCCAAACGGCTCATTTCGCCATCGCTGGCAACAGCGGTACTGGAGAGCCCGCTAGAAAAGCTGGTTGATCCCGACGAGGCCGGCCAGCGCTGGATGAACACCAAAGGGCCAGTCGGCGAACCCATTCGCATGGTCGAGGTGATCGATACCAACGGGCACGTCACCGATGGCCCGCGTTATTCTGTGGTGGTCGCAGGGCCCGTGGCGTGGCTGGAAAGCCGGTTCCGAAGTTTTCTCGCCCGGCTCGCTACAGCGCTGGCGCTGACCGGGTTGGGGCTGGCGACAGCAACGTGGTTCCAAGTGCGGTTCGGGTTGCTGCCGTTGCAGAAAATCGAGCAGGGGTTGTCGGCCGTGCGCTCGGGCGAGGCGGCGAAACTTGAAGGCGAGCTGCCGGTCGAAATCGAGCCGCTGCAGTCGGAGATCAACGCGCTCATTCAGTCGAACCAGGAGATTGTTGATCGCGCCCGCACACAGGTCGGCAATCTGGCGCACGCGCTCAAGACGCCGCTGGCCGTTATCACCAACGAGGCGCGCGAAGACAAAGGCGCGCTCGGCACAAAAGTCGCCGAGCAAGCAGCCCTGATGGGCGATCAGATCACCCACTATCTCGACCGGGCGCGGGTCGCGGCCCGTGTTGGCATTGGCCGTTCTACTGAAATTATGCCGGCCGTCGAGCCCATTCAGCGGGCGTTGGAGCGCATCCATCGCGACAAGGGTGTTGTCATTCATACGGACTGTCCGGCAGGCCTCAAGTTCCAGGGTGAAAAGCAAGACCTGGAAGAAATGCTCGGCAATCTGTTGGACAATGCCTGCAAGTGGTCCAAATCAAATGTGTACCTCAGCGTTGTTGGGCCGGGCCGGGATCCCAAGGGTGCTGCGCGCCGGGTGGTCATAACGGTCGAAGACGACGGACCCGGATTACCGGCGGTGCAGCGCGCCAAACTCGGTAAACGCGGGCTGCGCTTGGATGAAACGAAGCCCGGTTCAGGCCTCGGCTTGTCGATTGTGACGGACCTGTCGCATTCCTACCGCGGGAGCCTGACACTCGACGAAAGCCCGCGCGGCGGGCTGTTGGCGCGGCTCGATTTGCCTGCTGCGTAGCGAAATCACCGGGACAACGCGTGAAACGGGGTCGAACTTTCGCCCGAATCAAGGTGGAAATGTCAGTCATTATATGCATCTTGAGGAAAGGTGCGGGGGGAGCGGTTTTGTTTGTTCGAGCTCCACTTGCCGCGCCGACGAGGACATCATGAGGACCGCCATGCGCCGCTCGCGCATTTTAATCGCCGCACTGGTTCCAGTTTTGCTGGCTGGGTGCAGCAGTGGAGATGGCCCCAACAAGGCTGACGCCGGTTTGGCTGTCGGCGCAGTTGCTGGCGGCCTGCTCGGCAACACGATTGGCAAAGGCAGCGGACGGGTCGCGGCCACGGCAATTGGTGCTGTCATCGGCGGCATCGTCGGCAGTGAAGTTGGCCGGTCCATGGATCAGCAAGATCGCATGCTGGCGCAGCAAGCCGAGTTCGACGCGCTAGAGCGCGGCAACTCCGGTGTCGCGCGCCAGTGGAAGAATCCCGACAATGGCCGCTACGGCGAAGTCGTGCCGAGCCGTCCGTATAAGCGCAACACGGCAGACTGCCGCGACTACACGCACAAGATATATCTGGAGGGTCAACCTCAGGTCATGCGTGGAACCGCCTGCCGCAATCCGGATGGCAGCTGGACCAACGTGACATAACGGGTCACCGGGTGGCTCTATTCCAAATTGTGAACTGCCGGGCCCCGCGTCCGGCAGTTTTGTTTTGCGGCCCGTCGTTAAGACAATTTTCTCCGCGACAGAAGCGCTGTGCGCGGCGACAGGCCTTGTCACCGGCGGACACGCCACCTATGCCAACATCAAGGCCGAGGGGCCGTGGATGAACCATGTTGATCTGGGTTGTTTTTGCTGTGCTGACTGCGGCCGTTGTCGCCGCCATGATCCGGCCGTTTGCCAGCGGCGGTGCGTCACCCGTCGCGCCCGAAGCCGCGGATCTTGCCGTCTATCGCGATCAACTCGCGGAGATTGATGCCGACAAAGAGCGTGGCCTGATTGGCGAGGCGGAGGCCGCGAGTGCCCGCACGGAAGTTGCGCGCCGGTTGCTTCAGCGGGCGGACCAGGCCACAACAGAGCGCGGTGATGCAGTGACCAGCGGGGAAGCACCTCGTGCGTCACGGTCCACACAACCCGCGTTGCGATTGACAGCGGCGGTTATTCCACTCGCCAGTCTTGCCTTGTACGTGGCGTACGGGTCCCCAAACCTTCCCGGTCTTCCTGTTGCGGATCGCGCCTCGCCCACAGCGGATATGGCGTCGGTGTTTGAACTCATCACGCGCGTTGAAACGCGTCTGCGCCAGCAGCCCGAAGACGGCCAGGGCTGGGATGTGATCGCGCCGATTTATCTGCAGCTGCAAAGATATGGCGATGCCGCTGAGTCGTTCGGCAATGCCATGCGGCTGCTGGGCGAAACGCCGAAGCGCCTGGCGGGGTTCGCTGAGGCCTCGTTCCTCGCCAACAACGGGGTGGTCAGTGAGGCCGTACGCGCGTCGGCAGAACGGCTGATGGCGCTGGAGCCCAAGCGCGCGGATGCGCAGTTCTGGCTGGCGCTGTCGAAGGAGCAAGATGGTGCCTTCGCTGAGGCTTTAAACAGCTACCGCAAAATTCTAGAGACCGATCCGTCCGGGTCGAAATGGCGGAGTTTCGCCGAACAGCGCATCGCAGACGTCGAGGCGCAACAGGCGGGACAGCCAGTCTCCAAGGGCCCAACCGCACAGGATGTGACCGCCGCGGGCGAGATGAGCGAAAGCCAACGGTCGGCGATGATCGATCAGATGACGGAACGGCTGGCCGCGCGGCTCGCCAAAGACGGCAAGGATGTGAATGGTTGGACGCAATTGATGCGCGCTTACATGGTACTCGGAAAGAAAGGCGAAGCCGCGAAGGCATTCGCGGACGCCAAGGGCCACTTTGCGGGAGACAGCAAGGCGCTGGCCGACATCGATGCGGCGGCAAAAGCGCTGGGGGTCGGATCATGAGCCGCGCGCTGAGACAGGGAGCCGGAGGGTCATGACGCGCAAGCAAAGGCGAGCTGTTCTGATCGGATCAGGCGTGGTGGTGCTGTCGCTGGCCGCGATCCTGATGATGTTTGCCTTCCGCGAGTCGGTCGTGTTCTTCCATACGCCGAGCGACGTGGCGAGTGCCAAGATCGCCCAAGGTCAACGGTTCCGGTTGGGCGGGTTGGTGGCAGACGGCTCGGTCAAGCGCGGCAACGGCACAAAGGTAGAGTTCGGCGTCACGGATACGCTCGCGAATGTGAATGTGTCCTACGAAGGCATCTTGCCGGATCTGTTCCGGGAGGGGCAAGGTGTGGTCACCGAAGGCAAGCTCGGCGCCGACGGACAGTTTGTGGCCGATACGGTTCTGGCCAAGCACGATGAAAACTATATGCCGCCTGAAGTGGCCAAGTCGCTGCTGGAAAAGGGCGTGAAGCTCGGCGCCAGCGCGACGCACAAGGCAAGCGAAGACAAGGCCAGTGAACAGAAGTGACGAGTGAGGACAGCTCCGCATGATCATTGAGATCGGGCATTTCGCTTTGATCCTGGCGCTGGCGGTAGCGCTGGTGCAGATGACGGTGCCGGCGTGGGGCGCGCGCGTGCGCAACGCGCAGATGATGGCGGTCGCGGAGCCCGCTGCTGTCTGTCAGTTCCTTCTGCTGGGAGTTGCGTTCTCGGCTTTGATCTATGCGTTCGTCGTGTCGGATTTCTCAGTTGCCTCGGTGGTCGCCAATTCGCATTCGCAAAAGCCGCTGATCTACCGAATCTCGGGCGTGTGGGGCAACCACGAAGGCTCGATGGTGCTGTGGGTGCTGATCTTAGCGCTGTTCGGGGCGGCGGTTGCGGTGTTCGGATCGAACCTGCCAGCGACGTTGCGCGCGAACGTCCTGGCCGTTCAGGCATCGATTGCGGTCGCGTTTTACCTCTTCATTATCCTGACATCGAACCCGTTCGCGCGGCTTGATCCCGCCCCCTTTGAGGGCAGCGGTCTCAATCCGATTTTGCAGGACCCGGCACTCGCGTTCCATCCGCCGTTTCTCTACGCTGGCTATGTCGGCTTCTCGATGGCGTATTCGTTCGCGGTCGCCGCCCTGATTGAAGGCCGCATTGATGCGGCTTGGGCACGCTGGGTACGGCCGTGGACGCTGGCCGCGTGGATGTGCCTAACCATTGGCATCGCGATGGGCTCCTGGTGGGCCTACTACGAACTTGGTTGGGGCGGCTGGTGGTTCTGGGACCCGGTTGAGAATGCGTCGTTCATGCCGTGGCTGGCCGGCACCGCGCTCTTGCACTCCGCGTTGGTGATGGAAAAGCGCGAAGCCTTGAAGGTTTGGACCGTTCTGCTCGCGATCCTGACGTTCTCGTTGAGTTTACTTGGAACGTTCCTGGTGCGCTCGGGCGTGCTGACGTCGGTCCACGCTTTCGCCGTCGATCCGGAACGCGGCGTGTTCGTGCTGATGATCATGATGCTGTTTACGGGTGGCGGGCTGGCGCTGTTTGCATGGCGCGCCCATGAGTTGCGCCAGGGCGGAATTTTTGCGCCGATCAGCCGCGAAGGCAGCCTGGTCCTCAATAATATCCTGCTCACTGTCGCCTGCGCGACGGTTCTGATCGGCACGTTGTATCCGTTGGCGCTTGAAGCTATCACTGGCGATAAAATTTCGGTCGGTGCGCCGTACTTTAACGCGACCTTTGTGCCGCTGATGCTGCCGCTACTGTTCGCCATGCCATTTGGACCGTTTCTCGCCTGGAAGCGTGGTGATCTTTTCGCTGTTGGCCAGCGGCTGGCGGTGGCGGCCGTTGTGTCAGCTGTTGCGATTGCAATCGTCTTCGCGGTGATGCAGCGGGGGCCGTGGCTCGCACCGTTTGCGATTGCGCTGGGCGTTTGGGTTGTGGCCGGCGCAATTTCAGAAGTGCTGCACCGGGCGCGGTTCGGCGTTGCGCCGTCTAGCGAGGTCCGGCGGCGGCTGTTCAACCTGCCGCGCTCGGTGATCGGCTCCCTGCTGGCGCACTCCGGTGTCGGCATCATGGTGATTGGCATCGCCGCAACGACCGCCTACCAGCAAGAAAAGATCCTCGTAATGAAACCGGGTGAAAGCACGGACATCGCGGGCTTCACACTGACGTTCAGAGGGTCGGCGCCCAGCAAGGGGCCAAATTACCGCGAGCAGGTCGGCGTGTTTGACGTCACGCGCGACGGCAAGGCGGTGACAACGCTCAATCCGGCGCGGCGCATTTATGATGCGCCCCCGCAGCCGACCACAGAGGCCGGTATTTATGCGGCGTGGACTGGCGATCTCTACACGGTTCTGGGCGACGCGCAGAACGATGGCGGCTCCACAGTGCGCGTCTATTTCCACCCGTTCGTGCGGTTCATCTGGATCGGTGCGGTGATTATGTTCATTGCGGGTGCCGTGTCGCTGTCAGATCGGCGGCTGCGGGTTGGTGCGCCGCAACGCGCCAAGCTGCCTCCCGTTGCCGTGCCTGCGGAGTAGGCTATGACACGGTTGGCCGCAATCGCCGGTGCGATGGCCCTGATGCTGATGGACCTGCACATGCACGTGCAGCCAGCATTCGCGGTCGATCCCGGAGAAATCCTCGCTGATTCCGCGCTTGAAAAGCGGGCGCGCGGGTTGTCCGCAGAACTGCGCTGCCTCGTGTGCCAGAACCAATCGATTGACGACAGCGATGCGCCGCTGGCCAAGGATTTGCGCGTGCTGGTGCGCGAGCGTTTACAAGCCGGCGACAGCGATGCTGCGGTGCGGGCGTTCGTCGTGGAGCGCTATGGCGATTTCGTTCTGTTGAAGCCGCCTGTCAAAGCCTCAACGTTGTTGCTTTGGCTGGCGCCGCTTCTCGTTCTCGCAGCAGCGGTCGCCTATGCCGTCCGTGCCATGCGCAGTTCGGGTGCCCCCCCCGGTGTGCCGCGTGGCCAGGCCTTGTCCGCAAACGAAGAGCGACGCCTCAAGGACCTGCTGGCGGGCGACAGCATTCACCCATCGCGCGAGACCAAGACCTGACGTTAACGCTTGTCTGGAACCGTTGCTGAACTTGGCGCTGCGACGCCGACGCTGCCGGTTTCGACGGGGGCAGTCGCTGATCCTGAAGGTGGACTGCCGCGCCGCTCAGCCATGACGGCCATGAGGCGCTGGTGCAGGGTCACACTGGCAATGCCAGTTTGCGGACGCCGCTCGCTGCGCTCGAACGCTTCAATTCCGATGCGCAACTGCGGGCCATAGCGGCCATCGGTTGGACCCTCATAATGCCCAGCGGTTTTTAGCGCGTCTTGCACATCGCGGATATGTTTGCGGCTGGTCAGAAGATGAGCAGCAGTGAACGCGTCGCGGTGTTCAATGAATGCTGACGCGCTGACGGCCGTGTTGGCGACCGTCTCGGCCTTGAAGCGGCGGACGACGGCACCGGCTTGCGAGAGAATTCGCGATTGAAGATACGTGCCGACATTGATGCCGACGACTTCGGGTCCTGTGGGTCCATCGATGAGCAGCGGCGACCCCGAGGAGGCGCCACCCGTATCGCACGTGTGCAGGATCAAGGCGCTCGCGTCTGAAAAGTCCTTGGCAATCGATTTTTCGCGATCCATCGGCGTGGTGCGCCGGATGCCGCACGGCGGACTGAGGGTCAGCCGCCAGTTGCCGAAGTCGCCATGGTAACCGACCTGGTAGACCTGCCGGTCCGCCTCGGGCGCTGCCAAATCCGCAGGCGAGCGGTGGCTGAGGCGCAGAGCTAATCCTTTGCAAACGGGCTTTGCCAAACGCACGAGCGCCCAGTCTTTCGTCGCGTCGATGGGCGGATGGACGCTCAGGCTGGTAGAGCCCGCGAGCACATGCTGCAGGCCGGCGCCGCGCGAGGCCCCTGCAATTCCGGTCGCCGGACCAGAGTTGCGGCCCGAGCCTTTGCCAGCCAGCCGGAACGACATGTTGGCAAGCGGCAAAGCGCGTTCGCCACGCGTACGAAACAGGCAGTGAGCGGCGGTGGCGATCGTCGCGTCATCCACGCAAAAGGCGGTGCAAACCGACCGTGACCGGGCTTCAAACAGCAGCCCAATCTTGCCTTCGAGGTGAGCGAGGCGGCGTGGCAGGATGGTGCGGTCATCGGCACCGAAGACAGCGATGGGCTGAGCGGCAGTCGCAGTGGTTTCCGGCACGTGAGCCTGCGTTGGTCCCATCGCCAATGCGGGGCCGGTCCATAGCAAGACCGCAGTGGCAATAGAGACGCAGAAACAGGTTAAAACCCGGACGGTGCAAAGCCATCTCACGTCCCGGAAAACCAAATGCACCATCTTGAGACTCACCTGATTGGGATGCGCCCTTGGCAACGAAGATTACCAAGTGTTAAGGCAACCGAAAGGCAGCTGTAAGGCCATCAGGACTACTTCATCGGGTAAGAAGCATAGTTGGCTTCGATCGATGGAGATTTCCCACATGACGTCGCCTCAGTCCGCTCCGGTTGCCGCAATGACCTCAAGCCCCGTCTCAGCAAATCCCGGGCCATCCCGTTTGCGCCGCAGTGCGCGCCAGTTAGGGGTCGCTGGTGCAGCGGTTGGCCTGAGCCTCCTGGCAGCTGGCTCGTACACAGGGTTTGATCGCGCAATGGCGCAGTTAAAGCCAGACGCGGCGGGCGTTGAAACACCCGCAGGCCGCGCGCCCGTCTCGTTTGCCGACGTCATCGAGAAGGTGAAGCCGTCGGTTGTCAGTATCTCGGTTGTGGCTGGTGGCAACAAGGTTGCTTCGAAGAATAGCGAAAAGGGTGGCGAAGGCCGCGGCCTGCCGGAAGGCTTCCCCGAGATTCCCGAAGACAGCCCGTTCTATGAATTCTTCAAGAACCTGCCGAAGGATTTCAAAGACAAGCAGCAGCAGCGCCCTCAGCAGGCGCAGGGCTCGGGCTTCGTGATTACGGCTGATGGGTACGTCGTCACCAACAACCATGTCATCGATGGCGCCAGCAAGATCCAGGTCAGCTTCGACGATCAGGAAAGGCTCGATGCTGATCTGATCGGCACCGATCCGCGCACCGATCTCGCACTGCTGAAGATCAAGGCCAGCGGTAAGACCTTCCCGTTCGTAAAGTTCACCGACAAGCTGCCGCGCGTCGGCGACTGGGCGATTGCGGTTGGCAATCCGTTCGGTCTGGGCGGCACGGTGACGGCGGGCATCGTGTCGGCACTGGGCCGTGATATCGGTTCGGGTCCGTACGACTATCTGCAGATCGACGCGGCCGTGAACCGCGGCAATTCTGGCGGGCCGACGTTCAATCTCAGCGGCGACGTGCTCGGCGTCAACACCGCAATTTACAGTCCTTCGGGCGGCAACGTGGGCATCGCGTTTGCGGTTCCGGCTAAGACGGCTATGGAAGTTGTCGAGCAGCTGAAGTCCAAGGGCTCGGTGAGCCGCGGTTGGCTGGGTGTCAAAATCCAGAACGTCGATGAAGATACCGCTGCCGCATTGGGCTTGCCCGACGCCAAGGGTGCGCTGGTGTCTGACCTGACGCCCGATGGTCCGGCTGCTGCGTCCGGATTGAAGCCGCAAGATGCTATCCTGCAGGTCAACGAAGACAAGATCAACGATAGCCGGGATCTGGCGCGCAAGATTGCCGACTATGCGCCCGACTCCACGGTCGATGTGAAGGTGTGGCGCAACAACGCCGAGCAGTTGGTCAAAGTGAAGCTCGGCAAGTTCCCAGGCACCTCGGACGAGATTGCCAAGCTGGAAGGCAGCGGTAAGCCCGTGGAAGAGACCACAAAGGGCACAGTCCTGACCCAGTTGGGCATCACGTTGGCTCCGGCGAAGGTCGCCGGTCCTGGCGCCAAGGAAGGCGTTGTGATCTCAGAGGTGGATGGCGACTCCGATGCCGCCGAGAAGGGCTTGAAGGCGGGCGACGTGATCCTGGAAGTGGCGGGCGAACCGGTTAACAGCCCAGCCGACGTCGCAACCCGGGTCGAGAAGGCGCAGAGCATGGGACGTACAGCCATCATGTTGAGCGTAAAGGGGCCTGATCAGAAGCGGTTTGTTCCGGTTCAGCTCAAGAAGGGCTAAGGCGGCTCGCCTGCTCCCAAGTCTGGTCAATTGCGAGGCGGCTTCGTCGGAAATGACAGGGCCGCCTCGACGCATCGGGCCAGAGCGTGCACAATAGTGACGGCGGCGGTTGGCACGATGGATCGAACATGCGCGTTCTGGTGATTGAAGACGACCGGGAAACAGCTCAGTTTCTGCAGAAGGCGTTGAAGGAAAGTGGGCACGCTGCGGATTTGGCAGGGGACGGGGAAACCGGTCTGTCGATGGCCGAGGCGGGCGAGTACGACATACTTATTGTCGACCGCATGTTGCCGAAGCTCGATGGGTTGTCGGTGGTGAAGACGCTGCGCGGGGGCGGGGTGCGCACGCCGGTGCTGATTTTATCAGCGCTAGGTGAGGTTGATGACCGCGTCAAAGGTCTGCGCGCCGGCGGCGATGACTATCTGACAAAGCCCTACGCGTATACGGAATTGCTGGCGCGCATCGAGGCGCTGTCACGCCGAGCCGTTCCTGAAGAACAAGAAACCCGCTACGTCGTCGGCGATTTGGTTCTCGACCGGCTGTCGCATCGGGTGACGCGGGGCGGTGAGGCGATCGTTCTGCAACCGCGCGAATACCGGCTGCTTGAGTATCTGATGAAGAACGCCGGGCAAGTCGTGACGCGCACTATGCTGCTGGAGAACGTGTGGGACTATCACTTCGATCCGCAAACCAACGTCATCGACGTGCACGTGTCGCGATTGCGCTCAAAGATCGACAAGAGCTTTGACAAACCTCTGCTGCACACCGTGCGCGGGGCTGGATACATGGTTCGCGACGGTGCTGGATAGGTTCAGCGCGACGGCTTGGACGTCGACCCCCTTCCGGCTCGCGGCCCTCAGCATCGCGGCGTTCCTGCTGACGGCAGCGGGGATTGTCGGGTTTCTGTTCTGGCAAACCAACACCGTCCTGACCGAGCAAGTTCTGTCTTCACTGAAGGCCGAGGTCGCTGAATTGCGGCGTATCGAGGCGGGCGGCGGCGTGGCGGCGGTGGCTGATCTCATCAAGTTGCGCAGCCGTCCCGAGGGGCCGGGCATTTACTTCATTGCCGATCAGCGCGGCACCAAGCTTGCGGGCAATTTGAACCGTCTGCCGCCGGAACTCGATGTGACGAGCAGCGGCGGCGTCTTCCACTATGAGCCTGCCACGGGTGTTCCCGGGGCCAAACGGCTCGCTGTCGCGATCCCCGTGCGGATGGCGCTGGGAACGCAACTGATCGTGGGCCGGGATATCGAGGAGCAGCGCTCTTACGCCAACCGGATGCGCAATGTGTTCTTGCTCGGCTTCGGACTGTTGTCGCTGGCAGGCCTTGCAGGTGGGCTGGGGGCGGGGCGGCTGTTGCTCAATCGCGTGGAAGCGATCAATGCGGCCAGCCGGTCGATAATGGCGGGCGATCTGACGCGGCGCATTCCATTGGAAGGTAGCGGCGATGAACTGGATGGGTTGGCAACCAACCTCAACGCCATGCTCGACCGGATCGAGCAGTTGATGAATGGGTTGCGCGAAGTGTCCGACAATATCGCGCATGATCTCAAAACGCCGCTCAACCGGTTGCGCAACCGCGCGGAAGCGGCCTTGCGCGATCCGCGCGGAACGAACGCTCACCGCGAGGGTTTGGAACGGACCATCGAAGAGGCCGACGAACTGATCAAGACGTTCAACGCGCTGCTGCTGATTGCACGCTTGGAAGCCGGAGTGTTGGACGAGAACACCGAGACGTTCGAACTCGGCCGTCATGTTCGCGATGTTGCGGATTTTTATGAACCGGTGGCCGAGGAACAAGGATTGATGCTGGACGTCTTGGCCGCAGAGGGGCCGTCGATCGTGGCCAATCGTCATCTCGTCGGTCAAGCCGTGGCCAATCTGATCGACAATGCCATCAAGTATGGCGTTCGCGGGCAGCCCCAAGGGGACCCAAGCGCCGCGGCTGAAACAGACAAGTCCATTCGGGTTTCTGTGACGGCGCAGAAGGATACGGTCGAAATCGCGGTGGCCGACCGCGGGCCGGGCATCAGCGAGAAAGATCGCGAACGCGCCCTGAAGCGCTTCGTGCGCTTGGAAGCCAGTCGGACGCAACCGGGAACCGGTTTGGGTTTGAGCCTGATTGCAGCCGTGGCCCGGTTGCATGGCGGCACCGTGCGGCTGGAAGACAATGCGCCCGGCTTGCGAGCGGTTCTGGTGCTGCCGCTGCGGCGTCCCGCAGGATAGCAGACAGCCCATGTTGATGCCCGGGGTGCCGGTGGGCATAGTCGCGCTGTAACACCGGGAGCCGAACGTGGAAGTTGGAACGAAATCAGGTACGCTTGCAGACCGCATTGATGCTTGGCCGCTGGCGCCGGAGTGCGGGTCGTTGCGGCAGGACGTTGAGGCGCTGATCTCTGAAGCCCGTGCGCTGCCGGAACTGGCCGCACTTGCCGAGCGCCTTCAGACGGAACCTGTTGCGTCGCTGATTGACGGCGTGATGGCAGGATCGCCTTATCTTAAAGGCTTGATCCGCCGCGACCTTGCGCGGTTGGATCGCATCCTGGTGGCCAACCCTGAGCCTTATTTTGATGGGCTCGTGCAGGACTTGCGCAGCGCTTTGGCCGCCACCACTGAGATGGCCGGGGCTATGCGCCTGGTGCGGGTCTTCAAGTCAGAAGTGGCGCTGTTAACGGCACTGGCCGACCTTGGGGGAGTGTGGCCGGTGCTGAAGGTCACGTCGATCCTGACCGAGACAGCCGACGCAGCGCTGACCGGAAGTATCGAGTTTCTGTTCCGCTCGGCCGCCGCACGCGGGGACTGGCTGCCACCAGAGGGTGCGCAGACGACGTTCTCCGAGACGTCCGGATACTTCGTGCTCGGCATGGGCAAGTACGGCGCGTTCGAGCTCAATTACTCCAGCGATATCGACCTGATCGTTTTTTATGATCCGGAGCGCGCTCGGCTCAAAGAGGGTGTCGAGGCGCAAACATTCTTCGTGCGTCTGACGAAGGATCTCGTGCGCCTGATGGATGAGCGCACCAGCGATGGCTATGTGTTCCGCACGGACTTACGGCTGAGGCCCGACGCGGGTGCCACGCAAGTCGCAATGTCAACCGACGCGGCGATGATCTACTACGAAAGCTTCGGGCAAAACTGGGAACGGGCGGCCCTGATCAAAGCGCGAACCGTTGCCGGTGACATTGAAGCCGGAGACCAACTGCTGGCGGATCTCGCGCCGTTTATCTGGCGGCGATATTTGGATTTTGCAACGATCAGCGACATCCATGCAATGAAGCGGCAGATCCACGCGTTCCGTGGGCTCGGTGGCATCGGCGTGGCAGGACACAACGTCAAGCTCGGGCGCGGCGGCATTCGCGAAGTCGAATTCTTCGCGCAAACCCAGCAGCTTATCGCGGGTGGGCGGCAGAAAGACCTGCGCGTCCGCCGCACGCTGGATGCCCTGCAGGCACTAATGGACCGGGGTTGGATCAAAGACTCTGTATGCGCGGACCTGGAGGGCGCCTACCTCTATCTGCGCGCAATCGAACATCGCATTCAGATGGTCGCGGACGAGCAGACCCACGAGCTGCCGGACGCTGCCGGACGGCTCCACCAGTTTGCCCGCTTTGCCGGCTATGAGCGCAGCGAAGACTTTTCCAAAGAACTGGTGGCCGTCCTCGAAACTGTTCAGCGGCACTATGGCGAACTGTTCGAAAACGTGCCCGAACTGACGGTCTCCGGCGCAAACATGGTTTTTGCGGGCGAGGACGATGATCCCGGCACCGTCGAAGCCTTGACCAAGATGGGTTACTCGCAGCCCTGCCAATTGCTGGCGACGGTGCGCGGCTGGCATCATGGCCGCTATCCGGCGGTGCGCACCGAGCGGGCGCGGGAACGGCTCACCGAAGTGCAGCCACTGTTGATCCAGGCACTGGCAGAGACCGCAGATCCCGACAGCGCATTCGCGAGTTTTGATCGATTCTTGGCTGAGTTGCCGTCGGGCGTGCAACTGTTCTCGCTGTTGCGCGCCAACCCAGGGCTGTTGCGACTCGTCTCCGACATTATGGGAACGGCGCCCCGCCTGGCGCGCGTGCTGTCCAAGCGTCGCCGTTTGCTCGATGCCGTGCTCGACCCGCGCATCCTGACAACGCTCCCCTCGGCCCAGGACATCGACGCGCTCATTGCTTCGGAATTCTCAACGTGTGGCGATCAGCAGGAAACGCTGGATCGTGCGCGCGTCATCGGCAGCGAGCAGTCGTTTCTGATAGGCGTGCGCGTTCTGTCAGGCGCCATCAACGCCAGCCAAGCGGGTGGCGTCTATGCGTTGGTCGCTGAGCGGCTCATCGGCGCGCTGCAGGCGGCCGTCGAAGACGACCTGGTACGGGCCCATGGCCGGGTTCCCGGCGGCGAAGCCGTGGTCGTCGCCATGGGCAAGCTCGGCGGGCGTGAGATGACAGCGTCCTCCGATCTCGATTTGATTGTCGTCTATGACTTTGACGAAGTGGCCTTGCAGTCGGACGGCGCGCGGCCGTTGGCGCCCAGCCAGTATTATTCACGGATGACACAGCGGTTGATTACGGCGCTGTCGGCCCCGACGGCGGAGGGCACGCTTTACGACGTCGATATGCGGCTGCGGCCGTCCGGGCAGAAAGGGCCAGTGGCGACGCAGCTGTCGAGTTTCATCGAGTATCAGGCCAACGAGGCGTGGACCTGGGAACATATGGCCTTGGTGCGAGCGCGCGTTGTGAGTGGGCCTGCGGCCCTGACAGCAAAGGTTGAAGAGGCGATCCGGGCCACACTTCTGCGCCGCCGCGACCGGGCCAAGATCGCGCAAGACGTGCGCGAGATGCGCCAACGGATTGTAGCTGAAAAGGGCACGGACGTTATTTGGGACTTAAAGCAGGTTCGCGGCGGGATCGTCGATCAGGAGTTTATTGTTCAGTATCTGCAACTGGTTCATGCAGCGGATTATCCAGAAATCCTTGATCGCAACACCGTGCAGGCCTTGCACAAGCTCAGCGCCGCCAAAATTTTGCCGGACGCGGCCGCCGTGGAGTTGATCGCTACAACGCGGCTTCTCCACGACCTGACCCAAGTTCTGCGCCTGTGCCTGGAAGGTCAATTCGACCCGTCTAAAGCCCCAAAAGGCTTGAAAGAATTGGCCGCCCGGGCAGGTGACGCGCCCACATTCGAAGCCTTGGAGGTCAAGCTCCGGCAGTCGCTCGCAACGTCAGCGGATTTATTCGACCTGCTGATTGTCTGATCAAAGTGCATTTCTGTGCGACGGATTTTGGCGTCCTCATTCGTCCTCATACCAGGAACCGGGGGGTGGGCCCTCGTAAACCGGGAGTGGAGGTGGACATGGGTACGAGATCAATCTTGGCAGCAGGACTTCTGGTGTTGGCGGGGAGCGCGGTTGCGTTTGCGGCGGCGAGCGACCGGGCAGCGGGCCGGGGCGAGTCTGGACAGCGGCTAAAGCGGTTGGATGTGGACAGCGATCAGGCTGTTACGCTGGATGAATTCCTGAAGCGGCGCAGCGCCCGGTTCGCCAAGTTGGACGGCAATGCGAACGGTAGCTTGGAGCCTGCGGAACTGGCCACCAGCGCCAAGGAGCGGGGCCAGAAGCGTCAGGACCGGCTGATGAAGCGGCTCGACCAGAATGCGGACGGCAGGATTACGAAAGAGGAACTCGACCAAGCGCCAGCGCGTCTGGCGGCCAAGGTGGATGGCGGTGCGACTGCTTCCGGCGACGGCGAGGACAAGCGCAAAGGCCGCCGCGGTGGCCTGGGGCGCATGTCGCCCGAGCGCATGACACAAATGTTTGCGGCGATGGATCGCAATTCCGACGGCACCGTTGAGACCGCCGAGTTCGAAGCCGCCCGGACAGAACAAGCCGAATATCAGAAGAGGAGGGCCATGCATCTCAACGACAAAAACCGGGACGGCAAGGTGACACTCGATGAGTTCACCGCCGACGACCGGACACGCTTTTCAAGGCTTGACCTCGATGGTGATGGCAAAATCACGGCACCAGACCTGCCGCCGCAGGCACGCGGCGCATGGACCAAACGCTAAGGCTGGTACTTGCCACGAAAACCGGATTAGACTTCAGCCCCGTGCACGACCAGCGCACGTCATGCTGAGGCCGATGAGGGTGGCGATCGATACCAGGCAAGGACTTGACGCGAGCACTGTGCAGCGCAACGCGGACCATGAGGATCACCTCCTCGTGGTCCGCGTAGCGGCGCGTGATGCGCAGGCGTTCCGGGTTCTGGTCGATCGCCATCTGAGCGGGATCGTCACGTTGGCGCGGCGGATGCTACGCGACGATGCGGAAGCCGAAGATGTGGCCCAAGAGACGTTCTTGCGGCTGTGGCGGGCGGGCGACGATTTGGAATTGGGCGCGGGCGGGATAAGACCCTGGCTGCGCCGCGTGGCGTCGAACATGTGTATCGACAAAATTCGCGCTGGACGGCGGCTTGACGTGACGGACGATGTGCCCGAGCAAGTGGAACCGGCCAGTCAATTGCGCGGGTTGGAGCAGCGGGAGTTGGGCGCGCGGGTGCAATTGGGCCTTGACGGATTGGCCGAGCGCCAACGGCTGGCATTGACGCTGTTTCACTACGAGGGACGCAGCCTGAGCGAAATCGGCGATGTTCTGGGCGTGTCGGCCGAGGCGGTCGAGTCGTTGCTGGCGCGGGCGCGGCGGTCTCTCAAAAGTGCTTTGGCACTGGACTGGCAAGCGCTGAGACCAGGCCACAGCGACGACCGGTGATGTGGACGACCACGGAAAGGACATAAGGGTAACGACGGATGGCAGATGAACACACCAGATTGACCGGCGAATTGCAGGCTTTGGCCGATCTTCTCGACACCCATGGCGTTGATCGCGCGCGCTGGCCGGTGGGCGCGCGTGCCCGGTTTGAGCCGCTGATTGGGGATAATCTTGAGGCGCAGCGATTGGTTGGCGACGCCAAGGCGTTGGACCGGCTGCTCGCGCAAGCGCCCGAGGCTCCGGCCCGGCAAGTTGAAGCCGTGAAGTCCCGGATCTTTGCCGAATTGGGCGCCGGGATGGGGACGGCTCACGCAGGAAAAGACAATGTCGTCGCGATCAAGCGGTCTGCCGCAAAGGCGGTGCATCCGCAAAGCGTTGCGGGGCGTTCGCTTTGGCGTGAAGCGATGGTCTTAGCGGCCTCGTTGGTGCTCGGCGTTGTTGCCGGCACGACGGGTGCCTTCGAGGCTGCTGGCATTCCGCTGCCAGGTCTCTCGGGCACGGCAGCGACGGACAGTGAGTTTGATGTGAGCGAGACGGTGCTGGGTTCAGACATTGCGAGCGGTGTCGAGGAGGACACGCTGTGACCGATACCCTGAGTCCAGGCGGGCCTGCGCCGCGTCCGTCATCCCGCCTCAAGTGGCTGCTGATAGCGTCGCTGGCCCTCAATCTGCTCGTGGCAGGAGCGGTCGCAGGACGCATGATCTTCGGCCATCGGAGCGGCCCAGGCGGCGGGGGCGCGAGTGTCGATCAGGGATTGATGTGGTTTTCGCATTCTTTACCGCCTGAACAGCGCGATCTGGTGCGGCAAAACCTGAAAGCGGCTCGGCCTGAATTGCGCGCGCTACGCGAGGAATCGGTGGCCCTCAAAAAACAAGCCGCAGAACTGTTGGCTGCGGAGCCGTTCGACAGAGCCGCCTTGAAGAGCGCGATGGACCGGGTTGGGTTGGCGGAAAAGACCTTGCGCGATAAGGGAGTGTCCGTCGTCCTCGACACCGCGGAAAAGTTGTCGCCGGAGCAGCGCCAGCGGTTGTCAGAATTCTGGAAAATGCGCGTTGAGCGCCACCGCGGCCGCAGGAAGGGTCCGCCGGATGGCGGACCTGCTGACTAGTCCTGCTTACCTTTGTCCTGCTCCAAAGAAATCGGATTGTGAGGCGTGCTCAAGTATCGCTGATGCGTGCCAGGAGCCTTGGGCATCGAATCCTTCCGTCAATCCAGACCCTTGCATTTCCAGTAGAACCCGCGCGATGCAAATGGCGAGCGGCGCTTGCGCCAGCGCTGGGCGGGTCAGTGCTCCGGAAACGTCGAACTCCAATTCGACCAGATCCCCGCTGTCCCGGGCGGCCACCCGGATCTCAGAACCATCAGGCGCGCGTGAGAGTGCTTCGGTGAGGAGGTTGATGAAGATCTGGCGTAGGGGCCGGCGTTCTCCCAAGACTTCGAGGCCAGCGGCAATGTCTAGCTTCAAGGTGATGCTGTGCTTTTGTTGCGCGGCGGCGAAGAAGCTCCACGCGTCTGCGATCATCACATCGAGGTTGAGCGGCACGGCGCAACTGCTGGCGCTGGGACCACCTAAGCAGCTCGTGAGCGCAAGGGTATCTTCGGTGGATTTCAAGAGGTCTTGGCCGCTGTCGCGAATGTGGCGGCTGTATTCCTTGTAGCGGCCGTGGCCGACGGGTCCGAACAGTTCTGCGTCCATAATGTCGGAAAAGCCGATGACGGCGTTAAGAGGCGTTCGCAGTTCGTGGCTGATGCGGGCGGTCAGGTCGGCCCAGACTTTCCCGCGCAGTTCAGTTTCGCGACGGGCGCGGGTGGCGGCATCTGCGATTTCGACGAGCCGCTGGGATTGCCGTTCCAAAGCCAACCGGTCCCCGGATGCTGCCGGCTGGTCGGGCGCGGCAATCAAATCCGCATCTTTCGTGTGGGATTTCGGCCCAGCGTGAGAGAGAGATAGAACGATGAGCAGAAGTCCAGTGACCACGAGAAGCAAAGGAAGCGGTTGTGCGGTCGGATTTAGCACGGTCGCGGCCAAGACCATCAGGTGAGCAGCGCCTGCCACGTGCAGGGCAGGTCCCGCCAAGGTGCGGCTGATGGCAGTCCAAGCCTGTGCGGCTTTTGCCATGCCCGAGGCGAGAGGCTGCATGCGCGCAGTCTCTGCCCCTGGATAGGCGGACGAGGTCCACGCCATCCCAGTCTCCTTGGTCAAATTTGGTGATGCTGCCCAGTGCGCGCCGGAGCAAAACGCCGCTCGATTCGCACCCCTAGTTCACTGATTCGCGACTCAGCTGTCGAGGGAGAATAATTGAGGTCAAGCGTTAACCTGTAAGATCCTCACGACTCCAACATTTTTGTCACGATTTCGTAGACGTCACGGGAAATCTGCTTGGTCTTGGCGACGCTTTGCAGGGCCCGTCTGGCGTGGGCGCGGCGCACGCTTTCCAGTGATCGCCAGCTGCGGAAGCAACTCAACATTCGGGCGGCGATCTGCGGGTTCAAGCCATCAATGTTGAGCACTTCTGCAGCCACGAATGCGTACCCGGCGCCGTCGGGGCGATTGAATTGAAGCGGGTTTTGCAGGGCGAAGTTGCCGATCAGAGCCCGGACTTTGTTGGGCGCAGAGCGGCTGAACAGAGGGTTCATTGTCAGCATTTTGACGTGATCGAGGGCGCCCGGCAACGCGGACTGGGCTTGCGCTGCAAACCACGTGTCGATGACCAAGTGATCGCCCTTCCAGCGGTCGAAGAACGCGGCCAGCGCCTTGTCGCGGTGAGGTGTGTCTTGGCTCGCCAGAAGCCCCAGCGAATGCGCTTGGTCGGTCATGTTGGCGGACTTGCGGAAGTGCTCCCACAACCGGGCTTGGTCCTGGTCCTCGCCGCGCGACGTTAGCAGCGTGAGGATGGTGTTGCGGAGTGCGCGCTTGCCGGCACTCTTGGCATCCGGCGAGAAGGCCCCGCGCGGCATCGCCGACGCGTAGATGTCCTCCAAGCCGTCGCTCAGCGTGGTCGCCACCAGTTTCGAGAGCTGACGATGCGCCCGGTAAATAAGGCCCGGATCGACGTTGTGGGCGATCTCGCGCGCGACATCCGATTGGCTGGGCAACCTGAGAAGCTCCGCCCGGTAGGCCGGATCGAGCGTGGTGTCGGAGATGGCGAGGCCAAGCGCCTTGGCGTAAGCCGTGCCGCGGCCCGAGCGTTTGCCATCGTGCAGCGAGCCAACAATCTGCACGAGCGTGCGCATGGCGTAGGTATTGGCCGCCTGCCAGCGATTGAATAGATCTTTGTCGTTGGCCATTAAGAACTCAAGATCGCGGTCTGCCAGATCGATCGTGAGCCGGACGGGCGCTGAGAAGCCTTGCAGCAGAGACGGAACGGGCCGCGAGGTGATGCCGGTGAACCGGAACGTCTGCGAGCGTTTGCGGACATGTAGCACGCCGTCACTGACGGCGTCGCCGTTGGCAAGTTGGAGATCCATCGCCTCGCCATTGGAGCGCAGCAGTTCAATCTTGAGCGGGATGTGCAGCGGCTGCTTCTTTGTCTGGCCAGGTGTGGGCGGTTGAATTTGGTCCACCTTGAGCTCAGCTGTTTTGGCGGCCCGGTCGTAGTTCAGAGCGCAGACCAGTTCCGGCGTTCCAGCCTGCGCGTACCACAGCTTGAACTGTGACAAGTCCTGGCCGCTCGCCTCCTCGAAGCATTTGAGGAAGTCCTCGATCGTGGCGGCGTCGCCGTCATGGCGCTCGAAGTAAAGATCCATACCAGCGCGGAACGTCAGCTGGCCAACGATCGTTTCAATCATGCGGACGAGCTCGGCGCCCTTCTCGTAGACGGTCGCGGTGTAGAAGTTGTTGATCTCAATGTACGTGTCGGGCCGCACGGGGTGAGCCAATGGCCCGGCGTCCTCGGGGAACTGGTGCGCCTTCAATTGGCGGACGTCGATGATTCGCTGCACAGTCGGATCGCGCTCGTCGCCTGAAAACTCCTGATCGCGGTAGACGGTCAAGCCTTCCTTCAGGCACAGCTGGAACCAATCGCGGCAGGTGATGCGGTTGCCCGTCCAGTTGTGGAAGTACTCATGCGCGACCACACTTTCGATGGCTTCGAACATCGTATCGGTGGCGGTCTCGGGTGACGCAAGGATCAGACGGTCATTGAAGATGTTGAGGCCCTTGTTCTCCATCGCGCCCATGTTGAAGTCCGATACGGCGACGATGTTGAAGACATCGAGATCGTATTCACGGCCGAACCGGCGTTCATCCCACTTGAACGAGCGCTTCAGAGCATCCATCGCCCAAGCCGCGCGGTCTTCCTTGCCGTGTTCAACATAGATCCGCAGGTCGACCTTGCGGCCCGATAGGGTGGTGAAGTTCGACGCGATCGGCGACAGGTTGCCGCCGACGAGGGCAAAAAGGTAGCAGGGTTTGGGATGTGGATCCTTCCAGACGGCGTAGTGGCGCTTTCCCCGATCCAGCGTGCCGCGTTCGACGGGGTTGCCGTTGGACAGCAGGATAGGACACTCGTTCGGGTCGGCCTCAATGCGGCAGGTGTAGACGGACAGAATGTCGGGCCGGTCGAGGAAGTAGGTGATGCGGCGGAAGCCCTGCGCCTCGCACTGTGTGCAGAACACGCCGCGTGATCGGTATAACCCTTGTAGTGCCTTGTTGGCGTCCGGGTTAATGAGCGTCACGATGTCGAGCGTGAACGGTTTGGTGGGTGTTTTGGTAAGCGTGAGGCTGTCGCTTGCCAGCACATAGTCTCTGGCTGTGAGCACGTCGCGGTCGAGTGTAATTTTCTCAAGTTCCAACAGCTCGCCATCGAGGCGCAACGGCTCGGCCTTGCCCTCATAGGCAGGATTGGCCCGCACCTTGAGTCGCGCGGTGACGCGGGTGCGCAAAGGATCAAGGGAAAAATCCAGATCGACTTTGTCGATGAGGTAGGCGGAGGGCCGGTAGTCTTTCAGGCGGATGGGGCGGGGCGTATCGGTTTTCATGTCGTCCATGCGTTTGGGCCGCGGGGCATGTGACAGCGCAGCCGATTGTGACGGGCGGAGCGGCGGGGGAGAGCCAGACGTCTGCCCGTCAGTTAAGGCGTGACAGATGAAACAGCAATCCCCGTTTCGGGTAGGGCTGATCACGCCGCCGTCGTCGGCGTTGCCATCGGTCAATTCCGGACGGGTTGCCGTCAATACGCTGGCGGACCACCGGACTACAGTTTGCCGAACCGATGTTCCCTGATGAACATTCTGGCGTTCAGCGCTAAGGTGGCTGATCGTGGCAGCGCCGCCCCGGAGCACGGGGCTGGCAAGCAGGTGACCCATGCCAAAATTTGCCCATGTGATTGGCGGCGAGCGCTATGTCTTTCGGGATATGAAGGATTTGCTCGCGAAGGCGTCGCCTTTGAAGTCTGGCGATCAGTTGGCCGGGATCGCTGCTGAGAACGACGAACAGCGGGCCGCCGCGCAGATCGCATTGGCTGACGTACCGTTGGCCACGTTTTTGAGCGAACCCGTGGTGCCTTACGAAGACGACGAAGTCACCCGCCTCATCATCGATGATCATGACAAGAAGGCATTCAAGCCGGTCAGCCACCTGACGGTTGGCGGGTTTCGCGATTGGTTGCTGTCAGATTCCGCCACCGAGAAGTCGCTGGCCAAACTCGCGCCCGGGTTGACGCCAGAGATGGTCGCAGCCGTGTCGAAGATCATGCGCGTGCAAGATCTCATTTTAGTGGCGCAGAAGTGCCGCGTCATTTCCCGCTTCCGCAACACGATCGGCTTGCAGGGCCGGATGGCGACACGCTTGCAGCCCAATCACCCAACGGACGATCCAGCAGGCATCGCGGCCAGCATCGTCGATGGCCTGCTGTACGGCAATGGCGACGCAGTGATCGGCATCAATCCGGCAACTGACAGCGTGTCCGCCGTGATGACGATGGTTGCGATGCTGGATGAGGTGATCTCGCGCTACGAAATCCCGACCCAATCGTGCGTGTTGACCCATGTGACGACCACGATTGAGGCGATCAATCGCGGTGCGCCAGTCGATCTCGTGTTCCAGTCGATCGCGGGAACGCAAGCTGCCAACAAGAGCTTCGGCATTGATCTCAAGCTTTTGCAGGAAGGCTATGAAGCCGGCCTGTCGTTGAAGCGCGGCACAGTCGGCGACAATGTCATGTACTTCGAGACGGGGCAGGGCAGCGCACTGTCTGCCAACGCCCATCACGGCGCCGATCAGCAAACGATCGAAACGCGCGCTTATGCGGTGGCGCGCAGGTTCAAGCCGCATCTGATCAACACGGTCGTCGGATTTATTGGGCCGGAGTACTTGTACGATGGCCGCCAAATCGTGCGCGCAGGGCTAGAGGACCACTTCTGCGGCAAGCTGATGGGCGTGCCGATGGGGTGTGATATTTGCTACACGAACCATGCCGAAGCCGATCAAAACGACATGGACGTGTTGTTGACGCTCCTTGCCGTTGCCGGCATCAATTTCATCATGGGCATTCCTGGTTCCGATGACGTGATGCTCAACTACCAGACGACGTCGTTCCATGATGCGCTCTATGTGCGCAAGGTGCTGGGGTCGAAGCCGGCGCCGGAGTTCGAAGCGTGGCTGCACGCGCACAATATTTTTGAGCCCGGCAAGACGCTCAAGCTGTCAGAACACGTGCCGCACGCCTTCCAGCCCGTCCTCACGGCCCAGTGAGGATCACAAACTGAGACCCGCAAAGGGACCCGATGTCAGACAAAGACAAGAAATCTGTAACGATTGCCAATCCCTGGTCGCATCTGCGCCAGCATACGCCCGCGCGCATTGCGTTGGGACGTGCAGGGGTGAGCATCCCTACAGCAGCGCATCTTGAGTTTCAGCTGGCGCATGCCCGCGCCCGTAACGCCGTCCACCACAAGCTCGATGCGCACCGGATTGGCGAAGATCTGTCAAAGCGGTGGGGTCAGGTTGTGCGGGTTCGCAGTGCTGCGGTGGACCGGCCGATGTATTTGCAGCGCCCTGATATGGGCCGGAGGCTCGATCACCGGTCTCGCGACGACTTGAAGGCCATCAAAGGTGGGCCGTACGACATTGTGGTGATCGTGGCCGATGGACTGTCGGCATATGCAATTGACAAGAACATCGTACCGTTCCTTGAGGCGTTCATTCCGCATATCGAGCAGGAAAACTGGAGCCGGGCGCCGCTGATCGTGGCTGAGCAGGCGCGCGTGGCGCTGGGCGATGACGTGGGCGAGTTGCTCGGTGCGCAGGTGGTTGTGATGCTTATTGGCGAGCGGCCTGGATTGTCGTCGCCTGACAGTCTCGGGATTTATTTGACCTACAGTCCGAAGGTGGGGCTGACGGATGAATCGCGCAATTGCATCTCGAATGTGCGCAGCGATGGATTGAGTTACAAGGACGCCGCTTACAAACTACATTACCTGATCAAGGGCGCTCGGGCCCGCAAGTTGTCCGGCGTCAATTTGAAGGATGAAGCTGAGGCGCTACCGAAACCAGCCAATGCCCCGTCGCGGAATTTTCTGACGGACAGGGGAACGGGCTAATCAGACACCACACCCGTCATTTTGACTTGGACCTGTCATCCCGTGCGCGTGCGCACAGCGTCGCCGACGGTGCGCCGCAGACACGGGATCCCGGATCAGCGACGCACCATAAGAATGCTGCGCCGCATCCGGGATGACGGGTGGAAAGTGGGATGACGAACCAAGACCGGAAGTCGCGTCGACTAACGAGTCAAACTCGTCACAGGCAACGCTCGCGCTTTCACTTCGCGCAACGCGAAGCTGGATTTGAGCCGCGCGACGCCGGGCAGACGCGACAATTCCTCTTTGTGGATGCGCTCATAGTCCGCGAGATCCCGCGCCAGCACCGTCAGTACGTAGTCATCGTCGCCCGACATCAAATGGCACGTGACGACTGACGGCGCGGTGGAGGCGGCCTTTTCGAACGACGCCAGCAGTTCCTCGTTCTGGCTCTTCAAGCTGATGTGGACGATGACGGTCATGGTCAGGCCGAGCGCGCGGCGGCTGATGCGGGCCTGATAGCCTTCGATGACGCCTGCCTCCTCGAGCGCGCGGATGCGCCGGGCAATGGCTGTGGCGGACAGAGGAACCCGTTCGGCGAGCTGAACTTGACTCAATCGCCCGTCTTCGGCGAGCGCCCCCAATATGGCCCGATCTAGCGTATCTAGGTCCACAAGCGCCATGAGTCACCGCAAAAAGATAAACCAACGCAGATTATCTGCGCATTTGGCCAATAAGGCTAGTCCAATTGCATACTCTCAAACTCGAATCCCGACAATACTTTCTTCATATCAACGCGAGGCCCCATCGAGGGAGAGACATCATGAAGATTGGCGTTCCCACCGAGATCAAAAGCAACGAGTTCCGTGTTGGCCTAGTGCCAGGTTCGGTACGCGAGCTGACTGCCCGCGGCCATGAGGTTTTCGTGCAGTCGGGTGCCGGTGCCGGCATCTTCGCGGACGATGCAACGTATGAAAAGGTTGGCGCTAAAATTCTGCCCAATGCGGAAGCGGTGTTCGCCCAGGCTGAGATGATCGTCAAGGTGAAGGAGCCGCAGGCGGTTGAGTACAAGCGTCTGAAGCCGCACCAGATCTTGTTTACATATCTCCATCTGGCTCCCGATCCGGAGCAGGCCAAAGGGCTGATGGCTTCGGGCGCTGCCGCGATTGCGTATGAAACAGTGACGGATGCCAACGGCGGTCTGCCGTTGCTTGCCCCCATGAGCGAAGTCGCGGGCCGTCTTGCGATTGAGGCCGCCGCCATTGCGCTGCGCCGCCCGACGGGTGGGCGCGGTGTGCTGATGGGTGGCGTTCCTGGGGTTCGCCCGGCGAAGGTTGTCGTCCTCGGCGGTGGCGTCGTTGGCACGCACGCGGCCCGCATGGCTGTCGGCTTAGGCGCTGAGGTCTCCATTCTTGATCGCTCTCTGCCGCGGTTGCGGCAGTTGGATGAACTGTTCGAAGGCCGGGTTTGCACATTGGCCTCGACAATGGAGAGCGTCGAGACCGAAGTTCTCGGCGCTGACGTGGTGGTTGGCGCTGTACTCGTCGCCGGGGCCAGCGCGCCTAAGCTTGTCACGCGGGAGATGCTCAAGCGCATGAAGAAGGGCGCTGTGCTGGTTGATGTGTCGATCGATCAGGGTGGCTGTTTTGAAACCTCTAAGGCGACGACGCACGCCGATCCGACGTTCAACGTCGATGGCATCATCCATTATTGCGTGGCTAACATGCCGGGCGCGGTTCCGGTCACGTCGGCTCAGGCGCTAAACAACGCTACGCTGCCATTCGTGATCAAGCTCGCCGAGCGCGGCCTCGCCGCGTTCGACCGCGATCCGCACTTGGCGGCAGGTCTCAACGTTCGTGACGGGCGCATCATGCACCAGTCAGTCGCTGCTTCTCTCGGGTTCGATGGAGGCCCGGGAAAAGTGATGGCCGCCGCAGCTGAATAAAGGCCTCGCGGTGGCATCAAACACCTTCCTCCAAAGGTGCTCAAAACTTAGCCGGCTTGCAGCAATGCAGGCCGGTTTTTTTGATTGTGATTTGAGCGATTGGTGTGTTACCCAGAGGGTGAGACAACAATAGAGCAAATACCCAACTTCATACTCGGGGAATTGTACTCGGCACCCATGCGGGTTGCGGTTGGGCAGCGGGCGGAGACGGGTGTGTTTGGCGTGT
>JANOFU010000112.1:0-72922 GCA_031413815.1 Hyphomicrobium sp. | reverse complement strand
ACATCACAACAGCGCCATCTGACCGCCCGGCATCACCGGCCGTTGGAACAGGTCATTGCGCAGCACTTGGCGGCGCTCGTTGAGGCCCAGGCGCTTCAACGCCAAGCGGAACCTCCGAGCAATCTGCTCTGCATAAGGTCCGCAGCCCTTCTGGCGCACACCAAACTCGGCCACGTAGTCCCGACCACCATGCATCGACTGCAGAAGATGAATAACGCGGTCAGCGCGGTCCGGATACTCCGTCACCAGCCACTCGCGGAATACATCCTTGAGCTCAAGCGGCAACCGCAGCAAAACATAACCGGCCTCGCGCGCACCGGCGTCCTTCGCAGCTTGCAAGATCGTTTCAATCTCGGCATCGGTCAAAGCCGGGATCACGGGCGCCACCATCACAGCCGTCGGAATGCCCGCATCGCTCAATTGCCGGACGGCTTCTAAGCGCTTCGACGGCGTGGCGGCCCTTGGTTCCATGGAGCGCGCCAACCGCCGGTCGAGCGTCGTTACCGATAGCGCAACCTTCACCAAGCCCTTCTCTGCCATGCGCGCCAAGATTTCGATGTCGCGAACAACAAGCGCCGACTTCGTGACAATGCCGACGGGATGCTGCGCTCGTTCCAGAACTTCCAGAATAGACCGCGTGATGCGCCGCTCGCGCTCAATCGGCTGATAGGGATCTGTGTTGGTGCCCAGCGCAATGGTATTCGGGATGTAGCGCGGGTTCGCCAACTCCTTCTCCAAAAGCGCCGCCGCATTTGGCTTCGCGTACAGCTTGGTTTCAAAATCGAGACCCGCGGAGTGCCCGAGATAACAGTGGGTCGGCCGCGCGTAACAGTAGACGCAGCCGTGCTCGCAGCCGCGATAAGGGTTGATCGACTGATCGAAGGAGATGTCTGGGCTGTCGTTACGCATGATGATTGAGCGCGCCGCCTCGTCGTGAACTTCGGTCTTCAACGCCTGCAAGTCGCCGAGGCTCTCCCAACCATCATCAAAAGACACCCGCGCCTCTGGCTCAAAACGCCCCGTCGCATTCGACCGGGCACCGCGGCCCCGCCGCCGGTCTTCTGGCAGAAGTTCGCGGCCTATGATCGTTGTGGCTGTCTCGGTCATGTCGTCCATTTCAATCCTCCCAGAGCCACAAAACAGGCTACCTCGGACATGAGAACAAATAAAGAACATTTTTACTGCCTGCCATGTTATTTGGCACTTTCGCCTGTCTTGCAGACGCGCCGGGGCTGTGAGACACCACGCACATGATTTCCGTCATTGTCCCCACGCTCGATGCCGAAGCAGGCCTTGCAGCAACGCTCTCCGCGCTCGTGCCGGCGATGGTTGACGGACTGGTGCGCGAGGTCGTCGTCGCCGACGGCGGATCGCGTGATCGCACGCTGGCGATCGCTGATGACGCCGGAGTGGCGATCATCAAATGCGCGGCCGGACGCGGCCACCAGCTACGGGCGGGTGCGGCCAAGGCCCGCTTTCCCTGGCTACTCTTCTTACATGCCGACACGGTGCTCGAGCCCGGTTGGGAACGGGAAGCGGGTCAGCACATCGAGGCGATTTCGTCAGGCAACGCTGCTCAAAGTGCCGCCGTATTCCGCTTCACGCTCGACGACACGCGGTTTGCGGCCCGCGCACTTGAAGCCGCAGTGGCCTTCCGGTCTGGCCTCTTGAAGCTGCCCTATGGTGATCAAGGGTTGCTAATCTCACGACGGCTGTACGACGACATCGGCGGTTATCCCGATTTGCCGTTGATGGAAGATGTCGCGATTGTCCGCCGGCTGGGCCGCAGCCGCATCCAAGCGAAGCGATCCAAGGCGACAACGAGCGCACGCCGGTATCGCGAGCGAGGTTATCTACGGCGCATCGCACGCAATCAGCTGTGCCTTGCCCTCTATTTTTCCGGCGCACCGATGACTACGATTGAGCGAATGTATGCGCGCGCCAATCCAGCCGGTGAAGCCCGCGAGATTACGGAACTGAAGCCAGAAATAAAGTAATTTGGCGCGGCTACTGCCGCTGTTCGAGCCAAACCGCAACGCGCTGCACCCCAGGCCGCACGCGCAAGAACCCGCGATACACCCCTTCGAGCACTGGCGTCACACCTGGCCAGCGCGCAAATCTTCCCAGCCACTGAAAACCTGGGGTTTGGGCCCACATCTCGGCAAACGCAGCAGCCCCACTCAAGAGCGTGCCGTCGGCGCGGCGCACGTGGAACCGGCGCTTAGCGGCTTCGCCTGTTAGGCCCGGCACAATCTCTGCGGCCTGACAGGCGCTGACATCGACCCACTCGATCGCACCATCCCTATCGCGCTTGCGGTAAACCGCGATCTCGCGCCGGCACAGCGGGCATGCCCCGTCGAAGTAAACGGCCGGGCGTGCCGGATCCGGCGGCGGGGGGTCCAGTTTCGCGGTGACGAGCATCGTAGATTTTGACATGCTTCATTTACGGCTTCACAGCGCATCCCGATCAATCAGGGTCCCGAGACCACGCCGTCATACAAAAATTTAACGTTGAAGACCGAGCTCTTCCCATTGCGCCCCACCCGCCATCTCGTCGTTATGGTCAAAGTCCCTGAGGCAGGGCGCGTCAAAACGCGGCTGGCGCGCGGCATCGGCGTTACCGGCGCGACGGCGTTTTACCGGCACACCACGGCAGCGGTTCTGGCGCGCGTGACCTGTCCCCGGGAATGGACCACAATCCTCGCCATTTCGCCCGATGCCGGCCTCCGCTCACGGATGTTCCGCCACACCGGGCCACGGTGCGCGCAAGGGCGGGGCGATCTCGGCCAACGCATGCAGGGGGTCATGGATCAGCTGCCGCCCGGCCCAGCGCTAATCATCGGCTCCGACATTCCAGGCATAACAGCCAGCCATATTCGCCGTGCGTTCGCAAAACTCGGTAGCGACGATGCCGTGTTCGGACCAGCGCCGGACGGCGGATATTGGCTGGTGGGCCTCAAGCGGTTTCCGCGAGTGCCGCGCACATTTGGCGGCGTGAGGTGGTCGACGGAACACGCATTGGCCGATACCCGCGCCAATCTTGCGGGCCTCACCATCGCAACGCTTGAATCGCTCGACGACATCGATGAGGCGGCGGACCTGGCGCGCGCTGATGGCGGGCATGGGCGGCGGGTTCGAGCTTTCCCCTCTCCCCATACCTATTTGGGTATGGGGAGATGGCAAGGGTGAGGGGCAGCGGCTCGCACCTGACTTTGTTTCTGCCCCTCACCCTAACCCTCTCCCCATCAAGGTAGATGGGGAGAGGGAGTAGCTACCGGTGCTCTTCCAGCCGCGGCATGATCTCGACGAAGTTGCAGGGGCGGTGGCGGTTGTCGAGCTGCCACTTCAAGATCCCGTTCCAGGCATCCTTGCAGGCACCCGGGGATCCTGGCAGGCAGAAAATGTACGTGCCGCGCGCAACGCCGCCACAAGCGCGAGACTGTATCGTCGAGGTTTCAATCTTTTGGTAACTCAACATATGAAAAATGGTTGAGAAGCCATCGATGTGTTTTTCAAACAGCGGCGTGATCGCTTCGGGCGTGACGTCGCGGCCGGTGAAGCCGGTGCCGCCCGTCGTGATCACCACGTCGATCTGCGGGTTCGCGATCCAGCCTTCGACTTTCGACCGAATGGCCGCCACATCGTCTGGCGCGAGCGCACGATCTGCGACCACGTGGCCGGCCTCTTCGATCATGCCGACCAGCGTATTGCCGGATTTATCCTCGGCCAGCGTGCGCGTATCCGACATCGTCAGAATGGCAATGCGAACGGGCACGAAGGGGCGGGATTCGTCAATACGGGGCATGAGAGTGGTCACGCGGTTGTTGCACCGCGCAACTGTCGCGTGTTCTGGTGATCGCGTCCAGCCCGGCGTTTAGGCGGCCGATTCGTGCTCAGAAACCGCCAGAACCGGCAAACACACATCGACCCGGCACTTGTCCTCGCCAACCAGTTGCGGATTATCGAGATAGATCTCGATCACCGGACGGCGCGGATCGACGGCAAGCCCGCGTGCGGGCGCCCAATTATCGCGTAGAGAGCTGATGACTTTGCCCAAACCGACGTTGCCCGTTTTGTGACGGTTGCGGGCGTAGGCGCCACCCGGCAGGCGGCGGATGCCAAACTCGTCAGGCAACTTGCGGCCATAATCGTCGATCAGTTCGACACAGGCATCGTAGCGGCATTTCACAGCATCAACCACGCGCGGGTCATCGAGCAGCAGCCCGTAGCCGGTGCCGACCGAGCGGATCATGCCGCTTTCGTTCAGCCAGGCGAACATGCGCTCCCATGCATCCTTAGCGGACGTGGCATAGAGACCATTGACGCGGACATAAGCCACGTTCAGCGGACGCAGATAGACAAAACCGGTGCTCACTGTCGCCTCTCGTTATTCTTGCCGAACCCGTATGATTTCCGGGACCCCGACAATTCGAGCTAGTTTCTCCGAGAAGTCTAACACCGGGCGCTCAAGGCTCGTTTAAACTCAATGGTAAAATTGAGGACAAACCTTATACGTCTCTTACGCAAATTTTCTTGACCCCCGGAACAAGTCTCCGAACGGTCATACCGGCGCGGCAAGTGCTGCTTTGAGCGCCAAAAGATCCCGCCACGCTTGGCGTTTAGCCGCTGGCGTGCGCAGCAGATAGGCGGGATGCAAACTCGCCATAGTTCTTAAAGTCTGGTTACCAATAGCCGCATCAATCCAGCGGCCACGGATTTTTAGGATGCCCTCGGGCGAATCCAAAATTGCTTTTGCGGCAGACCCGCCGAGAAGCAGCATGTAACGGGGCGCGACCAATTCGATCTGCCGCTCAAGAAACGGACGGCAGACGTGTGCCTCTTGTGGTGTCGGCGTGCGATTGCCGGGCGGGCGCCAATAGACAATGTTGGTGATGTGGACGTGCTGTTCGTTGAGGCCGATCGACGCCAGCATTTTGTCGAGCAGTTGGCCGGCCGGACCGACGAACGGTTTGCCTTCTATATCCTCATCGCGGCCTGGCGCTTCGCCGATGATCAGCACATCGGCTCGCGGCGCGCCCCGGTAGAAGCAAAGATTTTTGGCCGTCGCCTTGAGACCGCATCCGTCAAACTTTTCGAGTGCAGCGCGCAGCTCATCGAGGGTCTGCGACGTTCGGGCGGCGACGCGGGCGGAGGTTTCGGCGGCGTCCGGTGCGGTCGCAGCAAACTTGCGAACGGGGGGAGCAGCCGGCACGGCCAGTGGGCTGCGCACAGGCGGCGGCTGGAACGCGGGTCGGGGGCCTTGCGAAACGGCAGCGGCGGTTGGCAGCGCGGCGGGCTCAGGAGATCCAGGCAGCTTAAAGCCTGCGCCAGGTGCACGTCCCTCAAGCCAGTTCGTTGGTTCAGCATCCAGAGCCGCATCAACGCCCATCGCCTGGTGCCAAGCCAGCAACGCGGCGATGGTGTGTTGATCCGAATGGTCTGCCATCGGCGCACCATAGCTGCCCGGGCCGTTTCGTCCACCCGCCCATGACGGCCCTGTGACGGAACGCCCGCTGCGCTTGACGCTTCCCGCGGGCGGGACCTAATCGATGGCAGGATATGAGCGATTTGACAGGGAACGGACCGCACGATGGCGCAAGATGGATCGGGCCTGCCACCACGGGAAGCGATGGAGTTCGACGTCGTGATCGTCGGCGCGGGCCCAGCTGGTTTATCCGCCGCGATCCGGTTGAAACAACTCGCCGCCGCGGCCAATCGCGAGGTGTCGGTTGTCGTTCTCGAAAAAGGCTCAGAAGTTGGCGCGCACATTTTGTCGGGCGCGGTGATCGATCCGATTGGCTTGAACCGCCTGATCCCGGACTGGAAGGCCAAAGGTGCACCGGTCGACACGCAAGTCAAAGAAGACAAGTTCTTGGTGCTCGGCCCAGCAGGCGACGTGCGCCTGCCGACCATCCTCATGCCGCCGCTGATGAACAACCACGGCAACTATATCGTCAGCCTCGGCGCGCTGTGTCGCTGGCTTGGCGAGCAGGCGGCCGAACTGGGCGTTGAGATCTATCCCGGCTTCGCCGCGGCCGAAGTTCTTTATGACAGCAACGGCGCGGTTTTGGGCGTGGCGACGGGGGACATGGGTCTCGGCCGCGATGGCGAACCCAAGGACAGCTTCGTGCGTGGCATGGAACTGCGCGGCAAGTACACGTTGATCGGGGAAGGTGCGCGCGGCTCGCTTGCCAAGCAACTCGTGAAGCGCTTCAACCTCGACGCCAATGCCGAGCCGCAAAAGTACGGCATCGGCCTTAAAGAACTGTGGGAAGTCGCGCCCGGTAAACATCAGCCGGGTTTGGTGCAGCACTCGTTCGGGTGGCCGCTCAGCAACCGCACGGGCGGCGGCTCGTTCCTCTATCACTACGGCGAAAACCTCATTTCGGTCGGGTTCGTGCTCCACCTGAACTACGATAACCCGTACCTGTCGCCGTATGACGAGTTCCAGCGCTTCAAAACGCACCCCGCCATTCGCGATGTGTTCGAAGGCGGCAAGCGCATCGCCTACGGCGCGCGCGCTATCACCGAAGGCGGCTGGCAATCGATGCCCAAGCTGACCTTCCCGGGCGGCGCGCTGCTCGGCTGCGCGGCCGGCATGGTCAACCTTCCGCGCATCAAGGGCAGCCACAACGCCATGCTGTCGGGTATTGCAGCGGCCGAGTCCGCGTTTGCGGCACTCGGCGACAATCGCAGCCACGACGAGCTCAGCAGTTACGAAACGGCCGTGCGCGAAGGCGACGTCGGCCGCGATCTGCGCAAGGTGCGCAATTCCAAGCCGATGTGGTCTCGTTTTGGCACGGCACTGGGCATTCCCTTTGGCGGCATCGACATGTGGCTGCGGACGATCTTCGGCGGCTGGTCACCGTTCGGCACCTGGCGGCATGGCAAAAGCGATTACGCAACGCTTGTCTCAGCGTCGCGCTATCAGCCGATCGATTACCCCAAGCCAGATGGCGTGTTGACCTTCGACAAGCTCACCAGCGTGTCGTTCTCGGCCACCAACCACGAAGAAGATCAGCCGGTTCACTTGCTGCTCGCCGATCCGTCGATCCCGATCTCGGTCAACTTGCCGGAATGGGCCGAGCCCGCGCAGCGTTATTGTCCGGCGGGTGTCTACGAGGTCATCAAGGACGACAAGGGCAACGCGCGCTTCCAGATCAACGCGCAGAACTGCGTCCACTGCAAAACCTGCGATATCAAAGACCCAAGCCAGAACATCACGTGGGTGTGCCCCGAAGGCGGCGGAGGGCCGAATTATGCGGGGATGTGATCGCCGAAAGTGCATGGAATGAGATGCGTGCCGCCTTCAATGCAAAAGAGAAGGCGGCGGAGGGCCCAACTATGCGGGCATGTGATCGGGTAGGTCGCACTGAGTGAGGTCATCGCAGATGACGGTGTGAAGTCCGACATGCATCCGAACTCATTGGCACCGTGCCGGACTTCGCACGGCTGCGCCTCACTCATTCCGGTCTACGATTCGTATAAGGTCCGGCCTACGGCTTTGGTTCTGGCGCGGCAAGCGGCACACCCGTCGCAGCCCCTTCAAGCGGCGCGGCTTCGTCTTCAGTGGGCACGACGGCCGCGTCTGTGGCTCCGGGTTCACCTTCAACCTCAGCATCCTCAGCGGACTCCCCAACGCTCTCCGCGGTGGCGTCCGGCGCAATTGGCGGCTCGTCGGCCGCCATTTCCCAGATCCCGGCGACGAGTTGGCCAGCCTTTAACGGAACGGCCGTCGCGAGCGGGGTCACAGCCACCAGTGCCAGCGCGAGGAGGGTTTTGGAGTACTGTGTCATGACTGCGCCCGTGCAAGGTTCGACTGTGTCGTCCTATACCGCCCCGAAGGACCGGTCTCTGAAACTGATTTAAGACACCTAACAAGACAACCACACTGCGCCGGGACCAGCAAAAATCAAGCCAGTCGCGAGACGAGACTCTGGGCTGGATTTCAGCCCTGGGCCACGGGCGGCACCACCACACCGCACCGGTTTTCTGGCACCCAACTCGCGATCCGGTACAAAGCTACCGCAGGGTTGGCCCCCACGATAAGTGGGAAAACGCACACAGCATCGTGCTCAAATGGGCAAAAGCCCGGAGATTGCAGAGGAAAAATAGAGTCAAGCCGCATTCCACCTGTCGCCAAGATGCTACCAACTTTGCTAGTCTCTCATCTGCCTGAGTCAAAATCGGCCCACAATTCGCGGAGGACACGGTCTATGCGAGCACGAATGGACAGGCGCGCTGCCATGCTGCCGGCGGTTGTCACCGCCCTCGCGACCAGCCTGCTCGCGCCGCTCAGTCCGGCCCTCGCCGAGACTGACCAGGCCCCCCGGGTCGAGCGCCTGAACCAGTCGCTGATCGGAAGCTACCTCGCGGGACGCTTTGCCCGGGGCCTCAACGATACCGATAAGGCAGCTGGGTTCTACAACAGCGCCCTGATGTTCGACCCCGCCAGCGAAATGCTGCTGGAGCAAGCGCTGCTGATGGAAGCAACGCGCGGATCGTGGTCGGAAGCGCAGCGGATGGCAGAGGAACTCATTTCCGTTCAACCGCAACACCGCATGGCGCAGCTTGTCCTCGGCCTCACGAACTTCAAGGCGAAGGACTGGAAGAAAGCGGAAGAGCATTTTAAGGCCGCGTCGTCGGGCCCTATTGGGGAACTGACCAGCGCGCTGGTTTTGGCGTGGGTCAAGCTGGCCGACAACAACCCATCTGCCGCCCTCGATCTCCTTGTCGTTCCCAAGCAGGCCGAATGGGCGCAGTTCTACTTGCGCTACCACCGAGCGCTGATCGCGGATGCCGCCGGGCGCAAGGCGGAGGCGAAAGCGGCGTTCGACAAGGTCTTCAAACAGGACAGCCGCACGCTGCGGACGGCGCTTGCGTACTCGCGCAGTGCTGCGAACGCTGGCGACGCGAAGTCTGCGCGCAACATCTTGAAAGAACATTTCGACAAGTCGCAGGGCGACGGCCACCCGTTGGCACGCGACCTGCAGGCACAGATCCAAACGGGCGCGAAAATTCCGCTGTTGGTCTCAACGCCCGATGAAGGGTTGACGGAAGTGTTCTACGGACTGGGGGAAGCGCTGATCGGCGAAGGCGCCGTCGGCGTTGGCATCCTGTATTTGCAGATGGCGCTCTACGTGACGCCGAACCATCCGTTTGCATTGGCAGCGCTCGCCAACGCCTACGAAACCAACAAGCAGTACGCTGAAGCCATCGACGTCTATGACCGGATTCCAAAGGCCTCGCCGCTCGAACCCGCGATCGAAATCCGCAAAGCGTTCAATTTGAACTCGCTGGAGCGGACCGACGAAGCGCGCGCTGTTCTGACCAAGCTGCTCGATACAGAAAAAGCGGCAGACGCGGCACCTGCCGCGCCGTCAGACGCGACAGCAACTCCACCGTCTGCGGCTGTGGAAATCCCCGACCTCGGCGACAAAGTCCTCAAAGTGGGCTCTGACGGCGAGGTTGTACGCGACGTGCAAGGTGCCTTGGCGCGTATGGGCTATGACATCGGCGGCGCAGTTGATGGGAAGTTCGGCGATGCCACGCGCAAAGCCGTCATTGCGTTCCAAAGCAAAACCGGAATTGATGCCGACGGGCTCGTTGGCCAAGCGACGCTCGCGGCCATTGTCAACGCGGCACCCGCCAGTGGTTCCACCGAGGCGGCAGCGCTGTCACCGGCTGTTCCGGGCAAAGCTGTGCTCGATACGTCGGAAAAACTGCAGGCGCTCGATGCTCTCGGCAACATCTTGCGGTCGCGCAAAATGTACACGGAAGCCGTCGAGGTCTACGATCGCGCGATCTCCTTGATCCCGAAGCCCGACAAGCGGCATTGGTCCTATTTCTACGCCCGCGGCACATCCTATGAACGCCTGAAGGCGTGGCCATCGGCCGAGAAGGACCTCAAAAAGGCACTTGCTCTTTATCCCGATCAACCGCTCGTGTTGAACTACTTGGGTTACTCATGGATCGACCAAGGCCTCAATCTCAAGGAGGGCATGACCCTCATTGAAAAGGCCGTCGCGGTCAAACCAGACGACGGATACATTGTCGACAGTCTCGGCTGGGCACACTTCAAGCAGGGAAACTATAAAGAATCCGTACGCTACCTGGAGCGCGCCGTGGAACTTCGCCCGGATGATCCTGTCCTCAATGACCATCTTGGCGATGCGCTCTGGCGCGTGGGCCGCGAACGCGAAGCGAAGTTCCAGTGGGACCAGGCGCTGTCGCTGAAGCCCGAACCCGAAGACGAGACGAAGATCCGCAAAAAGCTGCAGGAAGGTCTCGCCAATCTGCCGGAAGACGCGCGTGCCGCCAGCAACGGCGTCAAGGAAGCGGCCAGCGGCAATGGCGACACTCCACCACCGACGCCGTAAGCGCCTGCGGTGTGCGGCCGGGCGCGTCCTCCATGAGTGAATTCGCAGAGCTTGCGCGCGCCAAAGTCAACTTGACGCTGCAGGTCCTCGGTAAGCGCGACGATGGCTACCACGAACTGGTCAGCCTCGTGGCGTTCGCCACTTTGGCCGATGGTGTCACACTCGACACGAGGGCGCCCATGGGCGTGTCGGTCACGGGGCCGTTCGGCCCATCGATTGCCGGCGAAAACCTCCTCCAAGTTTGCCTGCGCCGACTCGCTCAAGCGGAGCCACGTCTGACACTTGGGCTCGTCACGCTCCACAAGAGGCTTCCCGTAGCGGCGGGGATTGGCGGCGGATCGGCCGATGCTGGCGCGCTCCTTCGCATCGTGCGCCGCGCCAATCCAGGCCTCGATACCGGCGTTGATTGGAGCGCCCTCGCTCGTGCCCTCGGCGCGGACGTACCGGTCTGTTTTGCCAACACGGCTCATTGGATAAGCGGTATCGGCGAGCGCTTGGAGCCGCTGGCACGACCGCTCCCGGCCCTGGACGTGGTCCTGATCAATCCGCTCACCGCCGTTCCGCCTGACAAGACCGCGCGCGTGTTTCGCGCGTTGGGTGCTCGTCAATTCTCCTCCGGTGCACTGCAATCGGTCCGCCCCAACATCCCTGATCGCCGCGAGCTGATCGCGCTGATGCAGCGCTGCGGTAACGACCTGGAAGCACCTGCCACCGCCATCGTGCCGGACATCGAAACCATCATGGAGGCGCTGAAGCAGCAAAGCGGCGTCGATCTGGTGCAGATGTCCGGGGGCGGCCCGACGTGCTTTGGCGTGTTTCAAAGTCTCGCAGACGCTGCCTGGGCAGCAGCAGCGATCAGACACGCTCAACCCAGTTGGTGGGTCGAAGCTACGACGCTGAGCTAGAAGAACGCGATCAGATCCTGCTCAATGCCCGCGGTCGATACAGAACGCGATTACATCCTTCATCGCCGATTTCTGGTGGCAATCGCGGAAGATTGCCAGCGCATCATGTGCAATGGCACCGTACGAACGGGCCCGCTCCAGCGTCGCTTCGATTGCCTTGTGCTTTTTCATCAAACCGATCGCTGTTTCCAGATCACCGTCTGCGATCTCACCCTTGACGATCGTCCGGTTCCAGAACTCGCGCTCTTTTTCGTTGCCACGGCGGAACGACAGGATGAGCGGCAGGGTAATCTTGCCCTCACGGAAATCGTCGCCGACAGACTTGCCAAGCTGCGCGCTGTCGCCGGAATAGTCCAGCGCATCGTCCACCAGCTGGAATGCGAGGCCGAGGTTTTTGCCATACGACCTCAAGGCTGCCTGTTCTTCAGCCGGGCGGTTGGCGATGGCGGCACCGACTTCGGCGGCTGCCAGGAACAATGCAGCCGTCTTGGCGTTGATGATCGCCAGGTACTCATCTTCGGTAGTCGAGGTATTCTTGGCGGCGGCGAGTTGCATCACCTCGCCTTCGGCAATGACCGCCGCCGCGTTCGATAAAATCTTCAACACGGGCAGCGAGCCGACATCGACGAGCATCCGGAAGGCTTGGCCCAGCAGGAAATCGCCAACGAGCACGCTCGCCTGGTTGCCCCAGATCAGCCGCGCCGTCTTGCGGCCCCGGCGCGCATCGCTCTCGTCCACGACATCATCGTGGAGCAGCGTCGCGGTGTGCATGAACTCGATGGCCGAGGCCGTGCGGATGTGTCCTCCGCCGCTATATCCGCACAGCTTGGCCGACGCGATGGCCAGCATGGGGCGCAGTCTCTTGCCGCCGGAATCAATGAGATGATGCGCCAATTCCGGGATCATCTCGACATCGGACACAGCCTTATCGAGAATGATGCGGTTAATGGCTTCCATGTCCTCGCGGACGAGGTCCATCAACGGCTGCAAACTTGCCGAAGGGTCGCGCGCTTCGTCAAACGGGATGACAACACCCACAGGGGCACCCAAAGTTTTTGGTTTCGAAACATGTTATAGCCGGTCGCACGAATGTCATTTGACCGGCACTTTGCCGCACGCGGGCCGCTCCGTCGAGACAACGCATGATCGAACTCATCAAGACAACCGACGCGGTGATGCTGAGCTTCGTCGAGGCGGTGCTCAGCGAAGCCGGTATTGAGTTAGTGGTCCTGGACCGGAACATGAGCATCCTGGAAGGGTCACTGGGCATTTTGCCATGCCGGGTGCTGGTCGATGAGCAGGATTTGCCGCGCGCCCGCCAGCTGCTCCGCGAGGCCGGGCTGGGCGACTGGCTCGCGCCAAGCGATGCCGCGACATGATGCCAGACTTCGCGAACGAGGACCTCACCGAAGACGCCTTTCTGGGTGACCGGCTGATCATCCGCCAGCCGAAAACGGGCTACAGGGCCGGCATTGATGCGGTTTTACTCGCCGCCTCGGCACCAGTTCTGGCAGGGCGTCACCAGCGCGTGCTCGACTGCGGCGCGGGGGCCGGGACCGTCGGACTATGCGTGGCGGCGCGTGTTGCCGGGACGATCGTGACACTGGTTGAGCGCGAGCCGCAATTGGCCGCGCTTGCCGCTGACAATGCAGTCCGCAATCGACTTCAAGCACGCGTCCGCGTCATCACTGGTGACGTCAAATTAAAGGCCACAGATCCAGCTGGGGTGGCACTTGAGGCGGACAGCTTCGATCACGTCCTTGCCAATCCGCCCTTTCACACCACTGGACACGGCACGCCCGCGGCCGATCCGCTCAAATCCGCGTCACACGCCATGACAGAGGATAGCCTCGATTTGTGGGCGCGGTTCATGGCGCGCATGGCCAAGCCGGGCGGCACGGCAACGATGATCCACAAAGCGGACGGCCTGATGTCTGTGCTGAAGGCGCTGGAGCCCCGGTTTGGGGATTTGCGGATACTTCCCCTCCACCCGCGAGACGGCGAACCGGCCATCCGCGTGATCGTTCAAGGCACAAAAGGCAGTCGCGCACCGTTAACGCTGTTGAGTGGACTTGTTCTGCACAACGCAGACAACAGTTTCACAGTACGTGCGACTGCCGTTCTGCGCCATGGCAGCGGCCTTACGCTTGCGGAACGGGACCGGGGCTAGTACGAGCCTGCTTCGCATCCTATGTGAGAATTATTGACCTATGCCGCCTGCCCACCCCCCAACTTACCCTGAGGATCAGCTGGAATGTGGCCCTTCACGCGTGCCCCCGTCGTCCCTGTTCTGCGGCTGTCTGGAACGATCGGCATGGTCACGCCGCTGCGACCTGGCTTGTCGATTGCCGGGCTTGCCGGACCCATCGAGAAAGCCTTCGAAATGTCGAAGGTTCCGTCGGTGGCCGTCATCATCAATTCGCCGGGCGGCTCGCCCGTGCAGTCTAGTTTAATCTTCAAGCGCATCCGCCAACTGGCCGACGAGCATCAGAAAAAGGTCTATGTGTTCTGTGAGGATGTCGCTGCCTCCGGCGGCTACTACATCGCTGTTGCCGGCGACGAAATCTATGCCGACCCATCGTCGGTGATCGGCTCGATCGGTGTGATCTCGTCTGGCTTCGGGTTTGTAAAGGCGATTGAAAAACTCGGCATTGAGCGCCGCGTGCACACCTCGGGCCTGTCGAAGAGCATCCTCGATCCGTTTCAACCAGAAAAGGCAGAAGACATCGAACGGCTCAAGGAATTGCAGCGCGATGTCCACGATGTGTTCATCGGCGTTGTCAAAGAGCGCCGCGCCGGAAAATTGAAGGGGCTCGATACCGAACTGTTCTCCGGCGCGTTCTGGACCGCACCACGCGCCATCGAGCACGGCCTGGTCGATGGCATATCCGACGTGCGGACCAAGATGCGGGAGTTACATGGCAGCAAGGTGCGGCTTAAAGTCATCGAACTGGAACGCGGCGGCCTGTTGTCCCGGTTGCGCCGGATGCCATCCTTTGACGCCGGTCGAGCATTTGTGACCGGCGGACGCCTTGCTTTGGCCGACGATTTGGTATCGGCTGTCGAGACCCGCGCGTTGTGGTCGCGGTATGGTCTGTAGCTTGGATCACTGAACTTCAGTCAACGTTGAATAAGCAAGCGAGCACCGTCATGCCACAAGTCGTCCTAGCCCTGATTGCCAGCGCCGGTTTCTACGCTGCCTCGCGCTGGTTTGCCCGCGCGATTGAAGCGCAAGAGGATCTCGCCCGCCGCCGTGCCAAGGACTCCACGCAACGCGCTGGTGGGCGCACTGCCGGACCAAAAGATCTCGGCGCCCTTGAGTGGGATGAGCGAGCTGGCGTCTACCGCCCGCGCACGCCGGCCCAACACTAACCTTTGTCCTTCACCTCAAAGCTGACCTTGCAATTGACGCGGTAGGTCGAAAGCCGTCCTTTGGCGTCGACCGTGGCCGACATGTCCTGGATCCAAACCGAGCGGATTCCCTTCAGCGACTTGCCGGCCTTCTCGACGGCTTTCTGCGCGGCATCCTCCCAGCTCTTCGAGGATTCCGACATCAGTTCGATTACTTTCAATACGGCCATTGGACACCTCCAGGATTTGCCGGCCGCCAACGGACGGCCCCGCCCGATCCTCCCGCCAGAACGGTCAGGGCGCAAGACAAAGATTGAGGAAACGAGGCTAGGTCACGGCAATCAAAGCCAAACCAGCCAACATGAGGACCGTCATCAGCGTCGAGATGTTAATGTCGCCCGTCTCCTTGACGCGCACGGTGCGCACGACCTCACGCACTTGAACCTTTGGCGACCCCGCAGCCGCACCCGGCTCCCGCGCCCGCATCCAGGCCCACACGAACCGGCCGGCCGATGACGCTCGCGCGGCGATCTCGGCGGGCGCACGCTGCCAACCGTACTTGTAGAAAAAGATAATCCCGACCACGACGGCGATTTGCGCAATCGTCGACACCCAGCCGCCGAGCAGGAACCAGCCGATCGACCAGATGAGCCCAACGAGGCTCGATAGTGTCCACCAAATCCAGCCGAGAATGTCCACTGTGCAGCCTCCAGGCGCGTGTTACATAAAGCGGTTCTAGGGTGACGGAACGGCGAGAATACGTATAGTGCCGCCGACGATCAGCCAACCCGGCCCTCCCAACCCCTCACAGCTTATTGAGATGACATCGAAATCCGCCACGGCCCTGCGCCCCAAGGAAGCGTTCCAGGATCTCATCCTGACCCTGCAGCAGTTCTGGGGCGCGCAAGGCTGCGTCGTGCTGCAGCCCTACGATATGGAGGTGGGGGCTGGCACTTTCCACCCGGCGACAACGTTGCGCGCGCTTGGCCCCAAGCCGTGGAGCGCCTGCTATGTGCAGCCCTCGCGCCGCCCGAAGGATGGCCGCTACGGCGAGAACCCCAACCGCCTGCAGCACTACTATCAGTTCCAGGTGATCATGAAGCCGTCGCCGGACAACATCCTCGACCTCTATCTGCAAAGCCTCGACGCCATTGGCATCGACACCAAGGTCAACGACATCCGCTTCGTCGAAGACGACTGGGAAAGCCCCACGCTGGGCGCCTGGGGGCTTGGCTGGGAAGTCTGGTGCAACGGCATGGAGGTGACGCAGTTCACCTACTTCCAGCAGGTCGGCGGCTTTGACTGCAACCCGGTTGCCGGCGAAATCACCTATGGGCTCGAACGCCTTGCCATGTACGTGCAGGGCGTCGACCGCGTGTTCGACTTGAACTTCAACGGCCGCACCGACGACCGCAAACTGAACTACGGCGACGTGTTCCTGCAAGCCGAGCGCGAATACTCCCGCCACAACTTCGAGCACGCCAACACCGACATGCTGTTGCAGCACTTCAAGGATGCGGAAGCCGAGTGTCAGTCGCTGTTGGAGAAGGGCTGGGACAGCGCGCCTTCCGGCCGGCTCCCCGGAGGGGAGTCGGAAGGCGCCAAACACAAGATGGCGCTACCCGCCTACGACCAGTGCATCAAAGCGTCTCACGTCTTCAACCTGCTCGACGCCCGCGGCGTGATCTCAGTCACCGAACGCCAGAGCTACATCCTGCGCGTCCGCGACCTCGCCAAAGCCTGCTGCGGCGCGTGGCTCGCGACGGAGGGTGGTGGGGCTGGGTGAGGGTGGCTAGTGAACCTAAGCGGACCCGGCCCATGACCTGCACACGGAGGTCCCGCTCCCTAATCCTACTCCGCTGCCGCGGTCTTGGCCGCCGGTGCAGCGGTAGCCGCACTCTTCGCCGCGGGTTGGGCGGTAGCTGCCATATCCGGCGGCGCAGAGACGGCCGCCTTCCTCGCAGCAGCAGCGGCGCTTCTGGCGGCCTGTGCGGCGGCAGCAGCCTCGGCCGCGGCGCTCCTTGCAGCCTGTGCAGCGGCCTGTGCAGCTGCCACCGCATCGATGGCGGGAGGCGCGGCCGCAGCGGGAGGCGCGGCGCTCGTGTCCGATGCTGCGACTGCCTGTTTCGCCGCCGCCGGCACCGCGCTCGCCGCACCCGCGGCGGCCGTCGCGGCGGGCTTTTTCGATTGAGCCGCCCTCTTTTTCGGCTTTGTCTCCGCAGCGGGCTCGTCGCCCCACCCGAAGTCGAACAGCGATGACAGCGGGGCATTCTCGCTGACGGTGCCGATATAGGCCTTTAGCACTTTCACTTTCGTTCCGGCCTTCGCGATTGAAGCGAGGTGCACGACGTGCTCGTTTGTCAGCCGGAAGCAGCCCGACGAGTTGGCGCGTCCGACCGTACGGTCGTTGTTCGTTCCGTGGATGCGATAAATCGTGTTCCCGAGATAGAGCGCGCGGGCGCCCTGCGGGTTCTTTAAGCCACCAGACACCGTAACCGGCAGACCAGGGATGCGCTTGTGCATCTCCGGCGGCGGCGTCCACGACGGCCATTCTGCAATCCGGCTGATCCGCTCCGTGCCCGACCAGGTGAAGCCGTCCCGGCCGACCGAGATCGGATACTGGTAGGCCTTCTTGCCGGGCAGCACATAGTAGAGCTTGCGGTTCTCGGTATCGACGATGATGGAGCCCGCGTCTTCGGCTTGGTCGAAGTAGACGATGGGCGGCTCGGCGGGCTTGATGTCGGGCCGCTCGCCACCATCCATGAACTTCGGATAAGCCACCGGCGCATACGTCTTCCGGCGCGCGGCGCGCTCGGCTTCGTCCTGCTCCGCCTGCTGCCGCACGTCACTCTCATAGACCGGGCCGTTCTCTCCCCAGCTTGCCTGCGCGAGGGCGGCACCGGGCTCGAACACGAGCCCCGCAACCAGCGCCTGTAGGATGACGATCGAACGTCTCATGCGTATCCTCTGAGGCTTGCCCTGGCAGTAATCGGGGGTGGCCGCGTTGATGACCGTGGTCATAGGCGAGCAGGGCGCGCCAGCACAAGTTTGTAAGGGCAACCGCTGATATTGTCCCGTCCGACTGTGGCTGCTTTGCGCCAATATCGGACACGATTGGCCCATCTGATCAGCCCGCGGCGTGATCTCCGTCACCGAACGCCAGAGCTACATCCTCTGCGTCCGCGAGCTCGCCAAACCCTGCTGTGGCGCGTGGCTGGCGACGAAGGGCGGCGGGGCCGGGTCGTCTCTTCTAGGTTGGGTTAGCTAGGCCCCAAGTTCTCATTGAGCGCTGGTAGGTCGTCCCGCCCGTAACCCAATGACGTGTCTCGCGGAGCCAAAGATGTTGGGTTACAGCGCACAAACGCAGGGCGCGCCGAACCAATCCTACGAATTTCGCCTCCCCATCCATCTCTAGTCTCCCGGGTTCCCGCTGCGCGCCCGTCAGGCTAAGAGGGAGCGGGACAACGTGGGGGCGGATATGGACACAGCAGCAATCGTTTCGGTGATCGGACTTCAAGCGGGTTTCTGGGGTCTGTTCAGCGATCCCAAGCAGCTTGGCGAAGCGACACTCATTGCCATTGGTGCGATTATTTTCGGCATGATCGTGCACCGCTTATGGCCCAAAACGGCGAACCCCGTGCTGTTCGGGTGCCTTGCCGCCATCGGCCTCGTCGCGGTCATGGCCTATTTGGGCGTTGGCAGCGCCGGGCTTGTATTATGGCTGATGATTGGCGCGGCGGTTGTGTTCGGCGGGCTAGCCATCGCCCTTGGGGGGTTCTAAGAGAACCTGCCGCTGTGCGACGTGCACGGCACCCATCCAAATCGCGCACGGAACGGAACCCGTGCGCACGAACTAGACCGGCTTAGGGGAGACCACCATGACACCGACCATCGCAGGACTTCTGGCGCTTGGCATTCCGCTGGCTGTCATTGGCCTTTTTGTGCTCCGTGGCAACCGGGCGGTCTCGCTGTTTTATCTCGCGCTGTGCGCGGTCGGCCTCGGCTATCTGTTCACGACCGGCGCGGTCGACGACATCGGCACGAAGGCGATGGAAATGGCCGGCCAAGCGACCCAGGAAAAAGATCCAGGCCCCGCACCTGCGGTTGTGCCCGCACCGGCTCAGTAAGCCTTCTTCAATTTCGGAAGCATTGGGAAGTGCTTCACGTTCAACGTCGCCAGGGCCAAGCCATGATGCTCGGCCGTGGCGGCGATGAGAGCGTCCGCGTCATCAATCGCGTGCGAGGCGCGATAATGCTTCGAAAACTGACCGCCGATTCTGGCGATTGTCGCGGTCACGGGTAACACCTCGCAACCCGCCAGCAAGGACTCAATCCGGTTTTCCTCCGAACGGGAGCGGGCTCCAGCGTACATTTCCATGATTGATACGACGGACACGAATGGCTTGCGGTGCAGACTGGAAATGAAAGTCACCGCAGTTGACTGACGTCTCAGCACGTCGATCGTCACGGACGTATCGACGAGCATAGCCGTCATTTCTTCGCGGCCATGCGCTTGTTGACCCGGTCACGGCGCCGGCCTCGTGCGCGCCGCCTATCCGCCATGATCGCATCGATCTCCGGATAGTCGGCCCACATGCCGGCCGCCTTGAACCAAGCAGCCTTCCAGTCCTCCGGCTCGGCCAATTCTTTGGCATCTTTCAATCGCTGATCAATGCCTTCCCGGATCAGCTCCGCCTCGGACTTGCCCGATATGCGCGCGACCCGCTTCAGGCGGGCGTTCTGTTCTTCCTCGATAAAGAACTGTTTGCGGATCATGGTCACGTTTCCAAAACTTACACATATAGTATGTGTAGGTTTAGTACCTGTCAAGAACACCCCTCTTTTTGCTTCGCGAACGCATCCTGAACGGCTAGAACCAACGCTCCCAGACCCATCTTTGGCGCCCCTCATGACCGAACTGCTGCTTGAACTGTTTTCCGAAGAGATTCCGGCGCGCATGCAGCTGCGGGCGGCGGACGATTTACGGCGGCTCGTGATCGAGGGCTTGAAGGCGCAGGGCTTGGAGACGGGCGAGGCGAAGTCGTTTTCGACACCGCGGCGCCTGGTGCTGGTGATCGACCACGTCCCGGCGAAATCTCCTGCCATTTCCGAAGAGCGCAAAGGCCCGCGCGTCGGCGCGCCCGAACAGGCTGTCGCTGGGTTTCTGAAGTCGGCGGGACTTGCAGCGCTGGCCGATGCCGAAATCGTCAAAGACGACAAGAAGGGCGACTACTACGTCGCGCGCATTGAAAAGGCAGGGCGCGCCGCCACCGACATTATCGCCGACGTGGTCCCAGCTGTGATGGCGAAGTTCCCGTGGCCGAAGTCCATGCGGTGGGGATCGGGCACGTTCCAGTGGGTGCGCCCGCTGCAATCGATCATCTGCCTCCTCGGCGGCAAGGTGGTGCCGTTCGAGGTCGCGGGGATTACCAGCGGCACGAGCACACGCGGCCATCGCTTCCATGGCAACGACAGCTTCAAGGTCAAGGATTTCGCGGACTACAGGGCGGCGCTGGAAAAGCACAAAGTGATGCTCGATCCAGGCGACCGCGCGGCATCGATCGCTGGACACGCCCAGGCGCTGGCCAAGACAGCGAAGCTCCAACTGGTCGAGGACGACGCGCTAACGGTGGAGAATGCGGGACTGACTGAATGGCCGGTCGTGCTGATGGGCGAGTTCGAGAAGAGCTTTCTGGAGGTTCCGGGCGAATGCCTGACCACGTCGATGAAGCAGCATCAGAAGTGCTTCTCGCTGCGCGACCCCAAAACGAAGAAGCTCGCCAACGCCTTCATTCTCGTCTCGAACCTGACGGCGACCGACGGCGGCGCCCAGATTGTTTCGGGCAACGAGAAGGTCATCCGCGCACGATTGAGCGACGCCAAGTTCTTCTGGGACCAGGACCTGAAAAAGCCACTCGACGAGATGGCGATTGCGCTGTCCGGCATCACGTTCCACGAAAAGCTCGGGAGCCAGAAGGATCGTGTCGAGCGTATTGCCGAACTTGCGTTTCAGATTGCGGGCGCGGTCGACGCCGAAAAGGAAGACGCGCGCCGCGCCGCGCAATTGTGCAAGGCCGATCTCGTCTCCGGCATGGTGGGCGAGTTCCCGGAACTCCAAGGCCTGATGGGTCGCTACTACGCGGAACACGCAGGCACGAAGCCCGAAATCGCGCGCGCGATTGAACTCCACTACAAGCCCAAGGGCCAGACCGACACCCTGCCGCGCGAAGACGAAGGTGATGCGGTCGCCATCGCCGTCGCGTTGGCCGACAAGCTCGACACGCTCGTCGGCTTCTGGGCGATCAATGAAAAACCGACAGGGTCAGGCGATCCGTATCAGCTCCGCCGCGCTGCCTTGGGCGTGATCCGCATCGTTCTGGAGAATGATTTGCGGGTTGGGATGCGCGATCATCTTCCCGTAGCGTGGGACCAGATAAATGAGCAATTCTGGAAGCGGAAGTTTTCCGGTAAGTCGGAGTATCGCAAACTTGCCGAATTCTATGGGTCAACTGCAGAGGCATTTGAAGCTGCCGCCAGCGGCGAGGACCAATTTAAGAAGTGGCTTTCTACAACTGAAGCGGTGCCTGTTAACTGGATGGAAGTTTGTGAAGACCTCCTCTCCTTCTTCGCCGACCGCCTCAAGGTCTACTTGAAGGACAAAGGCGCCCGCCACGACCTGATCGACGCCGTGTTCGCGCTTGGTGGGCAGGACGACCTCGCCCTCATCGTCAAGCGCGTCGAAGCGCTCGATGCATTCTTGAAAACCGACGACGGCGCAAACCTGCTGGCGGGCACCAAGCGCGCCGCCAACATTCTCGCCATCGAGGAAAAGAAGGACAAGACCAGCTACGTGGGCACCTACGACCTCAAACTGCTCAAAGACAACGAGGAGCTGGCACTGGCCGCCGCCATCGAAAGCGTCAAGCAAGACACGGTCGCCGCCATCAACGTCGAAAACTTCAAAGGCGCGATGAACGCGCTCGCTGAACTGCGCGCGCCCGTGGACGCGTTCTTCGTCAAAGTCACGGTCAACGACCCCGACCCCAAACTGCGCGAAAACCGGCTGCGCATGCTGTCCGAAATCCGCTCCGCCACGCAGACCGTCGCCGATTTTTCGAAGATCGCGGGGTAGGCCGCAGTGTAGGTCGGACTGAGTGAGGGCGCTGACAAGCGCCACAACGATGTCCGACAAACCGCTGGCACTGTTTCGGACATCGCGCGAACGCCCACGGCGTCCTTGCTCAGTCCGACCTACCCCGCAGCACCCGCCCCCTCACCCTGTCCCCGATCACAATCGTGATATTGTTGCGTGTCCGGTGATCCTTCCGGCCGCCCCGCGCGTTGACCTTCTCAGATAGGCGCTATCCCGCGCTACAGAAACGTCGGCGCCGCAAGGTTGACCCGGTTCGCCGGCGTCACCCGGTGCCCATCGGTCATGATGGATGTCCCATGGATGAAGGTAAGGTTCTTCACTTTCAGTTCGCACAACCCGCTCTAGACACTCCAGGAAACGGCACAGCGCCTGGTGCCAAACCGGCAGGCCCCGCAACCACCACTCTGCGCGGACCGCGCCCGGAAAAGCTGATGCGGCTGTTATCTGACCGCAACCTCAAGCTGTTGCGTCTCATTAAGACGGCCGAACCTAAGACGCTCGCCGAGCTGTCGCGCATTTCTGGCCGCCCGAAGGCGAGCCTAACGCGAACGCTAGCGCGGTTGTCTGAACTCGGGATTGTGGTGCTGCTGAAGGCTAAGGGCCGTGGCAAGATCCCGAAGGTCGCCTGCGACCGGGTCCGCCTTGAGGTCAGCCTAGTGCCCGACACCGATCACCAATAGGCGTCGCGCTCTTCGCGGAACGATCAAGAGTGCACGGGAGACAACCCATCTTATCGAGGGGCCCTCACACCCCCCGACCGTCGCACCCCGCTGCGCCGGATCGGCTGACTCCCGTGCTTCAATTTCATACATGACAAACAGATGAAGGTTATTCGCATAATCAGAGTTGGTGTCTCTCCGTGAGAGCGCATTTACGCTCTTTGCGAGCAAATTCAGCGGTCTAGTTCGCACGACACTGCATTTGAACTCTGTGCACGGCTGGCAGCGTTGAATTCCAGTCTGCGCGGTTTTTGCGCATCACGGACCTAGGTCCGACACCTCTCCTTCAGCTTGCTCGAAGTCCGCTGCGACCGTCATCCAAGCGTTTTCCGCGTCGCCAAGTTTCTTGGCCATCAAACCGCGCTCCAGCGTCATCTTCTGCGCCTTCTGCGGATCAGCATAGAGAGCGGGATCAGCAAGCACCGCGTCGAACTTCGCGAGCTCTGCCGTCAACCGCTCGACCGTTTTCTCCGCGGATTGAACCGCCTTTTTCAGCGGCGCCAACGCAGCGCGCCGTTCCGCCGTCGCTTTGCGCTGTGCGGCCCGGTCGACGCGTGCTTCGCCCGATGCAGCGCTGGATCCGTTCGCCCCGCGCCCCGGCGACGAGCGATCCGACAGCAGCTCGGCGCGGTAACTCTCCATGTCGCCATCGTAGTTCGAAACCGTGCCGCCGCGCACAATCCAAAGCCGGTCGGCGGTTGCTTCGACCAAATGCCGGTCATGGCTGATGAGGATCACTGCGCCTTCGTATTCGGCCAGCGCATGGATGAGGGCTTCGCGGCTGTCGATATCCAAATGGTTGGTCGGCTCATCGAGGATCAGAAGGTGCGGACCATGGAATGCTGTCAGCGCCAGCAGCAACCGGGCCTTCTCGCCGCCGGAGAGCTTGCCGCATTTGGTATCGGCCTTATCCGCACTGAACCCAAACGTGCCGAGTTTGGTGCGCTTTTGCGCTTCCGTCGCCTCGGGGAGCATCTTGACCATGTAGTCGTAGGGCGTTGACAGCGGATTGAGATCGTCGAGCTGATGCTGGGCAAAGTATCCGACCGTGACGCGATTGGCGCCGTACACCTTGCCCGTCAGCGGCGCGAGACGGCCAGCGAGCAGCTTGGCAAATGTCGATTTGCCATTGCCGTTTTGGCCGAGCAGCGCGATGCGGTCGTCCTGGTCGAGACGGAGATTAAGATTGCGCAGAATAACGGCGTCCGGCGAGTATCCGGCCGTCGCCTCCTCCAGCCGCAGCAGCGGACTGGCCAGCATTTTCTCAGGATTGGGCAGCAGAAACGGCGTAACGCGGTCTTCGGCTTGTGCCGCAATGGGCTGCATCTTGGCCAGCGCCTTCACCCGGCTTTGTGCTTGCTTGGCCTTTGTCGCCTTGGCCTTGAAGCGATCGATAAACGCCTGGATGCGGCGGCGATCGTCATCCTGCTTTTTCTTGAGCTTCAGTTCCAAGCGCTGCTTTTCGCGGCGCGTTTCCTCGAAGTCGTCGTAGCCGCCCGAGTAGAACGTCAGCTTGCCGCGCTCCAAATGCACAATGGCACCTGGCACGCGGTTCAGCAGATCGCGGTCATGGCTGACAATCACCACGGTGTGAGGGTAGGCCCGCAGATAGGTCTCAAGCCACAGCGTGCCTTCAAGGTCGAGATAGTTGGTCGGCTCGTCGAGCAGCAGAATTTCTGGTTGGAGGAAAAGAACCGACGCAAGCGCCACGCGCATGCGCCAGCCGCCGGAGAATTCCGCGCACGCGCGCCCCTGCGCCTGCTCGTCAAACCCGAGACCGGCCAGAATACTCGCCGCGCGGGCAGGTGCGGCATGCGCGTCGATGTCTATCAGCCGGATTTGGATTTCGCCAATACGATTTGGATCCGTCGCCGTCTCGGCTTCGGCCAAAAGCTGCCCCCGTTCGGTGTCGGCGGCCAGTACCCATTCAATAAGCGTATCTGACCCACCGGGCGCTTCCTGCGCCACATGACCGATGCGTGCGCCGCGCGGCGTGGTGATCGATCCATCATCGGGATGCAACTCTCCCGTAATGAGCCGCAGCAAGGTCGATTTGCCCGCGCCGTTGCGGCCTACGAGACCCACCTTGTGGCCCGTCGGAATCCCGGCTGTGGCGTGTTCGAAGATTGGCTTGCCTTCGATGCGGAACGTGAGGTCGTTGATGTGCAGCATAGGGCCAGGGGATAGCCCGTGCCGGGCTGGCTGTCACGAGGTGACGATGTCCCCCTCTCCCCGTAAGGACGGGGAGAGGGAAGACTATTTTTGACTCTTTTCCCCTCACGCCCGATGCTCAGCGCCATGAGAATCACCGATTCGCGCTTCAGCCCGACATTCGACCTCGAAAGCGTCGAGATCGAGCTCGGCCGTGGCCCCGTTGCCGGGGTCGATGAAGCGGGGCGCGGACCCTGGGCTGGGCCGGTTATCGCTGCGGCTGTGATCCTCGATCCGGCAAATATTCCGCCGGGCATCGATGATTCTAAAGCGCTCGACGAAGATGCGCGCGATGTCCTCTACCGGCGTATTGTCGAGAGTGCGGCAGCCTGGGCCACCGGCATTGCCGATGTTGAACGCATCGACCGCGACAACATTCTCGCAGCCACCCTGTGGGCCATGGCTGAGGCCGTATCAGGGCTCAGCGTCAAGCCGGCCCTGACACTGATCGACGGCAACAAAGCGCCGCAGCTCGGTTGCGAAACGCGCACCATCGTCAAGGGCGATGCTAAGTGCCTATCGATTGCGGCGGCGTCGATCGTCGCCAAAGTGACACGCGACCGGTTGATGATCGCCATGGAGCGCGAGTACCCCGGCTACGGCTTCGCCCGCCACAAAGGCTACGGCACACCCGAACATAAAGATGCGCTCGCCCGCCTCGGCGTCTGCCCCATTCACCGCCGCTCGTTTAAACCCGTGCAGCTAGCGTTGGGATTGAGCGACGTGGCGTAACTGGAAAAGTGGCACGCAACCATTGATCGCGCATAACTCCGGCTTACCCCCGGCACTTGAACCACCCGGCACGGCGTTTGGCGTCCAACTGCCATTCGTCAAATATCCCTAGAAACCGGTCCGACACGAGGAAATCCGCCGTCAAAGGCGTCGAGTGCACGTACCAGTCATATCCCGGTTCAAGTAGTCCCTCGCCTCTGACACCCTCCTCTTTGATGACGAGCACGGGTAGGCGCTTAGCGTAGGCAAACGCCGCTTCGATCTGATTCCACGGTGTCGGTAAACCCTGGTGGGATATGGTGTCCTGATGTTCGCTGCTGCGCCGCTCCAAACCCTTTTCGATGACAATGCGCTCGCAGGCGATGACGACCGCAGCAGCACACTTGTCCATGAGACGATCAACCAGAAGCAATGGCTGACGGCTATTGTCCGTGCGCCCCACGGTGCGGTGGCGAAATCCTTCGCGCTTAAGTTTGTCTTGCACCAGGGCAAGGAACGTTTCCTGTTGCGGAGATAAAACGCGTCCCACGCTGACAAAGACATTGATGAGCAAAGGGGATCTCCGCGAGTCTATTGCAAGGCTGTGAGGGGCGTCATGGACCTTACCGTCACGTCGCTTTCTTCATCAAGCCCCACTTCCCCGTCTGCGCCTTCTGCGGAGCCAAGTCTTTGTCGACAGCGCGGCGGATCGACTTGATGCAAATGCCTTCATTGGCGTGATGCATGCCGGTCTTGCCATTCAGCTTGTGCCGGCCCTCAAATTGATCGAAGCCCATGTGGTGAAGCCCAATCACGTTCCAGCCGCCTGCCTCGAATACCGGACTGCCGGAATTTCCCCTTTCGGTCGGTGCGCGGTAGTGCAGATAAACGGGATCGGCCTCGTCGGGCTTGCGCGGCCCCATATCAACCAACAGACCTTTCGCGCCCGACAGTGACTTCACAATCGACAGGGACAAATCACCACCCTTCGGATGCCCGATAATGCTCACGCGTGTGCCGGTTCGTGCCAACGCTGGATCTTCGATGTCGAGTGGAAGGGTTTCTTTCGCAAAAGGTAAGGTGGCCGCATCACCAATTGACGACGTGATTTTCACGATCGAGGTGTCATGCTTGACGATGGGCGATTGCCAACTGGTAACGGGCTCGCACGACAATTCCAAATCGAGCGCTTCGAGCTTAAGGCGGACCGTCTGGGGATCAAGTGTTCCGGGCTCAGCCCCCTCCTTGTTTTTCTCCGTCATAACGTGAGCATTGGTCATAAGATAAACGGCGTTATCGAGCCGGTCGCTCAGATCTTTGCCCTTGAACAGGAACCCGGTTCCCATCGTATCGCCCATCGGGCTTTTGACGGCGACCACACCACCTGCGCGCTGCACAGCATCCCTTAACTCTTTCAATTTCAAAAAGTCGCCATCTTCGACCATACTCTCGGTGTGGGGCGACCCCGCGAGTTCGCGCAGTGTTCCAAGCTGCCGGCTCGGCAGCGTAAACGCGCCTTCGACCTGGTGGACCTGCTCGGCCTTGAGGATCGCCAATAAACTTCCCGCGCCCGGTGTATCCGGCTTGATCCGCCAAATTTGCTCAAGCTGCCGGACGGTTCCCATGAGCACAAAGTCCTGCATAGGCCTGTGGCGTGCGAAAATGCCGTAGTACTTGGCGGCATTCTCGTAGTCCTTCAGCGCCAGATAGCACTGACCCACTGTATTGCTGACCCAGGCGTCCGGATTGTTCTCAGCGGACGGCGCGAGCGCGTCAATGATCTTTCGCGACAGGGTCTCGGTTGAAAGCCCCGTCGGGTTCTTGATGTTCGCAAATCCATCTTCAGCGGCGAGAGCCAGAAGTGCGGCGACCTGGGCCCCTTGCCAGTAGTTTTCAGCGGGCCGTGACGGGTCGTAGACAGCTGCGTACTCTGTGATGGCGCGTTCGAGATAAGGCTTGAATTGAAGGCGCGTGGCGAGAGGCGTACTCGGCGACTTGACGTTGTCTATGTAGATCTGCTTGTTCGCACGCCCGAGCAGGCCATGCGTCTCGTCGATGTCCCTTTTGGCAACATTGGGGAGGGCTTTTACGGATTCCAGCATCGGGATAGCGGCAAAGGTCTGTCCCGTTTCGATCAGCGATTGCGCGTAGACGTTGCGCACACGCGCGTCCCCCGCGTCACGCATCAGGGCCCGATCGGCAAGCCTGGTCACGAGATCGAAGGACCGGACATTCCGGAAGGTTTCTAAGACAGTCCGGACATCGGGACTTGCCAGCCGCACTTCATGATCCGCCAGCATTGCATAGAGCAAGTCCCACGACGAGCGCATCTCAGCAATGTTGGGCGGCGTCGTCGCAGCATGGGCTGTGATCTTTCTGACCAGCGCGTAGGGGTCGGGCCCCTGCCGCATCAGCGGCGCGCAATCGCTTAACGCCTCAACCAGCCGGTACGCGTTCGGCGAATTGATGGGCCGCCCCTGTTCGGCCATAACTTTCTTGAGCTGACCTAGGTATTGCTGCACACCAGCCCAATCGCCGGCATGCGAGGCGTGACTGATCTGGACGATCAACTCGTCAGTGGTCATGTTGAGACCTCGCTCGCCGCAGTCGTTGTTCCGGCCATGACCGTGACTGCTGGCTCTGCAGCTGTTTGCGACGTCAGGGCTTGGACCAAGCTGATCCTTTGGGTGGCCTGATCTCCATGCCGGTCATTCAGGATCTTGGCCCACGTGTTACAAGCGCAACCGATCAAAGGGATCGCTTTGTTGCGGGCATCGGCGAGGGTCGGGCCCAACACCTTTTCGACGATAATTTTGGCCACGATCATGGCAATCGGACCCATAATCACTAGACTGGACGAGATAAAATCCGCGAGCGATTTGATCACAGCCTCATCGCTGATCTTCGAAGCATCCAGGAGCGTCTTTTGGAGATTTTGGCGATCAGCTGAATCCTCAGCCGCGTCGCCGCACAGCAGCTCATGAACGGAACGCTCGAGGCGGGCAAAGATGCGCTTGCCGATATCAAAAGCATCGGCAAGGCTTTCGGTGGTCATGTTTTCGTAGTGTGGCAGATCCGGTAACGCGGCGAGGCCTGGGTTGATGGCTGCTATTTGTGAGCGCCTGCCGATTTCAGCGTACAAGGATTCCAAATGCGCGGCCGGACCCAGAGCAGAACCGGTCCCCATGCTTTCCGTAAATTTACCAGTCTGAACCAATGCGACGGCAACCGGACCACTGCCAAGGACTGCCAGCCCTAGAAGCGTGTCGTGGGCTGGCGCGTAAACGCCATCTGCCGCCAATCCTTTTGCTCTTTGATGGTCTGCGAAGGCCTTTTTGGTGGGCGCGGCAAGGATGCCATCGGAGGCCAGACCAAGTGCGGTCTGGAGGCGGCGAACCGGTTCCCCGCGTGACCCTTGTCGCAAGCGCACGAGGCTTGCAAAAACCGAGTTGAAGTCTGTGTCTTTGCCCTGATCGCGCAAGCGGGCGGCTATCGCCGCCTCCATTCCCGTCAGCAACACATACGAGAACTTTTTGCCATCATCGCCGCGGCCATTGGGAGACAGGCCAATCGCGCGGCGGAAATGCGCCCATTCCCGCGTGTACTGACCCGTCGCTTTATTGTAACTGCCGCGGACCACTTGGCAGCCCAGCGACGAAAAGCTGGCCGAACCGCGCTTGTCGACAAAGCTGGGATGAATGTTGTCCCACGGCAGGCACTTATTCCAATCGTCACCGATGTCGTAAGCGAGGTTCGTCTTCGATCTCAGAACTGTAAAAGGCTCGGCCTCGCGCAGGCATCCCGGCGTTGTTTTTCTGTGGGTGCCCACCGAGTAAAGGTAGCAGCCCGCTGGCAACATGTTGCCACTCTTATGAGGTGGTTGCGTATAGTCCCACACGCCAGCGCGATTGGGAACCGTCGAGGCTTTGAAGCCCGACAGCTTGCCCGTCTCCAAATTATAAACGCCGATCACACACTGAAAATTTTTATGATCCGGCCGCGTGTCTTTCAACCGGAGCGCCGCACGTTCAACCTGCATGTCTCCATCACCCGGCGCCGTCACATCCGCCTCAAGAACAGCGCCGCGTAATCCGAAAATGATGCGCTTGTTGTCCCGCCCAGGCTCGAAACTGTTGGAGCGGATGAGCAGTTCGAGGTCGCGGCTGGTAAATGTGAACGAGCAGCCAGCGAGTTGGCGGTCAGTCGCCAGGATGTGGCGGTACTCAGTGCTGTTGTCGTCGTTGGAAACCCATGCGACGGCACGCCAACCTGCCGGGGCCGATTCAAGTTCGTCAGATGGCAGCGATGGTATGACCGCTTCCATATCTTCCGTGATGTCCTCCTCGCGGCCTGCCCAATCGCCTTCGCCGTCATCGGTGTCCTGCCCACCCAACTGGATCGACTCCAGACTTGTTGAAACACCGCCCTGCGTCGTCTGAGCTGCGGACATCGCCGCTGGATTCCGCAGACAGTTCATCTCCACTAGGCCGTCTTCGAACAGTTTTGCCTCAGCGGCGCGTCGGATCCGCAACCCTCTGTATTCAGGCCACAACTGGCGCATCAGTAAGAATTGCTGAGGGACGTCATTGTAGCGCTTCGCCGCCATGGCATCGCGGATCGCGAGCATGTGGGTGCGCTTGGACCCCGTAAGCTTGCCACCGCGATTGTAGACCAGCGACAGTAGTGCACCGAAGGCATGCGGATCAAGCTCCCGCGCGTTCGGAAACGTTGCGATGACGAGGCGGGAGAACTTCGGTACGGTGACCGTTTTGAAGACGGTTTCCGCCACGTGCCAGTCAATCTCGATGCCCGCCAATTGATCGAGGCATGCCTTCGCCTCGCCGCGCTTCTTCTTCGATGTGCGCAAGAGCCGGGAGAATGTCTCGGGCGGCAGCAGGGCCTTCCAGTCGGCTTCGAAGTCTTCAGGTTCATTATAGCCAAGATCGTAACCAACACCGATGGTTATGCCCGAATCCTTGCCGGGCCAAATTGCCTTGCGGAACTTCTTGTCATAGCCCGCGCGTCCGCTGACTTCGTGATCGATAATGAAGTCATAGGATCGCTGAGAGTAAAGGCGCGAAATTTGATCAGGCGGAATTGCGGCAACGTCGGCCCTCGCCATGAGATCGCGGTCGCTCGGCCCGCTTGACTCCAGAAATCCCTCAGAAAATGCCCGCTCCCGGTAGGCCCGGGCTTCGTCAAGGTCCGCTTCTGACAAGACCCCGTCAGAGCCATCTAACTCTTGGGCGGCCGTCGTTTCATCGTTCATGGTGGTCTACTCGCAACAAAAAAAAGACCATGCGCCCAATGCTGCAGGCGCAAAAAATGATGAGTTAATTGTGTGAGTATATCCCCCAGTTGTGACGGTTCCAGCGCATTCTCTCGCGGATCGTCTTTGATCGGGATAGTGTTGCCGCAAAGTGCCTGGCGAATGTTCGCTGCCGTTGAAACCATGCTGGAGTTGTTCGGGCCAGCCCCGCCCGTCTCTGCGGCTGACCAATGCACTGCCGCTCACTCGAGCCCGTAGATCGGCTTGGGGTGTGGCCTAAGCGAGGTGGCTTAAGCCGGTGCGAGCAAACACATGCTACTGCTCTGCCCACCTTAGAATGTCTTCGAATTGCGGTGAAAGAGACTTTGCAAAGCTCGACGTCAAGTGATGGCTATCGATGTAGATGACCTTTCCATCCTTCATGACAGGACAGGTGGCCTCATTGCAGATGTGCTCTGTTAAATCGAACACGCGGACGCGATCACTGTGTCCTGCCAAGGCGCTGGCCTCAAGCTGGGCACCTTGAAAGGCCTGTGTACGCGGCCGATCGCAGGCAGCTCCCCCATTAAGCTCCAAACACCGGCCAAATGATTTGAATGCAACTGGCGTGTCACGGAGCACGACAACCTTGATGTCTGCCTTTTCGAGCGTGCCAATGGTTGCCCGTAAACCAGTCTCGATTGCTTCGCCTGCTTGAATTTTGTCGAGCTTCTGGCCAGTGCGCCGGTCGGCGATCCAGCCGAGATAGTTTGCCAAATTTGCAATGATCACAAGATCGGGCTTGTCGCTGCCTGTCAACACTTTGAGGATCGTGGATCTCCAAACGTCACACTCCGCAAACAGTGCCTTTCGCGGTCTGTACCAGACCGAGATATCGATCGATGGACACGACGATTTCGTCCAAGCATCCAGCTGCCAGCCTTGCGCTTGGGCAGCCACCTCGAGTGGGGCAAACCACTGGGCGGCATGACTGTCGCCGAACAGCACCACCCGTTTGGCCGCTCCCTTTTGACCATATGAACATTCCGGTTGAGCGGTCGCATCATACGGCAAGTGACACTTGTCTCGATAGTTCGCACCATGATCGGTTCGTGCAATCTTTAAGTGCTCAAGAATCGCTTCTGATGGTCCTGAGCTAAACTTTGCCAGGGCCTGCGCTGTTGCAAATCCGCCCCCAACAATAATAGCCAGAGACGCTGCTGCCCCGGCCAGCGTCGGCCCGGGTGAGGCAGGCCACAGCTGTTGCTTCCGCACCGGATCTTCAATCAATTTATAAACCAGTGCCGCGATGGCCAGCGACAACACGAGGGCTGCGCCGGAGGCAAACTGACCCGCTTCCGGGAATCGCGCCTCTAGAAACACAATAACCGGCCAGTGCCAAAGATACCAACTGTAGGACCGGGCTCCGATCCATTGGAGTGGGCGGCTCAACAAAATCGGGTTTGGTGCTGCTCCACTGACCGTCGCTGATGCAATCACGGCGATTGCGCCAACCGTGGGCAACACGGCCCATGCACCTGGGTAGTTCATATTCACATCATAGATCACGAACGAAAGAGCAATAGCTGCGAGGCCAGTCCACCCAAGACCACTGATGGCTTTACCAGGTCCACGCAAGCGAGTCGGATCAAGCGCTGCAAGCAGCGCTCCCGCGCCAAGTTGCCAACATCTCGTTCCCGTATGGAAGAAAGCCAGCGGTTGATTGCTGTGCACGAGCAGTATGTTTGCCGCAAAAGACAGTGTGACGATCACGGCAATGATCGCAATCCCAGCCCATCTCCAGTTTCTTGGGAACAACCAGCACACAAGTGCCAGCACGAGTGGCCAAACGACATAGAACTGCTCCTCGACACTCAGAGACCAGAAGTGCATGACGAGGCTTGGAGGGTCATCAAGTCGAAAATAATCGACGGCCCTATCTGCAAAGTGAAAATTCGAGAAGTACAGCGCAGCCGCAGTCACGTCTCGTCGAACCACATCAAAGTCATATCCGGGCATGAAGAAAGCGCCTGCGACAAGTACAGCCGCCAAAACGATCAGAGCATTCGGCAAGAGCCTTCGCGCACGGCGCGACCAGAATGCCTTCAGATCGACGCGGCCAGATCGCGCCATTTCATTTATAAGTATCCGCGTGATCAAGAATCCGGAGATCACGAAGAAGACGTCGACGCCGGTAAACCCGCCTGGAAATCCGGGCACTTGGGCATGATGAAATACAACTCCCAGAATACAAATGGCGCGCAGACCCTCAATGTCTGCAGAGTGCTGCTGTTCAGCCGCGTACGAGGTTCCACGTTCAAAATTACTTTGAGGCTGGCTCAACCTTTGACCCCCACGTTTCCGCTCTTACGAAGACCCGCTTACGGCGCACCTAGCTGGCTTGGTAATGCGCGGTCTTGCAAGTTCATATTTCGCTGCTTGATGACCCTGCCCCCGCGACAAATGCCGCCAGGTGTTGCAATCGCCTTCCAGGAATGGTCTGTGAGGATCTTTGGTGATGGCAGGCGTGCGAGCCGGAACATCAGTGCCTTGCCGTCGTCATATCCATGACAGCGCCTGAGGCGGTAGGGAACCAACAGCCCCGGCCTGAGTTACGCAACCGGCAGTAAGAGATTTCAGAGGTTCAGCAGGCATGAGAACCGCGTCTTCGTTATGCGCTGCAGCTGTTGTGATGACAGCAGGTTTTGTACATGCCGCCTCCGGTCCTGTGGACCCATCTCCGGTTCGGATCCTCCAGTCCGCAGACACATTCGCTGGCATTGATGACAAGACCGCTCGTGCCGTCGCTCTGTTCCAAGAGGCGGGTGCGGTCATTCAACATCCCCGCTGTGTCAATTGCCACCCGTCAGGCAAACACCCGACACAAGGCGATGATTTGCATCGTCACCAGCAGAATATCGTTCGGGGCGACGACAATCTCGGTGCCATAGCCGCGCGATGTTCAACGTGCCATCGCGAAAAAAACTTCGAACCGGGCAAGGTGCCGGGGCATCCGCTATGGCATCTGGCACCCATCGAAATGGCGTGGGCGGGCAAATCTCTCGGTGAGATCTGCCGGCAAATCAAAGACCCGAAGCGAAATGGCGGCAAAACTCTCGATGAGATCGTCGTGCACATGGCAGAGGACACGTTGGTCGGTTGGGCGTGGGCACCAGGTGCGGGCCGAACGCCAGCACCCGGCACTCAGAAACAGTTCGGTGAGCTGATCAAGGGCTGGGCCGCGAGTGGCGGGGCCTGTCCTGGCACTTAGCCAGCCCCGCAAGCACCAGATCGATGGTCGACCGCATTCGTCCCCCGCGACAAGCTCAGGGTTTTCATGTATTGCCCGGTTTCATAAAAGTTTGCGGTCTGGGGGACTATGGACATGGCAGGCGTACGCGACGGCATTGGCAATGCGTTCTACTACGTGCTTGGCCGCAACACGCTGATTGGCATCGCGTCCTTGATGCTGCTGCTGTTGTCGGGTTACGCAACTTGGCACGGCATGCGCGATTTCATCATCGGCGCGTCATCGACCTCCGCAACGCCCTCCGATGGCATGTCGATCTCCAACGACGTGCTGGTCATCGGAGTTGTTGTCGCCCTGACGTTCCTGATGTGGCTCGCCTTGCGCGAAACGTTTGGCGTCAAACGCAAGCTCAGCGACCGGCTCGTCATGTTCGTGCTGTACGTGTTTCTCGCCGTTTGGTCGATCGGCTTCGGCTACGGCTTCTGGTGGAGCCTCATTTCGGGCGAAGAAGCCACCCGCACTGGGTTAGCGGGCTTGCAGGAAGACGCGCGCGACGCCAGCGGTGTGGTGGCAGCCCGCCTGGACGCGGTGCGATCGCAACTGGATAACGTCGTCGCCTGGTCGGAAAGCCAGATGTCTCGCGAGGAAACCAGCGGCGGCAGTTGCGGCACAGCCTCGGGTGCAGGACGCGGACCCCTTTACAATGCGCGCCGCGGCGTGAAGGATTCCATCACCACTCTTCGCGATGGCATGACGCGGTCTTGGCTTGTTCCGGTGCAGGCCGATGTCGAACTGCTGCGCCAGACCGCGTCATCCCTCGACGGCGGCACCGTCGAAGAACGCCAGAAAGCCTTCGAAGCCAAGGCGTCTGAGATCCGCGGCAAGGCCCGCAACATCGCAGCCCGCTCCAACGAGCTTGGTAAATCGACAGCGGCGGAAATGCGTGCGCTTGCCGAATCCGTCTCAATCGCACCCGGAAAATCTGGTTTCAGTTGCTATGACCCAACTCTCGCGCAGCGTCTCACGCAGGCGGCCGAGCAGGCCGACCAGCCCGCCGAACTGAAACTGCGCGAAGCCGCGTTCAGCGAAGGCCCCGCCGGCGTCGCCAATGCCGTCAAAAATCTCTGGAAGAACATCGGGGCATACTCGTCGGGCCTCGTCCGCTATGTCGCGTCGGGCGGCAAAGAGCCGTTTTCGCATACGTCAGACGGCGATCCGATCACCGGCCGCGATCTCATTGCCCTTCTTGCAACGATTGGCGTTGATCTCGGTCTCCTCGCGCTGGCAATCCTCAACCCACCGCCCGCTGCCACGTTGCGCCCATCGGGCGAAGTCGTGCATCAGATCCGCGAAGCCGTTCGCACAGCCGTTCGCCGCACCGACGAAGGTGCCAACATGGAATGGGTGCGCAAACACGTCATCCATCACAACAAGGCGTCCTACTTGGTGATCCCCAACCTCTACAGCGCCAACGCCAGCGATCCCGTTGAATCCCAACGCGCGCTGGCGATCAATCAGCTGGCCGGAGTCCTGAGCGACATGGGGCTCGTGCGATGGCCCGAGAAAAGCGGGTGGCTGGGCCGCGGAAAAAGCGAACTGGAAAAACTGAAGCTCGAAGAAACGCTGGCCAGCGACACCGACCTGACCGAAATCCGCAAAACGTGGCTCAGCAAAATCGGCAAATCTGACGGTGGCGCGCTGTCTGAACAGGACAAGGCGTTTCTCAAGGCCGACCCGCTGCGCAACCACGGCCTGTTCTCCAAGGCCGAACGCGCGCTGACCATTGCTGGCTGGAGCGAACAGGCCCGCCGCGATATCGAAGTGTTCCCGATGGTTGATGTCGAGGGGCTAACGCCGCTGTTGATGGTACTCAACGAAGAGGGCAGCGATGCCCCGCCGCCGGTCATCGACGTCACGCCGGTCGACGGAGGCCGGCTCAGTGCCGATGCGCCAAAGCTGACGCGCAGCTAAACCCGTCACAAGCCGGCCGAAATCAGCAGCATCTCGCGCTTAGGGGCGCGAACCGGGGAAAATCTCCCTCAGCGGCCGCTCTGGACAGCGCTGGTCGGAAAACCTATCTCAAGGGTGTTGTCGAGGCGTCACGCGCGTGCCGTCAACGCACCGAAACACATAATACCTACCCTTACGCCAAGAATGGAGAACCGATTATGATCCGCACAGGCTTGTTTTTGGCTGCAGCAGCCGTTGCCTTCGCAGCAACGCCCGCCCTCGCTGATACGGAGTGCACGAAAGACGCCAAAGACAAATGGTTGGCTGAAGACGCCATGAAAGCCAAGATCACCGAGCTTGGCTACAAATTCGACATCTTCAAGGTCGAAGGCAGCTGCTACGAAATCTATGGCTACAACAAAGACGGCAAGCAGGTTGAGGTCTACTTCAACCCCGTCACCGCTGAAGTGGTGAAAGAAGAAATCGAAGACGGCAAAAAAGAAGACAGTCCAGACAAGAAGTAAGTCGCCAATCTAGAGCTGTCCGTCCGGTTCAAAAAAATTCTGCGGGACCAGGTAACTGGTCCCGTTTGCATTTCTCCGTCTTGCAGAATTAACTGCGAAACGGGCTCTATCCTTCGCCGCCATGGCGTGCGAGTCTCCACAAAGCCGTCACGGATCGACGCCCTCGTTTACGCTTTCTTAACCTCTCGCGTTTACACTTTGTTAACCGGGTCGTTTATCTTGCGTAGCGTTGAGGGCGTCATGGATCCTTGGACTGTGTGGGAATTGGTTGAGAGTTGCGTTCAATGGTTTTGCGTCGTGTTCCAAGCCCGGCTGTGGCCGGCAATCGAATCTTGGTTGGGGATTGCCTCAATGAGCTTCGACGGATTCCTTCTGGTTCCGTAGATCTCGTCTTCGCAGATCCGCCCTACAATCTACAGCTGGCCGCCGAGCTTCTGCGCCCGAACAACACGCGCGTTGATGGGGTCGATGACGAGTGGGACAAGTTCTCCTCGTTCGCCGAATATGATAAATTCTGCCGCGCCTGGCTCACCGAATGCCAACGCGTGCTGAAGCCGGATGGGGCCATCTGGGTCATCGGCTCCTATCACAACGTGTTCCGCCTCGGCACGGCGCTACAGGATCTCGGCTTCTGGATCTTGAACGACGTCGTGTGGCGCAAAGTGAACCCGATGCCGAACTTCCGCGGCAAGCGCTTCACCAATGCGCATGAAACGCTGATCTGGGCGTCGCGCGATCAGAAGTCGCGGCCCACATTCAACTATGAGAGCCTCAAGGCCCTCAACGACGATCTGCAGATGCGCTCCGATTGGCTGTTCCCGATTTGCGCGGGACCTGAACGCCTGAAGGACGACGGCGGCCGCAAGGCGCACCCCACGCAAAAACCAGAAGCGCTGCTGCATCGCGTGCTTCTCGCCTCGTCAAACGTTGGCGATACCGTCCTTGATCCGTTCTTTGGCACCGGCACAACGGGTGCGGTGGCCGAGCGTCTCGGCCGCAAATGGATCGGCATCGAGCGCGATCCCGACTACGCCAAAGCCGCGACTGAGCGCATTGCCGCCGTCAAACCCCTTTCCGGCAGCGCCCTCGACACAGTTCGTTCAAAGCGCACAGAACCGCGCGTTCCGTTCGGCACGTTGATCGAACTCGGCATCGTGCATGCCGGCAGCCCGCTTTATGACGAGCGCCGCCGCGTCCGCGCCGAAGTGAAAGCCGATGGCTCGCTGGCTGTTCCCGGCATTCAAGGCTCCATCCACCGCGTCGGCGCAGAAGTGCAGGGCAAGACCGCCTGCAACGGCTGGACCTATTGGCACTATGAAACCGCCGGCAAGCTCAAACCCATCGACGTCCTGCGCGAAAAGGCCAAAGTTCAACTCGGCCTGACCAAGGATCGCGGCACCGCCGCCGAACCGATCATCGTCGCGGGCGAGTAGCGCGGAGATCCGATGCACCGAAGACGCGTACTCGGTGCCCTCGGAGCGGTCGCCAGTTCATCCTTTCTGGATCAGATCATGCCAGGTTCGCAGGCAGAGGCGGCATCACGAGCATCCGCAAAAGCCGCCGGCTTCCGCATGCCGCTGGAAAGCGATCCGCACACGCGCACCTTCATGCAGTGGCCGTCGCGCGCGGCAATCTATGGTGACCAGAAGGCCCTCGACGCTGTCCGCTCTAGCGTTGTGCTTATTGCACGATCCATCGCGCGCTTCGAACAGGTCGTCGTCCTCGCCAGCGAAAAACAACTGGCTACTGCTGCCGCAGCCCTCGGGCCGTCGATCGACCTGTGGCCCATTCCCACTGAAGATTTGTGGTGCCGCGACGCTGGGCCCACCTTTCTTAAGAACGCGATGGGCGCGCTCGCAGTCGCCGAATTGGGCTTCAACGGCTGGGGCAACAAACAGCCCCACGCTGATGACGGCGTGATCGCCCAGCGCGTGGCCGCACGACTTAGCCTGCCTGTTTATGCCAATGGCATTGTAGGCGAGGGCGGCGGCGTCGAAACGGATGGCGCAGGAACCCTCCTGGCCCACGAGAGCAGCTGGGTCAACCGTAACAGGAACAACGGCAACAAGGCGGACGTCGAACGGCGGCTGCTTGATGCGCTTGGTGCGGAAAAAATGATCTGGGCGCCGGGCGTCAAGGGTGCCGACATCACCGACTTTCATATTGATGCGCTCGCGCGCTTTGTGAAACCCGGACAGGTCGTCATTCAGCTTGGCAACTCCGTGGACCGCAGCGATCCGTGGTCCGTCGCGGCGTTCGAGACCTATGATATCTTGAAAACCGCCCGCGATGCCCAGCGACGCAAGCTCGACATCGTCGTCATTGCCGATCCAGTCAATATCCGGTCACGCTCGCCGGAGTTCGTGTCGAGCTACGTCAATTACTACGTCTGCAACGGCGCGGTCATCGGGGCCGGGTTCGGCGACGGCAAAGCCGATGCGGAAGCCAAATCCATCCTCGAAAAGCTCTATCCAGGACGCACCGTCCTAAGCTTGAACGTCGACCCGATCGGCGAAGCGGGCGGCGGCATTCACTGCGCCACCCAGCAGCAGCCAGCCACGGCCTGAAGACATCCTACCACCCACCGTTTCTCCAGACCTTGGCAAGTCCGCCCAGAAATGTAACTATGTTACATTCAATCTGGAGGAACGGCCTCTGTTGTCTCGCGTATCCCTGAGATTGGGTCTGATCTTGGCCCTGGCGGCGATCCTTGCCGGCACGCTGTTGATTAGCGCGGCCCTCACCTATCGCCATGCCTCCAACAAGCTCGCCGTCGAAATGCAGAGTGCTGCCGGCACCGGCCAGCGCACCATCGAACTTGCCCTGCAAGACATCGCAAGTTCCAACGAACCGCGCCGTCAACTCGAACTACTGGTCAAGACGTTCGACGATGACCGGCATTTGCGCGCCGCCCTCGCTGATGAGACGGGAAAAACGGTTACTCAATCAACCCCCGCTCCGCCTGGCAACGGAATGCCGGAGTGGTTGTTCCGCTTTATCGCGAACGAGCCCCAGTCCGTTTCGATCCCGCTGCCGCAAGGTATCAAACCGTCGGGCCGTATTGTTGTGACCGCCGATCCGCGCAACGAGGCCGCCGAAGTTTGGGCCGACGTAAAACTGCAACTTTCCACGCTGATGCTGTTCTCGGCCCTCGTCTTCGGATTGCTGTCCGCATTGCTCGGTTACGCGCTGCGTCCGCTCGGTCAATTGCAGGCGGGCTTTGAAACCATTGGGTCAGGCGAATTCAGCCAACGGGTCCGAGCTGGCGGTTCGGCCGAATTCACGCGGTTGTCCGAAGGCTTCAACCGCATGGCGGGCTTGCTGGGCGAGATGCAGGACAAGAACCAGCAGCTCAATGGCCAGCTGGAGCGTGTTCAGGAGGAAGAACGCGCTAGCCTCGCCCGCGACCTGCATGACGATGTCGGGCCGCTGCTGTTCTCCGTCGATGTCGATGCGACCACCATCCGTGAATTGGCCCGCTCAGGCGGCGAAGCAAAAATCGCCGAGCGGGCAGCCTCCATCCAGGAAGCGACAGCACAGGTTAAGGAGCAAGTTCGCTCAATTCTGTGGCAGTTGCGGCCGGGCGAGTTGCTAAACCTGGGTCTCGCCAACTCGATCGAAAACCTGGTCGCGTTCTGGACATCGCGGCATCCAGAGCTTGAATTCACCGTCGATGTGCCAGACAGCACCTGGTCACCGCAAACGGACATCACGCTGTTGTCCGTTGTCCGCGAGGCCGTCAGCAACGCCCTGCGTCATGGCAAACCTAGCCACATTGCGATCCGCATTGCAGAGGCGACGCTTAATCAAGTGGAGGCCATCATCGAGGACAATGGCAGCGGACTGCAGGCGCCTTCACCACTCGGCAGCTTTGGCCTTGCCGGCATGAAGGAACGTGCCAAGTTGGCCGGCGGCACGCTTGAGATTTCTAACCGTAGCGACGGTCCGGGAGTGCGCGTGGCGTTGCGTCTGCCGCTTGGACGCAACGCTTTTCCCGTTACTTCAATTGAACACAAGAGTAGTCACACGCTATGAAGCTTCTGGTTGTTGACGATCATGACATTGTCCGCCAAGGCGTGAAGCGCCTGCTGGCGCTGTTGCCGGACGCGCACGTCCTTGAGGCCGCGACAGCAGATGCTGGCTTTGACCTCTATTCCAGCGAGCACCCGGAAGTGGTCGTTCTCGATATCAACTTGAACGGCGGCAGCGGATTGGAACTGCTACAGCGCCTGCGCAGCAAGGACGCCAACGCCCGCGTTGTCATGTTCAGCATGCACGCCGACGCGGGCTACGCCAATCGCGCGCTGAAGTCGGGCGCTACAGGTTACGTCAGTAAAAGCTCGGGCGCCGACGAACTGATCGAGGCCGTCAAGCTCGCCCGCGCTGGCAAGCGCTATGTTGACCGGCGGCTGGCCAATGAAATGGCGTTGAACCCGGTGGACGGCGATCCGCTGAACGCACTCTCCAATCGCGAAACCGAAATCCTGCGGCTGCTGGGCGAGGGCAAGAGCCTCGGTGAAATCGGCAGCACTCTCGGCATCGCCTACAAAACCGTCGCCAACACCTGCACTCGCGTCAAAGAAAAGCTCGGCGTCGAGCGCACCGCGGACTTGATCCGCATTTCCGTCGAACGGATGTCGGCGCGGCAGTAGGCGGCAAGTAGATGGCTGTCTCACACAGGTGGTGCAAGGCACCAGGGATCTCGCAGTCTTAGAACGATTGAAACGGGTGGCCTGATGCCAGGCACCTTAGCGCGGCCGGAGCACGACCGGTGCCCGGCACCGGGCCACGTTTTTTGCTGTTAGGCAAACTGTCCAGAGACCCGGCGCCTGGCACCGCCTTTCGAACCCCTCACTGCTCCTTCAGCGCGTGCGCGATGATCTTGCGCATCACGGTTGGCAGAGCGGACTTGTGCAAATCGCGGCGCGGCACCCACCGGCAGCGGTCAGGTTCGGCCCAAAACGTGAGCGTTGTGTTCACAGGCACGATGGCCCGGATCACCTGCAGTTCCAACCGGAAGTGCGTGAACGTGTGCACCACGGTGTCGGGCACTGGCCACCAGTCGCCGCGCACAGGCGCTGCCCCCAGCGCCATATCCGTCGGCAGGATTTCATCGCCCCAATCAGTCGACGGCACTTCCAGCATCCCGCCGAGCAGCCCCGCCTCCGCCCGCTTGCGCAGCAGAACATTGCCGTCCTCGCGCAACACGAGGAACGCGAGGCCATAGCGCACCGGTCGCGCCATCTTAGCGAGCTTAACCGGTAGATCGGATTGGATGCCTTTTGCATGCGCGTGACAGTCCTGCTGCAACGGACACATCAAGCACGACGGACGCTTGGGCGTGCACACGGTCGCCCCCAGATCCATCATCGCTTGGGCGAAATCTCCCGGACGCCGTGACGGCGTTAATGTGGCCGCCAACCGCTTAATCTCGCGTTTCGCAGCCGGCAGCGGCTGCTTCACTGCAAACAAGCGCGACACCACGCGTTCAATATTGCCATCAACAGGAGTCGCTGCTTCACCGAACGCGATCGCGGCAATCGCAGCGGCGGTGTAGGGACCGATGCCGGGCAATGCAAGCAACTCTGCTTCGCTGCGTGGAAACTTTGCATCGGGCAGTGCGGCAATCGTCTTCGCGCACTTATGAAGATTGCGTGCGCGAGAGTAGTAGCCAAGACCGGCCCACATCGCTAACACATCATCGATGCTAGCGGCCGCAAGGTGTGTTACACTCGGCCAGCGCTGAAGAAAGCGCTGATAGTATGGGATCACCGCTTTGACGGTTGTCTGCTGCAGCATGATTTCGCTGAGCCAGACTTTGTAAGGATCGACCCGTTTGCGTGACGCACCTCTCCACGGAAGATCACGGCGCTCCGCGTCATACCAATCGAGCAGCGCCGCAACCGTATCAGGTCCTGCGGGCCGCAGTGGAAGTTGCCTTCGCGCCACAATCGTCAAGCGGGTCCCCCTTCGCGCTCACATGCGAATCAGACTTCAAATGGTAGGTCGCGTTGCTGATCCTGCAAATGACGTGCGAGGCGCTAAATGCTGAAGCTCACAGAAAAACGTTTGCCTTGGGCGGGGATCGCCCGTGGCCGCATGGGCATCAGCACAAATTCTGGGCGCGGACGCGGGGTCGTCGCCGCCAAAGCTGTTGGCTCGTTTGTGCCGTCTTTGACCAGGAAAGCCTTCGAAAAATACGGCTTCTCTACCGCCAGCCTCGTCATGGATTGGCCGCGCATCGCTGGCAGCGAGCTCGCCGCGTGGACCACGCCGGAACGCCTCAAGTGGCCGCAAAGCTACGAGGCGGCCGCTGATGCTGAAGTGCAAAGCCGCCGCCCGGGCGCCACCCTGATACTCCGTGTTGACCCGGCGCGTGCGCTTGATGTTGAGTACCGCAGCGCGCAGGTTCTGGAACGCATCAACAGTTATTTCGGCTACCGCGCCATCGCAGAGCTGCGCTTGCTGCAAGCGCCCGTCGCCAGTCCCTATCCCGTGTCCGCCAGCAAGACCCCCGGCAAGGCAATCATCGCCGCCCCGTCGCGCGATTTCGGCGACGAGCCGCTCGGCCGGGCATTGGCGCGCCTCGAAGCTGGCATCAAGGGCCGCACCACAACTGGCAGGTAAACTAACAACCCGACGTCCGTTTCCCTCTCCCATCGGGCGAGGGCAGGTTCGCCACGAGTTAGCGCATCTGCTAACTCGTCCTTGGCGAACCAGGTGAGGGGTTTGGTTGCTTAGGCTGCATGAATGTTACCCCTCACCCTAACCCTCTCCCAACGGGAGAGGGAATCCCAGAACTGGCAATCAGCTGGCCTTCCGTCGCAGGCCTCCCATTCAGATAGCGTTCAGTGCGGATTTGCCTTAATCCGGCGTTGGCACCGTGCTAACCGCATTCCAAATAGCGAACCGTCGCTTGATGATCGAGGAGTTGACCGTGACAGACGTCCCGAACCGCACATTCTCTGCCATGTTGCCGCGCCGCGCGGCTATTGCACTTCTCAGCCTCGGTCTTATTGGCGGCGGTGTGACCATCTTCAGCGAACCACTCTTTGCTGATGCCAAAGGTCCTGCCGAAGTTCCGGTTGAAGAGCTGATGAAGGCCGGCGACCTGGCAGATCTCGCGATTGGCGCTGCCGACGCCAAGGTCACGATCGTCGAATACGCCTCGATGACTTGCGGTCACTGCAAGAATTTCCACACGGGCGTCCTGCCAGAACTCAAGAAGAAGTACGTCGACACCAATAAGGTGCGTTTCATTTTCCGCGAGTTTCCCCTCGACCCGCGCGCGTTTGCTGCCTCCATGCTTGCCCGCTGCGCGGGTGGCGATAAGACCTTCCCCTTCGTCAGCGCCTTGTTCGAAACTCAGGCCGACTGGGCATTCGTCAAAGAAAACCCAACACCGAAACTGTTCGAAGTCGCCAAGCAGGCTGGCTTTACGCAAGAGACCTTCGACAAGTGCCTCACCGATCAGCCGTTGCTCGACAAGCTGACGGCGTCGCGCACACGCGCCAGTGAGGTGTTCGGTGTCAGCTCCACACCGACCTTCTTTATCAATGGCAAGCGCCTGACCGAAGCTCCGACCCTTGAAGGCTTCGATAAAGTGTTGGAGCCGCTGCTAAAATAGAAGCCTTGGAGGACCCGCGCGTGCGTCTTGCCGCCAAACTCATTGGTCTTGGCTTTGGCGCCGCGCTGCTCAACGGCTGCGCGAGCAATCCGCCGTCGCTGGCCGGCGGCACCAGCGTTGAGACATCCGCCAATCAAGCGAGCGGTTCCGCTTTCCCCGGCGCAAACGCATCCGCAAAAACAGAAACCGCCGGTTTCAATCCCTTCGGCGATCCATCAGGCCCCGCGCCGGGCGGCCGCGAAGTCATCCTGAATCCTACAATTGCCGACATCATGAAGCCGGCCGGTCTGCCGGAAATGGCACTTGGCCGCGCCGACGCGCCGGTCACCATCGTGCAGTATGCTTCGCTCACCTGCCCGCATTGCCGGCAGTTTCATAAAGAAACGTACCCCGTATTGAAGCGCGACTACATCGACACCGGCAAAGTCCGCTACATTCTTCGCGAATTCCCGATCGGCAGGGCTTCCGGCAACGCCACCATCGCACTGCGCTGCGCCAAACCGGAAAAGTACTTCGAGCTCTATGGCAAATACATGGAACAGCAGACGTCTTGGGTCAGCCAAGAAGTGCGTCTCGATCCGATCTTTGCCGTCGCCCAACAGTCCGGCCTAACGCGCGCGGAGTTCGATGCCTGCCTCAAGAACGATACGCTCATCGGTCAGCTCAATGGCGTGAAAGAGCACGGCCGCAAGCTCGGCATCATCGGCACGCCGAATTTCTTCGTCCAAGGCAAGCTCGTCAAAAGCGAACTGACGATCTCAGAAATCCGCACGATGGTCGACCCCATCCTCGCCGGTTCCCCCGCTGCCGTCGCCGGACGATAGTCGAAACTCGCACTCTTCGATCCCCCCTAGCCCCTCCCCCCATCGAGGCGATGGCGTGTGCAAACGGGTTGATGGGGAACACGTCGATCCGGGAGGATAGGTAACACTTTTTGATGCCGTCCCGGCTGGTCCGGTGCAGAATGCGGCACACGAGCACCGGTGCCGCACAGTCACGGGAACACGGCGACGTTCGTAGGCGGTCTAAGTTTGTCGGGGAAGCCGGCGCCAATGATGCTCAACGGCACTATAGTTGGTCCTGCGTTCTTGGCCTGGCTTGAGCAAGCCTTGGCAACCACACTTGCGCCAGGCGATATCGTCGTCATGGACAACCAGCCGGCTCACAAGCTCGCGGCGCAGAGCTGTGCAATCTGCCGCCCTATTCGCCTGACTTCAATCCGATCGAAATGACACTCTCGAAGGTCGAAACGTTCTTGAAGAAGGCCGCAGCCGCACCCTTGCAGACCTGCAAGCTGTGTTTATGTCCACACTGCCGCTGATCAGCGCCAGCGACTGCAAAGGCTACTTCACTGCCGCTGACTGCAGTTCCATGTGATCACAGGCCGCTCTAGCGCTATCACAAATCACGATGATCAATTGCTACTCAGAAGTGGAGCGAGTGTTGTCTTCGCATCTTCACTGAAGATCCTACTACGAATGATATGAATTCGGACGATTGACTCTTTACCCAATAAGTCTCGAGATGAGCTCAACCAAGAGCTTCGTGACAAGTACAATTACAGATTGTAATTTGCTATCTTTAGTTGTATGTATCTCGGGGGGCGTTGCCCGACGATTTGATCCGGTCAGCGCGATCTGAGCCCCGCAACCTAAGGGTGGGGACACGAGTGGCGCGTTGCGTTCTAAACTTCGATGACACGGCGGGCCATGGCGAGCGAGCCCACCGGGCTCTGGCGGCCGGACATCGCTGCGATCCAGCACCTCGTCCAATCAACACCCACAACTCGACTGCGTCTGGCTGCACCACGCCGCGCGTGGGCCGGCCACCGTCTGTTCACGTCACACCTGCATTTGGGGGATTTCTGCATGCCAAGCATTCGCATTGAACGCGTTCCTATTCAAACGCGCAACCTCGGCAAGTTTGGTGCCGATCACTTGCAGCTCGTCTTCCAACAAGACGAACTCGACATCGGTGGTCTTACTCAGGAGCGGTGGTTTGTGCTCGAAGGCACATTCGGCCCGCCAAAGAACGCACCGACCTTAGGGGTATCAGGCGATGATCGATTCCTCACATTGTCGCAAGCCAACAAAGTCGAAGGCCGCCCGGAACCAACAGGCCGTGTTCTTGTCGATATGATCGGCACGCCTGAATGGCGCGGATCGGAAGTCATTCCAAGCGACGACCCGCTCGGCGACTGGCAAACGATGATGGCGGTCGGCAGCAGCATCGATAACCAAGACTATCCTTACTACGCTTACAAATTCCCTTTCGAACCGCAACCGACATCGAATTCATCCTCTGTCGTTGCGTCCCTCTTGTTCTACATCGGCGTCGATATCGCCCAGCACATGCCCAACATGGGCTGGTTCCGCTTCACGACGGGAACCGAAACGCTGCTCGGCACCGGCGAAGACGATGAGTTAGAGATCGATGGACGTTTCACAGGTTTGATGGGCGGCGATGGGAATGACACCCTGACCGGCAGCGACGACGCTTCAAAACTTGAAAAACTACATGGCGGCCGCGATGACGACGTTCTGGTTTGGTCCAACGGAACGAACTTTCTTCATGGCGGTCAAGGACGGCTGGCGTATTCGGAAGATGGCGTAGACACCGTTGAATACATCGGTGCCGGCACAATCGAACTCAACCCTTTGAAGTATGCGATCGAAAATATCATTCCCAACTTCACGACGACCCACCAAGGCGGCACGGACTTCCTGTACTCGATTGAGCGCTTCCGGTGGAATTCCGTCGACGACACGATCATCATGGGCGACGACTCGGAGATGCTTGTTGATCGCCGCTATCTGCAGCTGGACGGCGAAAGCAGTACTGGCAAAGGCGATGTTATTGATTTTGGCGACGAGAGTTCCGGACTTTATATCAATCAATCCGACGTCGCCGGTATCGTTCTTGTGCAGGCTGGATCATCGCCAGAGGAAGACAGCGGGCTCTGGCTCCAATCAGTGGAATGGATCATCGGTTCTAAAGGAGACGACCGGGTTTACGGCGGGGCGAGCATGCGCGGCGTCGAAGGTGGGGCTGGCGACGACCTCCTCGACGGCCGGCATGTGACACCACATTCGCAGGCCAGCCCGGAAGGGTATGATGTCGAATTCTATGGCGACGACGGTGACGACACCATCGTATCGGGCTCCGGCCGGACGCTCGCAGCCGGCGGCGATGGGTCGGATACATTTGTACTGTCGTCGCTATCAACGGAAGACGGCATTGTCGAATTCGTTATTGAAGATGCCGAGTCGGATGACCAGCTTTTGATTCCTTACAATTTTGTAAAGCCGGATCCGGGTGAGTACGAAGAGTCGCCCTTGTTTCCAATCCTTGGCGGCTTTTGGAACATTGAACTTCACGACAGTTTTGATGATTTGCCGCAGGATCCCGATCCCTACAAGGACGGCTCCTCTGACGCACCTGGTTCGCCATTTATCCTTTGGCAATACCAGATCGACGCTATCTATGAGACCGATTATTCTCAAGGGCTGTTAGATTTCGCCGGCGCCATCCAATACAGCCGCGACGGTGAGGATCTTCTCGTTCATGTGTTCTCTGGCTACACGTCTGAATACACATACATCGGGCGTGATGAGAATGAGTATACCAGTATCACAACGAACTCGAACCCTGAAACCGGAGCGATCATCCGGATCAAAGATTTCAGTGAAGGAATGCTCGGCATCAACTTCCACGAGATCGGGGATTACACCGACTATGATTTTGTAAATCGGGAAGGGCCCGGCACAACCGCGATCTATGACAATATAGATGCGGTCGTGACCACCATCATGAATGGCGGAACACTGTTCGACCCCCTTGAGGCCCGGCCAACGGCACCCGTTTTTGACTTCGACGAGGGCGGCGGCACGCGAGACCTCCGCGACGGAACCGACAACGACGATACAATCGTCATTAGTGATGCTGGCAGCACAGCACAATTACGCGCACTGGCTGCTTCCCCGCTGTCGGGCCCATCGACTGGCGCGGACATCTTTGCTCTCGGCGGAAACGACACCATTACGGGGTCGAACAAGCGCGACACCATCGACGGCGGCACGGGCGCCGATTACATGGCAGGCCGGCGCGGTAGCGACACGTATTTCGTCGATAACGTTGGCGACACCGTCGTCGAGCTTGAAGGCCAAGGTACCGACACCGTCATTTCAAGTATTGACTACGTTTTGGGCGATTTTGTTGAAACGCTGAAACTTGCCGGCGACGCCGTATCGGGCACAGGCAATGATGCGCGCAATACGATCTCCGGGACCGATGGCAACAATACCATTTCCGGCCATGGCGGCGACGACACGCTCTACGGTGGCCTTGGCGATGACGCGATCAACGGCGGCGAGGGAGCCGATGGCTTCGTCTACCGGAAGGGTGACGGTAACGATACGGTCTCGGATACAGGCGCTAGTTCGGACCGCGATCTTCTCGTTCTCGCTGAATTGACGGCAGCGGAGATCAGTTTCCTGCGATCGGCCGCCGATTCCGATGACGTCATCGTGCGCTTCGCTGAGGGCGGCCGCATCGTGCTCGATGAGTTCCTGGCTGGTCACGGCATTGAAGCAATCCAATTCGAGGATGGCAGCGCCTTGGAACGTGCGGCCATCATTTTGGCCGCTAATTCGGCCAGTATGATCGTGAACGACGCACCGGTCGCGATTGCCGATAGCGGCTTCTACACCTACGACCGCGACATTACGATTGATGCCATCGAACTCCTTTCGAATGACCTCGATTTCGAAGGCGACGCCCTGACCATTGTTGCCGCTTCGACATCGACAGCTGGTGCCGAAATTTCCGTCACTGCAAACGGCGATGTCCGGATCCAAGTCAGCGACGCGTTCAATGACGTCGTTTTCTTCACCTACACAATCTCTGACGGATTAGGTGGGCAATCGACGGCTGCGGCCAATATCACCATCTTTCCGAATACGGCTCCCAGCTTAACGCCTGCCGGCATCGCGGATCAATCATCTCTTGAAGACGAGGCTTGGTCTTTCACAATTCCCGATGCGACCTTCAATGATCCGGACGGTCAACCCCTCAGCCTCACCGCCAGCCTCGCTAGCGGTGCGCCACTCCCAGCTTGGCTGACATTCGACGCATCGGCACGCACGTTTACCGGCACACCTCCTGCAAACTTCAACGGGGTGATCAACCTGCGGGTCACAGCATCCGACTCTGCGGCAGCCGTGAATGCTGACTTTAATCTGACGATCTCTCCCACAAATGACGCTCCCGTAGTTTCGGCGGCAGGTGTCGAAGACCAAGCGACGGCTGAAGACAGCGCGTGGACATTCACCGTTCCTGGCGCAGTTTTCACAGATCCGGAGGGTCAACCTCTCATATTCACCGCAACACTCGCCAACGGAGCCGCGTTGCCAGCTTGGCTGTCCTTCGATGCAACAACCCGGACATTCCAGGGCACACCGCCGCAGAACTTTTACGGCACCGTCGACGTGCGCGTGACTGCGTCTGATACGGTGGCGAGTGCGAGCGCTAACTTCCGCTTGACCGTCACCCCGGTCAACGACGCGCCGACAGTCGCGGCTGATTCTGGTTTTCAAACGGCACAGGGCTCCGCACTGACACTGACAGCTGCACAGCTGCTCGCCAACGACAGCGATATCGATGGCGATGCGTTGACCATTCTGTCAGTTCAGGGTGCCGCGAATGGATCGGTTGACCTTGATGCTCTCGGGCGTGTGGTCTTCACGCCAAATGCTGGATACTCGGGCAATGCGTCGTTCACTTACACGGCTTCAGATGGGCTCGCAGGTCAGGCCACAGCGACGGTTGGGCTCACCGTGACGCCTGTCACAACGGGCACTACGACGATCACGGGAACAAACCGCGCAGACACACTGCATGGAACTGCGGGTAACGACATCATCATTGGGCTGCGCGGCAATGACCGGCTCTATGGTCATGGCGGCAACGATACATTCCTGGTTGCAGGCAACGTTGGCCGCGATCGATACGATGGCGGTTCAGGTTTCGACAAAATCCAAGGAAGTTCGGGTCAAGACATCATTGGCCTTGGCAGAGGTGGCTCCAGCTTGGTCAACATCGAAGCGATTGACGGCGGAGCGGGCTTCGACATCCTGCGCCTGTCGAAACGGAGCGACACGCTTGATCTGTCAAACATCACGCTGACTGGGATTGAGCGGATTGATGCAGGCCGCGGCAACGACCGGATTATCAGCAGTGCCAGTGCCGACACGATCCGCGGCGGCAGCGGATGCGATGTGTTTGTCTTCAAGGCGGGTTTTGGACACGACACGATCGAAGATTTCGAAATGGGGCGCGGGCATCGGCGGAGTGGCGATGTCATCGATCTGCGTTCGGCTGGCTTCGACAACTTTGCTGACCTAAGAGCGAGCGCGGTCCAAGATGGTCACGACACGATTATCACTGTGAACTCGGGGTCGAGCCTGCGGTTGCTCGACACGCAACTGAGACACTTGAAATCAGACGACTTCTTGCTGTGACCTGAGTCCAACCGGCCAATCAATGCGGCTTGGCGAACGCTTGCGCGCGTGCCACTCATGCAGAATGTCCTGCCAAATTCTAAGCCAAAGTTGGTCACGTCCTGCTCACTGGATCAAGGTAGCGTTCGCTATCTTGGTGCCGTGCGTAGCCGCATCTGGCCGCTTGGATGCGCAGGAAGACCCGGCGGCCGCGTGCCGTTTCGAAGGCGGTGAGGTGCGCGCCGTCGCCCGCGTGGCCGATGGTGAAACACTCATCCTCGACGACGGAGCCGAAGTGCGATTGAGCGGAATCCTCGGACCTCGAGGTCAAGATCATGGCAGCGATGCGCAAATCTGGGGCCCTGAACGGGAGGCACGCAAAGCCTTGCAAGACTTGCTCAAGGATGGACGTGCCGAGATCTTCAGCACGGGCAGCAGCCGCGACCGGTACGGCCGTATTGTAGCCCACGTCACAGTCACTGCTGGTGACAAGCCCACTTGGATCCAAGGAGCCTTGGTCGATGCAGGTCACGCGAGGGTCACCGGGCAAGCCTCTCAACTGGCTTGTGATACCGAGCTGTTAAGCCGGGAGCACGCCGCCCGCAGCGCCAAGCGCGGGCTGTGGTCCAACCCAGCTTATGACATCCGCCAGGCGTGGAAGACGCGCGAATTGCTGGCCGCACTTAGCACATTCCAAATTGTTGAGGGGCGCGTCGCCGCTGTCGCCGAAACCAAAAGCCGGATTTATTTGAACTTCGGCGAGAATTGGAAATGGGACTTTACCGCGAGCCTGCCCTTGCGCAGCAAAACCGATCGCGATCAAACCATGGCCCGGCTCAAGGCCCTGCAAGGCCAAACCGTGCGCGTGCGCGGCTGGATCGAGCGGCGCAACGGCCCTCTCGTGGAACTGACCAGCCCCGGCGAGATTGAAATCGTGCAATGAAAAAGCGCCCGGAAGATTGCTCATCCAGGCGCTCGATTTTTTCCGCCGCTGCAGGCGGCGACTGCGCTTAGGCAGCCTTCGTTTCGGCAGCTACGGTTTCTTCGGCCAACCGGCGGCCACGGGCGCTCTTTGACAGAACTTCCGTGATGCGCTGAACAGCGCCACGATCATCGAGCTTTTCAACAGCTGCGATTTCACGTGCCATGCGGTCGAGCGCGTCCTCATAGAGCTGACGCTCTGAGTAAGACTGTTCAGGCTGAGCTTCCGAGCGGTAGAGATCACGCACCACTTCCGCGATCGACACGAGGTCGCCGGAATTGATCTTCGCGACGTACTCCTGCGCACGGCGGCTCCACATGGTCCGCTTGATACGAGCGCGGCCCTTGAGAATTTCCATCGCCTTCTTGACCAGAACGTCGTCGGCGAGCTTGCGCATGCCAACGCTGTCCAGCTTGCCCGTTGGAACGCGCAGCGTCAGCTTTTCCTTGTCGAAGTTGATGACAAAGAGTTCGAGCGACATGCCCGCGATTTCCTGCTCCTCAATGCCGACAATGCGGCCGACACCGTGGGCTGGGTAGACAACGAATTCGTTGGTCTTGAAGCCATGACGCTGGCTGACCGGCTTCTTGGATGCCAGCAGCTGACGCGCAGCGGCAGCCGCCTTTTCTGCGATCGCCTTAGGCGAAGCGGGAGCAGCAACCGGAGCGGTGATCTTTTGGCCCGCAGAAACCTTAGCCAGTGCGGCCGGAGCGGTGCGCGCAGCTGCGCCGGCTGCCGCAGCACGATGGGCAACGAACGCGCTCACGGGGGCCTTAGCGGCAAACACCTGCTTGGCCGGGACGACCGGTGCCGGCTTCGTGGCAACGGGCTTCTGAGCCACAGTCGCTGCGGCCTTGACTTGAATCGGAGCGGCCTTTGAACCCGTCTTTAGGGACGCAGGGGCAGGCGCAGCGGCCTTGGCCTTCGACTTAGCCGGGGCAGCGGCCTTCGGCAGCGCGGCAACTGGAGCAGCCTTTGTCGTCGACGTCTTGGCAGCAACCGGCTTGCCGTTCGCGGGCTTGGCCGCAACGGTAGGTCGCACGATCTTCTTGGGTGCGCTGGCGGCGGCAACCGACTTGGTTGCCTTGGCCTTCGCGACGATCTTCTTCTTCTGAGCCATTCGCGTCGTCTCACTCTCTTGCATCACATTACGCACGCGTAGGTTGTTACATACCCACACTCGCGACCCCAGACTGCAGGTCGCACACAGCACCAGCCAGCGACCTCCAGGCCACTCTTTGGTTCGTCACACCGGTTCGACCAAACTGAACAATCGTCAAAAAGCCGGGCAAAGCCAGTATTCGTTGAGATCGCGCGCCTCTTGACCCGGCTACCATGGGGCAGACAGAGACCGGAAGCGCATCATCCTTTTGAATAGTGTGCCCAAGTGCACTAAGTGTTCGCACTTGTTCTTGCTCGGTTCATGGCAGAACCAACGTCACAAGAGGATAACACAATCTTCACGCAAAATGAAGGGTGCGCGGCCGCGGCTCTTTCGGCCCGCTTAAGGGAACTGATTAAGTTGTGCCATGGCCAGGCCGATGGCAGAGCATAGTTGGCGGTGGGATAGACTCCAGCACCGCAAGTATTGGTTTAGTCTCCCGCTCCAGGATTGGAGGAAAAATATTTCTCCATCTTGCCTTTCTCGTCCTTGAACGCGTCGGCATCCGGAGGAGAGGGCTTTTTCGAAGTAATGTTCGGCCACTTATCTGCGTAGTCGCGGTTGAGTTCCAGCCACTTTTCTAGACCCGGTTCGGTATCCGGCTTAATGGCATCCACCGGACACTCAGGTTCACATACACCACAATCGATACACTCGTCCGGATGAATGACGAGCATGTTCTCGCCTTCATAAAAGCAATCGACGGGACACACCTCGACGCAATCGGTGTATTTGCACTTTATGCAGTTCTCGTTGACGATGTAGGTCATTCCGTTCGTCCAGTGTCCCGTGAACTAGAGGCTGCGTCGCCTCGCCAATGTAACTCGACTAGATAACGCGGGTCGCTGTCACCCGCCGCTGTCGTTTGAGATCGTTTTGCTACCCCTCACCCGCCGCCGGTTTCAATCGGTCAAGAAGACGCCGGTCTCTCTTTGTCGGGCGGCCGCTACCTGGCAAGCGCTCGCCTGTCGAACGGCCCGGCATCAAGGTGGCTCCGTTGCGTGACTTAACGCTTTCACTCTTGGTCTGCTCGCTGCTGGCTGTCAATTCCTTGTAGAGGACCTGGGCCTCAGCCGGTGGCCCACGGCGCACCCCAAGGCCCACAACTTCAAAGATTCGCACGGTCCGCGAAACGGATGACGTAATCACGTCACCGGCGCGAACGGCGTGACTGGGCTTGTCGGCCTTATTGCGGTTAACGCGGAACTTGCCGGCTATCACCAGCGAACTGGCCAGTGTGCGCGACTTGGCCAGCCGGGCAAACCACAGCCATTTATCAAGCCGTTGGGTTCCAGCTCCCAATGCGGCGGTGTCAGCATCCCTTGCGTTGTCCCGGTCGTGCGTCATGACGGAGTTTTGTCGCGCGCCTGCTTTTCCATGGCTTCGCGCAAGGCCACCAGCGAGGCGAACGGTGAATCAGGATCGGCTTTGCTCTTCTTGGGCGGAGCAGCTGTCATGGTGGCTGACGGCACGCGGTCCTCGCGCCGCTTGCGATCGCCGCCTTTCGACCGGTCGCCACCATCGCGTGGACCACCGCTGCGGCCGCGATCCCGGTCGCGATTGCCGCCGGTCCCGTGGGGCCGGTCCCGGTCTTTGTCACGATCCCGACTGTGCTGCGCGTTGGCTGGCTGATCTGAATTTGATGTTGGGGCCGGAACGGCCGCAAAGGTTGTGTCCGGAGCGGTCGCATTTCCAGGCACTGCTGCAGGGACAAGGTGCGGTGCTTCGCCGTGTCTGGGCTTGCTGCCGCGATACCGGTTGCGATTGTCGCCGCGGTCTTTGCGCTGCTCATTGCGCTCGGGACGCTTCTCGCGCGCCTCGCCGCCTTGGTGCCGCCGCGGGCGCCACACGTCTTGGAGTTTCTGGCTGGCAGGAGCGGCGGGTGCGGCCACTGGCACAGCGCCGTCTGTGTCTGCAGCAGCGAGCGATCCTCCGGCCGTCTCCAGTTCGGCAGGCACCCCTGCTGCGACCTCAGTCGCGTCGCTGGCCGGTGCTGCACCGGCGTCCATGGCTGGTTCAGCCGCCGCTGCCGGAATGGGCCGCTGGTCCAATCTGAAGCCCAGGGCTTTCAAGACATGGCTCAGTTCTTCTGGCGAACAACCTAAGATCGACATCATTTCCGGTGTCGTTGTGAAGCCGCCGTCGCCTGTCGATCCCGTGGGGGGTTTTCCTGTTGGGTCCCGGCTCAACCGCCAGGCCAACAACGGACGGATCAGATCAGCAAGTCGCTCGAGCATATCGAAGCGAACCGCGCGCGGACCGCAGACGTGGTAACCGCATGCGCGATAGAAGGCTTCGGGCACCAAAGGATCGGCAGCAACAGACGTCAGCCCGGCACGTGGCGGCTCGGGTAGAGCCTCTACGGCAAGTCCCGCGGAGGCCGCACTCTTCAAACCCCAAAGGGCCAAAATCAATTCAGCCGCTGCCGGCTTCAAAAGTGTGGGGAAGTAAATATTGAACGCACCAAATCGCACGCCGTACTTGCGCAGCTGCGCACGAGCCGGCTGATCCAGGCTCTTCAAATCGTCAGCGATTTCATCGCGCTTCACTGCGCCGAATTTCTCATGGAGCCGGAACGCAATGCCGCGGGCCAGACCGGTGACGTCTTCCGCCTTGGTAAGATCCATGAGCGGGCGAAGTTTCTCAGCGGCTGTTTCGCCGATCCACGTGTTCAGTCGGGTCTGCAGCTTCTCGCGATCGGGACCCGACAAATGTTCGTCAGCCAGCAGCACGACCAATGGCTTAAGCGGATCGTCGGAGGCGTCGAGGCGGGCAATTTCTTCACCCCGCCAAAGGACTTCACCTTTGCGATTGATCTTGAAAGCGTCTGCCGCAGCGGCAGCAACTCGCCGCGCACGCAAGCCCAGTTCCCGCGAGAGAACATGAGCGGCAGCGCTGCGCGTGGCCTTGCCGTGAATGCCTTCCGATTGCGTCTCCGGCGAGAACCGGAACCCGCGCAAACGGCCAACATAGTGGTTCTCAACCGTGATCGCGCCATCTTCGGCAATCTCGGCACTCATTTCTTCTTTGTCTCGCATACCCTTCATCAAGGCGCTCGTCCTCCGGTCGACGAACCGTTGCGTGAGACACTCATGGAGAGCATCAGACAACGAGTCTTCTATCGCCCGCGTGCGGCCTTGCCAGTGAGCCGGATCTTTCAGCCAGTCGGCCCGGTTGGCGACGAACGTCCAGGTTCTAATGTGCGCCAACCGCGTCGATAGCGTATCGATGTCCCCGTCAGTCCGATCGGCAATGGCGACCTGTTTGGCGAACCAGTCGTCCGAAATCACGCCGTTGGGACCCATCAGATCTTTGTAAAGCGTGGACACCAGTTCCGCGTGGTTCTGTGACGAAATCTTGCGGTAGTCAGGAACTTGGCACACATCCCACAGTCGCTTCACGGCCGCAGGCGAAGCGGCCATATCGCGCAGTTCGCCGTCATCGGCCACCGCTTCGAGCGCCAAGACATCGTCGGCCGTACGCGCCCGCGTCAGCCGCTGTTCGTTGGGTATATCGCGCAAACTTTCGCGCAGCCGGTCGAGCGTACGGAAATCCAACTCGCGATTGCGCCACTGCAACACGCGGACCGGTTCAAACGTGTGCGACTCCAAACGCTCAACCAGATCCGTATCGAGCGGGTCGCAGGAGCCTGTCACGCCAAAGCTGCCGTCGTTCATGTGGCGGCCCGCGCGGCCCGCAATCTGCGCCACTTCAGACGGCATCAAATTGCGAAAATTTTGACCATCGAACTTTCGTACTGCCGAGAAGGCAACGTGATCGACATCAAGATTGAGGCCCATGCCGATCGCATCGGTGGCGACTAGAAAATCGACATCGCCAGATTGATAGAGTTCGACTTGCGCATTGCGTGTGCGCGGCGACAGTGCACCAATCACAACCGCGGTGCCGCCGCGCTGGCGCCGGATGAGCTCTGCAATCGCATAGACTTCGCTTGCCGAAAACGCGACGACTGCTGTGCGCTGCGGCAGCCGCGTAATTTTCTTCTCGCCTGAGTAGGTCAGTTTAGACAACCGCGGCCGCGAAATGAAGTTCGCACCGGGAATCAGATCGCTGATGGCCCCGGCCATCGTCTGCGCGCCAAGCAGAAGCGTTTCAGAGCGACCCCGGGCATGCAGCAGCCGGTCTGTGAACACGTGCCCACGCTCGGGATCGTTGGCCAACTGCACTTCGTCGATGGCAAGAAAATCCACATCGACGTCGCGCGGCATCGCCTCAACGGTCGCCACCCAATAGCGCGCGCGCTCTGGCTTGATTTTTTCTTCGCCGGTGATGAGCGCTACTTTATCTGCGCCAACACGGGCTGCGATCTTGTCGTAGACCTCGCGCGCCAAGAGCCGCAGCGGCAGTCCGATCATACCGCTTTGGTGGCCGAGCATTCGTTCGATTGCGAGATGCGTCTTGCCGGTATTTGTCGGGCCTAGAACCGCGGTGACGTTGCGGATCCGTGCCTCGAGGTCACTGCTCATGATGCTGCCCACCGATGTGGGCCCCTCTGCCGTCTTCGTGCCACTGGCATTGCACCGCAACCGGCTCAGATCAAGGTTTTCTTGCCCAAAACTTTGTGATTGGGAGCCAAAACGAAAAAGGCGGACACGATGAGCCCGCCTTCAAAGTGTCATGGCACGTGTTTCAATCCACGAAGGCGATCTGGCCCAAAGCGGGAGCATTGACGTCGATGCGTTGCGCTTCGATGCTGACTGGCCCCGCCATCGTCGGCAGAGTGACCCTGTAGGGCACCATCATTCCAGCGTTTGGCACCGGCCGGAATGCCACTTCAATGCCCACATTCTGGGCCATGGCCTTGGTGTCGGCGGTGTTCCGATATCCCGCAATTGGCACATACTTGACCCGGCAAACAATGCCTTGGCTCGCAGGACCGCCAGAACTCGACGGCGCGATGTCCTCTTGGCGGCGATAAATCAAGCTCAAATCAAAGCGCTGCTTGCCGTCGAAAATGGCGACCTTACGGCCGCATGGTTCGGTGCCCTCAACACGGCTGATTGCTAGAATGGCACTCAGCGGATCAAGTACCGACTTGGCATGCGCCTGCTGGAGCGGAACGGTGTCGGGGGGCATTGGCGCGTCAGGCTCGACGGTCAGCTGATTGACGCCATCCGCGTCAAAACCCATCGTTATCGAACCAGACTTGGTAGTGCTTTGAAACTGGAAGTCATAGCTCGACGGCCGTAGCGCGGCCGCTGAAACCGTCCCGGAGGTGCGCGTCGAACCCTTCCAGTGGAAGGCGCCCAAAAGGGCGGACAACTCAATATCACTGTCGAGCGAGTAAGATTTTCCGGTCACGCGCGACCGATAGCGCAGATTGCCAACGTCAAAGCCGTTGAGGGTGATCTTGTAGAGCGCCCCCACTTCAACAGCGGAAGTTGCGGCGGGCTCGGCTGCCGCAGGCTGCGACAGGGTGACCGGCGGGGCCAAAAAGCCCAACGCTGCGGCCGAAACGGCCAAAACGCATACGCGTGAACCGCGGCGTGACACACTACACATGCTGGCACCACTCATACGCACACCGGACGCGGGATCGCTCGTCCGTTGGGCTAAGCAGGGTTTACGTCAACACTTTGTCCCGGGTGTACAATGAGGCCCAGATGTAAACAGTTCCCTTAGACTTGAGCCAAAAGGGGAATTTCCCCTCAACCGCGTGTCCCGTTCCACCTGGGAGGGCAAACTTGACGACCCAGACCTTGATGCCCGAGACCTTGACGCCCAAGACCTTGACGCCCAAGACACGGATAAGTATAGAACCGGTTCCGCGCCGCCGGGATACCGCTGGAGGGGCGTTCCATTTCATGAACCCGCACCCATGGTCTAGAGAAACGGACCCTGTTCGCCTCTATTTCTGAGAGGCTCGTCGCGGCGAAGGAGAAACGACCTATGACACGGCGCTGCGAACTGACAGGCAAGCTACCTATGTCCGGCCAGCTGAATAGCCACGCTGAAAACAAGACGAAGCGTAAGTTCCGTCCGAACCTGTTGAACATCACTCTGATCAGCGAGGCGCTCGACCGCCAGATCAAGGTGCGTATCTGTGCGCACGCTCTGAAGACGGTTGAGCACCGCGGAGGCCTTGATGCGTTCCTGGCCAAGGCGAAGGATACGGAGCTGTCCGCTCAGTGCCTCAAGCTGAAGCGCGAAATCGCCAAGAGCAAAACGGTCGCTCAGGCAGCCTGACAATTATTGTTTCAATTGACTAAAGGACGCGCGGCTCAATGGGCGGCGTGTTTTTTACTGGCTGCCGGCCCGCCCGCCGGATGGCAACGCGAATTGCAAGAGAACCGTACGCTGCAAAACCGTATTGAAGTTGTCGTCTGAAATCAGCGTCAGCACCGTCTCGCCGTTCGGACCTGAATGCACCGCAATACCTTCCATGTTGTCGATCTCTTGGCCCTGATCGGCTTCCAGTAATATCTCGCCCTGCAGGACAGCACCCGGTTTGATGTCCGCGGCCGCAATCCGGCGAATGCGCGTACGCACGCCTTCCAGCCAGCGGAACCGGCGCTCTAAGACGATGAGGCTGCCATCCGGCAGGCTCGTCGCGTCCGTTACGCCATAGCCGCCGATGTCGGTCATTGATATGCGCTGCGGCTTGCCCGCAAGCCAGATCCATCCCGCGAAGTTCTTTTCGCCGCGCAACTGGTGTTCTGCGAACGCAATGATCGCACCCTTGTTGGGACCACCGCGGATCACCGTCATCGCTTCAAAGCCGTCGAGCCGGAGCTTTTTGGCCTCATTGGGCATCGGTATGTAGCTGAGTGGTGCCGACATGCCGGCTTCGGCGATCGAAAACCGGCCGATCCGGCCGTTTTGCTCAAATGCAACCAACATCGATCCATTTGCGAGAGTGCCGCTAACGAGCGCCACCGCTTCTGCGTCGCGATCGCGGTTGCGCTTCAAGTTCGATCCATCGCGGGCCGTGATCGCCCCCATCCGCGCCCGCGCCAACGACGACACACGCGCGCCGTCATAGGTCAGGTCAGCGGTTAACCACGCGCCACCGTCCGAAATGGCGAACAATTTTTTGCCACCCTGATCGACCGTCAAGCCAGACCATCCGCCAAAGTTTTTGGCCTCCGACGTTAAGACGAGGCCACCCCTCCACTCAAGGCCGCCAAACCGGTTTTTTGTCGAGTCTGTCTTGTCGAACGATGTGATGGCAACCGCATCAATGCGGATATCTTGTATCTTTAGACCCTTGAGTGACGGCTTAACGTTGGCCCACGCAATGCCGCTGGTCACAAGCAGCAGCACACAGGCCGCGATCATGCGGCGGCGTTTGCGGCCCGGGGTTGATAGGGTTGTGATGATCTGTCCCTCGTGCGCCGATTATCTACGATTGATGTGACATCAGTGAAACCGGCGGCTTGCCCTGCCGTGCCGTCCGCGCGTTGCCTTTGGCCCAGCGGCGCGAGTGTCTTCCTCAAACAACTCGACCAACTTGTCCGTCATCGCACCGGCCAGTTCGCCCGGGTCCGTGATAGTGACCGCTTTGCGATAGTACCGGGTCACGTCATGGCCTATGCCGATTGCCAGTAGCTCGACTGGCGACCGGGTTTCGATTTCCTCGATCACCTGCCGCAAGTGGTGTTCCAGATAGCTACCTGAGTTCACCGACAGCGTCGAATCGTCAACCGGCGCGCCATCTGAGATCATCATCAGAATGCGGCGCTGCTCAGGCCGCGCCAACAGCCGCCGGTGCGCCCAAGCCAACGCCTCGCCGTCGATGTTTTCTTTTAATAGCCCTTCGCGCATCATGAGAGCGAGCGACCGCTTGGCGCGGCGCCAGGGCGAGTCGGCCGTCTTGTAGATGATGTGGCGCAGATCGTTGAGCCGGCCGGGATCGCCGGGCTTGCCCGCACCCAGCCACGTTTCGCGCGCCTGCCCGCCCTTCCAGGCCCGTGTGGTGAAGCCGAGAATTTCCACCTTCACCCCGCAACGCTCCAGCGTGCGCGCCAGGATATCCGCACAACAGGCCGCCACCATGATCGGCCGGCCGCGCATGGAGCCGGAATTGTCGAGCAGTAGAGTGACCACCGTATCGCGGAAATCGGTGTCGCGTTCGCGCTTGAACGACAGCGGATACATGGGATCTGTGACGATGCGCGTGAGACGGCCGGCATCGAGCGCGCCTTCTTCAAGGTCGAAATCCCAGGCCCGATTCTGCTGCGCTAAGAGCCGCCGCTGCAAGCGATTGGCCAGCCGGGCGACGGCACTGGCGAGCACTTTCAGTTCCTTGTCGAGGAACGCGCGCAAGCGGTCCAGCTCATCGGGCGTTGACAGCTTCTCGGCTTCGACTTCTTCGTCGAACTCCTTGCTGTAGACCTTGTATCCGAACGATTCCGGCGCATCGAGAACGGACAGATTGGGCCGCCATGGCTCGCTGGCATCGGCTTCGGACTCTCCGTCCACGTCCGTGTCGATATCGTCGGTGCTGCCTTCTTCAGCAGCTTGTGCGGTTTCGCCAGCCTCGCCCTCGGTGTCGCGATCTTCATCGCTGTCTTCTTGGCCGTCGGAGCTGTCTTCCTGGCCTTCGTTGTCTTCTTCGCCGCCCTGGGGCTGTTCTTCGTTGTCTTCCTCGGTGTCTTCGCGTTCGCCGTCGCTGCTGGCGTCATTGAGATCGAGAACGCGGAGCAAATCGCGAACGAGGCGGCCGAATTCTGCCTGGTTTTCGGCAAGGCCATCCATCTTCTTCAGCGTGGCGGCGCAGCGCTTTTCGACAATGGGGCGCCACAGGTCGACCATGGCTCTTGCCTTGGCTGGCGGGGCGCGGCCGGTCAGCCGCTCGCGCATGATGAGAGCGAGCGCTTCATCAAGCGGCGCTTCATCGCGGTCGGTGATGCTGGCATACCGGCCGTGGGCGTAGATGTCTTCGCACTTAGCCGCAAGGTTGTCGGCCATGCCGGCCATGCGGTTGGCGCCGACGGCTTCGACGCGGGCGCGCTCAACGGCCTCGAATACGGCGCGTGCATCGCCCGACGTGGGGGCGAGTTTGCGGTGCAGGCGTTCGTCGTGGCAGGCCGCCGTCAGCGCCAGACTGTCCGCCCAACCCCGGATGACGGCAATCTCGCGCGGCGACGGCACACGGGCCGGTTCGGGCAATTGAACGTGCTTGCCTTCGAGTCCGGGCTTGCCGGGTGAAAAATCAACCTGCACCTCGTCGTCACCCGCAATCGCACGCACGGTGAGGCCGATGGCTCGCTTCAGCGGCTCGGCAGGGGCTTCACGGCGTTTGGGGGTAGTCATGTCGCGCGACCGCTGCTGTTCGCTCGGGGTCAGACCCTGCGGGTCTGACCCCATCTTAATCTTGGGCACCTACACTCGTGCAACGGTTCAGACCCGCAGTGTCTGACCCGTCGAAATCAGCGCTAACTCAACGCCACGTTGGCCGCACTCTCCGGCAGGTCTTCGCCGAATGAGCGTTGATAGAACTCAGCAACCAAAGGCTTTTCGAGGTCATCGCACTTGTTCAAGAACGTGACACGGAAGGCGAAACCAATGTCGCCGAAGATCTCCGCATTCTCGGCCCAGGTCATCACCGTGCGTGGGCTCATGACGGTCGAGAGATCGCCGTTTATGAACGCTGACCGCGTCAGGTCGGCCACGCGCACCATCGCAGACACCTGCTTGCGCTTGGCCTCCGTCTTGGCGAATGACTTGACCTTTGACAACACGATCTTGGCCTCGTCGTCATGCGGCAGATAGTTGAGCGTTGTCACGATCGACCAGCGGTCCATCTGGCCCTGGTTGATCTGCTGCGTGCCGTGGTAGAGGCCCGACGTATCACCAAGGCCAATGGTATTCGTGGTCGCAAATAGCCGGAATGCCGGGTGCGCGCGGATCACCTTCGATTGGTCGAGTAGCGTCAGTTTGCCGGACACTTCGAGCACGCGCTGGATGACGAACATCACATCTGGCCGGCCTGCGTCGTACTCGTCGAAAACGAGCGCGGTGTTAGACTGCAACGCGTACGGCAAAATGCCTTCGCGGAATTCCGTGATCTGCTTGCCGTCTTTCAGAACAATCGCATCCTTGCCGACGAGATCGATGCGCGACACGTGGCTGTCGAGGTTGACGCGGATGCACGGCCAGTTTAGCCGGGCGGCGACTTGCTCAATGTGAGTCGACTTGCCCGTGCCGTGATAGCCCTGCACCATCACGCGGCGGTTGTGCTTGAAGCCGGCTAGAATCGCTAACGTCACGTCGCGATTGAACAGATAGTCCGGATCAAAATCCGGCACGTGCTCGTTGGCCTTCGAATAGGCGGGCACCTCAAGATCGCTGTCGATGCCAAACACTTGGCGCACGGACAATTTCATATCCGGCATATTGGCAGCCTGGGTTTGATTTCCCTGCGGAGGTGAGGCGCGCATTGAGAGGTCCCTGACGTGAAGGTTCAGCACTTGGAATGAGATCAAGCAACAGCGGCTAACGCTGCTCGTGCGGCCCAGAGACCGCGCCAGATGACTACGACGATTGAACGGGATCAGACCCGGCCCGCCTGCTTCAAATGGTTATAGGCTTGGATGATCTCGCGCAAGATTTCCTCGGACTTTGTATCGCCGCCGTTGGCGTCCGGGTGATGGCGCTTTACCAGCTCTTTGAAGCGGGCTTTGATCTCGTCCTTTGAGGCGCCCTGCTCAAGCTGCAGCGTTTCCATGGCCTTCTTTTCCAGCGGCCGCAGTTGGCGGCGGCTGGCGACCGGCTCTTCGCGGGCGCGCTTAGCCCGCCAGGCGAAGAACGAGTTTGGATCTTCCGGTTTGGCTCCGGGGGATGCACCGCCCTTGCCTGGATCACCCGCGCTGGTGCCATGGGCCGACGAATTTGCGCCCACTTTCCAGGTCGGCCGATGACCCGTCAGAGCATCCTTCTGGAACTCGCTGACTTCCCCATCGCTCATCCCATCGAAGTAATTGTAGGAGGCGTTGTACTCGCGGACGTGGTCGACGCAGAAGTGCAAGTATTCTCCGTCATGCCCGCGGCCTTTGGGCGCACGGTGCGTTCCGGGCTTTTCGCAGCCCTTCCACTGGCAAACGGGCTTGCGGCGTGACTCCTCAGCGCTGCGGCGCTTGGCGCCGACGCGAATGGAATCGAAGTATTTGGAGTCGAGCTTCATGGGCGCGGGAGTATGATGAAATCCTGTGGCGGAAACAAGCACCGTGACGGCATAGGATCCGTTTCGTTGCCGGTCGGCCGTGGCCAAGCACGATTCATCCGCCAATAGCATGAGAGAACAATGAATGTCGGCTGAGACACAAATGCGCGAAAAGTTGATGCTCGCCCTGGAGCCGGCGCGGCTTGACGTCATCAATGAAAGTGAATTGCACGCCGGGCACCGGTCGTCTCCGGGCACTGGCGAGAGCCATTTTCGAGTGCTGATTGTCGCGGAGAAATTTTCCGGAATGCCGCGTGTCGCGCGCCATCGGATGGTGAATGAGATTTTGGCGGATGAACTTAGCGGCCGCATTCACGCGCTCGCCCTATCGACCTACGCGCCGGGTGAAACAATCGCGACTTAGCCGATGCGGAAGAAAAGTGCGGGCTGACCCGGAGGCGCGGCCAGCCCGCTAAAGTCACCTTTAGTGCCAGCGGCGTCCGCAAACGCGCTCGACATCGCAGTGCTTATGGCCCCAGCGATCACGCCAGCACACCCGGTCCCAATGACAGTGGCGCGGACGGAAGTGACCAAAATGGCGGAAATGATTCCGGTGGCGCCAGTGATGGCGATGACCGACCGCCTCCACCAAAGAGTCGTGTGCCGGACGGGCCGAGTCATAGTCGAGATCTGCGGCCGTCGCAGGTGCCGCCCCGAGGGCTAGAGCCATCAGCGCGCTGGCTGCAAGCGTTGAAAGGATGCGCTTCATTCCAAGTCTCCCAAATGACAGTGTGCACGTTACGCGTGATCCACGCAGTGCAGGGTCACTTCTCCGGCGTGGCCTCGATGATCCAACACTTCGGATGAACGGCAAATGAACCTGCCAGCTCTAGCCGCCGCGGCCGCGATGGCTTCGTTTGGCATTGGCAACGCCGTTTCCCGCCTTGCTGCAATCGCTGAGGGCCGTTATGTGAGGAATTGTGCGGGGCTCGGCTCCGAGGGGAGAGGTTGATGTCTCAGCCCAATCTGCCTGCCGATGAAAGCCGCATCGCGATTGCCTGCGTGCGCGAAGAACTGGCCCGCCGCCGCATGTCGCGTCAGCGGCTGGCCGACGAAGCCAAGATCAGCGTTTCCACACTGGAAAAGGTTCTCTCAGGGCGGCGGCCGTTCACGTTAGCGACGCTGGTGCGCTTAGAAGACTCGCTCGGCATTTCGCTGCGCGCCATGAAACCAGCCCTTGCCAATGGCCGGGACCGGTCGTCGGTGGCGCCTGACGAGTTGGGCAATTACGCGCGCCCGTCGGTCGCCTGGCTTGAAGGCAGCTATCTGACTTTGATGCCATCGTTTGGCGAGAAGGCCGCCATTTCAGCGTATCGAACGGAAATCGCTTGGGATGACACGCAGTCGTGCCTCAGTTTTCGCGAGTCCGATCGTGCGGATGCCGCGTTCACGCATTTCGGCTGCGTATCCATGCCCAATCAAACCGGGCACATTTATCTGGTGACGAACCGCCATGGGCAGCAGAGGCTGGCCATTCTGGCGCGGCCTACGCGCGACGGCGTGATGCATGGCGTGCTGTCGACATTGTACTCGGGGCGCGGTGCGCAATTGACGCCCGTTGCTGCGCCGATTGTTCTGACGCCGCTCACCGGCAAGGCCGCAACATCCTTCGGCCGTATCGCCACTGGTCACGCGGACTATGCGCGGTATCGCACGCTGCTTAAGCGCACGATCGAGGAAGGCTTTGCCGTCTTCATGGGGATATAAGGTCTCGCGCCTCTACGCGGAGGCCGCCTGCTTTCCGGCGGCACTGCCAGCCGGCAGCTTCTTAATGCGCAGCGCGGAAATCTTATTGCGGGATTTGCGCAAGATCTCGAAGCGATATCCGTAAAATGTGAACACCTGCCCTGGCTCCGGAATGGTCTGGGCCTCGTGAATGACGAGTCCTGCCAGCGTCGTGGCTTCGCCATCGGGCAAATCCCAATCCATGTGCCGGTTCAAATCGCGGATCGCGACCGTGCCATCGACGTTGACGGTACCGTCTGCCTGCGGCCGGATGTTGGACTCATGCGTATCGTGCTCATCGGCAATCTGGCCGACGATCTCTTCTAGAATATCTTCAAGCGTGATGAGCCCTTGCACCTCGCCATACTCATCGACCACCAGCCCCATCTGCGCTTTCTTTTTCAAGAACTGATTAAGCTGATCCTTGAGGCTCGTTGTGTCTGGAACAAACCACGGCGTTTGCGCAAAGCTCATAATGTCGAGCTTGCCGACATCCCATCCCGCGCGTCCCAGCGCCGATAACAGATCCTTAGTGTGCAAGACGGCGACGATGTTTTCTGGCTCGTCTTTCCACAATGGCATGCGCGTGTACTGCGACTTCAAGATCTGATCGATGATCAGCTGCGCTGGATCATCGGCGTTGAGCGTTTCCATCTTAGTGCGGTGGATCATGATGTCAGCAATCTGCAGGTCGCGCAGGTCCAGCACGCCACCCAGCATATCGGCGTCGCCCCGCTGTACTGTGCCTTCCTTGGCCTGCAGATCGATGGTGCCGCGGATTTCTTCGTGGGCGGCCAGAATGTTGGCTTCGTCGTCTTGATGGCTCGGCGTCAGCTTCAGCAGTTGGCGCACGATAAACTCGATCGCCTTTGTAAACGGCGTCAGTACAAAGATCACAACTTTCATGATCGGCGCCACCAGCAGTGCGACCCGGTCGGAGTAGGCCAATGCATACGTCTTGGGCAGGACGGCTGCAAAAATCACGATCAGAATGGTCATGATGATGGTGGCATACGCGACACCAACTTCGCCAATGAGCGTGACCGCAAGTCCCGAAGCCAGCGCCGCCGCCAAAACATCGACGAGCGTGTTACCCAGCAAGACAGCGCCGATCATCTTTTCAGGTGACGAGAGCAGCCGGTTGACAAGTGCGGCCTTGGCATCACCATCCTGCTCAAGAGCGTGCATGCGCGCACGGGACGCCGCCGTCAGCGCTGTTTCGGAGGCATTGAAGAAGGCAGACAGCGCGATCAACAGAACGATCGCAATCAAAGTAAGGCCGATTTCGAGAGACATTGGGTGTTCCGGTCCGATCCGAAGCCATTAAGGGATAGCCCAAGTATACGGCAATCTGGCCCAAGCGGGTAAACCGGCGAGATCATGCCGCTTAACGGCGGGTTGCAAACAAGAGCCACACTGCGATTCCAGCCAGCAATACCGCCATCGCGCGCCGCACAATCTGGCTACGCTCGCCCTCTTCCAGCCACGGCCGGGCCGCACCCGCCATCGCCACGATCGCGGCATGCACACAAGTTGCGATTGCAACAGACAACACGGACAGTGACAGCGTTTGCGTCATGACCGGGCGCGACGCGTCGATGAAGGTTGGCAAGACCGCAATGTAAAACAGCCCCGCCTTCGGGTTGAGTACGTTGGTGATCAGCCCGCGTGTGAAGTGCTTCAGATCGTTGTCTGCGTGGCTGGTCACCGCTGGCGACGTTTCGCTGGCCGTCGTCCAGGCCTCCCAGGCAAGCCACAGCAAGAAGATCGCGCCGCCCCACCGCATGACGTTGTAGATCGCCGGCGATTGAGTGATGACGGCGGACAAGCCGAGCGCCGCAGCCGTGCTCAAGATCAAAAGACCGAGCCCGACTCCGAGCGTTGCGGCGACGCCTGCGCGGCGGCCCTCGCTGGCGCTTAAGACAGCGAGATAGGCCATGTTCGGGCCGGGCGTCAGCTCGATCACGAGACAGGTCAGCGCAAAACTCAGAAGCGGACTCACGTGAGGGGTCCCCTCGGACAAGACTCGCGAACGTTAGCCGATTTCCTTGACGAGGAACGCGCGGACCTTCGCCGGATCCACGTCGCGGGCAACGAACGCCTCGCCAATGCCGCGCACGAGAATGAACGTCAGTTGCCCGTCGCGCACTTTCTTGTCTTGGCCCATCAGGCGCAAAAGCGTATCAGCATCGGCCTTGCCACCCGGGATATCGCCAATCCGCGTTGGCATACCGACGGCTTCGAGATGGGCGGCAACGCGGGCGGACGTTCCGGCCGGGCAATGGCCCAGCTGTTCCGAAAACCGGAACGCGAGACACATGCCAATCGACACGCCTTCGCCGTGCAGTAGCCGGTCTGAAAATCCGCACCAGGCTTCAAGGGCGTGACCGAATGTGTGGCCCAAGTTCAGCAGTGCGCGGTCGCCTGTTTCCAATTCGTCGCGCGCAACGATTGCCGCTTTGGCTTTGACGCTCGTTTCGATGGCTTGTGTGAGGGCCATGGTGTCGTTGCCGATCACGCTGCGCCAGTTGGTTTCCAGCCATACGAACAATGCCGCATCGCCCAACAAGCCGTATTTGACCACTTCGGCGTACCCAGCGCGCATCTCACGTTCGGGCAGCGTGGTCAGAACGCTCGTGTCGGCAATGACGAGACTGGGCTGATGAAACACGCCAATGAGGTTCTTGCCTTGCGGGGTGTTGATGCCGGTCTTGCCGCCTACAGAGCTATCGACCTGAGCCAAAAGGGACGTCGGGATTTGAACAAACCGCACGCCGCGCCGCAGAACACCCGCCGCGAAACCCGCCAAATCACCGATCACACCGCCACCGAACGCGACGACGTAATCGCCGCGCTCGAGGCCCAATTCCAGCAGCCGTTCGCACAACGGTGCCAACTCGCGGAAGCTCTTGGTCGCTTCGCCCGCGGGCAACACAATTGAGCCTGCCAGCCGGCCTTCAGCCTTCAGCGAGGCTTCCAGCGTCGCCAAATGATGCCGCGCCACGTTTTCGTCTGTTACGATTCCGCACTTGCCCTTGCCGAGCCGCGTCGCGATAAGCCGGCCGGCCTCTTCCAGAAGCCCCGGTCCGATCATCACGTCATAGTTGCGGCTGCCCAGCGCAACATTGACGGTTTTCAAGGCGCGGGACGTGGCGGCGAGCGAATGGGCCAAGGTTGGCATCGGAGTTTGATCCTGGTCGGTCTCTAGACGTCGGCCAATTTTGAAACAGAAGATGGCTCCGTCATAGTCAATCGTTTGCGCAAGGCAGACATCACCTCAGCCACGATGGTGTCGTGAGGCACTTCGCGGCTCTCCACCGTGATATCTGCTTCGGCATAAATGGGATAGCGGGCGGTCATGAGATCGCGCATGACGGCTTCCGGATCGGCGGTTTTCAGCAGCGGCCGCGTATCGCGCTTCAACACCCGGCGCATCAGAATGGGCATCTCCGCGCGTAGCCAAATGGAGATGCCGCGCTCTTTGATGTTGGCCCGTGTTTCCGGGTTAATGAAGGCACCCCCACCGGTCGCCAGCACGTGCGGGCCCGTGCCCAGAAGCCGGGCGATCACGCGCCGCTCACCGCTGCGGAAGTACTCTTCGCCGTGGTCTGCGAAAATCTCGACAATCGATTTGTCGGCGACGCGCTCGATTTCTTCGTCCGCGTCGATGAACGGCATTCCGAGCTTGGCGGCTAGACGCTTGCCAACCGAAGACTTCCCGCAACCCATGAGACCGACAAGCACAATCGACCGCTCACCAAGGCTGGCGCGCAACCCATCACCTGACACTGGCTCGTCCATCGTGCCGTTCAACCTGATCTTACCGCGAATCATGCGACACTTGGTGCGCAAGATGCCTTGGAGTTTGCCCAAGGGAACCGTTGCGCGGATTGTACTCGCGAAAACGCGCCAAAATTTCATTTTGTCAATGGTTTGGCGTAGAAGGACCCGATTGATTGTGAATTTGACGCTCATGACATCTTGGGACCCGGCGATGTCCGGGTCATAATGGTGCCAACTTGGGGCGTGAGACAGCTGCTGAGGACGGACCCATCACGATGCCGAGCCTATTCCGCTACCTCATGATTGCTGGGATCCTCGGCGCGCTCGTGTCCGGTGGGCTGTACGTGCTGGCGACGCAGTATGAACCCACCCAACAGGAAGAGACCAAGGTTGTGCCTGGCGTCAAAATCCTCAAAGAGTGAGCACATCGTTGGCCATGCGCCGCCCCTATGTTGAGCTGATCATTGTCACCTGTCTCGCCGCCGCCTTGGCCCCGGTGCCGGCCGCCGCGCAGGACGGATTTAATCCCTTCGGCGACCCTGAAACGTCGCGGCCAGCGCCCAAAAAGGCAGCCAAGGCCGAGGAGCCGGAATCGCCACCTTTGGCGCCGATGGACGGAACCATTCAAAGCGGGAACCCAAGCGGCTATGGACCCGCACCAATCCCCGGGCGGCCTTCTGATTTGCCGCCGTCGCCAATAGGTCCCGGACCAAGTCAGCAGTCCATCTTGCGCGAAGAGTTGCCGGCTGGTCCGACCGATGAGAAATCCCGCGGGGTCATTCGCGACGAGTTGGAACCGGTCATGGCGGGCGACGGCTCTGGTCTGCCGCACGAACTGTGGCGCGGATTGAGCGTAGGCCGGGTTGAAGAACTGATCTCGACAGTTGAGATCCCGCCGCGCTCCGCCGCCCTGCATGCTTTGTTCCGCCGCTTGATCACTGCCGATGTCACGCCGCCAACGGGAGGCGAGACCAATTCACATTTCACGGCGTTACGCATCGAAGCACTCGACCGCTCAGGTCTCACTAAAGAGGCTGCAGATGTTCTGGCCCGTGAACCGGCTGGCACGACCGAGCAGATTCTCAATGTTCTCAGTGCGCGCACCGCCATCGGCAATGGCGATCGCGAAAGTGGCTGCGCCACGGCAAAAGGGTTTGCCGCGACGCAACCCGCCCTGCCCGAACGCCTGAAGGGCCAGGCGATCTTGCTGTCGGCTTATTGCGCGGCGGCGGGCGGCGACATGACGGCCGCAGGACTGCAAGTGCAGCTCGCCCGCGAGTTGGGCGGCGAGGCATCGGCCGGGTTGGATGCGCTCGACGCCATTGCCAGCGGCGGCAAACCAAAAATCGCCGAAGGCCAGAAAGTTGGATTGATCGATTGGCGGATCCTTGAGCTGGCCGGTCCTGTTGATGCCGCCGCACATGTTGGCAATGCGTCGCCAGGCCTGCTCGCCCATCTTGCGACCGCCGACTTGACAGACCCCACTCTGAAATTGATGGCTGGAGAAATGGCGGCAGCACTGAATGCCATTGTGCCGGACGATCTCGCGCAAATCTACCGGGCACAATCTGGCTCTGCTCCCGGAGATATACTCGCGAGCAGCGAGACCGTGAACAGAGCCGAGGCCGCTTTGCGCCGCGCGCATCTGTTCAATTCGTCAGAAGCCGAGCGGACACCGGCCAAGAAAGCGCGCTTGATCCAGGCGTATCTCGACGATGCGCGCCGCAATGGACTGTACTGGACCGGCCTGCAACTGATGGCGCAACCCGCAGCCTCCCTGCAACGCGCGGGGGACCTTGGGTGGTTTGCGGAAACGGGCATCGAAACAGCGTTGGCCGCAGGCGACTTCAACGGTGCCCGCGACTGGGCCCAATTCGGCACTAGATTTGATGCACCACAGGGTTCGACGGGCGCCAGCGCTCACGGCCATTGGCTCGCCTTGGCCGATCTGGCTGATCCCAATCTGACCACGGGCCGGTCGCAGCACCTGGCAGCGCTCGAAGGCATGGCTGCGCAAGGCCGGTTGAATTCTGATCAATTGCACCGCCTCGCGACTGTGCTGGACGCGCTCGACGTGCACGTGCCGATCCCACTTTGGGAAGCCGCAAGCCGGACGCCTCAACCTTCGGATGGGCACCTGCCAGAGACGGGCGTGCTGTCTGAAATGTCGGAGGCATCCAAGAAGAAAGAGTTCGGTCACACCGTACTCGTCGCGATGAAAGCGCTCGGGCCTTCAGGCACGGAAGGCGCACACATGATCGCGCTCGGCGATTCCATTCGTGCACTGCGCCGCGCGGGTCTCGAACAAGACGCGCGACGGCTCGCCCTTGAAGCGCTATTCGCGGCTTGGCCGCGCACCGTCAGCAACTGACGGTCAGGAGCAGTGATGACCGGAGACGACCGCACCCACATCGCTGCCTTTCTGGAGATGCTGGCATCGGAACGCGGCGCTGCCAAAAACACGCTCGACGCCTACACGCGCGATCTTGATGACTACTGCGGGTTTCTGACCAGCACCGGGCAATTGCTACTCAAGGCAACCCGGCGCGATGTGTCGGCATATGTTCAATCGGGAGGGGCGGCAGGTCTTGCGCCCGCGTCAAGTGCGCGGCGGTTGTCGGCCGTGCGCCAGTTGTACAAATTTCTCGAAGCGGAAAGTCTTATCGCCGAGAGCCCGGCCACCGGCGCTGTGACGCCGAACCGGGCAAGAGCGTTGCCCAAGACGCTGTCGGTCGCTGAAGTCGATCGCTTGATCACGACGGCGGCAGAGGCGACGGAAGGCCTGAAGGGCCGCGATCTTGTGCGCGCGGTCCGCTTTCATGCCCTGATTGAAATTCTCTACGCGACAGGCATGCGCGTCACCGAACTCGTGTCGCTGCCGCGCAACGTGCTGGCGGGCGATCCACGCATGCTGACGATCAAAGGCAAAGGTGGCCGCGAACGGCTGGTGCCGCTCAACACATCAGCGCGCACAGCACTTGATCGCTACTTGTCGCTCGGCACACGATCCGAGGATGGCGTCGCGCCGATGCTGGCTGGCAAATGGCTGTTTCCATCCAAGAGCGTGGACGGTCACTTGACCCGGCAGCGCTTTGCACAGGATTTGAAGGAAACCGCAGAACGCGCAGGGCTCGATCCCGAACGTGTTTCACCGCACGTGCTGCGCCACGCCTTCGCCAGTCACCTGCTCGATCGTGGGGCAGACTTGCGCAGCGTGCAGCAGCTGCTGGGGCACGCGGATATCTCAACGACGGAGATCTATACGCACGTCCTCGAAGAACGCCTGAAAAAGATCGTCTATGAGCGGCATCCGCTGGCGAAGAAGGGCGAAGCATGACGCGGGGCCAGCGTAGTGGCGGATCAGGAACGTCGCGGAGCCGGGGTGGTGTCAGACACCATCTGACGCTGGGTCCCGTGTCTGCAGCGCACCGTAAAGGACGCTGCGCCGCGCACGGGATGACGGTGGGGGTAGGCACTGCTCACTGCTCCCGCACTCCGCGATCTTGCGATCCGGAGAGAGACGGCTGAGGGGTGCGGGGCGTTTCATGTCGCTGGTTGAG
>JANOFU010000111.1:0-31014 GCA_031413815.1 Hyphomicrobium sp. | reverse complement strand
TGCGCGACAACACGCTCTCTGAGATCAAGGGAATAAGGTCGAGCCATCCGTGCTGGCCTCCGATCCCAGCATGAAGCTTGAATCAGATCCCAGCTGATTTGGGAATCCCCCGTGATTCCATTAAATGCGGATAGACTCTAGTGAGGGCGTCTTGTGCTCGATCTGTCCTCTGACAGATCATCGAATGGGCCCTTTTTCAGCATAGTCACGACACGGTGCATCTGTAGCGGTTGTGTGGCCCTAGCGGCCAATTGGTGTCACGCGGTCGAGGCCGGTCATGCGCACACTCAATGAAACCTTGAAGCGGTTTGCGGCATCTCGCCAGGGGACTGACCGCGCCGCTGCACACGAACATGCTGAAGTGCTCGAATGGATGGGCACGGCTTACGGTGTGCGTGAGGACATCGAGCCAGTTGGTGCCTCCAATCCGACGGCCGATGGAGCCCATGACGCTGACCCGGTTCTCGATCATCCTGCGGCCGCTGTGTCGCGCACCGCGTCCCTTTTCAATCGTGCGGCTTCACTGACGTCATTTGTCTCTCAACCGGCTAACCGGCGGGCCATCGCTGGTGTTGCGGCTGTCGTATTCGTAGCTGCTATAGCTGTTCCCGTTGCCCGCAGTTGGCTGAGTTCCGAGCAGTCGATTGATCCTGCCGCCATTGCACGTTTGAAAGCGCGGTCGCCCGTGACATCCGCTCAGGATGATCTTGTCGCGCGGGCTAACCGCGAAGCCCAGGACGCGAAAGCAAAACTGGCCGCGGAGCAACAGGAGCGGCGCGCCAGCGACCGGCGCACGTCTGAACTCGCCGCCTTGCTGGACGCGGAAGCCCTCGCCCGGAAACAGGTTGAAAAAGCCAGCGGCGAGTTGAGCGTTCAGCTGGAGGCAGAGCGCAAGGCGCGCCGCGAGGCCGAACAGGTGGCCCGGCTCAAGAGCCAAGAACTTGGCCAGCCTGTTGAGCCGCCAGCCAATGACGTGGCGGCTGCAGCGGTGACAGACGTGCGCAGTGTCGGGAGGGCTGTGGCGGCTCCAGTTCCGCCCATCCGCATCGACGGGCTTCCAACCGGCATTGCGACCGACCTGATCGAAGGTCAGAAATTGTTTGCCAAAGGTGATTTGATTGCTGCTCGCAAACACTTCGAACGTGTCGCTGCCAAGGGATTGCCGGAAGGCGCTTTGGCGGCCGGCAACACGTTTGATCCCGTGACGCTCGCAAAGGCGGGCCTCACTCAACCTGGCGATCCTGCCAAGGCGCGCCGGTGGTATCGCCGGGCTCACGAACTGGCGCAGGCCAAGCCGCGCGGAAAGTGAGTTTTGCCCGGCATGGCAAGCGCACAGAACAATAAGGCCTGCGATTCAGTGGGTGCCCAGCGGTTCATTGCGATCATTGCAACCCTGTTGCTGCCGGGCTGTGCGTGTAGCGATGCGGACTGGGATGCCGCAGTCGGATCGCGGGCCGAAGCGTCCGGCGCGATGTCAGAGCCAGACTGCGATGGCGAACCGCTGGCTCAGTTCTCAAAGGCTACGAGCAGCTTGATGGGGCGGGCCGATCCGCTGATGCTTGAGATTGCCCGGCTTGAAGCCGAGCGGGATTGCTTCAAGGCTGCCGGGCGCCGCGCGCGCCTTGGCCCAAAACCCTCCGGCTAATTCAGATGAAACGTGATACCGGCTCTCACCACGGTATCGCTCGCATCGATCTCTTGAACCGCATTTCCGGCACCCGAGACCGATAGCTTTTCTGAGTCATAGTCAAAGCGCAGGGCTTCCAAACGCAGCGAAATGTTGGGCAGCACATAGGATTCCGCACCAACGCCATAGACGACGCCATCTAAACTGCCCGATGACGAAGACTTGGTGCCTGTCGCTGTGCGTTCGCTGAGCGTCGTTTCGGACCACGCATACCCAGCTGTGGCGTATAGCAATGCCGGACCGGCAGCGACACCAACGCGTCCGCGGATCGTGCCGCTCCAGTCGGATGTCAGGTTGGCCGATCCGCCGCCCGCGGTCGAGAAGCCGAGGTCTGCGCCATTGTAGGAAGCGTCGCCCTCGATCCCGACGACAAGTCCGCCAAGTCCGATGTTGTAACCGGCGTGGAGACCGCCTGTCGCTGCCGTCGTGTCAAAGCTGCCAAGCGCGTTGACATCAACGTCGGCCCAGTTGGCGCCACCGTGAACGCCGATGTAGGTTCCGGTCCAGATCGGAGCGAGAGGATTGGCAGCCGCGGGAAGGGTGCCAACGAGGGGCAGTAGAGCAACGGCCACAGCCATTGCAAACACTGCTCGCGCAGAGCGGAATGATTCTGACACGATAGGCCTACCCTTGGTTACGCACAACACGTCCGCCCCAGCGAAAGGGATCGCAAGGCGGGCAGGCGGAAACATGGTTGAAAAAGGATAAATTCGCGTTAACGGGACGTTACTTTGAGGCGGCGCTTGCGCGGACCGGGCGTAAAGCCCATGTCAATTGCTGCCATTTGGTGCTGTCCATCACGGGGCCGGGTGGTGGCGTGAGCCGGGGTTTATGCCATGAAGACTGACAAATCGATCGTCCCAGTGCCAGCGCCGGGGGCGTCCGTCCCCGTTTCCAGTTCGCAGCCGTCGATCGGCTTGGCGTTGGGCGGCGGTGGGGCTCGCGGTCTCGCCCACGTCGTCATGTTTGAAGCGTTCGATGAACTGGGCATCCGCCCCAAGCTGATCGCCGGTACTTCGATTGGTGCCATCATGGGCGCTGCCTACGCCTCAGGCCTGTCGGCACGCGAGATCCGCGCTCATTTGGACGAGGCATTGTCCGTGCGCTTTGATCTCGTCCGCGATCTGTTCTCGGCGCGGGCCCGCACACTGCCGCGCGTTGCGGGCCTATTCTCACCTATGAATGCCGTGTTGTCAGCGGAAGCGCTGCTGGAAGTGGTGTATCCGTCGCGTGTGGCGCGCGATTTCTCGCAACTTGTGATTCCGCTAGAAGTGGTCGCAACTGACTTCTACGGATTGGATGCCGTCGTTTTCCGCGATGGCCCCCTGCGGCGGGCGGTGGCGGCCAGCATGGCCCTGCCTGCCGTGTTCGAACCTGTCGTTGTTGAAGGCCGTGCACTGGTCGATGGCGGGCTCACCAATCCGCTGCCGTTCGATCTAGTGCTCGGTAAAGCGGACGTGACCATTGCCATCGATGTTTCGGGCGCGCCCGTTGCCTCGCCAAACCGCAATCATCCCACAGCGACAGAAGCCCTGCTCGGCGCGTCTTTCATCTTTGAGCGCAGTATCGTTCGCGAAAAGCTCAAATCACAGCAGCCAGATATTTATCTCAATGCTGGAACTAGCCATTTCCAGCTGACAGATGTTTGGAAATTCAAAGAGATCTTAACGGCGGCCATTCCGGCGAAGGACCAGCTCAAGCGGCAGATCGCGCGCATCATGGATGCTGAAGCCTTACTTGAGATTGAACCGTTGGACTCTCCAATTTCGCTGGCGGCACCATTCGAAACCGCCGCATCCCCTAAGCGTTCGCGCCGCAATTTCCTGAAGCGACTAAGGCGCATAGGCAAGAAGCGATGAGTGATTACGTTTGGACCGGTGGATCCCCCTGTCTCCGCTTAACGTTAAAGAACTCCTTCAACACCGCGCCCGCCTCGTCTTCACCGATCCCGGGATAGACTTCCGGCACGTGGTGGCAGGTCGGGTGTGAAAACACGCGTGCACCATGTGCCACGCCGCCGCTCTTGGAGTCAGCTGCCCCGTAGTAAAGCCGTCGGATGCGCGCGAATGAGATGGCTGCGGCGCACATCGGGCAGGGCTCTAACGTCACGTAAAGATCATGACCTGTTAGCCGCTCCGAACGAAGCGCCTGACACGCTTCGCGGATGACCAGCATTTCTGCATGGGCCGAGGGGTCGGACAGTTCGCGCGTGCGGTTGCCTGCCTGGGCTAGGATATGGCCGTCGGAAGCCACCAGCACAGCCCCCACAGGAACTTCTCCGCGTTGTGCGGCAAGGCGCGCTTCAGCCAGCGCAAGTTCCATATGGCTGTGTTTGAGGCTGAGTGTCATAAGGGGCTCCCGTTCCCATCTGCCCGGCGTAACGGGGCCAAGGGAAACCTGCAAGGACCTCATGCGCAAGCCCATCCGCAATCAACGCCCGCCTCGCAAGGCGGATGCAGAGGCACCCCGCAAACGGCCGAAGTCCGGCCGTGACGCGGCAGCGGCTGCCACTAAGCAGCGTCTTGCGAACCGGCCACCACGGTCACCGGCACCGCCGCCGGCGGCAGAATTCGGGGAACCATTGCGCATTGCCAAGGCCATGGCGCGTGCCGGATTGTGCTCGCGGCGCGAAGCCGAGCGCTGGATTGCGGAAGCGCGGGTCTCTGTCAACGGCACTGTTCTGAAAACGCCCGCGTTCGAAGTTGGTCCGGGCGATAAGGTTCTCGTCGATGGCCGCCCGCTGCCGGCGTCCGAACCAACCCGGCTGTGGCGCTACAACAAGCCCAAGGGGCTAGTCACCACGCACAGTGATCCGCAGGGCCGCCCGACCGTGTTCGAAAAACTGCCGCCCGAGTTGCCGCGCGTTGTCTCAATCGGGCGTCTCGACTTCAACACTGAAGGATTGCTGCTGCTGACCAACGACGGCAAGCTGGCGCGACACATGGAGTTGCCCGCGACAGGATGGATGCGGCGCTACCGGGTGCGCGCACACGGCCGTGTTTCGCAAGCCGATCTCGACACCCTCAAAGACGGCATCGAGATCGAGGGCGTGCGCTATGGGCCGGTCGAAGCGGCAATCGACAGCGTCCAGAGCGGCAATCAGTGGCTGACGATCGGCATTCGCGAAGGCAAAAACCGCGAAGTGCGAAAAGTCCTGGGCACTTTCGGGCTCGAGGTCAACCGGTTGATCCGCGTATCGTTCGGGCCATTCCAATTGCTGGATCTGCAGCCGGGCGCGGTCGAACTTGTCAAACGCCGGGCCTTGGCTGAACAGTTGGGGCCCAAGCTGGCGCAAGACTTCGGTCTTGCCGAAAGCGGGGAGGCGCGCCGCGAGCGCCAGAAGGGCGGCCAAAAAGGCTCACGTGACGATGGGGACCAAGATTGAGGATTGTCGGCGGCACATTCCGCGGGCGCGCGATTGCCAGCCCTGAGCATAGCGGCGTCCGGCCGACATCGGATCGCGTGCGAGAAAGCGTCTTCAACATCCTCGCGCATGGTATCGACGGCTTCGAATTCGACGGCGTCCGTGTCATCGACCTGTTTGCCGGTACCGGCGCGCTGGGATTGGAAGCCATCTCACGGGGTGCTGCCTATTGCGTGTTCGTGGATGAGGGTGCCGACAGCCGTGCACTTGTGCGCACGAATGTTGAAGCGTTCGGCCTGACCGGTGTCACGCGGATTTTCCGCCGCGATGCTACGAGCATGGGCCCCGCCGGTAATGTGGCGCCTTTTTCTCTCGCTTTCCTCGATCCGCCTTATGACCACGGCTTGGGCGAGAAAGCCCTAGTCTCGCTGCGCGACGGGACGTGGCTCCTGCCGGGCGCTGTCGTGGTTTGGGAAGACCGCGCGGGGGCTGCGATGGCTTGGCCCGATGGCTTCACGGAACGTAATCGCCGCACGTATGGCGACACGCAAGTTGCTTTTGCGCAGGTTGTTTGATCCGCCGCCGATTGGCTAAGCGGCTGGGCCCGTGGTCAACGTCATCACTGGCTTCGCGCGCTGTGTTCGGGGCTCGGACGTCACAGAAACGGGGAACCGCGCGCTGGGCACGTGCGACTGGGATTCCAGCGCCAGCAGCTCTTGTGGGAACGGCATCTTCGTTTTGCGCAACGCGCTGCCTATGAGCGTCGCCGTTGGGTGCAGCGACAGAACGTGATGATGGATATCGCCTTCAACGAACGCGCCCTGCATCAGGTGCACGACACCAGCGTGCACCGTGCCAACGACTTGCCCTTCAACGTAGAGCTCGCGCGCGGTGATGTTGCCGAGCACGTAACCATCGCTCGCGATATCGAGCCGCGAGCAGACGATGTCACCTTCGAACCAGGAATCGAGTTGAATCCGGCCGGCAGCAAACAACGAGCCGCGCGTCACAGTTGACGTTTGAATATTGAGCATGGAGGTTTACGCATCACTAGCTGGGCGCCCGCCCACGCAAATAACAGCGCGCCTCCGTGGTGGAATTGCGGCACAAATCAAATGATCAATTATGCTCGATTTGGTGCGATGGGGGCGGCGTCCGCGAGAGACCTTTTCGTTAGTGTTCGCTCCACCGCATTTTTCCACGCGGACAATTTTCCCTTGCGCTCATCATCCGGCATTGAGGGTTTGAAACGCCGTTCCAGCGCCCACGTTTGTGCAAACACTTGCGGTGATGGAAAAAGTCCAGCTGAAAAACCGGCGAGATAGGCCGCCCCCAGAGCCGTGGTCTCGGTCACACGCGGGCGATCCACCGGTGCGTCGAGAAGATCTGCCAATCGCTGCATGGTCCAATCGGATGCCGCCATTCCGCCATCGACGCGCAGAACCGTTTCGCGGGCTCCGGTCCAATCGCGCTTCATGGCATCGAGCAAATCGCAGGTTTGCAGGCACACGCCGTCAAGCGCCGCCCGGGCAAGCTCGTTGGGGCCCGTGTTGCGCGTCAGGCCGTAAATTGCCCCGCGGCAATCGGCATCCCAATACGGTGCGCCAAGCCCCGTGAACGCCGGAACGAGAATGACATTTTGATACGGGTCAGCCGCGGCGGCCATGTCGCCCGTCGCTGCGGAACTTGGCACGATTTTCAATCCATCGCGCAGCCATTGGACGGCGGCTCCGGCGATGAAGATCGACCCTTCCAGAGCATAAACTCTGAGGCCGTCAAGTTGATAGGCAATGGTCGTGAGCAGCCGGTTGTTGGATTGGACGGCGTTGGCGCCTGTGTTCAGCAGCGCAAAGCATCCCGTGCCATAGGTCGCTTTCATCATGCCGGGCGCAAAGCACGCCTGGCCAATCAGGGCCGCTTGCTGATCGCCTGCAACCCCCATGATGGGAATGCGCGTGCCGAAGTGTTCTGGTGAAGTGGCGCCGTAGTCGGCCGCGCAGTCTTTGACCTCGGGCAGGATGGCACGCGGAACACGGAACAGTGCAAGAAGCTCTTCATCCCACTCGCCCGTATGGATGTTGAGCAACGACGTGCGGCTGGCGTTGGTGGCGTCAGTGGCGTGCACCGACCCATCCGTAAGCCGCCAGAGCAGAAACGTATCAATAGTGCCGAACGCCAATGCGCCCGCTTCTGCGCGGACGCGTGCGCCAGGAACGGCGTCGAGAAGCCATGCGATTTTGGCCGCTGAGAAATACGGATCGAGTGTGAGCCCCGTCTTCTGTGCGATGGCCGCCTCATGGCCGTCTGACGCGAGCATCTGGCAGACGTCAGCCGTGCGCCGGTCCTGCCAAACGATCGCATTGTGGATGGGCTGGCCCGTGGCACGGTCCCAGATCACGACCGTTTCGCGCTGGTTGGCGATGCCGATGGCGGCAATGTCGCGAGACGTCAGCTCTGCATCGGCCAGGGCGGCACGCGCGGTGGCGAGCACGCTCCGCCAGATATCTTCGGGGTCGTGTTCAACCCACCCGGACTTGGGATAGTTTTGCGGAAAGTCCTGCTGCGCTGTAGCTGCGACGGTGAGATCCTTGCGAAAGATGATGGCGCGGCTCGACGTCGTGCCTTGATCGATCGCAAGAACGTAGCGGGGCATGGGGGCTACTTTCGGCCGAACAGCCGTTCGATATCGCTCAGTTTCAGCTCAACATATGTCGGGCGCCCGTGATTGCACTGGCCAGAATAGGGCGTGGCTTCCATTTCGCGCAGCAGTGCGTTCATTTCTTCAGGTGTTAAGCGACGGCCCGCCCGCACACTGCCGTGACACGCCATCTTAGAGCAAATCGCTTCCAACCGGTCGCGTAACGAGAAGCCCTGCTCGTCGTTGATGAGTTCCGCAGCCAGATCTTTGACGAGGCCATCGATGTCGGTGTCGCCCAACAAGGCGGGCACTTCGCGCACGACGACCGCGCCTTGTCCAAACGCTTCTAACGCGAGTCCCAATTCGGCGAGTTCATCCGAGCGGTCTTCGAGGGCTGCAGCTTCGCCATCGCCAACGTCGACAACCACGGGCATGAGCAAGCCCTGGCGCGCAACGCCGCCGTTGGCGAGCATCTTTTTCATGCGCTCATAGACGAGGCGTTCGTGTGCGGCGTGCTGATCGACAATGACGACCGACGTTCGTGTTTGCGCTACGATGTAGGTTTCGTGCAGCTGCGCCCGTGCTGCGCCGAGTGGCCGGTCAAGCAAGTCCGCTGAGATTGGTGCCGTGTTGGCCCGCGTGTCGGCACTCGGTGCGGAGAAGCCGTTAAACGGCGCTTGCATCGCTTCGGCCAGACCTGGGGTGTGGTGCCGATTGGGTGTCTGGACCTCTGGGTCCGACGCTCTCGTGAGGTTCCGCGGTCGAGGTGGCGTGCCCGCCAACGCCTCCAACGTCTCCGTCCCGCCCCGCGCACTCGCGCGATGTCCCGCTGCGCCCAGTGCATGCTGCAACGCGCCGATCATCAGCGATCGAATGCGTCCGCCGTCCCGGAACCGCACCTCAGTCTTTGCGGGGTGCACGTTGACATCGACGTCGGCGGGATCGAGTTCAACAAACAGGGCAAGCAGCGGATAGCGCCCGCGCGGGATCAGATCGCCGTAGGCCGCGCGGACGGCGCCGGCCAGTACTTTGTCTTTGACCGGCCGGCCATTGACGAACAGGAACTGCTGGCTGGCGTCCGGCCGGTGCAGCGTCGGCAGCCCTGCAAAGCCCAGAATCCGCACGCCGTCCCGTTCGCCGGCAATCTCCAACGCGTCCGCCATGAACTCACGGCCCATGATCCGGCCAAGACGCTGCAGCAGCCCCTCCGAGCCTGGCCCGCTGCGCGGCAACCGCAGGCCTGCGCGCTCGCCCGTGGTGAGCGAAAAACCGACATCGGGATGCGCCATGGCCAGCCTTTTAACGACCTCGGACACGGCCATATTTTCTGAGCGTTCGGATTTGAGGAATTTGAGCCGGGCAGGCGTTGCGGAGAACAGTTCGCGCACTTCAACGCGCGTGCCGGGATTGAGACCCGCTGGTTTGAGGGGCTGCCTGTCACCGCGCTCAACCACAATCTCGAAGCCATCGCGGCTGGTGTGCAGGCGCGACTGGATCGACAGGCTCGCAATCGAGCCGATGGAGGGCAGCGCTTCGCCGCGAAAGCCGAGCGTGCGGATGTCGAACAAATCGTCATCGGAGAGTTTCGACGTGGCGTGGCGTTCAACGGCGAGTTCCAAATCATGCGATGGCATCCCGGAGCCATCATCGGTCACGCGAATGAGAGACAGCCCACCGCCCGCTGTCACGATTTCGATTTCGCGGGCGCCGGCATCAATGGCGTTCTCAACCAGCTCTTTGACGACGCTCGCAGGCCGCTCGACAACCTCGCCAGCGGCGATGCGATTGATGGTTTCCGGGGGCAGCTGGCGAATGGGCAAGACGAATCTCCTCTACACACCGGTTTATACCGGCTGGCGTAAAGCGTCTGCTACAACTCTTGTCTATCCAATGGTTCGGCCGGGCGCTTAAACGCCACCCCCCAACCGCTCTTTCGTCAGCACCTTCGCCAACTCGACAGCCGGTTGATCGAACGGATCGAGGTTGAGCAATCGCCCGGCGATGATCGTCTCAAGCATGAAATGCATCAGCAGCGCGCCAGCTGCCCGGCCATCCAACACCGCCACATCAATCGTGCGCACGGGGCGTCCCGCTTTCATCAGCGCGTCAGCCACGGCATGAGACTGGGCGTCCACGACATCGCCGACGGTTTTGCCGCCCATGAAGCCTGCGCCTGCGATTTCAGCCATACGCGCATCGATCACAGGCCCCGTTCCGCCGCAGCCGACGCGCACGATCGTGACGGCAATCTCGCGCGGTCCATCCATGAACAGTTGCAATTGGCTGTGTTGATCGAGCGGCCCGAGCGCCGGAATCGGACTCGTACCTTCCCCGCCTTTGCCTAGGCTTTCGGCCCACAACTGTACGAACCACTCGGCGAATTTTCCCAGCCGGTCGGCGTAGGGCATCATGACGAGTGTGCGCACACCGCGCTCTTTCGACAAGGCGACGGCTGCGGCGGCGCCCACGGCGGGTGCGAAATCTGCCGCACTCTTGGCATCGAGCAGGGACTGCACAACGTCACGGGCTCCAGCCCGGATCGCGCGCGGATCAAGTCCTCGCGCCAGCGCTGGCAACAAGCCGACGTTCGTCAGGCACGAGAAGCGGCCGCCGATGCCCTTATGGTGATCGAGGAGTGGAATGTTCAGGGAAGAGAACAGCGCTCGCAGTCCGTTCGCCTTGCCCGGTTGATCGGGCTCGGTCACGCCCAGGAACAGTTGTGGAATGCGCGCTTCAAGACCCGCAGCCTTCACCGCCGACAAAGTCGCAATGGCTTGTGCGAGCGTCTCACTCGTGTTGCCCGATTTCGAGGTTACGACGAAACGCGTCGTCTCAAGATCTGCACCTTCAAGCGCGCCTTGCAATGTCAGCCCGTCGAGGTTGTCATAGAAGCGGATGCGCGGACGCTTGCGTTGATGGACAGATCCGCCGAACGGAATGCCCCAGCCGCCGATTTGCGCCAGCGTCTGGCCGCCAAGTCCCGACCCGCCGGTGCCGAAGAAGATGATGTTGCGGGCACCCGCAGACAGCCGCTCAAGTGCCGCCTGCGCTTCGTCGATGTCGGCGGTGTCTTCGGGTAGGCGCAGCAACGGCAGCGCGCCACTGCGATAGTCGTCGCGCAATCGCGTCAATGCGGGTTCGGCTTGTGCCAGCCATGTCTCCAACGATGTACCGGGAACACCACCGCCGCCAATGGCACGCTCAAGGCAGCCTTCGATATCTTGCTGGTAGCTAGCGGAAACAGTCTTTTGCATGGGATCGCGGCTCGCCGCCTCTTGGAAGGACCGTCGCTCCGTTAGCCGATTTTGCAGGTCAATCCAAGCTCTCGCTTGATTCAGCCCTTATCGGCCGCTGCCGGTGCGGGCGTTGGCTTGCCCACAATCGTGACGATCAGATTGTCCGTTTCGAGCAGGCGCTTGGCCACCCTCTTGGCGTCGTCGAGTGTTATGGCATCGATCAAGGAATTACGTTTTTCGATGTAGTCGATACCGAAGCCTTCTTCCATCAAGCCCAGCAGTTGCGTGGCAATCTTGGCGTTCGTGTCAAAGCGCAGCGCGTAGGAACCGGTGAGATAGCTCTTGGCGTTGTCAAATTCCGCGGCGGTCGGGCCTTCTGCAGCCATCTTCTTCAGTTCCGCGCGAATGAGGTCCAGTGAGGTGTTGATCGCATCGTTGCGTGTGGCGACACCGCCGGAAAAGATCGACGTGTGCCGGAACGGTTGAATGTAGCTGTAGACCGAATAGGCGAGCCCGCGCTTTTCGCGAACTTCTTCCATGAGCCGCGAGGCAAACCCGCCGCCGCCGATCAACTGGTTGAGCACGAATGCCGCCATGAAATCGGGGTCTTTGCGCGGCATGGCGCCGAAACCAAACACGGCGACGGACTGCGGCACATCCATTTCGATGATTTTCGATTTGCCGCCAGATACCGGCTTGGCTTGCGCAACAGCCACGAGATCAGCTTTTTCCGGCAACGCCCCGAATACATCGTCGAGCATTTTGCCGAGTTGAGCCGCCGTGATATCGCCGACCGCGACGATCTTGACGTTCGTGCGGGCGAACGTGCGCTTGCGGTAGGCTTCAAGATCAACGGGCCCAACAGCCGCGATACTGGCAAGTGTGCCACTCGATGGCCGGCCATAGGGATGGCCTTCGAAGGCCATGGCGAACCATTCGCGGGCGGCGACCTTGTCGGGGTCTTTATCGGAATAGGCCAAGTTCGCTAGCAGCTGCTTGCGAATGCGCTCAACAGCGTCTGTGTCGAACCGCGGCTTCGTGAGGGCGAGACGCAGCAAGTCTGCGGCCTTGTCCCTGTTGGCGGTCAGCGTTTCGAAGTTGCCATAGAACGCGTCGCGGCTGTCGGAAAAGCTCAACCGGACGGCCAACTCCTCAAGTTGCTCTTGGAAGGCCTCAGACTTGATGTCGCCGGCCCCTTCATCGAGCATGGCCGACAGGAAGTTTGAAACGCCTTCCGTTCCTTGCGGGTCTTGGGCATTGCCGCCTTCAAACGCAAAGCGCAGCGCCATCATGGGATTGGAGTGGTCTTCAACAAGCCAGGCTTCGATGCCACCGGGACTTTTGACAGTTTGAATTTGCATAGCGTTGGCGGGCCCGATGGAGGTGACGGCGAGAAGCAGCGCGGGAACTGCGAACGACAGGAGCCTGTCGAAGCGCGCGGTCGTCGCGGCCAAACGGCGAAGCTTGAGCATGGTGAGTCTCCGGCCGTTGGGTTATGTGCGATTCTTAGGCGCGGGGGAATCAACACGGGCAGCGTTGCCATCTGGATCTGCTGGGATCAGCGTGCCGGTCACCGTGCGGCGCATGTCGAGGTAGGCCGCTGCCTTCTTGACGTCGTCGAGCGTGACTTTGGTGAGGGCTTCCGGCCAGCCTTCGATCTGGGCGATCGACCGGCCAAGCGCGAGCCCCCAGCCATAGCGGCGAGCCAGGGTGGCCTGATTGTCGTTCTCATAGATGTATTCGGCGATGTAGGCGTTCTTGGCGCGTCCAAGCTCAGCGGCGGTGACGCCATTGGCTTTCACGTCCGCAATGACCTCATCAAGTGCAGCCTCGATCTTATCGATCGATGCGCCATCCGTGGCCACCGCATAGAACGACAGTTTGCCATCATCGAGCGAGGCGGCCTGGTAGTTGCCGCCAGCCGACGAGGCGACTTGCTTTTCCACGACGAGCTTCTTGTAAACGCGGCTGGTTGGACCATCACCGACAATTTTTAACAGGAGATCCAACGCTTCGGCTTCTCCGGCAGCCGCCGTCGCATAGCTTGGCACGACATAGTCGCGATGAAGCGATGCCTTACCGGCGCGCGCGTCGCGCAGTTCAACGCGGCGGGCAGCCCGATGCGGCGGCTCTTTAGGCCGCGGTGCGCGTGCCGCGTTGTCGTTGGCAGGAATGGGACCGTAGATGTCCTCGGCGAGGTTCTTGACCTCGTCGGCAGTGACGTCACCGGCGATCACCAGGATCGCATTGTTCGGCGCGTAGTAGCGCTTGTAATGGTCCATGGCGTTCTTGGGCGAAAGGGCGGCGATCTCATGCTCCCAGCCGATCACCGGAATGCCGTAGGGATGATGCTGGTACAGGGCCGCGTCCATCTGCTCGTCGAGAATGGCCGAAGGATTGTTTTCGACGCGCGAGCGGCGTTCCTCAAGGATCACATCGCGCTCGGTCAGAACCTCTTTCTCGGTCAGCTTGAGGTTGTCCATGCGGTAGGATTCCATCTCCATCACCGTCTTCAAGCGATCCTTGGAGATGCGCTGGAAATAGGCCGTCACGTCGTGGCCCGTGAACGCGTTGTCCTGCCCGCCGAGGCGCGACACGATCTTGGAGAATTCCCCCATGGGGATCTTGTCGGTGGACTTGAACATCAGGTGCTCAAGGAAGTGTGCAATGCCCGACACGCCTTTGGGTTCGTCGGCGCCGCCCACTTTGTACCAGACCATGTGGGTCACAACGGGCGCCCGCGTATCGGGGATAACGATCACTTGAAGCCCGTTGGCTAGCTTGAATTCGCTGACGCGCGGAGCGGCAAACGCTGCGAAGGCTGTTTGAGCGAGTGCGAGCATGCTGAGAACCGCGATGACAAGGGTTGAACGGATGGCTGCCGGCGAGACGGACATAGAGACCTCGATCCTGGGATCGTTAACGGTGGGGATCAACGTGACAGGCGCACTGCACCCAGCCGAGCAGTCCCTACCTGGATTGCACCAAGGATGTCGGCGTCCGGCCCCGCAAAGTCAAATGACAAGGCGTTCATGCCCGCAAGGGATCAACCTGATTTCAAAAAGATAGAAACAACGGCTCGATTGCAGCCGCACCGCTTGATCGCTGAGAGCGCGAGATTATTGCTGCTCTTCGTCTACCACGTCGGGCGTGTTCCAATCTTGGACCGCGGTCAGGACGGACTTGCGGCACTTGCCTAGTGGCCCTTCGGCGAGATCGGCGTTGTTATCGCCTGAGGCCTTCGCCAGCTCGTAATTCTTGGTGCAGTATTCCGTCTGCTGACGTTGCAGTTCAGCCTTGTCCACGGTCGCTTTGCGGTCGGGATCGTTGATCATCGACGTCACGTCTGCGACTTGCGACTCAGCAGGCACGCCCGGTTGCGGCAGCCGCTCAAGTCCCGGTGGTAGAACGAGCGGCGCGCGGGCGGCGAGTTTAGGTTCGGATTTCGTGGTGGAGTTGTTCATTCCGAGCGCGTCGAAGACGCCACCGTTGAGTTCAACATCGTCCATCGAGCAGCCGCCGGTCGCCACCGCGACAGCCATTGCTGCCAGGGTCACAAACCTGCGAGTGCGGATGTGGCGGCTCATGCGGTTTGTCTCCGTCATTCCGGCGGTGGACCGGAAACCTCTAACATCTTCCGCTACAACGGGTTTGCGGCGTCATTGCGACTCGCGATGAAGGAGTCATATAGGAGCAGCGCGACCCCAGCAACTATGGCAACATCGGCGATATTGAACACATACCAGTTGAATCCGTAGGCGTGCAGCTCGTAGAAGTCCGCGACGCCGCCGAGCAGGATGCGGTCGATCGCGTTGCCGATCGCCCCGCCGATGATCAGGCCGAGGCTCCAGGCCATAATGCGGTTGGTGTCGCCGCGCGCGAGCCAGATCCACAGCGCCAGCGAGGCGATGGCGGCAAAGGCGGCAAGTCCTAACTGCCAGGAATAACTGGCAGAATCGAGCATCGAGTAGCTGACGCCAGTGTTCTTGACGTAGACGAGGTCCAGGAACGGCGCGACCACGATCCGGTCGCCTTCTTTCATGCCCATCCCAAGGATGAAGCCCCATTTGTTTACTTGGTCGAGAATAAAGGTGGCAAGCGCAACCTTAAGTCCAAAACCGGACCAAGGGCCCCAAAACCAGCTGTGCTTTGCAGTCTGATGTGTCTCCTCGATCACCGGTCCATCCCCTTGCTGGCACCGGGTACCCTCTCCCAAAGGGAGAGGGTTAGGGTGAGGGGTAACGATCTCGAAGTTGGGACACTGAAACCCCTCACCCGGTTCGCCCAGGACGAGTTAGCCAGATCGCTAACTCGTGGCGAACCAGCCCTCTCCCTTTGGGAGAGGGAATAGAGCGACTTCAATCGGATAGCCATGAGATGGAGCAGAGGGCTGGGCATCTAGCTGACCGCCCTTTGACCATCAATCTCGCGCATGGCGGCGGCATCGCGGGCCGATAAGTCTGGGTAGCCGGGGTCGGATCCCACATCCGTCGTGATCCGCCACGACCGCGCACATTTCTTGCCCACAGCCGCCCTGAACACGACACCGATGCCCGTAGTCCCATCTGGCGCGAAAGCTCCAGATGGTGCTGGCTGATCCGAGATCGATATTCCGGACGTGATGCACACCTCGGCCATATCGACCCCATCAAGCCCGCTCATCAGATCGGCGTCGGTGATGTAGACAGCCGGTGCAGCCTCAAGCGAGGACCCAATCTTCTTGTTCGCGCGCTCGATCTCAAGCGCCCCTGTCACCGCTGCACGGACTTCACGCACGCGCTCCCACTTGGCGGCGAGATTGTAGTCTCTAACGTCCCATCGCATGTCCCACTCATTGTCGGGCCAACGCTGTAAGTGTACTGAATCATCTTGGTTTGGATGGCGGCTTTGCCACGCTTCTTCGCACGTAAACGACAAGATTGGAGCTAACCACAAAGCCGTTAGCTGGAATATCTGATCAATTACAGTAAGTGCGGCCTTACGTTTAATGCTGGATGGTGCTTCGCAATAAAGAGCGTCCTTTCGTATATCAAAGTAGAATGCCGAGAGTTCTGTATTCATGAAGTGCATAAGTCGGCCAACTACGATTCGGAACTCGTAGTCCGCATAATATTGAGGGATCTCGGCGCGTAGTTCACTCAACTGGTGCATCATGTAGCGTTCGAGTTCCGGCATATTTGCGAGTTGCACAGCGTCTGCAGGCTTGAAGTGAGCAAGCGTTCCAAGCATCCAGCGAATTGTGTTACGTAACTTCCTATAATTATCTGCCGCAGCCTGAATTATCGAAGGTCCGAACCGGATATCATTGGTCGTATCCGAAGAGGCGACCCACAGCCGCAGAATGTCTGCACCATTCGCCTTCATCACATCTTGCGGGGACAGCACGTTGCCCTTCGACTTCGACATTTTATCCTCGCCCTTTTCGTCGAGGATAAAGCCGTGGGTGAGAACGACGTCGTAGGGTGCTTGCCCGCGCGTGCCGCAAGATTCCAGCAACGAGGAATGGAACCAGCCGCGGTGCTGATCAGAGCCTTCGAGATACATGACGCGGTCTTGTCCGCCATCGACTTTGCGTTTGAGGCCCTTGTAGCTCGGGAACGCGTCCGCATCTTCCAGCGTGAAGGCATGCGTCGAGCCGGAATCAAACCAAACGTCGAGCACGTCGCGCACCTGCTCCCACTGATGCATCTCGCCTTTGGGCACGAGCCCGGCGAGAAAGCGTTCCTTGGCGTTGGGTTCAAACCACACGTCGGCGCCGGTCTCGGCGAAAGCGGCTTCGATGCGGGCCGCGAGTTCCGCGGAGTTCGCCCAGATCGGGCCGGGGATGATTTCGTCGGTGTCTGTGTTGCGGAAGACGGCAATTGGCACGCCCCACGCGCGCTGGCGTGACACCACCCAATCGGGCCGCTTCTCGATCATGCCGTTGATGCGGTTCTCGCCCGTTTCCGGCACCCACTCGGTGCGCTTGATTTCGGAAAGCGCGAGTTGACGGAGGGTGGGGGTGTGTCCCCTCTCCTCGCCCGCGGGGAGAGGGCTAGGGTGAGGGGCAGCCGCTTGCGCCAGTGCCCATTGCTGCCCCTTACCCCGACCCTCTCCCCGTACGGACGGGGAGAGGGGGTTCACAGCCTTATCCATTCCGATGAACCACTGCGGTGTATTCCGGAAAATGACCGGCTTCTTCGACCGCCACGAATGCGGATACTGATGCTTCAAGCGTCCGCGCGCGATGATGTTGCCAGCTTCCGAGAGCGCCTTGATCACCGCGTCGTTGGCGTCACCCTTGTCGCCGTTTTCTTTGAGGACACGCTTGCCTTCGAAACCGGGCGCCGCTGCCGTCAGTACGCCGTCGGCATCGACGGTGAACGGCACCGTCGTATCGATGCCGCGATCGCGAAGTGCCTTCTGGTTGGCGGTCCAGATGTTGTAGTCATCCGCGCCGTGACCGGGAGCGGTGTGGACGAAGCCTGTGCCCGTATCGTCGGTGACGTGATCGCCGTCGAGGAGGGGGACGTCGAAGTCATAGCCGAGCGAGCGGAGTGGGTGGGAGCAAACTAGTCCTTTCAAGTCGTCTGGCATCAAAGATCGTAGCAATTTGAGCTCATCAATTTTTGCTACTTTTTTGACATCCTCGGCGAGTTTCGATGCCAATACCAAGTGGTCGCCGACTTGAGCCCAGTTGCCGTCAGACGCGCCTGTCACCTCGTAAAGTCCGTAGCTTATTTTTGACGAGTATGAGATCGCGCGGTTGCCCGGGATGGTCCAAGGAGTAGTGGTCCAAATGACTACACTCGCACCCTTCCCATCCAGATACCTGTACTCCGAAGCGGGGGGCGTAGGCGACCCAACCGGCGAGGTTGGAATTAAGTGGACGTCATCGACAATAGGAAACTTCACCCATACCATATCGCTTTGATAATCGTGATATTCGACCTCGGCTTCCGCCAGCGCGGTCTTTTCGACCACGCTCCACATCACCGGCTTTGAGCCGCGATAGAGCAATCCGTTCATTGCAAACTTCATGATCTCGCGCGCGATTGTCGCTTCCGCCTTGAAGCTCATCGTCGAGTAAGGGTTGCCCCAGTCGCCGAGCACGCCGAGCCGCTTGAATTCCTCGCGCTGCACATCGAGCCACTTGGCGGCGAACTCGCGGCACTCTTTGCGGAACTCGTTAACCGGCACGTCGTCTTTGTTGCGGCCCTTGGCGCGATACTGCTCCTCGATCTTCCATTCGATCGGCAGGCCGTGGCAGTCCCAGCCCGGCACATAGGGGCTGTCGTGGCCCAGCATCTGCTGGCTCTTCACCACCAGGTCTTTCAGAATTTTATTGAGCGCATGCCCGATGTGGATGTTGCCGTTGGCATACGGCGGGCCGTCGTGCAGCACAAACTTGGTGCGACCCTTCGAGGCCGCGCGGATTTTCTCGTAAAGCCCGATCTCCTCCCACTGCTTCAGCAGCTTGGGTTCAAGCTCCGGCAAGCCCGCGCGCATCGGAAACCCGGTCTGCGGCAGAAACAGCGTTTCGCCCCAGTTCCGGCCCTCCGGTTTTGCTACGCCCTTCGCGCCTTGGTCCTTGGACATCTATGGTCTTTCTCAGTTCTCAAATCACGGCGGGTCATAGCAACAGGATAGCGCGGTGTCATGTGTAGCCGGAATATGCGCAACTCGTCCCATTCCTCCCCCTCGAAGGGGGAGGACCGTCCGCCACGGGCTTAGCGCGCCGATTTGGACAGCGCCGAAAGTTGCGCGGCGCGCTAAGTGCGATGGCGGACCTAGGAGGGGGTGAGCGCACGAATATCACCCCCACCTAGGCGCGCCGAACGAGTTAGCGAGATCGCTAACTCGTGGCGCGCGGTCCTCCCCCTTCGAGGGGGAGGGGACGTGCACACAGCATCTCCCGCGCGTTCGCAACATCGTCATGCATCTGGGCTACCAGCGCCTCAGGCGTATCGAATTTGCGGTCGCCGCGGATGAAGCCGATGAATTCGACCCGCATCGTATGCCCGTACAGATCGCCGTCGAAGTCGAACAGGAACACTTCCAGCACCGGCATCCCGTCATCGAAGGTGGGCCGTGTGCCGAGATAGGCGGCGGCGTCGTGCGCGGTCCCATCGACGTGCGCACGCACCGCATAAATCCCGTGGCCCAAGGCCGTCCCCTTCGGCATCGGCACGTTGGCCGTCGGATAGCCGAGCCCCGTGCCGCGCTGGGCGCCGCCAACAACTTTGCCCGTCACAGACCAGCGGCGGCCAAGCGACTGTTCGGCTCCAATCAGGTCACCCTGAGCGAGTTTCAAGCGAATCGCCGTCGAGGAAAACACCTCGCCGCCTTCGGCAACGGGCGATACGACTGTCACTTCGAAGCCATGGTCTTGGCCGGCACGTGCCATCATCTCCGGGCTGCCGCCGCGGCCCTTGCCGTAGAAGAAATCGTAACCGATCACGACGTGGCGGACAGCGAGCGCCTCAACCAAAACCCGGGACGAAAACTGACCGGCATCGAGCTGTGCAAACGTTGCATCGAACGGTGCCACAACCGCGAAATCGAGACCCATTGCCCGGAACACCGCAAGCTTTTCCGCCAGCGGCGTCAGGCGGAAATGGCTCTGCTCAGGGTGGAAATACTCGCGGGGATGGGGTTCAAACACCATGACCCCTGTGGGGATCTTGGCTGCTTTGGCCGCCGCAATCGCCTGACCAATGAGCACCTGATGACCGCGATGCACGCCATCGAAGTTGCCGACGGCCAGCACCGCGCCTTTCGCAGAGGCCGGGATCGCATCAAGGCCGTGGATGACGAGCATGCGGATTTTCCTGGGGTCAGCCCCCCATCGCGTCTTACACCGGCCGCTTCGGGATCATGAGCACGGCTTCACCTGCCAGCACCGGCTTGCCGGCCACCGCGCAAACGGTTTCGAAACGAGCCCGCTTTTTTTCAGGCATCAGTTCGACAAGTTTGACGGTCGTAACGACAACATCGTCGATCTTGACCGGTGCCTTGAAGTTCAAGGTTTGCGAAATGTAGATTGAGCCGGGCCCGGGCATTTGCATACCAAACACCGCCGAGATGTAGCCCGCCGACAAAATGCCGTGCGCGATGCGCTCTTTGAACAGCGTGCTGGCGGCGTATTCGGGATCGATGTGAACCGGATTATAGTCGCCCGACAGAGCGGCGTAAGCGACGATATCGGCCTCGCTCACGGTGCGCGCCATCGAGGCTTCGAGCCCCACCGTTAAGTCTTCGAAGTAGTGGGGCTTGCCCGCCGTCGGCATCATTTCGCGTCGTCCTTGCGGTTTGATCGTTGTGGCCCATCAGAAACGACCCGCTGGGCTGGCGGACACTATAACCCCCACCCCATGGGGGCAACGGGACCTTTTAGCGGTGCTGTTAACGGTTTAAGGGGCCTAACAGAGTTGCATCCTGGCCGGTCTTCGCGCTATAAGCCCGATATCCCCAACTTCTCAATTTCCAATCGGCTTTCGCGCGGGGCCTGCGCCGCGAAAGCGAGGAGCCGACCCGTAATGAGCGATCGTAAACCGCTGATGCCCAAAGCCACCGCCGTGTGGCTCGTCGAAAACACGTCACTGGCGTTCGAGCAGATTGCCGAGTTCTGCGGCCTGCACGTGCTCGAAGTGAAGGGCATCGCCGACGGCGATGTCGCCCAGGGCATCAAGGGCATGGACCCGATCACCTCAAACCAGCTGACACGCGAGGAAATCGAAACCGCTGAGAAGGACCACAGCCACAAGCTGCACCTGGCCGAGCAGCGCGTGACAATGCCTGAAGCCGCCGCCCGCAAGGGTCCGCGTTACACGCCCGTGTCGCGCCGCCATGACCGGCCCAATGCCGTGCTGTGGTTGTTGCGCAATCATGCCGAGTTAAAGGATAGCCAGTTGATGCGTCTGGTCGGTACGACCAAGCCGACCATTCAGCAGATCCGCGATCGCACCCATTGGAATTCCCAGAGCCTTGTGCCGCAGGATCCGGTGACACTGGGTCTGTGCTCGCAGATTGATCTCGACGCGGAAGTGTCGAAGGCGGCGCGCCGCATGGAGCGGGACCGCAAAGACTCGCAAAAAGATATGGCCAAGGCTGGCACCCTGCTGCCGACCGAGGAAACGACGGCGGCACCGGCCGCTCCGGCTCGCCAGACCGCTGAAATTCTGCAGCCAAAGGAAGCCGAAGCTCCGCGTGAGGAAACCGACGCCGAAGAAGCCGCCCGCGTTCTCGCCAAGCTCAAGGGCATGAAGGCGACCGACGAAGATGCGGATGAAAAGACGAAGGATTAGCGGTCCGTCGATCGGTGTCTGTCGTTCCTGCTAGGCGCGGGGCCTTTGGCACATCTTGCGCTGGGTCCCGCGTCTACGCTCGCAAATTGGCTCGCTTGCGCGGGATGACAGAGTTTCGTGTTTGCTCCCACTCCGTCATCCCGGATAAGGCCGCTCTTTTGCGGCCGCAGATCCGGGACCCAGGAAATATGCCGGCGAAGCCGTCAGAACATATGTCAACTCAACCCTGACCACCACGACAGCAGCATATCGGCGACGAGGCCGAGGAACAGGGCCGCGCCCACGTCGCGGTTGGAGCGGAAACGCCACAGGCAGTTCTGCGAATCCGTCGTATCGAGTGTCGAGACCTGCCAGGCGAGCTGCAGCGCGACGAGCGCCAGCGCAAAGAAGAAAATCAAGTGCGCCCCAGCCAGGAACGCCGCCACGGTCCACAACACGACAGCGGCTGAATAAAAGCCGCCGACCCATGTCGGCGTGTTGTCGCCAAACCGCAGCGCGGTCGATTTAAGGCCAAGCATCAAATCGTCTTCGGCATCCTGATGGGCATAGATCGTGTCGTAACCGATGGTCCACGCGACTCCGCCCAGAAACAGCACGAACGGCGCCCAATCGAGCGATCCTTTGACCGCCGTCCAGCCCACCAGTGCGCCCCAGTTGAACGCCAAGCCCAACACCACCTGCGGCCAGTAGGTGTAGCGTTTCATGAACGGGTAAACGGCAACCAGGGCCAGCGACGCAATGCCGAGAAAAATCGTGAACCAGTTGAACTGCACCAGCACCAGGAAGCCGATCAGAGACAGCGCAATCACAAACCGGAGCGCCTCTTCCGGCGCTACTTGGCCTGATGGAATCGGCCGGCTCGCCGTGCGTTCAACCTGCGCATCGTAGTCGCGGTCGACATAGTCGTTGTACGCGCAGCCGGCCCCGCGCATGACCAGTGCGCCGATGGCAAACAGCAGAAGCAGCCATAGAGACGGATAGGGCCGGCCTTCATCGACCTGCGCCAATGCCAGCGACCACCAGCATGGGAACAGCAACAGCCACGTGCCAATCGGCCGGTCCATGCGTGCGAGCCGCAGGTAGGGCCGCCACGCTTCGGGAGCATAGCGGTCGACCCAGTTGCCGCGGGCCGCGTCGGCGACGGGAGCGGACGCTGGTGGGTGAACTGGGTCTGATGCTGGTCTCATCTTGTCGTGCCTTGGCGTGGGTCAGCGATTGGTTACGACGTTAAGCGCCGCCGTGAGGGTCTGCAACGCTGCCCATTGTCCCGGGGCGCAATTGCGTTAATGAAATCCCATGGCAGTTCACGACCCCACATCGCAAAGGCTTTTTGTTGCAGGCGCGCTCGACGGCAGCGGAGAGATCGCGTGCACGCCCGAGCAGGCGAATTATTTGCTGAACGTGCTTCGCATGAAGCCAGGTGATGCTTTGCTTGTGTTCAATGGCCGCGACGGCGAATGGCGCGCGCGGCTCGAACCTAAGGGCAAAAAGACCTGCACACTTGCGATAGGAGAACGCACTCGCGCGCAGGTGGATGGCCCCGACATCGATTACCTGTTCGCGCCGCTTAAGCACGCACGTCTCGACTATTTGGTGCAGAAGGTAACGGAGATGGGGGTTGCCCGTCTGCGCCCGGTTCTGACGCGCCACACCATCGCGGACCGCGTCAACCTTGATCGCATGCGCGCCAACGCCATCGAAGCCGCGGAGCAATGCGGAATGCTTCGTGTGCCGGATGTGGCGGAGGTCGCGAAGCTGGCCGCTGTTCTCGGCACCTGGGACGCACAACGCCGGCTGATTTTTTGTGATGAAGCCGCAGAGATCGCCAATCCCATCAAAGCACTTACACAAATCGAGCCCGGGCCATTGGCCGTATTGATTGGGCCGGAAGGCGGGTTTGCGGCCGAAGAACGTGACCTACTCTTGTCGAAGCCTTACACCATCCCGCTATCTCTTGGCCCGCGCACCCTGCGCGCCGATACGGCCGCCGTCGCAGCGCTCGCCATCGTCAACGCAGCGCTGGGCGACTGGCGATAGCAGTACAATTCAAGGCACGTAGGTAAACACCAGCGTGTCGTCTTTGCGTCCGGTCTCTTCGCAATCATTGTTCAGGCGCGGGGCGCTGCCATACATCGTCACGGTGTGGTCGTCGCCGGACACCTCACCCTCAACCTCGTAAGCCTTGGGATCGCAACCGGCTTTGAAGATGTAGGCCGTGCCCAGATACGTGCTGCCGTCGCGCGTCCCCTTGAACAGCAGGGTGCCTGGCCTGGCGCCTTGTTTGCGAATGCCGGCGCGTGGGTCCTCATAGGTGAAGCGGCGTTCGTCGCCGTTCGCTTCCAAACGCATCACTGATCCATTGTGCATCCAGACTTTGGTGCCGCCGGTGGCCGTTGCCGGATCTGAGCTCGATCCGCCTTCCTTTGACACGACCACTTGCCGGTCGCAGATGTAGGCGGCGGGTAAGCCGTCGGAGGCCAGTTCGCAGAGGGCATCGATCTCAATGTCCTGGTCACGATCCTTGAAGGCGATCCGCAGCGTGTAGGTCTTGGCCTCATAGTTGTACCGCTGGCCGCCGGCTTTGTTGACGACGCAATAGCCTGTTTCGCGTTTCAGCAGCGTTTCGCTGATCCGCTTGAACGTGATGTCGCTGCCAGGTGTGCCAGCGTCGGCCGCGCGGTAGAGCACGTCGTCCTCGATAACGTAATTGCCATCCGCGGTGCGGCAGACATGGGAATAGTCGCTCGCCAGCGCAGGCGTGGTGCCGGCCCCCATCGCAAGTGCAAGTGCGATGCCCGCCGCCTTCCGAAAAGTGATCCGTCGATCGTCTCGTGTCATACGCGCCCCCACGCTAAGCTGCTTTGCCACGCAATACTCACCTCTAAGTGAGCTAGGCTGCGAAGCTTCTGCAACTAAAATCTTGCGTTATGATCTATCGTATGGGGCGCGCGCGCTGGCCCCTTGTGCCGGTGCAGGCGGACCGCCATAACCGTGTTTGTGAGCGGGCGTCCAACCACCGCCTGTGATCCGCCCGAACTCTGAAGGCCCGCCATCCATGTCCACCCGCCAGGAAGCAGCGCCAAGCGCGATCGTCGCCTCGCGCGCTGACCTTGTGCGCTGGATTGCGGCCGGTGAGAAGCCGAAGGCCGATTGGCGCATCGGCACCGAGCACGAAAAGTTCGTATTCCGCACCTGCGCTTTGAGCGCGACGCCGCTGGGCCCCGTGCCCTACGAGGGGCCGGACGGCATCCGGGCGCTCATGGAAGCGCTGATTGCGCGCTACGGCTGGGAACCGATCTTCGAAGGCGGCAACATCATTGCCTTGAAGCGCCCTGAGGCGGAGACGCGCGGACTTCTCGGTAGCACCATCAGCCTCGAACCGGGCGGCCAGTTTGAGCTGTCGGGCGCACCACTGGAGAACCTGCACCAAACGGCGGCTGAGACGCAGGAGCATCTCAATGAGGTGCTCAGCATTGGCGAAGGGCTGTGCATCGGATTTCTGGGCGTCGGGTTCTCGCCGAAGTGGACACTTGAACAGACCCCGCATATGCCCAAGCAGCGCTACGCGGTGATGACGCGGTACATGCCGCAAGTCGGCAAGCGCGGCCTCGACATGATGTACCGCACGGCCACGATCCAGGTGAATTTGGATTTCGCCAGCGAAGCCGACATGGTCAAGAAGCTGCGCGTGTCGCTCGCACTCCAACCCATCGCAACCGCGCTGTTTGCCTCGTCGCCGTTCACCGAAGGCAAGCCCAACGGCTACAAGTCGCTGCGCAGCGAAGTGTGGCGCGACACCGATCCCAATCGCACCGGTATGCTGCCGTTCGTGTTTGAAGACGGCATGAGCTACGAGCGCTACGTCGATTACGCGCTCGGCGTGCCGATGTACTTCGTCTATCGTGATGGAAACTACATCGATGTGGCGGGAGCCTCATTCCGCGATTTTATAGCTGGCAAGCTGCCGCAACTGCCCGGTGCGCGTGCGACCATCGACGACTGGTCCGATCATCTGACGACGCTGTTTCCGGAAGTGCGGTTGAAACGCTTCCTGGAGATGCGCGGCGCAGACGGCGGACGCTGGCGCCGCATTTGCGCATTGCCCGCGTTCTGGGTCGGCTTGCTCTACGACGAAGCTGCGCTCGACGCGGCGTCGGAGTTCGTCAAGACGTGGACGGCGGACGAACGCCAGCGGTTGCGCAATGACGTTCCCAAATGTGCCTTCGAAACGCGCTTCCGAGATACAACTGTGCAGCATCTGGCTCTCGAAACGCTGAACATTGCCAAGATGGGGCTCAAGAACCGGGCGCGCATCAATCCGTTGAGCCAGGATGAAACTGTTTATTTGGAGCCGCTATTCGAGCTTGTTCATGCCGGAAAAACCGTCGCAGATGAACTGCTTGAGCGCTACAATGGGGCCTGGAAAGGCTCGATAGACCGCATCTTTGAGGAAATTGCGTTCTAGGCTCTCGCACTTAACCTCCGGTTCAGGTCGCGTTCATCCTTCCGCCCGTAAAACAGCCGCCATAGAGGCAATCGCCTCGCTTCAATTTGGTGGGACGCCCGGACAGGGCACGGAGGACAACGTGGTTCGTCGCAATTGGAAACAGACTTTGGCTGCAGTCGCCGTTGCCTTTGGCGCGGTGCTGGCTGCCGGTTCGATGGTGGGCGATGTCGCATGGGCCGATAACCAGTGCGCGGCTCAGTGCTACGCGCAGGAGAACGCTTGCCGCCGCGCGAAAAGTGATGATCCCGTGTGCGGCGTGGAGCTGACCAAGTGCTTGCAGAGCTGCCGCACACAGAAGTAAGGGCCGCTCACGGCATTTGAGATTTCGTGATCAAGGGCGCTGGCAACAGCGCCCTTTTTCATGAACTGGTGTCAGACACCACTTAAGAGGTGTCTGACACCAATGCGCGGACACCACCTGGGTCTCACGTCTCAATCGTGATCATGGTGTGGATGTCGTTGGTGAGGAAACCGGTGGCGGACGGGCGGCGGACGCCGGGGATGACGGCGACGTCGAACAACTCTGATACGGACCCCTCCAGCCGGATCCATTGAACGATATCGCCGTTCTTGGCGTCAACAATCTGAACACCGCACCACGGCGTGGCATCGCGCTTTTTGAGTTCATCGTCGAGCGCCAATCCCGTGAACGAACCATTGCGTGGGAGTGACAGTCCGACAATTGCGTGGCCGTTGTGGAACGCGAAGCCGCGCATGAAGCCCGGCAGGAACGTGCGCGGTTCTCTGTTAATCACGAGGCGACTCGCCAAGCGGGCCGGTCCTTGTACTCCACCGCTTGATTTGGCCCGTTCTGGCCACCACTCCGGCTAGGGAACCTGGCGGTGCCCTCAAATGGGATAACGAAAGAGCTTTTCAGATGCCGCGAATAGGCATTTGATAGGGGCGTGCGCTTTTTCAGATTGGAGATTCATCATGACACTCCGTAAATCCATCGCCGTTTCGTTCGCCTTCGGCCTCGGCATGAGCCTCGCCGGTGCCGCGCAAGCTGCCGATTGCGTCCGTGCGGGTGCTGGCGCTGTTGCCATCACCAAGGACATCGCCACCGCGCTGGCCAAAGAAGCGGTCTACCAGACGATCTCGCTGGACGGCCGCAAGGCTAAGGGTTCGGCCGACGTCTCGTGCAAATACGTCGGTGTTCTCACCGACTGCACAGCCCGGCAGGCCGCTTGCAAATAAGCCTGGGCAAGTCTCCGTCAAAGAATTCCTGATCGACTGGCTTTTGAACTTGGGGGGCCTTCGGGCCCCTTTTTCTTGAGGTGGCGGGTTGCCCTTGGCCGCCGGGTCGGCTAGAGCATCGCGACCGGGGTCCCGGCCAAAGTCCACGTCCCATCGCTGCCGTAGCTCAGTGGTAGAGCACTCCCTTGGTAAGGGAGAGGTCGAGAGTTCAATCCCCTCCGGCAGCACCATCGCAGACGTCTCCCGGGCGCCCTTGGCTCTGCAACCCGCTTTCCCGGTTTTGACGGCCCTGCGCTCACCCGCCTCAACCTCGTTCTGACCGGGAACTCGGCGGGCCGGCCATCGCGTGCTAGACTTTTGCCAGATGACCACCCAGGTACCGGTCCGGGGGCGTGGCAGCCGATGTCATGTCCGCACACCGGTGCAGCCCTGGCAATCCGCATGAACCTGTGTCGCGTAGGTTAGTCCAATGCTACGCACCAGTTCGTGAAGAAAGGCGATGAAGCCCGTGTCTCAGACCATGAAGAGTAAGATCATTAAGCCTGCTGCAACGCTCGTTGCGGCATCAAGGCGCCCATCTCGCGAAGACGCTGAGGCGGCGGTGCGCACGCTCATCCAGTGGGCCGGCGAAGATCCAGAGCGCGATGGCTTGGTCGAAACGCCCTCGCGCGTTGTTAAAGCCTATGAGGAATACTTCCGCGGCTACAACGAAGAGCCGGAAGTGATCTTGCAAAAGACCTTCGAAGAGATCGAAGGCTATGACGAAATGATCGTGCTGCGCAGCATCCGGTTCGAGAGCCATTGCGAACACCACATGGCGCCGATCATCGGTCGCGCGTGGGTCGGCTATCTGCCGCGCGGCCGTGTCGTCGGGATTTCGAAACTGGCGCGCGTGGTGGAATCATTCGCCAAGCGCATGCAGATCCAGGAAAAGATGACGGCGCAGATTGCCAACACGATCAACGAGGTGCTGCAGCCCCATGGCGTTGCTGTTGTGATCAAGGCCGAGCATCACTGCATGACGACGCGCGGCGTCAATAAACCGGGCACAGACCTCGTCACCAGCCGCATGCTGGGCGTGTTCCGCGACAACGCGCTGACGCGGCAGGAATTCCTGTCGATGGTGGATTAAATGTTGGTGTCAGACACCGCTTAAGAGGTGTCTGACACCGATTACTTTATCAGCAGTTCCGGCCGGTACTCGAAGTGCATGGTATCGTAGTGATACCACTTGCCGCCCCAGATAAAGCCGTGCTTCTCAAAGACGCGAACGATGTCCATCGGGATCGTGTTTTGGTAGGGGTAGCTGCCATCGGTGGCGGGTTTGCTCCAGCGCCAGTAGTGCGCGTGCCGGGTGGAGATATCGATCGCAATGCCATGTCCATGGGTCGAAGTGCGGTTCGTACCGGCGATGACGCGGCAATTGTACGTGCCGCCCGGCGGCTTGAGATAGGCGTCGAAGCGGGCAGGTAAGGCGTCGAGCTCCGCTGACACCGCAGCGAGTTTCTCAGCCACGCCGTTGACCTTGGTCACCAGCACTTTTGCGCCTGCCTTTTTGGGCAGCCAGACAACCTCGACAAGTTTGGATTTGACCCCGCCTGTTCGGCAGTTACCGTACATCTTGTCGTAGAACCCGGCAGGCCGCGCGCGGCCCGGGTCTTCGTTCACAGCAGGTGGGCGTGCGGGATCGCCGGGTGCGTAAGGGATCGCAAAGATGTCGTCGAGGTCGGCGGCATCCACCAGGGCGTCGAATGATTTCATGCCTTTTCCGTCGTCGATAATCATGCGCGTGCCGTCGCGCCAAACCACCTCATTGCCCTCGACGCGGTCGAGGTGATCGGGGTAGGCGGCGGTCAGCCGAGCGCCAGCATCCGATGGCGGCAATGCGTTCGCGGTCAAGGCAAATGTTAGGCTGGCGCTGAGGGCAACGATCGTCAGAAGTCTGCACAACGCTGTAAAAGACCGCTCGGGCATAGGAAGTCCTCGGCCGGTGACCACACCAGTCACTAACTTCAACCCACTGAAAAGTCACGTGAAAAGGTGTGTGGCTGCTCTTAAGCGTCGCCGCCGCTTTTGCTTTACGCAGGCCAAACACCTGTTACACTCGGTTTTAAGAAGTAACCAGTTGATGCCTGAAGGGAAGCGGCACGAGCGCGATGCTCTGCCGGCTGGAACCAGGCACTGGGGATGATCGTGACGCACGTGCCAGATGACACGGGGAAGCCCTCCCTGGCCAGCCAAGCTGGTGCCAATCCCCCGCCAGCGAGCGGCCCACCCCAATCAGGACGTCCTCCCAGCGGATATGGCTCGCGCGATGATGATCGCGGCGAAGTTTATGGCGCCCTTGATCTGGGAACCAACAATTGCCGGTTGTTGCTCGCCCGGCCGTCGCGGCGTGGGTTTCGTGTGGTTGACGCGTTCTCGCGCATCATCCGTCTGGGCGAAGGCGTGTCGCAATCGGGCCGCCTGTCGGACATTGCAATGGATCGGACGGTTGACGCCTTGCGTGTCTGCGCCAGCAAGCTCCAACGGTCCGGCGTCCGCCGCTCGCGGCTGGTCGCCACAGAGGCGTGCCGGTCAGCCGTCAATGGTCAAGACTTTCTCGACAGGGTGCGCCGGGACGTTGGGATCGATATCGAAGTCCTCTTGCCAGAAGACGAAGCCGCACTTGCCGTAGCGGGCTGTGCGTCATTGATTGACACCCGTGTCGACTATGTTCTGGTGTTTGATATCGGCGGAGGGTCGTCCGAACTCGTTTGGCTTGATCTGCGGTCTCCAGAGATTTCGGGCCCGCGAGCGGTGCCAGCCATCATGGAGTGCGTCACGCGCCAGCCAGGTATGGCCGTGTGGACCTCGCTTCCAGTTGGCGTGGTGACGCTGGCAGAAAAATTCGGCGGCCGCGATGTCACGCCTGAAGTGTTCGAGGCAATGGTCGAATACGTGGCGGGGCTCATCCGGCCTTTCGAAGACAAACACAACTTCACCGAACGGTTGCGAGGTGCGTCCGTGCACTTCCTGGGAACGTCGGGCACAGTCACGACCGTTGCCGGTATTCAGCTGGGCCTCCCGCGCTATGACCGCAATCGGGTTGACGGTTGCTGGTTGCAGGTCTCCGAAGCGCAGGCCGTCACCAACGATCTCCTCAACAAAACATTCGAACAGCGGGTGGCCGAGCCCTGCATCGGTCATGATCGCGCCGATCTGGTTCTCGCAGGCTGCGCCATCCTCGAAGCCGTGCTGCGCGCCTGGCCGTGTGAGCGGTTGCGCGTGGCCGACCGGGGCTTGCGCGAAGGCATTCTCTCGACATTGATGATGGAAGATAACGTATATCGCGCCAGCCGCAGACGCCGTAACGGCGGTTCCTCACGCTGAGGATAATTGGGCATTGGCTCCGAGGACAACGACGCCCTATGGCTAAGAAAACCACGAGTTCGGTCAAGGGCCCGGGCGGCGGACAGCGCCAGTTGCGGGTGCGTGTCAAGACCGCTGCCAAGCGCAAAGTGTCGTCGCAGCGCTGGCTGGAACGCCAACTGAACGATCCCTACGTTGTCGCATCCAAGCGTGACGGTTATCGCTCACGCGCGGCTTACAAGCTGACCGAGATTGACGACAAGCATAAGCTTCTGAAGCCCGGGCAGCGGGTCGTGGATTTGGGTGCTGCGCCGGGCGGATGGAGCCAGATTGCAGCAGATCGCGTGCAGTCAATCAGCGGCAAAGGCCAAGTCGTTGCCATTGATTATCTGGGCATGGAGCCCTTAGCTGGAGTGGAGATCGTCGAACTCGACTTCATGGACGACACAGCCGAAGACAAACTCAAAGCGCTGATGAGAGATGGCGGTGCCGATGTCGTATTGTCGGACATGGCGGCGCCGACAGTCGGACATACCAACACGGATCATTTGCGGATTATGGGACTTGCAGAAGCGGCCGGCTACTTTGCCTGCGATGTGCTGGCACCTGGCGGCACATTCCTTTGCAAGGTGCTGCAAGGCGGAACTGAAAAGGACCTGCTAGATGTTTTGAAGCGGTCGTTTGCCACCGTGCGCCACATCAAGCCGCCTGCGAGCCGCAGCGATAGCGCGGAGCTTTACGTCCTCGC
>JANOFU010000110.1:0-7720 GCA_031413815.1 Hyphomicrobium sp. | reverse complement strand
GAATCTTCCCGTTGGATCTTGACCCGATAAATTCTGCTTTCACGACCCGCTAGTTGGAGGGGGATTACCAACCCGCACCTTGCAATAGTAGTCCTGAAAGTCATAGTTGCCACGGAGACGGCCGTAGACGGAAGGAGAGACCATGATTCAGATCGCATACATAAGCCGTGCGACGGAGCCAATGCCGGCGGAAAAGTTACTCGCACTGCTGCAGCAATGCTTGGCAAACAACGTCAGAAACGGCGTGACGGGCATGTTGGTCTATGGCAACGAGACGTTTTTGCAGGCGCTGGAGGGGGACGATAAGATCGTCGATGATCTTGTCGAAAAGATTGGTAAGGATCCGCGCCATAGCAACATTCAGTTGCTGCATCGACGTCCAATCGAGGGGCGTCAGTATTCAGATTGGACCATGGGCTTCAAGCGGATCTCGGACCACGATCTGAAGCAAATCGTGGGCTTGAGGAATTTCGGCGAAAGGGACTTTAACTTCGATTATCTCATCCAACATGATGATGTTGTCGAAGCTCTCATGGATCACTATCGTAAACCCTCCTGGGATCCATTGGTGCGGGAGTTGGATGCGCAAGAAAAGGTTTTGGAACATCTGAAAAAGACGCTCACCAGTACGAGACGCAGCGTTGAGGTCGCGAGCTTAATGCTCGAAAGCGTTCTTGACGCCAGTAAGGGTGGCAAGTTGAGTGAAGGGCATTTACGCCTTTGCGAGCAAGCCCTGAACACACTGAGGCAGACCTAAGGCAACGTCCAAGAGTTATAGAAGTCCGCGGACACGTCACTGATTTGTGGGCGGACGAGATGTCTGCGAGGCCGCGAAAAAACTGAGTGTTGGTGGGGTGTTTGGCGGAGCTGGAGAAGAATGGCTTGGGGCGGGGGTAGGGGATTGGTGGCGGCGGGAATCAATCAGAAGCTGCAACAATGGTGCGCAAGGCATGAGCTATGAGCGGACCAGACTTTATCCTCCGCCTATGGCTATACCAGTTGACGGGCCAAAGCGTTGATGGCCATCTTTGGAAGTACTAAGGGGCAACAGCTCATACTGACTAAGTCGGCCAAGACCTAGGGGCGCAATGGGTTTTGCTGTATCGCACTTGCTGATCATCATCCTGGCAGTCTTGTTGCCTCTCAGCATTTTTCTTTGGCTGCGGCGGAATTCGTCCAGTTCCTCCAAATCGTCCTACCGGTCATTGAGGGTCGCATCTCCTGTCCTAAACTTCTTCATTATCATGGCGATGATTGGAAAGCCGATCCTTGAATACTTTAAGGAGCACCAATCGCAGGCCGATGCGATTAATCCAGCGTTCTTCCTGCCTGTTGTTTTCTTCTTTCTCGTATGTATCTACGCGGCCGTGGGCGCCAGCATCTATTTCTACTATCGCGCCATTGAGAACATCAACTTCTTCGCTGGCGCACGCATGCGCGCTCCCGGGACATCGCTACTGATGGTCGTTCCCGTCGTCAATCTTCTTGCGATGCCCTACGTTCTCTACTTCACGTACTATCGCAGCATGGCGCTATTGCCGGCCCACCACGTGTCGAAAATTCGTGCGGTCGCACTCGCAATCGGTACCTTCGTTCTACTCGTAGCCAGCATAGCGTTTGGCCTCGCGAGCGGCAACGACGCGATACGTAGCGATGATTTCGATAGCGTCAGTCTCTCGCTCGTCGCGACATGCGCAGGTCTGGCCGCGGGCATCTTGTATACGCGGATCGTCTCGCGCGTATTCAAGGCGCAGGAAGCTTATGCTACATACATCGGCGCCGTCCTTCATTCCGATGCATCTAATGAAGCGGTTCGAAGTGGGGCGCTTGATGCTCTCCGCTCGATTGCTGTCGCTCTGCTCGTAGGATCTGGGATATTCACGCTCTTCTCGCCAACACAAGCGTCATACTGGGTCGCTTCAGTCGTGCAAACTGTTCGAGTTAAAGTCGCGGAACCAGCCAATTCCTCGCCGACGCCGGACGAGCACTTACATGCGATGGCCGCGGAACTTACCAAGTCAGGGCGGCAACAACTCGACCAGATCACTTGGCTGGAGGGCGCGACGGCAGAGGCTGGCCGGTTTATCTATCAGTACTCCGTGTCGGCAGAGCGCCAGCCAGCGGAGAACGCAACCCACTTTCTCAATCAAATCAGACCCAACATCGTCCGCGGGTATTGCACTGATCCCTCGTTCCAAGTATTCCGCGATCTGAATGCGGCTGTTGTGTATCGCTACGCAAATGCTGATCGAAGCCCATTGGGCGAGGTGGTAGTTTCAAACGCCGACTGCGCTAGCTGAACTGGGATGATCCGTCCCGCGTAGCACAAGTCGCACGCAATAAAGTTCGAGCCCATGTAGGGCGGCAAGTGCCGCGCACCACCCTCGCGTAATGCACCGCACCGTCGCGCGCTGCTTTTTGGCAAGAAATGCCTCGCCCCTCGGGGTGAGGGGGCTCGCAGAAAAACCGGTGGCGCTGTCGGCCCCCCTCACCCGGTTCTGCCCAAGTCCGAGTTAGTAAGATCGCTAACTCGTGGCGAACTTGACCTCTCCCCAAGGGGCGAGGGGCATTGCGCGGAACAAGATTTGGCTGTCTGGCCACGTGCCCGTCGCCGCCAATCTCTCACAGCCCCAAAACCAGCCGCAACCCATCGTCAATTTCGCGCATCGCGGTTGCATGAACGCGGCCTACGCGCTCGGTAAGGATACGCCGGTCGATGGTTGCAATCTGCGTGACGTTGAGGGTTGAGTTCTCGGGCAGACCCGTCTTGCGCGCAGACAGCCACACATTTCCTGGATCAAGAGAGCGGGCGGCGTTGGTGGTCAGAAACGCCACGATGACGGTCAGAATCCCAGTGTCATTGAACTCATTTGCCGACACGATCACGGCGGGCCGCCGGAACCCGGGTTCGGACCCGCGCGGCGCGCCGGTGTTTGCCCACCAAATCTCGCCCCGTTTCATCGGCCCACTCCGTTCTGCGCATCGCTTGTTCGGCCAAAGACTGGATGAACGGGTCCACCGGCTCGGGCGACTGGGAGTAAGACAACCGAAGCGCGGCATTGATTTCCGACGACTTCAGCGCCGTGAGGTGCTTTTCGATAGCCGCTTGATAGAGCTTGCTGCGCGACACGCCGAGGCGCTTGGCTTCGGCCTCGGCCCGCTCAAAGAGCTCATCGGGGATGGACACGGCTATTTTCATACCGAAAGTATAACCCAAAGTTATACCCAATTCAAGCCGCCCAAACAACAAAGGCCGCGTCATGAGACGCGGCGCATTATCCCCTCTCCCCGTCGGCCTCATTGAGGGCGAACGGGGAGAGGGTTAGGGTGAGGGGCAGCCGCTTGTGAGGAGCAGCTTCATGCGCGGAACACAGCCTTGGAAAACCAATCGCGCCCGGGTTTTGAGGGGAAACGCTGTATCGGCTGAGGCGAAACTGTGGTCACGGCTGCGCAATCGGCAACTCGGCGGGTTCAAGTTCGTTCGCCAAGCACCAATCGACATCTACTTTTGCGATTTTCTATGTCGTGAGGAGCGGCTCGTCGTCGAAGTCGATGGCGCAACTCATGGCGAGCGACATGAAATCGAGCGTGACAACACGCGCACCCGGATAATAGAGAGTTTGGGCTTCCATATCGTGCGCGTACAAAACCAAGATCTGTACGGCAACATCGACGGTGTGCTGGAAGGTCTGTTGGCCGTTCTTCAAGGGAAGAATGCTTGAGGCAAGCATCAGTGCCAGCAGCTGCCCCTCACCCTGACCCTCTCCCCGTCGAGAACGGGGAGAGGGGATTTTTTACGCCGCCTTCTTCACCTGCGCGGACTTCACCGCACTCATCGGCACTCTATAGCGAGCGCCATCCTGCGCCAAGCGAACGCGCTTGAGCACGGCTTCGCGCGCATCGAACGCATCGGCAAACGCGGTCAGTACGATCTCGGGGCGAATGGTGCCCACGACATCGATGGCGACATAGCCCGTCGACGGCCATGCTTCGATCGTGACCCGGCCGCCGTTGAAGACGGCGGTGCCGGAGATTGCGCCGGTCTTGGGCGCACGCTTCAGGCTCGCGCTGACAAGCTTCGCCTTGGCGAACTCGAGCGCCTTGGCAACGGCCCGTTCAACAGTGCGAACAGACGACAGTTCACCGGCTCCGGCGAGATCGACGGAGACGGGCTTCATTTGGAAGTGAGCGGAACTCGGCTCGCCACGATCCACATGCACAACGTGTGCAACAACAGCAGTGTCTTCCTCTTGGGCGGGGCTTGAACGAGTCAAGTCCATCCCCAATTGGAAGAGGGTGTCATTAAAGGCCATGTGACCCTCCCCAACCAGCAGATAGATTTAACCCGTCCGCTCCTTACCTTCGGGGTGTGGGGATCAGATCCTTGACCTTAGGGGCAGGTGGACGAACGGAGAGGCGCGCTTATGAGGCCAACACCCCCCCTACGCAAGAAAAAAATGCGCTGCAGGGTAAAATAATTGCCGCTGTGGTTTTAAGAGATTTAACAGATGTGTTCTTGTCGCGGAATTTGCGCTTCAGCATCGTAGACCGCGCTGTCTACAGCGCAGAATTTCCCGCTCACTTGCATGCGTGTCCGTTCACTGCGGCTGCAGCAGCTTGTCGAGAAATTTCTGCGTTTTTGAAGGCTTTTCCGGCGCTGGCTCTTGTCCGTCGGGTGCTGGTGCCGTTTGCTCCGTGGGTGCTTTGCCGCCGCCGAGCAGTCCGTCGAGGATTTCTTTCGCGTTCTTGCCTTTGAACTGCTTGCCGATCTCCTTGATCGTGTCGATCGCCTTGTTGGGATCTTTGAGCAGGCCTTTGAGATCCGGTTCGAACTTCGGCTTTTCCCACGCGCCGGTGATGCGCAGCGGGATTTCCAATCCAGCCAACGCGGTGTTGCCGCCTTGGCCGGCAAGATCCGCGACGATCTTTGGCTTCATGGTGTAGTCGAGTTGACGCGCGCCGAGCAGCACCTGGCCGGCACCTGAAACGCGCAGCAGTGGGCTCACCAGCGCGAGGTCCTCGTTTTGCGCCACTCCGCCCGCGATCGCCCATGTCGAGGCGAACTCGCTGAAGTCCGTCTTCTCGGATGGCGCGGTTTTCAAGCCGCCAATCTTGCCCTGACCCACGTTGCGGATCATGCCCGGAATATTGATCCCGACGATGGCGCCATCGGTGAACTTCAGATCGGCCTTGCCGCTCAGCGCATCGACAATCTGGCGTTGATTGGCACCTTGCCCGGCGACGGCGAGAGTTAACTTGCCTTTGCCAGCCAACCAGTCGAGATCGGCCGCATCCTTCAACAGTGTCAGTGCATCGACGCCATCGAACGCCAAATTGGCGCCGATGCTGGCAATGCGCGACTGCGTGCCATCAACCGAAATGAAACCGCGACCCTTGCCTTGGTACAATTGCACGCCGTCGAAGGTGGTCTTCAAGACCCGGTTCCTCAAGCCAACGGACAACTGCGATTGACCGACCTTGATCTGCTTATAGAGCAGCCGGCCGACCGAGAGTTTCGCATCAAGATCGACAAGGCCCAGCGGCGCCAGATCCATCGGTTCCTCACTCCACCCGCCGCGCTGGGTGTAGCCCTTGACCTGCGGACCGCCGGGTGCCGCCTCCTCATTCAATAAATCTTCAATCGATTTTCCGGCGGGCGCCGCGTTGGGCGTCGCCGGTGCCGCTGCGGGTGCCGCCGGTTTCGCGGGCGCCGCAGCAGGAGTTGACGGTTTGCCGGGCACCGTGCCCGGCGCCAGCATGTAGGTGTTGAGATTGAGCTCCGACAGCTTGAGGTTGGCTTTGACGTTGGGCCGCTCGCCGCCCGTCACGACACTCACGTCGCCGGTTGCCTTCGCGTCATCCAATTGCGCGGTGGCCCCCGTGATGGTGATGGCGGGACCGACTGTGCGCACGGTTCCTTTGATGTCGAATGCACCAAAGCCATTGGATGGTGGCAGCTTGGTGCCGAGCCACGCTGCCAGCGCGCGCGCAGAAGCCGCCTGCACGTTGACGGCACCATCGGCCTCGAAGGGCTCTTTCAGTGTCAGCGCGCCATCGTAGCTAGCGGTCAGCGGACGGCCCGCCAGCGTCACCGCCAATTTTGTGGGGCGCTGTTCGAGTATGTCCTTCACCGACGTCAGCTTGCCATCGATGTCGAGGTTTTCGCCCTGCCACACAAGATCGCCCTTGGCGTCGAGCGTGCCGGTGACCGACGGCATCGCGACGGCCATATCGATGTCGCTGACATCCTGCTTGGCGCCAGTCCGCGCGTCGGCGTAGAGCACAACGCCTTTTTCGATCCGCACGTCCTTCAATTGCAATTGCTCAAGACCAGCGGCCGCGCGCGTCGCAGGAGCCTGAGGCATTGGGGCAGCCGGGGCATCGGTCCGTGTTAATGCGTCAGCTGGAGCCGCGGCTTGCGCGTATTGGGCCGGCGGGGGCAGGCTGGCTTGCTTGCCAGGCGGCGCGAAGTCCCATGACCGGCGGCCACTCTTGTCGACGTCCAAATGGAACACGGGCTCGCGCAGCACCAGCCGCTCAACCGCGACTTCGCGATTGAACAGCGGCATCAACCGCACGCTGACATCAAGCGCTTTCATGGTGACAAACGGTTTGGCCGCCATGCCGGGTGGTGCCGATAGCGTCACGCCCTGCATCACCAGTCCAACGGAGGGATAAAAGCTGACCGACGTCGGTCCCGCGATGGTGAGATCGCGGCCAGTCTTGGCCTTCACCTGCGCAATCATCTGATCGCGAATGAGATCTTTCGGCCCGGCAAAATGAACAAGCGCCGCAGCGCCGCCGGCTATCGCCAGAACAGCAAGTGCACCGATGGCAATCCACTTCAGTGGATTGCTCGAGCGGGGTGGCGGCCTCCGTCCGGATGGCGGCGCGGCTGGTCCACCCATGTTGGAACCGCGCGGCGGTGGCGCGCCGCGTCCGCCGCCATGTTGAGGCGGCAGATGTTGGGGCGGGAGCTGCTGTGCCGGTGGCCGTTGCGGAGGCAGGGACTGCTGCGGGCGCTGAGGCGGCTGCTGCGCGGCGGTGTTGGCCGGTGGCATGGGCTGACCGCGTGGAGCCGGTTGCGGCGGACGGTAGGATGGATGTTGAGCGGGGTGCTGAGGGGCGGCTGTTGGTGGTGCGAAGTGAGGTTGAGCCGTCCGGACCGGTTGGTGTTGCGATGGATGTTGGGGTTGCGCGGGCGCAGCCGGTGCGTGGCCCCAACCTGGAGGTTGCGTCTGTGACTGAGACGGTGGGGCGGGCCGCACCGGTTGAGGTGTTGCGCCATGCGTGCGCTCGCCGTCCGGCCGGTAGGGCTCGAACTGCGGCGGAGGGGTCGGCGGTCCCGGCGGCTTCCGGTCAGTCATGGGGGTCAGGTCTCACTGGGGTCGGATGTGCGTCCGCGAACGTCAGGCGAAAAACGCAACAGAATCATGGCCACGATCCTATACTTGGAATTCGTGGCATTCTCCCGCAACAGCAACATGCCGTAGAATGAGTATTTTTCCACGGATGCGAGCATAAGAGGCGGCAAGGGCGAGAGTTGGGCGGGTGGCTTTCCCGCCACCATCGCGCCGCCTTAACCGGCAATTTCTTCTATCCAAAATACCGAAGTTATCTACCGTCTGCTGTGTCAAGCGTGGCGTTGTTGGTTGCAGGGTTTGCCGTCTCTGAGCACGGCATTGAGTATGACGATGAGTTTTCGCATGACGGCGGTGAT
>JANOFU010000109.1:0-2187 GCA_031413815.1 Hyphomicrobium sp. | reverse complement strand
GAAACTGGCCTTGGCGTTCCACAGGAATATGGCAAGGCCGCCACGTGGTACCGTCTTGCGGCGGAGCAGGGCCATGCGGCGGCCCAGTTTCGCCTCGGAGTCAGTTACGACAATGGCCAGGGCGTGGCCCAGGACTATGTCGAGGCGCTGAAACGGTATCGCCTCGCCGCCGCCCAGGGCCATGCGGCGGCCAAGGGCAATATCGGGTCCATGTACGAATTCGGACTCGGTGTGCCCCAGGATTATGTCGAGGCGGTGAAATGGTACCAACTCGGTGCCGATCTGGGCGGTGCCATGGCCCAATATAATCTCGGACTCATGCATGCCAATGGTCGCGGCGTGCCGCAGGATTTTATGCAGGCGCATCTTTGGCTGGACCTGGCAATCCAGGGCCTTCCGGCGCTGGAGCCCAAAGACCTGGATGACGCCATCGCCAACCGCGATGATATCGCCGCGCGCCTTACGCCTGAACAACTGGACGAAGCACAGCGCCGCGCACGGGAATGGTTGGCGGCCCATCCCTGGCCGTGATCCCGCAAGGCTTGCCGAAACCCCATGCCCATATATGATGTCAGATGCTGCGGTTTTGATGATTGGTAGGTAGGGAATGCAAATCGGTAAGGCGGGCGCTGCTGAAAGCCACATCTGTCAGGCCTATCCGGATCGCGTCGAAGTGCATGGGCTGGACCTTTGCCGCGATCTCATGGGGCACATGAGCTTCACCGAATATTTTCATCTGCTGTTGACGGGACGAAAGGCCACGGAAACCCAGCGGGATTTCCTCGATCTTCTCCTCGTTGCCATTGCCGAGCACGGCATGATGCCCACCAATATTGCGGCACGTATGACCCTCGCCGCCGACCCCGGTTCCCTGCAAGGAGCGCTTGCAGCAGGTCTTCTGGGCTGTGGGCCTGTGATCCTGGGCACTTCGGAGCTTTGCGCCAATCTGCTGGAAGAAGCCCAGGCCAAGGTGCTTGCTGGTGGTGACCCAAAGTCAGTGACCGCACAAATCGCCCGTGACATCAAGAGTTCAGGCGGCAAGGCCACGGGCTTTGGCCATCCCGTGCATCGCCCGCTTGATCCCCGCGCCGAACGTATTCTGGAACTGGCCGACAGGCGCGGTGTCAGCGGCCCGCATGTAGCTTTGGCCCGGGATTTCCGCGACGCCGTGGCCAACGCCTGGGGCAAGCCGCTGGTCATGAACATCTCCATGCCCATGGCCGCTGTCATGCTTGATCTGGGCTTCTCCGTAAGCGTGGTGAAGGCTGTTCCCCTTCTGGCGCGCACTGCGGGCATTCTTGGCCACCTTGCCGAGGAACAGAAAAATCCCATAGGATTTCTCATGGCAGGCAAGGCCGAGGAGGCGATTGCCTATCGCCATGGCCAGCCGGAGGCCAGGCGTGATGCTGGCGCCTGAAATTGAAACCCGTCCATGGGCGGAGCAATTCGTCATTGATGATGCCCATTACCGCACCCAGATCGACCATCTCTTTGACCGCTCGCAATTCTATCGGGATAAACTGAAAGCCGCCGGTTTCGATTCAGTTTCGGCGGCAGGTGGCCTTGAGGACATCGCGCGCTTGCCCTTCACCGAAAAGAGTGAAATCCGGGCGAGTTGCACACCTGAAAACCCGATCGGCTCCCATCTCTGCGTTGACCGTTCCGATATCATCCGCATCTATTCGACCAGCGGCACCACGGGCATCCCGAGCTACATTCCCCTCACCGCAGGCGACCTCGACAGGTGGACAACGACCTCAGCCCGCAGTTATTCGGCTTCGGGCGTAGCGGCAGGTCAGCGTATCGTCTCAACTTACAATGCCGGACCTTTCGTGGCTGGAGCAGCACTCGGCGCCTTCGACAAACTGGGCATGTGCCATATCCCCGTGGGCACCGGCAACACCGAGCGCCTGATGACGGCAATCAAAATGCTGAAGCCCGAAGCCGCCGTGCTGACCCCTTCCTATGCCGCCCATCTCGTTGAATGGGCGGCAGAGCGGAATTATGATCTCAAGGGTTCAAGCGTAAGGCGGGTGCTGGTGGCGGGCGAACCCGGCGGCGGCGAGCCCGCCTTCCGCAAAAAACTCGAGGAAGGCTGGGGGGCCCGCGTGACCGAGGCCATGGGCATTGGCGATATCGGCGTCTCCCTTTGGGGCGAATGCGAGCATCAGCACGGCATGCATCTCG
>JANOFU010000108.1:0-13218 GCA_031413815.1 Hyphomicrobium sp. | reverse complement strand
GGACACGCGCAAAGTGGCAGAAGCGTCTCTGAACTATCTTTACTCGCCTGAAGGTCAGGAACTCGCCGGCAAGCATTACTATCGCCCGCGCTATGACAAGGCCGCCGAAAAATACAAAGCGCAGTTCTCCGGGGTGAAGCTGTTCACCATCGACGAGGTGTTCGGCGGCTGGGCGGCGGCGCACGAAGTCCACTTCAAAGATGGAGGCGTGTTCGACCAGATCTTCGGATCAAGAAGCTGAAGCCGCCGCACTTTACCCGTGCCGCCCCAGCTACCCTGGGGCGGCACCGGGGCCTCCGTTCTTGCAGGGCACGTGACCGGCGCCTGCACCACCCGCCATTCCAAAAAACGGAATATCGTTTGCAGTTCTTCTTGGTTCGCGGCCATCGCCCTCCGCCCTAGTGTGCACCGTCGGCAAGAAATCAGAAGGATTTTGACCGTGTCGGGTATGATTTTGAGAATAAGCTCCGTACTGCCATGGGCAGGCCTCGCCGCGTCATTGACATACGTCGCCTTGCTCACGCTGCTGGGCTGATGCCATGTACGGGGAGGCCAATTCTCGCAATCGCACACGCCGGATTTTGCCCGGTTTCGGCCTATCACTCGGATTCACGCTCACATACTTGTCGCTGATCGTGCTGGTGCCGCTGGCGGCCGTGTTCATCAAAACGGCGGGTATGAGTTTGGATGAGTTCTGGCAGGCCGTCGCATCACCCCGCGTGATTGCCTCCTACAAGCTCAGCTTTGGGGCCTCGCTTCTGGCCGCCGCCATAAATGCCGTTTTTGGGCTTTTACTGGCATGGGCTCTGGTTCGGTATTCGTTCCCCGGCAAGAAACTCGTCGACGCACTTATCGATTTGCCGTTCGCGCTGCCCACGGCCGTCGCTGGCATTGCACTGACAGCGCTTTATGCCAAAAACGGCTGGCTCGGGCAGGTCCTCGAACCACTCGGCATCAAAGTCGCGTTCGGACCGCTCGGCGTGCTCGTTGCCCTCGTCTTTATAGGCCTGCCGTTTGTTGTGCGCACCGTTCAGCCCATCCTGGAAGATTTCGAAGTCGAAGTGGAAGAAGCGGCGGCCAGTCTTGGTGCCAACCGCTGGGACACGTTTGCGCGCGTTGTCTTTCCTGCCCTGCTGCCTGCGCTCATGACGGGTTTTGCACTGGCCTTCGCACGCGCGGTGGGCGAGTACGGTTCAGTCATTTTCATCGCTGGCAACATTCCGATGGTGTCAGAAATTACCCCGCTCATCATAATCACCAAGCTTGAACAGTATGACTATCGCGGCGCGACGGCCGTTGCATCCGTGATGCTGGTCACGTCGTTCCTTCTATTATTGACGATCAATGCGCTGCAAGCCTGGACGGCGCGCCGGACCGGGAGGGACTTGCCATGAGCCGCGCTGCATCGGGCGTTCTACCCCGAGCTAGTTCGCAGGCGCGCTTCGAAGCGCGACCAGCAACCCGTGACGCTGGCTGGGTCCGGCGTGCCATTCTCGTTGTAGGACTGTCCTACTTTGCACTTTTTTTATTGATGCCCCTATTTGTTGTCTTCGCAGAAGCGTTGCGGAAGGGGTGGGCAGCATATTTTACGGCGTTGGCCGAACCCGACGCTCTGTCCGCCATGCGGTTGACGCTGCTGGCTGCGGCGATCGCAGTACCCCTCAACCTCGTGTTCGGCGTGGCCGCGGCATGGGCCATTGCGAAGTTCGATTTTCGCGGCAAACAGCTGCTCATAACGTTCATCGATCTGCCATTTTCGGTCTCACCCGTGATCGCCGGTCTGATCTACGTGCTCGTGTTCGGCGCGCAAGGCTGGTTTGGGCCCTGGCTCTCGGACCACGACGTCAGGATAATCTTCGCAGTTCCGGGAATTGTACTCGCCACCATCTTCGTCACCTTTCCCTTTATCGCGCGCGAACTGATACCGCTGATGCAGTCACAAGGGCGCGACGAAGAAGAAGCAGCGATTGTGCTCGGCGCGTCCGGTTTGCAGACGTTCTGGCGCGTCACGATGCCCAACATCAAATGGGGTCTGCTCTACGGCGTTATTCTGTGCAATGCGCGCGCCATGGGAGAGTTTGGTGCGGTGTCTGTAGTGTCGGGCCACATCCGCGGCGAAACCAACACCATGCCGCTGCATGTAGAAATCCTCTACAATGAATATCAATTTGTGGCGGCGTTTTCTGTCGCTTCGCTCTTGGCGCTGCTGGCACTCGTCACTCTCGCGATCAAAACCTATGTCGAATGGCAAGCAGACCGGACGGCGGACCAAGGGCACGGACCATGAGCATTGAAGTTCGCAATATTCATAAATCCTTTGGTGCTTTCAAAGCACTCGACGGCGTGTCTCTCGATCTGCCGCGCGGCGAACTGATTGCATTGCTGGGTCCATCGGGATGTGGAAAGACCACGCTTTTGCGGATCATTGCCGGTCTGGAGAACGCCGACTACGGCACCGTCTTACTGTCGGGTCAGGATGCGTCGGACACGCATGTCAGGGAGCGGCAAGTTGGCTTTGTCTTCCAGCACTACGCCCTGTTCCGGCATATGACGGTCTTTGAAAACATCGCATTTGGGCTCCGCGTGAAGCCGCGTGTCTCGCGGCCCCGTGACGCTCAGATCCGCAAGAAAGTCGAAAGCTTACTCGATCTTGTTCAGTTGGGCTGGCTGGCCAATCGCTTTCCGGCGCAGCTGTCAGGCGGGCAGCGTCAGCGTATTGCCCTTGCGCGTGCGCTTGCTGTGGAGCCGCAGGTCCTGCTGCTCGATGAGCCCTTTGGTGCACTGGATGCAAAGGTGCGCAAGGAACTGCGCCGCTGGCTGAGACGGCTTCACGACGAACTCCATATTACGTCTGTGTTTGTCACGCACGATCAGGAAGAAGCCATGGAGGTTGCTGATCGCGTCGTTCTGATGAATCGCGGCCATGTCGAGCAGATTGGCTCGCCTCGCGACATCTATGAAGATCCAGCAAACGCGTTCGCCTACAGCTTTATCGGTACGACAAACGAGTTTTCGGGTCAGATCGAAGGGGCTCATTTGCGGGTCGGAGAGGATCTGCTGCCGCACGGAGCTTCATCGCTCAAGGAAGGGCGTTCAATGGTCGCCTATGCCCGGCCGCCCGATTTAAAAGTGATCCCCCATGGAGACAATAGCCGGGGTATCGCTGCTAAGGTCAACCGCATCATCGGTTCGGGTCCGCTGGCCCGTATCGAATTGATTGCCACAGCTCCAGGCGTATCCGGCCGGGCGGACTACTATGAGGCCGAGTTGACGCAAACGGAACTGGCCGCTCTTGACCTCTCCGCCGGCCAGCCTGTGCGACTTGTGGCATCACGCTTGAGGCTCTTTGATCAATCGAATGGAGCCCCAGGGCGATGAACTTCCAGCAACTTCGCATCATTCGCGAGACGATCAAAAACAACTTCAATTTGACAGAGGCCGCCAACGCGCTGAACACATCGCAGTCCGGCGTATCGAAACACATTAAAGACCTTGAAGATGAGCTTGGCGTTGAATTGTTCGTGCGCCGAGGCAAGCGTTTATTGGGCTTGACCGAACCCGGCCAGGAATTGGTGTCAATTGTCGAGAGAATTCTTCTCGATACTCAAAACATCAGAAAACTCGGCGAGCAGTTTTCCAATCGCGATCGCGGTCAGCTGGTCGTGGCCACCACCCATACGCAAGCCCGCTACACGCTGCCGCCCGTTGTGACAGCCTTTAAGAAAGAATTCCCCAAGGTCAGTCTTGAGCTGAACGAAGCAAGCCCCGCGGGAATCGTCTTGATGCTGGCGGAAGGGCAAGCGGATATCGGCATAGCAACGGAGGCGCTTCAGGACGTGCCGGAACTTGCAGCCTTTCCTTACTATGCGTGGCATCACGGCGTGATCGTTCCCAAAGAGCATCCCTTGGTCGAAGATAAACTTCTCACGCTTGAAAGAATCGCCGAATGGCCAATTGTCACCTATCAAAAAGGATATACGGGCCGCGCCCGCATCGATAGCGCGTTCGATACGGCAGAGCTGATCCCCGACATCGTCATGTCGGCCCTCGACGCCGACGTGATCAAAGCCTACGTCGAACTGGAACTGGGCATCGGCATCATAGCGTCGATGGCCTTTAACCCCGAGCGTGACCCACATCTGCGCTTGCTCGATGCACGCCATCTCTTTGCGGGCAACACAGCGCGCATCGCCGTGCGCCGCGGCAGTTACCTGCGTGGCTATGCGTACCGGTTCATTGAATTGTGCTCACCCAAGCTTGATGAGGCCGCCATACGAGGTGGTTCGGTCGCACACAATCCTGCTCGCGAGACATAGGCCGAGCACAGGGCCTACCTGATCCGGCGCGGCCGGGACAGGTGTAAGCGGGACCCAACTTCTTTATGCCGCCTTTATATTTGGTGGCCACCTTCCATATCGCAACTTTATGCGTGCGTGACTTATTAGTCATGTGATGACCCAGGAGATTAAACCCATGCTCGATGCCATCTTTCTCGCCTTAGGCCTTGGAGGCTTCTGCGTAATGGGGCTCTACGCCGTGTTCTGCAACCGCTTGTGAGGCCAAGATGATCTCAGATCCCCTGATCGGACTTGCTATCGCCATCGGTCTCGGCGGCTACCTCATCTACACCCTTCTCTATCCCGAGAAGTTTTAGGCATCGGCAGGTCTCCTCACATGACAGTCATCGGATGGTTGCAAATCACGGTTGTTTTTGCCGCCGTACTTATCGCCGCACGTCCACTCGGTCTATACATGGCGCGCGTGTTTAAGGGCGAGCGCACGCTGCTGACCCTGATCCTGGGACCCGTTGAAAACACAGTTTATAATATCGCAGGGATCAATGCGTCGAAAGAGCAAACCTGGCTCAATTATGCTCTCGCCATGTTGGTCTTCAACGCGGCCGGGTTCTTGCTACTTTACGCATTGATGCGGTTGCAGAGCGGCTTGCCGCTCAATCCGCAAGGCTTTGCTGGCGTGACCCCAGACCTCGCTTTTAACACGGCCATCAGTTTCGTCACGAACACCAACTGGCAGTCCTATGGTGGCGAAACCACAATGAGCCACCTCGTTCAGATGTTAGGTCTCACAACGCAAAACTTCCTATCTGCCGCGACGGGGATCGCGCTGGCAATTGCGGTAACACGAGCATTCGCGCGAAGTGGATCGGTAACCCTCGGCAATTTCTGGGCCGACGTAACACGCGCCACGCTCTATATCCTATTACCGTTCTCTATTATTCTAGCGCTTGGGTTTGCGATCAGTGGCGTACCTCAAACTTTTGCTAGCAATGTCGAAGTGACGACGCTCGAAGGAGTCAAGCAAACGATTGCACTAGGGCCGGTGGCAAGCCAAGAGGCGATCAAGCAATTGGGCACCAACGGTGGCGGGTTCTTCAATGCCAATGCAGCGCACCCGTATGAGAATCCGAACACTTGGTCAAATATTCTGCAAATCTGGAGCATGCTGCTGATCCCGGCGGCGCTGACGTTTACATTCGGCCGCCTCGTCGGCAGCCCGCGCCAGGGGTATGCCCTGTTATCCGCCATGGCCGTGTTATTGATCGCGGCCGTCGCCGTTGTTTACGCATCAGAGACGGCCGGTAACCCGCATCTCACAAAAGCTGGCGTCGAAGCCCTCGGCGGCAATATGGAAGGCAAGGAAGTCCGCTTTGGACAGGCTATGTCCGCGCTCTATGTCGTGGTTACCACAGGCTTGTCGTGCGGAGCCGTCAACGCCATGCACGGGTCGCTGACGCCCCTCGGCGGATTGATGCCATTGTTCCTGATCCAACTCGGTGAAATTTTGCCAGGCGGCGTGGGCTCAGGGCTGTACGGCATGATTGTTATGGCCGTTCTTACGGTCTTCATCGCCGGACTGATGGTCGGCCGCACACCGGAATACCTCGGCAAGAAGATCGAGGCGCGCGAGATGAAGCTGGCGATGCTTGCCGTGCTCGTGTTGCCACTCGTTATCCTTGGTTTTACGGCAGTATCCGTGATGCTACCTGTGGCGCTGGCGAGCCTCGCCAATACCGGCCCGCATGGGCTCACGGAAATCCTCTACGCTTATTCTTCGGCTGCGGGCAACAACGGGTCGGCATTCGCTGGTCTGAGTGCCAATACGCCTTGGTTCAACACAACGCTTGGCATCGCCATGCTGCTGGGCCGCTTTGCCTATATCATTCCGGTACTGGCGCTGGCCGGATCTCTGGCGGCGAAGATAAAAGCACCGCCATCGGTCGGCACGTTCCCGACTGACAGCGTGCTGTTCGTTGGTCTGCTGATTGGGATCATCCTGATCCTCGGCGGATTGCAATACTTCCCCGCGCTCGCCCTTGGTCCGATCGTCGAGCACTTCCTAATGCACGCTGGCAAAGTTTTCTAACAGAGCACCCCAATGTCAACTCACGCTGCATCAACGCCGCTGTTTGAAACAGCGATTGTCCGGCAGGCCTCAATCGACGCGTTTGCCAAGCTCTCGCCGTACAAACTCATTCGCAACCCGGTCATGTTTGTGACCGCCGTTGTGGCCGTCGTTGTGACGCTCATTTTTGTTCGGGATGGTGCCAGCGGTGGCAATGATCTTGCCTTTACGGCGCAGATCGCGGCGTGGCTCTGGTTTACAGTCCTGTTCGCCAATTTTGCCGAAGCCCTTGCGGAGGGTCGCGGCAAGGCACAGGCAGATGCTTTGCGCAAAACGCGCAGTGATACAAAGGCCAAGCTGCTGCTTCACCCTGACGACCCGTCAGACGAGCTGTGGGAGCCAAAGTCATCATTGGAATTGACCGTCGGCGATGTTGTTCTAGTTGAAGCAGGCGACACCATTCCAGTAGATGGCGAAGTTATCGAGGGCATCGCTTCGGTCAATGAGTCCGCTGTGACGGGTGAATCGGCACCTGTCATTCGAGAATCCGGCGGTGATCGTTCTGCTGTGACCGGAGGAACTGTCGTCCTCTCCGACTGGATCAAGGTGCGCGTGATGTCGGCGCCTGGATCGTCGTTCCTCGACCGCATGATCGCGATGGTGGAAGGTGCCGAACGGCAGAAGACACCCAACGAGCTGGCTCTTTCGATCCTGCTATCGGGCATGACGCTTATCTTTCTCATCGCCGTTACCACGCTATGGGGACTGGCTGGCTACTCGGGAACCACACTGTCGATCACGGTTCTCGTTGCACTGCTTGTCACGCTCATTCCGACCACGATCGGCGGGCTGCTTTCGGCAATTGGGATCGCTGGCATGGACCGCTTGATCCGCTTCAATGTAGTGGCAACTTCGGGCCGCGCCGTTGAGGCGGCTGGCGACGTCGACACGCTCCTACTCGACAAAACCGGCACCATCACTTACGGCAACCGGCTGGCGACGGCGTTCGTTGGGGTGCCTGGCATTTCGGAAAGCGATGTCGCCGCCGCTGCACTTCTATCGTCACTTTCCGATGAGACTCCAGAAGGACGGTCGATCGTTTCGTTGGCCAAGGGCGGCTATGGGCTTACTGAGCCCGATCTCGCAGGCAAGCAAAAAGTTTTGACACCGTTCTCCGCTCAGACACGGATCTCCGGAATTGATGTTGATGGCCGGACGATTCGCAAAGGTGCGGTCGATGCCATTCTCAAGTTCGCTGGATTGAGCATGGCAAAGGCGCCGCCGGTGTTTCGTGACGCGGTAGAAACCATCTCGCGGGCCGGTGGCACTCCGCTTGCTGTTGCTGATGGTAAGTCCCTCCTTGGGGTGATCCATCTCAAGGACGTTGTGAAGCCAGATATCAAGGCCCGCTTTGCCGAACTGCGCGCCATGGGCATTAAGACTGTCATGGTGACGGGCGACAATCCGGTGACAGCGGCGGCCATCGCGTCCGAAGCGGGCGTCGATGACTTTATTGCGGAGGCAACGCCGGAAGATAAACTTGCCTACATCAAATCCGAGCAAGCCAAGGGACGCCTGATTGCTATGTGCGGGGACGGCACCAATGACGCGCCGGCACTTGCCCAGGCAGATGTTGGCGTCGCAATGCAGACTGGCACACAAGCCGCGCGCGAAGCCGGCAATATGGTCGATCTTGATAGCAACCCAACGAAGCTGATCGAAGTGACGCAAATCGGCAAGCAATTGCTGATGACACGTGGGTCGCTGACGACGTTTTCAATCGCCAACGATGTCGCCAAGTACTTTGCGATTATTCCGGCGTTATTTCTCGTCACCTACCCCGAACTTGAAGCGCTCAACATCATGGGGCTCGCCACGCCGCACAGCGCAATCCTGTCGGCGGTGATCTTCAACGCGCTTATTATTGTGGCCCTGATCCCCCTCGCGTTGAAGGGCATCGCGTACCGGCCGGTAGGCGCGGCCAGCCTGTTGCGCCGTAATCTTGCGATTTACGGCTTGGGAGGACTGGCCGTTCCTTTTATCGGTATCAAGATCATCGACATAGCCGTCACCGCCCTGAACCTTACTTAGAGGACGATCAACATGCTTAGCACAGTGCGCCAAGCGCTCGTTTTGATGCTGCTTCTAACTGTACTGACCGGGGTCGCTTACCCGCTTCTCATCACGGGCATCGTCCGCGCCGGGCTGCCAGTGGCGGCCAATGGGAGCATTGTTTCGAATGGGAACGGGCCGGTCGGGTCATCGCTCATCGGGCAGCGCTTTACGTCGGAAAAGTACTTCCACGGCCGCCCGTCCGCTGCGGGTGCAGATGGCTACGATGCTTCTGCCTCGTCGGGTTCGAACTTGGGGCCCCTGTCGAGGAAACTTTTGGATCGTGTCGCAGCCGACGTGGCGGAGTTGCGGGGGGCGGGTGCACAGTTCATTCCCGCGGATTCTGTCACGGCGTCAGCGAGTGGTCTTGATCCGCATATCTCACCGTCGTTTGCCGCAATTCAGGTTGCACGCATCGCTGTGGCAAGGGGGGTCTCAGAAGAGATCGTGCGACAGGCGATCGACAGACACACGGCGCTTCCGGCTCTTGGTGTATTCGGAGAACCGCGCGTCAATGTTTTGGAATTGAACCTTGCACTTGACGCCGGGTTGGATTCCGGCGCGGGTTAAGCGCATGGCGAAGAACAATTCCACTTCAGCATCCCTAGGACGGCCGTCACCGGAGGCCCTACTAGAGCTTTCCGCAAAGGAAAATCGCGGCAAGCTTAAGGTGTTTCTGGGGGCCGCACCGGGCGTCGGAAAAACGTATGCCATGCTTGCTGCCGGCAAGGCGCAAAAGGCTTCTGGCACGGATGTTGTCGTTGGAGTTGTCGAAACCCATGGCCGGTCAGAAACAGCAGCGATGCTGGCGGGTCTAGACGTTTTGCCCCGTCAGTCCGTTGTTTACAAGCGCCGCACTTTCATGGAATTCGACGTCGAGGCTGCCATTGCCCGGCGCCCGCAATTGCTACTGGTCGATGAATTTGCCCATTCCAACGCGCCCGGGCAACTCCATCCAAAACGCTATCAGGATGTGGAAGAGATCCTGCGCGCCGGCATCGACGTTTGGACCACGCTCAACATCCAGCATCTTGAAAGCTTGACTGACGTCGTGCAGCGCATCACCGGCGTTCTTGTCCGCGAAACGATACCCGACAGGGTATTGGAGGACGCCGATGAAATTGTCGTCGTTGACTTGCCGCCCGAAGAACTGGTCAACCGTCTTAAGGACGGAAAGGTCTATCTACCCGAGAATGCACTACGGGCCGTTGATCAGTTTTTCAAACCCAGCAATCTGACCGCCTTGCGTGAACTCGCACTGCGCCGAACGGCTGACCGCGTCGATGAACAAATGCTGGCACACTTGCGCCAGCAGGGCATTGAAGGGCCGTGGCCGACTGCTGAGCGGCTCGTTGTCTGCGTGGGTGGTGATGAGCAATCGGAAAAAGTGGTGCGGGCAGCCGCGCGAATGGCTGCTGCATTGAAATCGGAGTGGGTCGCACTCCACGTTAAACCGAACGATCGCGAGCTCACGGATCGCGCGGCCATTCGCCGGACGGAGAAGGCTATGCTGTTGGCTGAGCGGCTCGGAGCGAGCACCGCGCGCTTGAGTGCTCGGGACCTGACATCAGAAATTCTGTCCTATGCCAAGCGAAACAACATAACGCAAATCGTGATAGGCCGATCTAGCGCGGGGTGGCTTGACCAGCTTCGCGGACGTTCACTCTCTAACCGATTGGTGCTTTTATCCCGCGGGTTATCAATCACTGTTGTTGCGCCTGAAAAGGACACTATTGCGCGTCCCCTTTGGGCATGGCCAAAGCTTTCGACGGTCGTTCTGGCGGCAACAACAGCTGCGTCAGCGGTTGCTGCAGCCATTCTTGGCGGAAAAGCACTTGAACAGATCACCACTCTTCCAAACCTCTCGATGATCTTTCTTTTCGCCGTCGTTGCGTGCGCACTGCGTTTTGGTGTGGCGTCGGCCATCGCTGCTGCAGTGTTGTCTTTTCTCTCCTACAATTTCTTCTTCATCGAACCGCGCTATACGTTCACAATTGCTGCACCACACGAGTTGTTTGCTCTCCTCGTGTTTCTTGTTGTGGCCGTAGTGACCGGCGGCCTTGCAGGGCGGCTGCGGGAACAAGCCAATGCCACGCGTGAACGCGCTGAGGCCACTCAATCGCTCTATGATTTCGCCCGCAAGCTGTCGGGTGCCGTCAGCCTCGATGACGTACTATGGCTGCTCGCCAATCAGTCGGCCACAGCGGTCAAAGGCAAATCAATCATCCTCACACACGATGGGAAGGATCTGGTGATCCAAGGCGGATGGCCGCCTGAAGACACGCTTTCAACCTTGGACTGGGCTGCCGCCCGATGGGCGTACAAAGAACGTGAGACCACCGGTCGATTCACCGGGACGCTGCCAACGGCGCGCTTTCATTTCAGACCCATGACATCGAACAACGGGCTGCTCGCCGTCATTGGAGTCGAGCTTGCCGAGACCGAAGATGTGCTGCCAAACTCTACTGAAGCGGCCCTGCAGTCCACTATTGAGCAGGCCGCCATTGCCATCGAACGCACGCGGCTCGTGGATGAAGTATCAAAAGGCGAAACCGCTGCCGAAGGCGAGCGGCTCCGGTCGGCGCTTTTATCATCAATCTCGCACGACCTCCGCACACCACTCGCCTCCATCGTTGGTTCGGTGACGGGTCTGAGATCACTGGGCGATCGTATGTCTCAGTCAGAACGCGGAGATTTACTGCTGACGATCGAAGAAGAGGCGACCAGGCTGTCGCGATTCGTTTCAAACATCCTCGATATGACAAAGCTTGAAGCCGGTGCCATTAACGTTCGCCGCGATTGGGTTGATGTCGCCGAGACTGTGCGAAGCGCTGTCGTGCGGGCCGCTAAAACATTTCCGGCGCGAAAGATCGAATTGGCAATTAGCCCCAATCTGCCGCAAGTCCGAAGCGACGCCGCACTCCTTGAGCAGGTTATCTTTAATTTGCTCGACAATGCACACAAATACAGTCGTGCTGGCTCGGCAACTAAAGTGACGGCCACCTGTACCGCAAGCGCTCTGACAATTAAAATTGCTGACGAAGGAATCGGTATTCCTGATGCAGACCTGGAGAAGATTTTTGAAAAATTCTACCGTGTTAACACAAGTGACGGACGCCCCTCCGGAACAGGATTGGGTTTATCAATTTGCGCCGGCCTGATCAAGGCTATGAGTGGTTCGATCAAAGCTGAAAAGAATACTGATGCGGGCCGCGGAACTATCATAACGATTACACTGCCATTGGCACCACCGCCAATTGCTATTCCTTCTAGATGAGCAATGGAATATGAGCACACCGCGCGTTCTCGTCGTCGATGACGAACCGCAGATCTTGCGCTTCTTAAAGCCCAGTCTAACCGCTGCGGGTTACGATGTCATCACGGTCGCAACGGGCGCAGACGCCCTCAAGGCCGCCGCCACAAATTCCCCTGACATCATCCTACTCGATCTCGGTTTGCCAGATATGGATGGCAAAGTGGTTCTGCAACAGTTGAGGATGTGGTCAAAAGTGCCGGTCATTGTGGTCTCGGCCAGGGACCGGGAGGCGGAGAAAATCGCGGCTTTAGACCTGGGTGCCGATGACTACGTGAACAAGCCGTTCGGTATCGGCGAGCTTCTCGCAAGACTGCGGACGGCGATGCGCCACGCTGCGCGCCAGTCCAGCGAGCAGACGGTTTTTAACTCAGAGTCATTATCAGTGGATGTGCTTTCGCACAGTGTCACGGTTGGCGGCCAGCCGGTTAAACTGACACCGAAAGAATTTGATCTTTTGACAATCCTGGTCAGGAACGCCGGACGTGTCGTGACGCATCGCCAAATCCTGACCGCCGTCTGGGGCCCTGCACATAGCGATGACATTCAATACCTGCGCGTTTGCATTGGCCAGCTTCGCCAGAAGCTCGCGCGTAGCGATGACACCGCTGAATTGATCGCGACCGAGCCAGGAATTGGATACCGTCTGAGCGGGGACGCGGGTTGAGTGCCTATCATACCGACAGCAAGTTCGAATGAGTCAGCAGTCGCGGGTCAAGTGCGGCGCAATCCTACCGTCGGCTTTTAGGATGCACCGGCCAACACGATCTGGTCGCCTGACGAGATGGGATGCTGGTCGCCAAGCCCTTCAGCCGCAGACATCATCGACGCCAATGGCCGCGTCGGCAACGCAAGATTCGTCGAGGTCCGGTCCTGAAAAAAATTGAACTACGAATCTGGGGGTCAGAGGTTCGAATCCTTTCGGGCGCGCCAGTCAAATCAAAGACTTAGACAAACTTTGAAAATTTGAAATTTAGTTGGGGTAACGCAGGGGTAACACCGGGACGTGACAGGTCGCGCTGTGTCTGGGCGGTTCCGCGTCTGGCGCGACGGGCCGCGGCGAGTACATTACATAGAGCCTCCTCATCATGCTCCGGCATCCGAATGGTCGGTTGCCGGTTGTGATCGGGAGATGATCCATGACCAGTATGATATCGGCACGCGCCAAGCGCATCGCCGCGTTGAATGATGAGCTGCGAAAAAATCCACTGAACCGCGCGCGCGGCCAAGTGCTCATGAGCAGCGGCGTCGCCGCGCGGGGTGCAGAGTTCAGGGCAATGGTGCTGACGGCACTCGCCCGCATGCAGCCCAAGGATTTCAAAATGGGCAACGATCCTTACGGTGAGCGGGATTTCAATTCCTTCACCCTCGACGGCAAGCTTTGCCTGATGAAGATCGACTGCTACGCCAAGGACGACCTGCGTCGGGCA
>JANOFU010000107.1:0-19183 GCA_031413815.1 Hyphomicrobium sp. | reverse complement strand
TGCCCGACGCAGGTCGTCCTTGGCGTAGCAGTCGATCTTCATCAGGCAAAGCTTGCCGTCGAGGGTGAAGGAATTGAAATCCCGCTCACCGTAAGGATCGTTGCCCATTTTGAAATCCTTGGGCTGCATGCGGGCGAGTGCTGTCAGCACCATTGCCCTGAACTCTGCACCTCGCGCGGCGACGCCGCTGCTCATGAGCACTTGACCGAGCGCGCTATTCAGTGGATTTTTTCGCAGCTGATCATTCAACGCGGCGATGCGCTTGGCGCGTGCCGATTTCAGACTGGTCATGGATAATCTCCCGATCACAACCGGCAACCGACCATTCGGATGCCGGAGCATGATGAGGAGGCTCTATGAAGTGTACTTGCCGCGGCCCGTCGCGCCAGACGCGGAAGCGCCCAGACACAGCGCGACCTGTCACGCCACAGACCATACCGCCAAGCGGTACTCATTCATAAGCAGACCCCGTCCTGGTTATGGTTCTCGTCCGACCGGGTTGCAAACTCGTTCGGTGTGAGCCCGTTGAGGCTCGTCTATGGCGCTTTGCCGTTATAATCGATCCTACAATCTTCGATGATCCGCCGCGCCTGGACTAAGTTGGAAACGAGTGCAGCGTGCCACCTTTAGGATCAGGGGCGGGGCATATTATGCTGCCGCCGGGATTTACCCGATTGCCATCAGGCTCGCGTTGCCGCCTGCTGCGGACGTGTTGGTACTGACGGTCGTTTCCGACAGAAGGAAATCGAGGTCATAGTCCTCTTCGCCTGAAGCAAGCCCCGCGGCAGATGCGGCTAAAACGAGCAAGATCGGTCCATTGAGCGCGGCGGCTGACTTTTGGACGGACATTAGCTCATCGCTGCTGCCCTCGAACAGGATGCCAGCAAGACTATCCGCCTCGTGCCAATCACCAACAGTGATTATGCGCGATGCGACGAGAGCTGGAAGCACACTCAGTTTCTCAGCAGCTGGATTGTTTGCCTCGATGACAGCTACGTTGCCAGTCGCGAGAATTGCGCCGATTTGCATCAGTATCCCGTCGGCCGTGTGAGCCAATGCCGCAATGCTGCCTCGGGGGGCTTGGCCATAGACATTGCGCTCACCGGCTGGGCCGGGAAGCTCGCAGGTAAAGCCTAGGGCAGAACGTCGGATATATTGCGTCACCCGCTCGGCAACTGAACTTTTCCCGATGGCTGCCAGGTAGCCGCGGTAGGAAACTGCTGGTTCCGCGGGCGCAACCGCAGGTGCTTCAATTCCAAGCCTCTCAGAAACTTTCGCGGAAAGCCGGTTGAGATAAAGCGGTCCGCCCGCCTTTGGACCCGTGCCAGAAAGACCATGGCCGCCAAACGGTTGAACACCGACAACGGCTCCGATCATATTCCGGTTGATGTAGATGTTGCCGGCTGGGACACGGCGGACGACGCAATCGATTGTCTCGTCAATTCGCGTGTGGAGCCCGAACGTGAGCCCGTATCCGGTGCCCTTGATGGCGTCCATCAGGGCGTCAAGTTCTGCACGCTTGTAGCGTAGGACATGCAGCACTGGCCCGAAAACTTCACGCTTCAAATCGACAATGCTGTCGATCTCGATAAGTGCCGGAGCAACGAACGTGCCGTGGCGCGTGGCTTCTGGCAGTGGAAGTTGATCAATCCGATGACCTTTGGCACGCATCTCATCGACGTGCGCCGATATTGCATGCCGCGCCTCGGCAGTGATGACTGGACCGACGTCGGTGGAAAGCTGTCCGGGATTGCCGATGACAAGTTCCCGCATTGCGCCCGTTAGCATCTTGAGCACGCGGCTCGCCACCTCATCCTGCAGGCAGAGAACGCGCAGCGCCGAACAACGCTGGCCAGCGCTGTCGAAAGCAGACGCGATCACGTCAGCGACGACCTGCTCGGCAAGCGCCGAGGAATCCACGATGCACGCGTTCTGACCACCAGTTTCTGCAATCAGCGGAATCGGTTGCCCCTGGGGCGTCAGCCGCTCGGCCAGCTGGCTCTGAATCAGACGGGCGACCTCTGTCGAACCGGTAAAGATGACGCCGCGCGTTCGCGTGTCTGCCACAAGTGCTGCGCCGATATCGCCCGCGCCTGGCAAGAACTGAAGTACCCCGCCCGGAATGCCAGCCTCGCGAAGAACACGCACAACCTCCGCCGCAATCAAGGGCGTTTCCTCAGCCGGTTTGGCCACAACCGGATTACCCGCTGCAAGCGCGGCGGCGATTTGGCCCGTAAATATCGCGAGTGGAAAGTTCCAAGGGGAGATGCAAACCACTGGTCCCAGCGGACTGCGAGAACCTATGCCAGCGTCAGCATGCACCTGCGCACTGTAGTAGCGCAGAAAGTCTATACCTTCGCGCACCTCGCCGATGGCGTTTGGCAGCGACTTACCGGCTTCCCGCACGAGAATGCCAACCAATAATGGCATGCGGGCTTGCAACAGATCAGCCCCCCGCACCAGCGCGGCCGCGCGCTCTTGTGGAGGCGTCGCTGCCCAAAGTGGCGCCGACGCGACAGCCTGGGCGAAAGCCTTGTCGACGTCGTCCAGAGTTGCGTCAACCACAGAACCCACGATATCGCGATGGTCTGATGGATTGAGCACCGGCCGGGCGTCACCGTTGCGCTCTGTCTCACCGATCAAAGGCGTGGCTTTGTGAACTATGTCTGCGCTAGAGAGAAGCTCGACCGAAAGAGTCGCTAGCCGCTGTTCATTTGACAGATCGATACCCGCGGAATTAGCGCGTGAGGGGCCAAAAATATCACGCGGATCTGTGATCTCCGGATGCTGCGTGCCCATTGGCTCAATGGAACGAGCCGCCTTCACCGGATCAGCAATCAAAGCGTCCACTGTAACGCTTTCATCTCCAATTTTATTGACGAACGAGGTATTGGCACCATTTTCGAGGAGCCGGCGGACGAGATAGGCGAGTAGCGATTCGTGCGTCCCGACGGGTGCGTAAATCCGGCACGGTCGATTGAGTGTGTTCCGCCCGGTGACTTCTTCGTAGAGAGGCTCACCCATGCCATGCAGGCACTGGAATTCATACTGTCCAGCATAGTAGTTGCCGCCGGCCATTTGCATGACAGTTGCAAGCGTCTGCGCGTTGTGGGTCGCGAATTGGGGAAAGATGGCGTCGGGCGCGTTTAAGAGCTTCTTGGCACCGGCGAGGTAGGAAACATCCGTATGCACCTTGCGGGTGAAGACAGGATAGCCTTCGAGGCCATCTACCTGGGCCCGTTTGATCTCAGTGTCCCAGTACGCACCCTTCACGAGTCGCACCATCAACCGGTGGCGGGATCGCCGCGCGAGATCGATCAGCCAGTCGATCACGTAGGAGCAGCGCTTTTGATAAGCCTGCACCACGAAACCGATGCCATTCCAGCCTGCGAGATCTGGATCGAAACAGAGCGCCTCCAGCAGATCAAGCGAGAGTTCAAGCCTGTCCGCTTCCTCGGCATCGATATTCAGTCCGATGTCGTAACTTCGCGCAGCAACAGCAAGGTTTTTGAGGCGAGGGAGCAATTCGCGCGTCACGCGCCCGAGCTGCGCGCGTGAATAGCGCGGGTGTAGGGCCGACAGCTTTACAGAAATGCCGGGACCTTCGTAGATACCGCATCCGCGGGCGGCCTTGCCAATCCCGTGAATGGCTTGACTGTAGGTGTTATAGTAAAAATCGGCATCCTCTGCGGTCATCGCGGCTTCGCCGAGCATATCGTAACTGTAGCGGAAACCCTTTGCCTCCCATTTGCGGCTGTTGGCAATGGCCTCACCAATCGTCTGGCCGGCAACGAATTGCTCGCCCATCATGCGCATGGCAATATCGACCCCTTTGCGGATCAATGGTTCGCCGCCCTTGGCAATGAGTCGCGAAAGCACCGAGGACAATCCACTTTCGGTAGAGTTGGCTGTGAGCTTGCCGGTGACAACGAGGCCCCACGTCGCTGCGTTCACAAATACCGACTGACTGCGCCCGGCGTGAGATTGCCAGTCACCGGTAGAAATTTTGTCTCTAATCAAACTGTCACGGGTTGCCCGGTCGGGGATCCGAAGGAGCGCCTCCGCGAGGCACATGAGCGCAACCCCTTCCTGACTTGATAGGGAGTATTCCTGAATCAACCCTTCGACACCGCCTCCGCCCTGGCGATTTTTCTCCCTGAGCGTAAGCACGAGTTTTCTCGCAAGCGCCTCCGCAGCATCGGAGTCAGTCTGCGGCAGCGCCGCATCGGAGATGAGGCGCGGCAGGCATTCGACTTCAGGGCGCCGGTAGGCGGCCGTAATCTCGGCTCGTAAAATGCTTTGCTGTTGAACGGTTCTCGAAAATTCAAGAAAGGGGCGGGGAAGATCGTCAGAAACTGTGTTGCGTTCGGCCGTAATCTTTAAGCGCTCGTTGAATTCGTCACTCACCGCCACTGCAGTCTCCGTCGCCATGTCATACCTCTGCTGCTTGCGCAATCTTCTCAGCCCCCTCGCCGCGGTATAACGAAATAGGCGTCAACCCGGTCTGCTTCCATCGGAAGGATCGTTACATAAAGCGCTTTCATTGAAGACCCTCAAACCAACATCAGCCCGGTATCCGTGGACTTCATTCACATCCAGCCGCCGGATGAAGTTTGCGATCTCGCTGCTCACAATCTGTCCCGGAACGAGGATCGGAAAACCAGGCGGATAGGGCGTCACGAACATTGCAGAGACGACGCGTTCGCCATGTTTTGCAGCGTTTTCAAGGCTATTGTCATTCAGTGAAATATATCTGCAACACTCATTGCTGTAAGCCAGGAAATAGGCCTTCCTCATATCGCCTTCTGGCGTGTTCGCACCCGTTTGATTTCGAAAGGCACTGTGAAATGAACTGAAGGGTGGAACAGCGATCGCACTACTGGCGAGTGACTCTATTTTTTTGTCGTAAAGGCCACGCTCGTGTGTGGAGAGGTTGTCGAATTTTTCCTCTAGTTCCTTAGCAATTCTAATGAGCACCTCGATCAGGTGCGCGGCTGACGATCGCGTCGTACCTATATTCGTCATGAGTAGGACGGTGTTGCGCGATGTCTTGTTGATGTGAATGCCATACTTGTCCATAAGCACAGTTGTGCGGAAATGCTCGCCGGATATCCCTGTCCGCCCGATGAAGAGCGTCAATCGTGTAGGGTCAAGCGCAAATTCATCGGTGGCCCAGGCGTCTTCCATTCTCAGCCACCCGCGGTCGGGATCGTAATACACTTCCAGTCCTGACTCGCGATACTCAGGCGGAATAAGGTCGCGCATGGTGAGGAACGTGAACCATTTACGCAGCAGTGGATGTGTCTTGATGCGTTCCCGCAGCGTCATCGCAAGTTCGACTTGCTTCTGGACAAGTTCAAAGCCTTCGAGCTCGACCTGGCGGCGCCCTACATCTAGCGAAGCAAGAATCTGGTAGTTTGGCGATGTCGACGTGTGGGTCATGTAAGCTTCGTGAAACGCATGTTCTACGTTGCCGTAGAAATCCTGGTCATGGACGTGGATCATCGACCCCTGGCGGAGAGATGTTAGCGTCTTGTGAGTCGATTGGGTCGCATACACTCTCACACGCACCCGGTCGGGGTCTGCCATTGCGCCGCTGGCGGCAGAACAAGAATCACGGCCAGTTCCTGCCGCTGTCTTCCAAACAGCGTAGCGATCGCGATACTCGGCCGACCGGTAGCGCTGGCTCAACTGCTGCGCCACATGCATAGCGGTACGCTGCCGGTAAGTTGGGTGGAACCTGGCGAACGCGAACCAGGCTTCATCCCACAGAAAGATCAAATCCGGCTTTATGGCCAAGCAGGCTTCGATGACGCGCTCGACATTGTAGATGACGCCATCGAATGTGCAGTTCGTCAGGATTAGCATCTTCACGCGGTCCAGCAGGCCTGCTTTCTGGTATTCCAGCAGCTGAGCAGTGATCCGCTCGAGCGGAACGGCGCCGCAAATCGAATAACCGGTCAGAGGATAGGGATCGAGGTAGCAGACATTGGCGCCTGCCAGCACGAGTGCGTAGTGGTGAGACTTGTGGCAATCGCGATCCACCAGAACGATATCGCCGGGTTGGACGAGCGCCTGAACGACGATCTTATTGGCGGTTGAGGTGCCATTTGTTACGAAGTAGGTCTGCTTGGAGCCGAAGGCTCTGGCCGCGAGTTCTTGAGCACGCTTCAAAGGCCCAGATGGATAAAGAAGCGAATCCAATCCGCCCGATGTTGCCGATGTCTCGGCCAAGAAGATGTTGGATCCATAAAACTGGAGCATGTCCTGAATCCAATGCGATTTCGTGATTGAATTCCCCCGTGATATCGGCAGGGCGTGAAAAACTCCGGTGGGCTGTTTGCTGTATTCTTTGAGAGCGGTGAAGAACGGTGTCTCGAACCTCTTGCCAATGCCACGTTGAATATTCTGGTGCAGCTCGAAGTGGTCTCCCTGGCGGTAGAATATGCGGCGGAAGATATGCGTTGCCGTACAAGCTACCTCCTCAGTCGCGCCACCTGTGATCAGATAGAGGTCGAGTTCGGGCCTAAGGGTCTTGATTGCCTCTCCAAGCCGCACACTGCGATCTAATGCCCTGCTCGATTTGGACTTACCGCCTTCGATACCTCCCAGATAGTGCTGCAGAAGATCGAGATTATTGTGCGATTTATATGCAAATCCATATCGGACAACGACAGCCTGGATGTTGTGATTGAACAAGACAGCAATGAGAGCATCTTCGAAACTCGGAACAACCACGACGCTATAAGTGAAACAATCATCGTCACACTGCATCGCCTCGAGACTGTCGCGCAAGGCCTGCTCTGCAGTCGGCATAAGCGCATCGACCACGAGTACTTCGAAGTATGGCCGGCCGCCGACCTTACGAATTTCCTTATCACTCCCTTGCTGCCGCCTGTCGGCCTCGCTGTCCATCCTCTGCTCAAGCAACGCCAAATGAACGGTCTGCGAACGAAATGTTTCGCTCACCAGTGCACGGACTATTGCTGTCGCAAGCCGTGAGAACCTGTCTTCCGTGCGTTTGAGGAATAGTTTCTTCAGGCGGGCAAAGGTTTGCCTGCCCGGGAATGCCCAATAGAGTTCGACCGGTTCGAGCAGACCGATGAGCTCACCTATTTCATCCCAGACGGGCTCAACTTCCTTTTTTGTTGGATGGGGTTCGTCCAACATACCGGCGAGACCTCCCAACCGGTTCCAAGCATCAAGTCTCAACTGCGTTGCGTTATAGTGGACGCTCAGCGAAACGCCCTCAATCACAGGCACCAAGCGAGCCGCGGCACATTCGTGCTCTTCTAATTTGCGGCTTTGACTCAGCCGTTCAGTGTTGCGGCCGGATGGAACCCGAGCTGCACCGCTTTGCCGCTTCATGTTCAGGCTTTTCCCCATTTTGAATTTGGTTAGACAACACGGCAGTCCCCACAGCATTGGCGGCTGATTGCTTGCCCAGTGGAAAATAAAGAGGGCGCCCTTCGAGCCACAATCACCACAATGGTCTATTGGTACAGCTTATAGACCATTGAGCTGCGAAGTCGAGGCTTTCTGTTTTAAATTCGTCGCTGCGCCGCACGCTTCACCGCCGGTGGCTGCTCTACACCCCTTGATCAACAATCAAGTCAGCGCTGTTCATGGGCAGGCGCTAGGCGTAGGCGTCAGCTGCTACCAGGCGAGCGGGGTTCAGCCTGGTAAATTCCCTCTAGAATTTCTTGTGAATTGCTTTGGTGCAGCCCATTAAGACACTTTGACGAGTGTTGGCTGCGAATGCATTCGCGATGCGTTACATCTTCGGCTAGTTGGGCGGCGGCGGACGCCTGCAGGCAATTGACATGTCCACTGGAGTTGACCCGCGGCAGTGCTGCCGTATAGCTGGACCCGGATAAGAACCGTGGGTTCACTCCGCTTTGCGGAACTCGGCGAATAGGATTAGGTAGAGCCATGAGCAAGCAGGGCGTACTCGCGGGGCAGACAGCGTTGATAACAGGGGGTGCCAATGGTGTTGGTGCCGCGTCTGTGCGGGCTTTTCTCGAAGCGGGGGCCCGGATCGTTTTTGCCGACCGGGACAACGAAGCCGGGTCAACGCTGGCCGCCGAGCTTTCGGAGCAGGGGGCAACGGTCAAGTTCTTGCATTCTGATGTGAGCCTGAAGAGCGACGTTGAAGCCATGGTGGCCGCCAGCTACGAGTTCCTGGGCCGCATCGACATTCTCTTCAATCACGCGGGTATTATTATCGTAAAGCCGTTCCTCGACTTCACGCTTGAGGAGTGGGATGAACTCATGGATAACAACGCCAAGAGTGCCTTTATGGTGACCCGCTTAGTGCTGCCGCGCATGCTTGAGCAGGGCCGTGGGGTAATCATTTTCACTTCGTCCACGGGTGTAAAGGCCGCCACGCACCTGGAGAGCGTCTACTGCGCCTCAAAAGCTGCCATGAACCAGCTTGCCCGGAATATTGCGGTCGAGTACCGGGATCGCGGCATTCGATGCAACGCGATTTGTCCCAGTTTCGTCCGGACGCGTCATGGCGAGGATGAAATCGAGCAGCTCAGAAAGTACGGCGTCTTCGCGTCTGAAAACGATGTAAACATCATGCAGGGACGCATCTGTGAACCGGAGGAAGTCGCTAGCGTTGCACTGTTTCTCGCAAGCGATGCATCAAGCTTCATCAATGGCGCCGAGATCATGGTCGACAACACTTTTACGGCGGTTTGAACCATGTTGTGGGGCATCCGGCCCGTCGAGCAACAAGCGGCCTACGGCTTGGCAGTTGAAGGCTTGCGGCGGCAGATCCACCTGGGCCTGATCAAACCCGGCGAACGGCTACCGCCCGAACGTGAGTTATCGGATACACTGGGTGTGTCGCGCGTGACGCTCCGGGAGGCTCTGCGCATTCTTGAAACCGAAGGCTACCTTGGCGTCAAACGAGGATCGGCGGGCGGGGCTTTTGTCGTTGACGAAACTGTGTTGCGCGGCCTGGCGCTGCGCCGCATCGCCCGCGATCCGGCCGCTGTCATGCGCGTGATCGAATTTCTTGCCGTCAACGAACGCGTGGCGGCTCGTTTCGCTGCGGCACGCCGGACTCCTGCGCATTTGAAGCGCATGCGCTCGGCGCGGGATGAAACGGCTCGGGCACCCGATGCCAGTGCTTTGCGGCATTCCGAAACCCTTTTTCAAATGGCGGTTTCCGAAGCTACCCAGAACACGTTTCTTGTGCGCGCGATCGAAGACGCAACTGCTGCAGCCTTCATGCCCCTTTTTCAAGGCCCGATCGAAGTAGCGCGAGCCACATCCGCGGCGCTACGAACCGAGTTGTTCAACGCGATTGAAGGCCGCGCCGAGGCTGACGCCGAGGCAGCAATCGGTTCAATCATCGATCATGATTGGGCACGTTTAAGAGCGCTGGCCAAACTGAAGTAACATCCCCAACAAAGCGCTTATGGAAGCAGACTGCACATATTTGGCGCAGTCCTTTTTGCAGTGCAGCGACGATTTTTATCCGCAACCTCTCGACTCTTAGGTCTAATGGTATAGTCTATAGACCAATAGACCTTTAGAGGATGGGATGCGGGTGCTTCAGAATTTGGCTCAGTCGAGATCCAAAAATAAGTCTGGCCGACTGGCTGGAAAAACAGCGGTTATCACTGGCGGCGCAGGGGGAATGGGTCGCGCCGCGTCGCTCTTGTTTGCCTCTGAAGGCGCGCGGGTCGCGATCTTGGATATTGCCGAACACGCTGGAATAGAAACCGCCCGGCTCATTTCGGACTCTGGCGGCATCAGTCTGTTCCGCAAAGCTGACGCCTCGAACCCAGCAGCTGTCGAAACGGCCCTTGCTGATGTCGACCGGCAGTTCGGCAAGATCGATGTGCTGTTCAGTCATGCTGGCACAATCATCGTCAAACCATTTCACGACACGACAGATGCCGACTACGACCACTTGATGAACATCAATGTTCGTTCGTCGTTCGTCACATGCCGTGCGGTTGTCCAGCGCATGTTGAAAACCGGCGGCGGGTCGATTGTCATCACTTCTTCGATCGGGGGCGAGAAGGGCTTCGCACTGGAAGCGCTTTACTGCATGACCAAAGGTGCGGTTCTCCAGCTTGCCCGCTCGATTGCCACCGAGTATCGCGACCAGGGAATCCGCGCCAACGCCGTTATGCCGGGGTTTGTCAAAACGGCTCAAGGGTTGCGTGAAATTGACGAGCTCGATGCTCTCGGGCAGGTCTGGGAAGATGGCGCCCTGGCAGCATCGCAGGGCCGAATTTGCGAGCCCGAAGAGGTCGCACAGGCAGCCCTGTTTCTAGCCTCCGACGCAGCAAGTTTCATCAACGGAACCGCCCTTTACGTCGATAACGGCTGGTTCGCGAAGGGATAATGACATGACCACCGCCACTGGATTGAAAAACAGATTCTGGCACCACTGAGGCTATCACGCAATCTGCAACGAGGAGGTTCCCATGAGACTGACAACTGCCCTGACGACACTCTGTCTGTCCGCCACTGCCGTTGTTGCACAGGCGGCCGGTGTTCCAGAGTCAAACGACACAATCAAGATCATGTATGGCAACTGGTCGAGCATCAACATTCAAGCACAAGTCACGGGACAAATTCTGCAGAAGCTTGGCTATACCGTGGCGTACGTGCCAGTCGACGATTCCGCCCGCTATCCGGCTTTTGAAAATGGCGATGTCGTGATCTCAATGGAAGCTTGGGCTACGACCCAGAAAGCTGCGTTTGAGGCGTCTGTCGCCACCGGAAAAGTTGCCGACATGGGCGCGCTATCGGCTCCTGCCAAAGAAGAGTGGTGGTACCCGAAATATATGAAAGAGAAATGCCCAGGCTTGCCGGATTGGAAAGCTCTAAAGGAGCCAGCCTGTGCTGCGGCCTTCTCTGCTCCTGAAACTGCTCCCAAGGGCCGCTATCTCGCTGGTCCCGTTGATTGGGGTGGTTACGACGTTGAGCGCGTTGCAGCACTTGGTTTGCCGTTTGAAGTTGTGAACGCAGGAACAGACGCCGGCATGTTTGCAGAGCTGCAGGCCGCCACTGAGCGCAAGGCACCAATCATGGTGTGGGTTTACACTCCGCATTGGGCACCGGCAAAGTTTGACGGCGAATGGGTGCAATTTCCGAAGTACGAAGATGCCTGCTACAACGATCCCAAGTGGGGCAGCAATCCAGATAAGGCCTATGACTGCGGCAAACCAGAGGGCTGGATCAAGAAAATGGCATGGGCTTCCGGTGAAAAGAAATGGCCCTGCGCTTATCAAGTCGTGCGGTCCTACGATCTTGATTCAAAGTCAATCGGCACGATGGTTGGGCAAGCTGACCTTGATGGAAAAAAGGTTGAGGACGTGGCCAAAAGCTGGCTCGACGCCAATGAAAGTACATGGAAAAAGTGGGCAGCGTGCGGGGCAAAGTAATGCATCAAGACCGTGTTTAATGTGATCTTCCTGCAGCTGTCGGGTAGCTCCCGCCTTCTCTTTCTGATGCGTGCTCTAACGCAGCAGAAGGAGGACTGGCGTGAGGGGCGGCTTCAGAGTGAGTTACATGACGAGCGCAGCGGAGGCGCACCCGCTACTCTAAAGATTGCTCGAATACTGCCCTTGATAAGAAGCAAGTGCCTCTCACCCGATCTGTGAACTGACGATGGCCAGAAAAACTCGTAACTTCGCTGATTGGCGGATCGCTCTAGCGAGCACTCAATGACTGACCTAGTCCTGCCAAATCGGAGCGTTTCACCGCCACGTCTGCGATCGATTGCGATTGCAGCTTCGCTGAGTTTGCTTGCTGCTTCACCGATTCTTGCAGGACTTCTGCCGTCATTCCTCGTTGACTACCCCTATAATCTGACTGTGCCGCTTGCGGCTTGGATCGGAGACCAGCTGACGTGGCTGGCGCGTGAGGCGGCCATTGGGCCTGTTCTCATCTCCAGCATCACGCGCGGCCTTGCGAGCGCCATCGATTTTCCCATGAACGCCATGAATGTTTTGCTCACAACGGGGATCCGGAGCGGCACTGGGGAAAATGTCCATACCGTTATCCCATCGCTGTCTTGGCTAGCTGTTGTGGGCCTTTCGGGTTTGCTCGCACACCGTCTAGGCGGCCAAAAGCTCGCGGTCACGGTCGTGGCGAGCCTGCTCTACATCGTGGTATTCGGCTTGTGGCCCGATGCAATGATGACGGTTGCCAGCGTCGCCTTGTCGACAGTCGTCGCTGTGGTTCTGGGCGTTGCAATAGGATCCGCAGTCTACGCCCGGCCGCGAAGTGTGCGGGCTGTAGAAACCCTGATGAACATTATGCAGACGGTTCCCGTATTCTCATATCTGGTGCCGACACTGCTGTTTCTCGGCTACGGGCCCAGCGCTGCCCTGGTATCGACAGTCATCTACGCCTTGCCGCCCATGGTCCATGCGACAATTCTCGGTTTGAAATCAGTTCCTGCCGAAGTGGTCGAGTACGGCACCATGGCGGGGGCATCGAACCGCCAGATGTTCTGGAAGTTCAAGATCCCGACAGCGATGCCAGTACTTAGCATCGGCCTCAACCAGGCCATTATGGCCTGCTTAAACATGGTCATTATCGCCTCGATGATCGGCTCAGGCGGGCTCGGCTATCTGGTGCTGACGGCCTTGCGCCGTCTTGATTTCGGAGCCGCACTGGAAGCGGGACTTGCCATTGTCGTACTCGCCATCGTGTTTGACCGTCTTGGACAGGCCGCAGCTCAACGCTTTGCATCAGGGCGAACACTTGCACAAAGCGGACTGCCCTATGTCAAGATAGCGCTCTGCTGGGCGATCATTGCGACAGGGCTCGCACTTTTGTTACCACCGTTCCAGACATGGCCTGAGGCGGCCAAGCTCACGACTGCGCCGTTCTGGAACGGGCTTGTGTCATGGATCAACATCCATTGCTTTGATGTGCTCGACGGTGTCCGCAGCTTTGCTCTCATCAATCTTATGAACCCAACCAAGACTTTTATGCTGTCCTTGCCATGGATCGCCGTGGTGTCCCTTTTAGCTGCGGCTGGGTTTGCTCTTGGAGGGCTGAGTCAGGCGGCACGTGTTAGCGGACTCGCGCTTTTCATACTGCTGACGGGGTTCTGGGATCCTGCCATTGTTTCGGTCTATCTCGTCACGATCGGCACATTCTTCTCTCTGCTGATCGGCATGCCGATTGGTTACGCAATCGCGCTTAACCCGCAGTGGCGCGCATCCATGGACCTCGCACTTGATACACTCCAGACTCTGCCAACTTTGGTCTATATCCTGCCAGCCGTGATGCTGTTCCGGAACGGCGACTTTTCGGCCGTGCTGGCGATCATCTCGTATGCCGTAGCGCCTGCCATTCGCTACGCAATGCATGGCTTTGCCAACGTTCCCGCCACGCGCATTGAAGCGATCAAGATGTGCGGCGCGAGTTCATGGCAGACGCTGAAATGGGTCCGCTTGCCCTCTGCCTTTCCAACCCTCCTGCTCGGAGTCAATCAGACGGTGATGATGGCCATCGCCATGCTGGTCATTACCGCGCTGGTTGGGACACGTGATCTTGGCCAGCAGGTGTTTATCGCGCTATCGCAAATGAAAGTTGGCAACGGCGTTGTCGGCGGCTTGGCAGTTGCCGCACTTGCACTCATTGCCGATTCATTGATCCGTGCCGCGGCTAATCGTGCCGCGGCTCGCAACGGAATGACGCTGTGATGCCAGACGAGGAAACTGCGATGATAGAATCACAGACGGCAGCGCGAGGCTTCGCAAATGTTGTGCCGCTGACACCCGCCCGATCCCCAGGGTCAGCATCGCCAGAAATTGCGCTGGCCACAAAAAATCTTTGGAAGGTATTTGGCGCAACCGGGACGGAATTTTTCGCAAAAAATTGCGCTGAGATGGACGCAGGTGCTCTTGCCGGCCGCGGATGGGTGCCGGCCGTTCGCGACGTCTCACTCGAAGTCGCTGTTGGTGAAGTTTTTGTCATCATGGGTCTATCTGGCTCTGGCAAATCGACACTGGTGCGGTGCTTGTCTCGACTCATCGAACCGACATCAGGGGCCATACTATTCCACGGCCGCAATCTGCTGGCGATGCCCGAGGCTGAGCTTGTCGAGATCCGTCGCAAAAAGATGGGCATGGTTTTTCAAAATTTCGCACTCCTACCGAACCGGAATGTTCAGGGAAATATCGCACTGCCACTCGAAATTCTGGGCGTAGATCGTGCCAACCGGGCGGCGCGAACCCAGGAATTGATTGAGCTTGTGGGCCTTACAGGATGCAAGGAGCGCTATCCAAATGAATTGTCGGGAGGTCAGCAGCAGCGCGTCGGCATCGCGCGATCTTTGGCGGTCGATCCGGAAATCTGGTTTCTCGATGAGCCGTTCTCCGCGCTGGATCCACTTATTCGTTCTGATCTGCAAGAAGAATTGCTCCGCCTGCAACGCTCGCTTGCGAAAACGGTCGTATTCATCACCCATGATCTGGACGAAGCAATCAAGATCGCGGACCGCATCACCATCATGGAGTCGGGCCGCGTTGTGCAGGTGGGTTCCGCTGAGGACCTGGTGATGAACCCGGCAGATGCCTATGTGGCGCGGTTTACGTCGAAGGTTGCACTTGGCAAGGTAGTTCGCGCTCGAAGTTTGGTTGAAAAAACCCGCGAGGTTCCAGCGCACGCCGTGGCAATCGACTCAGAGCAGACCGTGCAGAATTTCGCACCGCTGCTTGTGTCGAGCGTTGGCCCATTCGTTGTCGTTGACAACGGCGCCCCTCTTGGCGTCCTCGATCGTCGCCGCGCATTTGATATTCTGGCTGGCGTCCGTCCGGCGGGTGCGGGCGCGTGACATCCAGCAACAAGGCTGACGTTATTGTACTGGGTGCCGGCATCGTTGGCGTTTCAATCGCGTGGCATCTCGCCAAGCGTGGACAGTCGGTCGTCGTCGTAGACCGTCGTGCGCCTGGCGAAGAGGCAAGCTTCGGAAATGCTGGCACGATCGAAAGCTCGGCCATCATGCCTTATATGTTTCCACGCGGGTTTAGGGAACTCGTTCGACATGCCCTGAAGCTGTCCACAGCGTCCAGCTATCACACAGCCTTCCTGCCTCGAGTGCTACCCTGGATCTATCGCTACTGGCGCAATTCCTCGCCTGAGCGTGCAAAAGCAATTGCGCTTGCCAATCTCGGCTTTTTCGCAACCTGCATCGCCGAACACCAAGCAATGGCCGAGGCGGCTGGTGTTAGTGACATGCTGCGGCCAGTGGGCTGGATAAAAGTCTATGGAACGGCGCGCGGTTGGGAAACCGGTATTGTCGAGGCGCGAGCGCTCGATGAATTTGGCATCCGCTACGATGTGCTTGATGCTGCAGGTCTCGCAAAGCGAGAGCCGCATCTGGCACCCGTCAACGCTGGCGGTATACATTTCCTCGATCCGCGCGCCGTAGCCGACCCTGGCGCATTGACCAAAGCTTATGCAAGCCATGCGCAGCAGCTTGGTGTGCGGTTTGCGTTTGGCGACGCGAACGCATTGCATTCTGCCGGATCGGGCTGGCGCATTCCGACGCAAGCTGGAGCGATCCAAGCTAACCAGGCGGTTATCGCGCTCGGTGCTTGGTCGAATGACCTCGTGAGTAGGTTTGGCTATCAAATCCCGTTTGCGGTAAAGCGCGGCTACCATCGCCACTACCGGCCCAAGGGTAACGCCTATCTTGCGCGCCCGATTGTCCATGCTGCGGGCGGCTTCGTCCTTCTGCCGACACCTTTAGGCTTGCGCCTTACTACAGGCGCCGAATTTGCGCATCGCGACGCGCCTCCGTCTCCCGTGCAACTCGCTCGTGTTGAACCGGTTGCTCGAGAATTGTTTCCGCTTGGCGAACCAATCGACGGGCGGCCGTGGTTGGGGTCGCGCCCGTGCCTTCCTGATATGACGCCCATTATTGGCCCCGCGTTGCGGCACGCCGGGCTTTGGTTTGCTTTCGGGCACGCCCATCACGGCCTTACGAACGGACCGGGCACTGGACGCCTTGTTGCCGAGATGATCACGGATGAGACGCCTTTCATCGATCCATCGCCCTTTTCTGCGATCCGGTTCGGCGCTTGACGACGATGCGTTATAATTAGGAGACAGACTCGCAATGCACTTTGTTACTGCAGAGGAAGTCAGATCACTCCTGACCTTTCCCGTCCTCGTTGCGGCAATGGAAGTGGCGCATCGGCGCCCAAAGATCGAAATCAAAGATGGGTCGTTGGGTAGTGACTCTGCGCTTTACTTTGTCCGTCACGCTGTTGACCCGGGCCGGTTCATGGCGAGCAAGCTAATCACCAGCTTTCCGGCAAATTTGGATCGCGGCGAACTTCCGGCAATTCAGGCCATTTGTGTTTTGTTTGATGGTACAAACGGGCGCCCGCTGGTCGCAATCGACGGCACCGAAATCACATACTGGAAGACCGCTGCTGACTCGGCGCTCGGAGCGAGACTTTTGGCACCCGCAGAACCCGAAACGCTGCTCATCGTCGGGGCCGGGGAAATGTCACGCTGGCTTGTTCGCGCGCACTGCGCCACCAAACCATCGCTGCACAGGATCATGATTTGGAATCGAACGCAGAGCCGCGCCGCCGAGGCCGTTGCCTGTCTCGTGAGCGAAGGAATAGCCGCTGACGTGGCCACAGATCTTGACGCAGCAACCCGAACGGCTGACATCATTAGCACCTGTACGCGATCTCACATACCGCTCATCAAAGGCGCAAACTTGAAACCTGGAACACATTTGGATCTTGTCGGCGGCTTCACTCCGCAAACCCGCGAGTCTGATGACGAGGCAGCCAAGCGATCGCTGATTTTCGTTGATCGGCGCGAATCCGCATTTGACGGCGTTGGCGACATTCTCCAACCCATTGCAAGCGGCGCAATCCAGGAGAGTGACGTGCTGGGTGACCTCTACGATCTTGCCGCTGGCAGGGTGGCAGGCCGGCGCTCGGCTGACGACATCACATTTTTTAAGAATGCCGGAGGTGCCCATCTCGATTTGATGACGGCGGAAGTGGTGTTCCAAAAGCTTTCGGGTTGAGGCGATTGACGCCTGACGTATCAGAATTCCGCATCGAGACCATTGTCCGATGGCGCGGCACAGAATTGCTGGACTGAAAGCGTTCGGCAGAAAGTAGAGGAGGAATATGATGTTAGAAAAGAGCGTCCAAGGTTTAAACGGTTGGTCCAATTGGGCAGGCAACCAGTGTTTTTATCCGTCGCGTTTTGAGCAGCCAGTAACCGAGGACGACCTTCACGCCGTGGTGCTGAATGCCATAGAACTGGGTCATTCCATTCGGCCCGTTGGCGCCGGCCATTCTTTCAGCCCAGTCGTTGAAACAAGCGGCGTTCTTGTCACCATGGATAACATGCGGGGTGTGACACGTGTGAACGCAGAGGCAAAACAATTTGAAGCCTATGCCGCAACGCGTATCTCTGAACTTGGGGATGTTCTGTGGGCAAACGGCCTTGCACTAGAAAATCAGGGCGATATCGACGCTCAAGCCATCGCCGGAGCGGTATCTACGGGTACACATGGCTCGGGTCGAAACTTGAAAGGTTTTTCGGCGAACTTGTTGGGAGCGTTGCTATTTGACGGGCGCGGCGAGCGATTGCAGATATCGGATACGCAGAATTTTGATTTATTGCCAGCCCTTCAAACCTCGCTTGGCATGCTCGGTTGCATTTCGCGGACTTGCGTGAGGGCGGTACCAGCATACATGCTTGAAGAAACGATAAAAGTTATGCCGTTCAATGAAGTTCTCGAGCGTTGGGATGAGCTTTTGTCAAACTATAGGCATTTTTCCTTCTTCTGGATGCCAACTGAAGCGTCCGCTTCACTTTATAATCTTCAGAATGCAAAAAAAGACTTTTGCGTCGTCAAGCTATATAATGAAGTTAATCCACATGAAATGTCATCCAGTGGCACAGCAAAAACTGACCGGAGCTACAAAATTTATCCCTCTGTATTTGAACCGAACTTTTATGAAATGGAATATTTTATGCCCGTTGAATACGGGGCGGAGATTGCCGTTGCACTGCGGACTATAATGCTATCAGGGGAATATGACAGTCGCTTTCCCATGGAGGTACGCTTTGTTGCAGCGGATGAAGCGTGGCTAAGTCCTGCTTATCATCGCAATAGTGTTGTCATATCGATTTCCGGCGTGCCGGGCACATCCTATTTAGAATATCTCGAACGTGTTGATAGACTGTTCAAAGAATATGCTGGAAGGCCGCATTGGGGGAAACTTCATTTCATGACCCGAGAGCGGGTACAGAAGTTGTTTCCCTGTTTTGATGAATTCGTCATGGTTCGCCGCCAGCTAGATCCAAATGGTATATTCTTAAACTCTCACTTGGCGGATATATTCATTTAGTTTTATTGGACCGCAGTCAAAAGGCAAGGCTCCTCGTTGCACAGTTTTGTGCTTAGCCAGCCACCAATTCGGGTCGGCATTGTGTAGAATCTTTCGCACTTTTAATTTTGGCTAGCGGGTCGCGCCGCGTGCTCGGTACTGTCCAGAATTTTTCGCACTTTTGATTTTGGCTGAGCGGCATCCGGTTCGGGCTCAGGCGGTTTCAGAACTCCTTGAGTGATGATCTTTCGGCAGGTCCATCGATAGATACCGTTTCGTCGACCATTCGGTGCCCGCGATGTGGCGCAGCCGCGCCGCAGCCAGGTTCAAGGCCGGTTGCACATTCGGGTACGCGCCGACTACATTCACGCGTCGCCCGGTCTGCATCAAAAAAAGATAGCTGGACGACTTTATCTTGGCGCAGCGTTGCCAGATTTTGAAGTAAACGTGTATACGCCAGCTGTTCGTCCGCGCAAGGGACGGAAGCCATCCGGCCGAGACCGCGGCCCTGACCCGGGCTCGGTTCACGACGGCCCGGTCGCGCGGCACGCGCGGTGCGCTCAGACTTATTCGCTAAAGAAAATGACCCGCCCCAAAACTTGGAGCGAGGTCACCGCCGCGATTAGTACTCATTCGCGAGCATCACCGTCATGACGCGCGTCGTCGTTGCCGGATCGGATGGATCTTCCGATGCCCGACGCAGGTCGTCCTTGGCGTAGCAGTCGATCTTCATCAGGCAAAGCTTGCCGTCGAGGGTGAAGGAATTGAAATCCCGCTCACCGTAAGGATCGTTGCCCATTTTGAAATCCTTGGGCTGCATG
>JANOFU010000106.1:0-25915 GCA_031413815.1 Hyphomicrobium sp. | reverse complement strand
CCCCAAGATACCGGTCCAACAGAGCCCGGCAGGCGCAACCCGCCTCGCCGGGCTCGACTGTGCCGGACCGCCGGTTCACGTCGAAAGGCCCACACCGTGGGCCACACCTTCAATTCCTCCAATCCGCCATGATCTGCTGCGACCCGCAGGACTGTAACCGCGGCATTGGCCTGCGCGAAGCTCACGAGTGATGAAACATGCGATCCATTCTGGCATCACGCGCCACCGCCCTTGCACTAATGGCGGTGGTGTTGACCGCCGCACTGCCGGCCCAAGCAGGTCCCGGTTACTCTTGGCCATCCGCCAAATCTGGCAGCGGCACGCTCGCCGCACGCATCGCGCCGCCCGCCGGGTTCGAACGCGTACCCATGCCTGCAGGCAGCTGGGGTGACTGGTTGCGTGGTTTGCCCATGAAGCCCACAGGTTCGGCCGTCAGCACCTACACCGGCGCGCCCAAATGGCGCCAAGATGTGCACGAGGCGGTTGTCGAGATCGATATCGGCAAGCGCGATCTGCAGCAATGTGCCGATGCCGTCATGCGCCTGCGCGCCGAGTGGCTGTTTGCGTCTGGCCGCGCTCGCGACATTGCGTTCAATGATACGGACGGGAAGCGGCGCAGCTTCGCCAAGCAGTCGAACCAGGATTATTCTGCGTTTCGGAAGTTCATGGACTTGGTGTTCGCCTATGCTGGCACATGGTCGCTGGAGCGAGAACTCAAGCCCACAAAAGTTGACGACATGCAGATCGGCGACGTCTTCATCAAGGGCGGCTTTCCCGGACACGCTGTGCTCGTAACCGACCTCGTTCACAACCCGGCGACAGGCGAGAAGCGCTTTCTGCTGACGCAGAGCTACATGCCGGCGCAGGATATTCACGTGCTCAAGAACCCGAACTCCAAGGACGGGTCGCCCTGGTATGCGACGGATTTCGGCGAGCAACTTGAAACGCCGGAATGGAATTTTCCGCGCAAAGCTCTCAAGCGCTGGCCCTGAGTAGCATCTGCCTAAACCGTGCCCGGCACCATCCGCTTGATCGCGACGATCTTGGAGCCCGTTCTGGCAATCCGCCCGGCCGCTTCGGGAAGCGTCTCGACCACGGTGGCCATGTGATGCGCGTTGGCGTGGAGCAGCATGACGCCGTCGATCATGATGCCGACATGGCCTTTCCAAAACACCAGATCGCCGCGCTGCAAGCCCTCGAAGTCCTCTGGAACCGGAACCTCTGTGCCCAGTTCAGCTCGCTGCAGATCGCTATCCCGCGGGGCGTCTTGCCCGGCCGCGTGAAGCGCCACTTGCACCAACCCCGAGCAGTCAATGCCAACGCGCGTCTTGCCACCCCATAGATAGGGGGTTCCCGTCAGGCGTTCGGCGACTTCCACAAAGTCGCGGTGAAACTTGGCTTTCTCCGCAATGTGCCGGGAGATTACGAATGCGCCGGTGTGGGTCTTGCTGAATTTTTCACCCGCCTCCACGATCGAGAGTCCGGCATTAAGGCTCAGGTGCATGACGGGCGGCGATTTGATGTCGGCCGTGGCATAGAGAAATGTACCTTCCGATTTCACATGATGAGTTATTGCGACGATGTCTTCCGTCACCGCGCTCGCCGGGATGTAGCCCACATAACGATCGCGCTGCAGCTGCGCCCACGCCCATCCGTCCGCCTCGTCGAAGACGGTGATCATCTCACCAAGCAGCACCTCAGTGGCGAGTCCCTCAGCCGGAACCGGATTGCTGCGCAACGGAACGGCCGGCCGGTTGATCTGGGCCACCGTACCGCGGATGTAGCGGGTTGCCTCAACCTTGCCGATCAACGCCTCATCTGCCAGGTCGGGCCGGAACACATGGCGGCGCGGATCGAGCACGTCAGCGTTGGCTGGCTTTTTGTCGATAATTTTCCCGGTCATGCTCCCGCCTCGCGCTTCAGCACGTCAAACACTGCCCGCGCCGTCTGCGGTTCGCCGCCCTTGGGTCCCAGGGCCCGCGCCGCTGGCCGCCAGCCGTAGAGATCGAAGTGCGCAAACCGCTTGGCCTTCTTAGTGAACCGCTTGAGGAACAGCGCCGCTGTGATGGCACCCGCAAACGGGCTCTCCCAGACGTTGTTCATATCGGCCGTGTCGCTGTCGAGATGGCGGTCATATCCCGGCCACAAGGGCAGCCGCCAGACAGGATCGCCGATGGCGACGCCTGCGCGCGTCATCTCCGCCGCGAACGCGTCGTCGTCGGTGAACATGGCGGGCAATTCTGGTCCCAGCGCCGTCCGGGCCGCCCCTGTCAGCGTGGCAAACACGAACAAGTTGTCGGGCGGGTTTTCTTCTGCCAGCGCGATGGCATCGGCCAGCACCAAGCGGCCTTCCGCATCGGTGTTGCCGATCTCGACGGTGATCCCTGCGCGGCTGTTCAGGATGTCGCCAGGCCGGAAGGCATCACCAGAAATCGAGTTCTCCGCCGACGCAATCAGCAGTCGCAGGCGGACGTCAACGCCCTGCCCCATGATCATGTGAGCGACCGCGAGCGCTGTCGCCGCGCCACCCATATCCTTCTTCATGATCAGCATGCCCGACGCCGGCTTGATGTCGAGGCCCCCGGTATCGAACGTGATCCCCTTGCCGACCAGTGTCACAGACGGCGCATCCGCCCGGCCGCCTGGTTTGGACCACGTCAATTCAATGAGCCGTGGTGGCCGCGGGCTGGCGCGACCCACAGCATGGATCATGGGGAAGTTCTTGGTCAGAAGTTCATCGCCAACAACGGACGTCACCATTGCGCCGTGCCGCGATCCAATCTCGCGCACCGCTGCTTCGATTTCGGCGGGACCGAGATCGCTGGCCGGCGTGTTGATCAGATCCCGTCCAAGCCAGACCGCTTCAACGGTATTGACGACCGCGGCGGCGTCCACACCATCCGGCATCACAAGCTTGGCGGGCAGCTGACCCTGGTCGCGCTTGTACCGGCGATAGCGATAAGACCCCAGTCCCCAAGCCACCGCGGCCAGTCCGGGCTCCGCGACATCGCCGCTGAGCACATAAGTACCCTCTGGAAGCAAACCCGGCATCTGCCCGGCTAGAAGTTCAGCTGGGCCACACGGATCGCCCGTCTCGCCTTTGCCGGTGCCGAGCAGAACAGCGGCTAAGCCACCATCGGCATCGGGAACGCGAACCGCTTTCTTGGTCCCGCCCGTGAATTTCACGCCATCGACCCAGCGCTGCTGAGCGCCCGTGAGTTTCAGGTCCGCCACGCCACCGTCACGCACGAGGTGAAGTGGCGTTGCGGGCGTTTTGGCTTCGGCAAACACATCGGCAGCCGACACGGTCAGGTCAGAAGCAGCGCGTTTTGTCATGGGTGACGTGTCTCGTTGGCGGGTCGATTTGACAACTGGGCCGCGTGCGGGCACTGCGGCGGGATTGGGTACACGGCCTAGCATACAAACTTAGGGAAGGCGAAAGCATGCCCGCGCCTGATCCACGGCTCATCATCGGTAATAAATCCTGGTCTAGCTGGAGCTTACGGCCTTGGCTTGTGATGAAGCGATTTGCCATACCGTTCACGGAAGTGGCCATCAAACTGCGCCAGCCTGATTCGAAAGCGCTGATGCTGACCCACTCCCCGGCGGGCAAAGTGCCGGCACTGAACGTCGATGGCATCCTCATCTGGGACAGCCTCGCCATCATCGAGTATCTGGCCGACTGCTATCCGGATAAAGCGATCTGGCCCAAGGACCGCGAGGCGCGCGCCATCGCCCGCTGCGTGTCTGCTGAAATGCACTCTGGATTCCAGGCTTTGCGCGAACACTGCCCCATGGATTTGTTCGCGACGAAGCCCATGGACACGGTGCCCGAAGCCGTCGAGCACAATCTCCGCCGCATCATCGACAGCTGGAAAGACTGCAAAGCGCGCTACGGCCAACGCGGACCCTTCCTTTTTTCAGACTACTCGGCCGCCGATGCGATGTTTGCTCCGGTATGCTCTCGTATGCGTACTTATATTCCCGAGCTCACGCGCTATGGCGACGACGGCACGGCCGCGGCCTACGTGGAGGCCATCTTCGCCACGCCCGAAATGGCGGAATGGGCGGATGGGGCGCGGCGAGAGACTGCTTGAGTTGCCGCTGCATGTGCCAAGTCTGAGCCAATCCTTAAGGCTTTGTTGACCGCTGTCCCGGAAAGTGACGCCCGGCATCACAGGGCGGCATTGCGATTCGCGAGCTGCCTGCACGCGGGAGAGCGGACATGATTGGTTCGATGGGCAGCAACGCTTCGGTCTATGGGGCGCGGACCTGGCGGTTGGTCCTTGTGTGCGCCTGCAGCCTGATGACAACGGCTTGCGCCGATTTCGGCAGCTCCGGCCTGGACCTGTTCGCCAGCTCCAAAGACAAAGAGAACGCCGAACCACTGTCGGGCGTCCCGCTCACGGATTTGCAGAAGGCGACGGCGCATTGGGGGCAGGAATTCCAAAAGAACCCGCAGGACGTGAAAGCCGCGCTCGCCTATGCGAAAAACCTGAAGGCGATGGGCCAGAAGGCCCAGGCCTTTTCGGTGCTGCAACAGTCCGCACAGTTCAATGCCGGCGATCGGGGCTTGGCGTCCGAGTACGGCCGCCTTGCCCTTGAACTCGACCAGATCTCTCTCGCTGCTCAAATGCTGGAGTACGCCGACAATCCGACAGACCCCGATTGGCGCGTGATTTCGGCGCGCGGCGCGGCCCTGGCCAAGCAAGGCAAGTACAAGGACGCCGTGCTGCACCTCGAACGCGCCCACAAGCTGGCACCCGCTCAGGCTTCGGTGATGAACAATCTCGCCCTCGCCTACACGATGAACGGCGAAGCACCGAAGGCCGAGGAGCTGCTGCGCCAGGCTGTCAACACCGATGGCACCAACGCCAAAACGAAGCAGAACCTCGCGCTCGTTCTCGGCCTTCAGGGCAAATACGACGAAGCTACTCAGATCGGCTCAACTGCCGTTGCTGCCGACACGGCCAAGGCCAATACCGATCTGCTCAAACAGATGGTGAAACTGGACCCGAAGAAGATGCCGGCCGCTGCTCCGCCATCGGCGCTCGCCGCGGTCTCGCCGCCGTTCAAACCCACCACCATCGCTGCTGATCCTGCGGCGATTGCGGCGGCATGGTCCACCACAGTCGAGACCGGATCAACGCCAGCTCCTGCACCCGTGCGCTAAGGCGCCTTGGGCACTCACTGTCGGTTGGTTTTTCCGGCGAATTGGAAGAGCGACGTCACGGCGTGTTGAACAGCGCCATGAACCGGCGGTCGATATGGTCTTTCCAATGCCACGCCCATCGCCCCGCAGCTGCAAAACCGCCGCGGCTGGCAATCGCCGACTTTTCTCCCAGGGACACCAGCGATAGAAAATCACGCTGCGGGATGTGCGATAGAGCCGGCGCACCTGCCGCCCTGCGGCGGATGTTGCGCGCCACAACCGGGCCTTGACGCACGGCGAAAACACCAGATTTCTCGCGTGGATGCTCGATCATCGTCGCGCAGTCCCCGACTGCAAAGATGTTCTCATGACCGATGGCCTGTAAGGTCGGCTCGATGGCGACGAACCCAGCCGCATCTAGAACGAGCCCCGTGTTCGCCAGCCACTTCGGCGCACCGGCCCGGGTAGAAACCAACACCGCATCAGCATCGAGTGTTTGCCCGCTTACCAGATTGACGCCTAACGGTGTAATCTCAGCGGCCAGATCGTTCTCGATCACTCTCACGCCGGTCCGCTGCAAAGCCGCACGCGCCAGCGACCTCGCCCGCGCATTGTGACTTGGCAAAACATCGCCACCCGCAACGAGGGCAAACGAAAAGTCTTGAGCATTGAGCCCAAGGTCTACCGCTTTCTGGCACAGTCCGTGCCGCGCCGCCAGAACGAGTTCGACGCCAGCCGCACCCCCACCCACGACCGCGATGCGCCGCGGGCCGCCGGGCTTCAAGGCGCGGATTTGAAAGTCTTCCCACTTTTGCGCAAACTGCGAGACAGGCTTTACAGCTATCGCGTTCTCGCGCGCTCCGGCAATGGCAGCCAGATCTGGCGTGATGCCAACGTCAATCGACAGAATGTGGAATGGGACGGGTTCCTGTCCCTCGACACGCACGAGATTCTTCTCAAGATCAATGCCGTTGGCCGCACCGTGAATGACCCGGGCACCGGCCCGTTCACCCAATCGCACCAAATCAATATGACATTGGTCCAAACTATAATGCCCAGCGACGTATCCCGGCAGCATGCCCGAATAGGGCGCGGCCAACTCTTTCGCAATGAGGGTCAAGCCGAGATCAGGATGGCGCCTGCTTATGAAATCTCGCAACACGAACACGTTGGCGTGCCCGCCGCCGATCAAAACCACCTCAGTTGCCACCATTTTCATGCCGAAGCGTCTTTCAACGCCAAAGGCAGGGCTTCGGCAAACACGCTGAGGTCTTCATCCAATCCGCAACTGATGCGGATGCAGCGGCCGAGCGGGGCCACAGTGGGCTTGCGGGCAAAGAGATCGCGGTGAAGGAGCCCTTGCAGCACGCGCGCGGCAAAGGTGCCATCGCGGCCACAATCGATCGCCACGAAATTGGTGGCCGACGGCAGCGGCTTCAATCCGTTCTGAAGTGCGATCTCTGAAATGATGGCACGGGCACGGGCAATTTTTGCCACGGCGGCTGCCAAATACTCCTGATCCTCAAGAGCCGCCAACGCGCCGATCTGGCCCGTGCGATTGATGCCATAGTGATTACGCACGGTCTCAAATACCGCGATCAACCCAGCCTCGCCCAGCGCATAACCGATCCGCGCGCCCGCCAACCCATAGGCCTTCGAGAACGTGCGCAACCGCAAAACCTGTGGGTTTGAGACATCCAGCGCGGGAATCGTTCCAGCGGGTGCAGTATCGCAATAGGCTTCATCGAGCAGCAGCAGCAGTCCATCGGGCAACTCCGCGATCAATCGCTCGATCTCAGCCGCACTCCACCACGAGCCCATGGGATTGTCTGGATTGGACACGTACAGCACCCGCGCTCGGTCGCGCACAGCCGCTCCAAGCAATGCCGTCAGATCCTCTCGGTCATCGCGGAACGGAACGTTCACGAGGCGAGCTCCCTGAGCGGCAACATGAAAATTGAAAGTCGGATACGCGCCATCTGACGTGAGGACGGTACTGCCGGGGCCTGCTGCGATCTTGACTGCCAATCCGAGCAACCCGTCGATCCCTTCGCCAACAACCACGTTGTCTGGACTTACACCGTGGAACAGTGCCAGTCCGTGACGGAGGTCGTGGTTTTCGGGATCGCAGTACTTCCAGGCTTCGATTGCTGCCTCGCGCATGGCGGCAATCGCCTTGGGACTGGGACCAAACGGGCTTTCGTTGGCGCCAAGCCGTGCTCGAAAGCGCGCACCACGCGCGCGCTCCAGGGCTTCGGGACCGACGAAGGGAACGGTGCGCGGCACGTCCCGCACAATCGAGGTCAGGATCGGCCGCCGCATGCCGTCACCCGCCCCGTTGCATCAGATCAGCCCCAACGCTGCGAGATCCTTGCGCAGCTTCATCGGCATGCTGGTAACGCCGTCCGATTGCCCCGCTGTCAGATCTTCTGGGGCATCGTCGGCCGAAAGATAGCGCCAGCCTTGGAAGGCCCGGCGTGGAACGGGCCGCACGGGAATGATCTCTGGTGCCAACAACAACAGGCAGCACTTTGATCCGTCTTCTTTGTGGCCTTCATCAAAACCGACGAGCGCCTGACGGGCCTGAATCAGCCCCTTGATCACCCAATAGAGCGATCCGCCGTTGGTGAGATCATCCACACGCTTGGGCGACTGGAACGTCGTATGAAACACACACGGCTTGCCGTTGTGCTTCTTCCAAAACTGGCGATGGGCGGTTTGCCATTCAGCCAGGTCCTCCATCGAGGCGGCCCCCACACAGAGCTTCACCATGTGCACTGTCATGACGGATCCGTCTCCGGTTGCGAGATTCGATGCCCGACTTGTAGCGGCCCGCCGCGCCAGGGCAACCTCATCATCCACAGGTTGGTGGCGCCTGGCGCCCTACTTCGCCGTGCAGGTGCCGGTATATTGCGCAAACACGGGCTGCCCGACGAGACCGAAATGCCGCGAATGAACGGCTGGATAAACCTCGCTGCCCGGCTGCTTGTCGTAAACAGTCGTCAAATTCAAGAAGCCCTCGTTGACGACTTCAAGATAGTGGTTGGCGCTGATCGCGCGAATGATGCGGACGTTGACTGGCTTGGCCGCATCACCCGTCGCGAGCTCTGCGGATTGACCTTCGAGATCGATCTTCGACAACTGGAACGCCAATGGCGCAGCTGGCTTGGCGGCAAACGCGCCCGCCTCAAAACTTGTCGAGGTTCCAGCCTTGAATTCGCACGCGAACCCTGACGGTTGCGGCGCATCCTCTGACCGCGCCGCGAGCGACCCTGCTGCCGCAAGACACAACACCACAAGTCCGCCAAGCCGTCCCAACCCCAAGCCGGTCATTCTGTGGTCCTTCAATTGCCGCCGCGTTGCGATCTGGCGGCTATTGAAGACGGGCCGGTGCGGCCATGCAAGCTCCTATTTGTTAACTTGGATCCTGTCTCTGGGCCCGGCGGTGCCTTGCTTCCGCCCGTGTTTTCGGTCCATGTCGAGAGATCAGCAGTCCCCCGCGTTTCCGCGCGGAGAAGGGTGTCCATTGCGTTCCGGTGTGCAAATCTGGACGGTTTTGATCGCCGCAGCGATCCTGCCGGCATGCGCCCAGGCCCCCGCCACCGATACGACCCAGTTCGCCAATGCTGTCCCCCTTTCGGCGGGCCCAGCCTATGCGCTGTCAGCGGAAGAACAGGACCTCGATTGCAAAGACCTCACCGGCCGCATGCATGTTCGCATTCTGCAGATGCGCGGTCACGCCAATAAGAGCCAACCCAGTGGCATCTCTCAGGGCATCAAGGCTGTGACGAAGACTGTGTTGGGCGGCACCGCTGCCGGCGCTGACGAGCAATATGCGCAATCGCGGGCCCAACTCAACGCGTACAATGGCCTTCTTGCGACAAAAAAGTGCGCCACTTTCGATCTCGACAAAGAGCTGCAAGCGCGGCCCACGGCACCTCCTCCGTCACCCACCGCTCCAGCTGCGAAACCGCCCGCAGCGAAGACAGCGTCCTGACCGCGGGCGATGGGCTTAACCAGCGTTATGGGCAGGGGACCTTGGCCAGAAAATTCTTATCCGCATATCCGTCGAGACCGCCTTTGCGCACTGCACACCAATAGCCGCGCAATGTGCACCAACGCTTGCGTTTCTCCAGCACTTCGCCCTTGACCGCAGTGCCGATCACGGACGCATCACTGTAGGGCTTGTTGCGAATGTTGAGTTCCGGTGTCGTGACTTGAAAGCAGCCATATTTGCTTGCGGCGTGCGCAGAGGCCGTGCCTGCCAGAACGGCAAACGATGCAGCAGCGGCTAATCCAAAAGTCTTGTTCATGGGTTGTCTCCCAGTGGGCTCATGGCGATCAGTTTGATCCAGCGTGAGCGAAAGGCCTAACCTCGCAATGAGGCGAAAACCGGTGGCAGTCAGGCGGCGGCCTTTTTGGCCTCGAAAATCGCAACGCAGCCGCGCAGTTCCACCCGATTTTCCAGGAATCTCTGCGTCAGTTCCATCTGCAGCCCCTCAAGAGTGTCGCCAGCGTTCGAAAGTACGCCCCTAGCGTTGTAGAGATCCATGAGTTTCTGCGCGGCGAAACTGCGGGACGCATCGCCTTGTACGATGGTCGCCCCGAACATCCGTCCTCCAGGTGCCAGCACCGCTTTCACATGATCGAACACACCGCATTTTTCAGCCAGCGTCCCCGGCATGCAGTGGAGGAGAAAGCATAGACCTGCGGACTGGAAAGGGTCCGTCAGCGGCAGCGGCTGCAACGCATTCGCTGTAACCGTCTTCGGCGCATACCGCGCGATGCGCCGTGACGCCCACGCAAGACTGTTGGGATTGAGATCAACGAGCGTAATGTCCGGCCGCTCAACCGGCCACGCCGCCCGGTCGAGGTAGTATCCCGTCCCCACACCAAGATCGAGATGCCGGGCCGACACATTGCGATCGTAGAGCGCGCGCAGCTCCGCGGTTGGGCAGCGCCACAGCAGATGGTTTGAAACGCCGAGCACCCATAGATCATAGAGGCCCAGCACCAGCGGCGAATAGACCGATTGGCCCTTGCTGGCGCTGCTGATGTCCTGATCCGTCATCGCCCCGGCCAATAGAGTTCAAGTCATAACTCTCCCCATTGCGGGAATAGCGGAGACTGAGGTGATCTCAACCCATGTCGTCTGTTATAGGAAACACCAAGACCCATGTCAGGAGCCGGAATGAGCACGCCAACCGACGACCACACCGCCCGGCCCGGCACTGTGCCGTGGCCGCCGATCCTTCTCGCGCTCACCCTTGCGGGCAGTTGGTGGCTCGGGCAATCGGTTCCGCTCAATTGGCCTGGCCAGGACGACGGGGCGGCCCGCATTCTGGGCCTTGCTTTTGGAATTGGCGGAATTGTCCTCGTCATCTGGGCGGTGGCTACTCTGACGCGTCACCGGACCACGTTCTGGCCGACCTCCCCCGTCACCACCTTGGTGACCGATGGACCTTATGCCTTCCGGCGCAATCCGATTTATCTCGGCGAAGTTCTGATGCTGTTCGGGATCGCTGAAATCACGAACAACATCTGGTTTGTCATCCTCGCGTTCGTTTTTGGCGTGCTGGTAACGATTCTGCAGATCATCCCAGAGGAATGCCATCTCGAAGCCAAGTTCGGCGAGGCATGGCGGGACTATGCGGCCAAGACCCGCCGTTGGATATAACCGGCACGCCATGAGCATCGACTACGGCGAAAAAGAACGCGAGTTCATCGAGAGTTTGGAGGCCGATACAGGCCGGTCTCTCGACGCGTGGATGACCGCCATCGCCAGTCAGAACTTGGCGCATCGCAACGACATCATCGACTGGCTTCGCCGCCAAGGGTTTCTCTTCGCCAAAGCCTCATGGCTGGAACGCATTCACCACAACGGCGGCCGGCCGGTCTACGCGGATGCATCCTCGCCACGGCCCGCTGTCAGCGAGCCAGCGCCAACACCTGAACGACCCACCATCGCAGCGGTCGCCGTTAAGCCAATGCCGCCTCCGGAACCAGTCCCTGCGGCGGCCTCAACGGCCGCGGATCTTGACGCCTTGCTGGCTCAGGCCAAAGCCTACCGCCCGCTGGCTCAATACGTGTTGCGTGAAATCGCGACCGCCGTGCCGTCCGTCAGCTTCACAACACATGCGGGTTTCGTGGCGATGGCAGCGCCGCGCACGTTCGCCGTATTGACCATCGGCCCGCGCGAATTGCGTTTGGGGCTGGCGCTTGAGGGCGCGACCGCACCGCCACCCCTGGTCAAAGCCCGGTTCCCGAAGCCCGGCCCGTCTGTGCCCGCCACAATCACCCACATGGTTGTGTTAACGGACGCGCGCCAAGTGACCGACGATCTCCTGGCTGCGATAGCCGCCACCGCCCGGTGATTCCCGCCACTTTTCATTGGGCCACCATGGATTTGCCCGATTTTCAGCGCTCGGCTAGTTGGGTATGGAGGGCGTTATGCCGACGATGTTTCGCGCAGGCCTTGCCCTGCTGATCTTGACCAGCACGGCGGCTGTCCCGGCCACGGCTCAGACCGCTCGCCGCGACGGCATCGCCGACCTGTTGTCACGCGTCGCAGCCGCTGGCGGCGAGGCCGCCCCAACACAGCCAGCACCTGGCGCCACCGAGCCTGCCCCTGAGCCGCCGGATCCGCGCGAAGGCGATGCCGCTTACGAACAGGCACGCAAGCTCATGCAAGCGGTCGATGCCGTGCTCAAAGACGCTGCTGAACAGCGCGGCGACATCAAAAAGCTCCCCAGCAAAGACGAGTTCGTTGTCTCGCCACTGTGGACCGAGACGCGCGAGGATCGCCAAGAGCGCGTCCGTGCGCTCCTCGATTCCGCACTTGGCATTGTCACGGACGTGCCGGTCGTCGATGTGCAGAAGCGCATTGAAGCGCACCGCAAATCCATCCAAGAGCTCGATAATCACGTCGTCGCGCTGAAAGAAAAGCAATTCCTGGCACCCAAAGACGGCACGCTGCCCGGCGTGATCACAGACACCGTCGCCAGCCTTGCAGCCAACATTGCGGATCTGGAAAAACGCATCGAGGGCAACAAAGGCGAAATCGAAAAGGCCAAGGGTGAAATCCAAGCCGCGCTGACCAAATCCGGAATTCAGCTCGCGCCCGAACAGCTCGACTTGCTGCTCGATAGCGTTCTGTCCGGCGATCTCGTCCGGCTTGTTGCCACCTTCAATGCCGCCAAGCTGATCGATGGCCAACTGGCTCAACTGATGTCGGCAGCCGGCGACAATACGGGTGCTGCGCGCAAGTATTTCGCGATGCACGCGGCCTTGTTTGCCATGTTGGTTCACGCCCAGGACGGCACCATTAACAAAATCGACGCGCAGTACCTGCCCAAGCTCGATGCTATTTTGAAAGACATTGCCGCCGCCAAGGGCAAAACGTCCACCTTGATGAAAGCCGAGAACCGGCCCGACCAAATCCGCGCGCTGGAAGCCAACCGCGACAGCCAGAAGGTCGCCGAGGAGGCGGCTAAGGGCTACCGCCGCTATCTGCAGCAGCAGCGCGAGCAGATCGCGCGCGCACGCTCCCGCGCCACGCACGATCTCAAGATTGCCGACAACACCTTTGAAACCGTCGAAGCGAGTTTTCAGTTGCAGACGCTGATGCGCGAAGGCTCAGCCTCGTTCGAAGCCTTGCAGAGGCTCGAAGCCCCGACCTTCGATCAGATTTTCAAAAACGAAGAACTCCGCCGCGAATTCGAAAGCCTGACCCGCAAGCTCGACGCGCCGACAAGTTGATTGATCCGCGGAACTTATATCGCGTGTCCCCTTCGGAACTGTCAGGACGGCTCTGCTGGGATCATACCTCTTTCATTTCTTTATTGTGATTTTGGAGAGAGATCATGGTCCACGCGGGGCCCGTCAGCCGGTTACGGCGCACAGCTGCCATCGTCCTTCTCGGTCTACTCGTTGGCGGCGGTTCAGCCGTCCCTGGTTACGCCAACGATGACGCCGGTGCCCTCAACGACCAGGTTCTCGGCCTCCGCAAGGCGGGAAAAATCGCCGAAGCAATGCCAATCGCCCAGCATGCATTAGCGCTTGCGGAACAGCACAAGGACGCAGACCCCGAGACGCTCGGTGATAGCCTCAGCATCCTCGCCCTCCTCCACGAGGCGTTGGGCGACTACGCTAAGGCAGAGCCGCTGTATCAGCGCGCGCTCGCCGTCCGCGAAAAGGCCCTAGGCACCGACGACATCAACGTCGGTCAAGTCCTCAATAACCTCGCCGCGCTCTATCAGTTTCAAGGCCGCCTTGCCGATGCCGAAGCCTTCTACAAGCGCAGTCACGCGATTTTTGAAGCAGCCCTTGGGCCCGAGCACGCCGCTGTCGCCACCAGCCTCAACAACCTCGCCGAACTCTACAAGATGCAAGGCCGCTACGCGGACGCCGAACCGCTCACCAAGCGCGCCCTGTCGATCCGCGAAACAGCCCTCGGCCTCGACCACGCCGATGTCGGCCACAGCCTCAACAACCTCGCCGTCTTGTACCTCTTCTTAGGCCGCGCCCGCGAGGCCGAGCCGCTCTACAAACGCGCGCTCGCGATCAGCGAAAAAGCATCCGGACCCAACCACATCGATGTCGCGCTCAATCTCAACAATCTCGCTTATCTTTATAAAACTCTCGGCCGGTTTGCAGAGGCCGAACCGCTGTACCGGCGCTCGCTCGCCATCCGCGAACAAGCATTGGGTCCCGCGCACCCCGCCACCGGCCAAAGTCTCAACAATCTGGCTGAGCTCTACACGGCCCAGGGCCGCTACGCCGACGCCGAGCCACTCCTGGAGCGCGATCTCGACATATGTACCAAAATCTTGGGCCCAGACCATCCTGCCACCGGCGCGAGCGCCGGCAACATCGCTATCCTGTATCAAACGCAGGGCCGTATGGCCGAGGCCGGGCCCCTCTTCAAGCGGGCCATCGCGATCTTTAGCAAGGCGTTGGGGGCCGATCACCCCAACACCGGCCTAATGATCGACAACCTGGCGGCATTTTATGCCGCTCAAGGCAACTGGTCCCAGGCCGCGAAGAATTGGCGGCAGGCCGCGGACATCGTTATCCGTCGCTTCAAACGCGGTAGCGAGACGGTTGGCAAATCGCTGACGGGTCCGGCGAGGAGCGAAGTTGACGGATTGAGCCACCGCTTTCGCAACCTGGTCAAGGCGCACCACCGGCTGGCGGCCGATGATCCGGCAAGGCTCGAAGACGCCACTCGCAGCACGTTTCAAACGGCCCAATGGGCCCAAGGCTCTCAAGCCGCTCAATCCCTCGCCAAAATGGCCGCCCGGTCTGCGAGCGGTAGCGACACCCTCGCCGCAATCGTGCGCGAGCGGCAAGATTTGCTCGGAGCCTGGCAGACCAAAGACACGCAGCTCATCGACACACGCTCACAGCCGCCTGACGCTCGCGACGCGGCCGCTGAGACCGCACTCTCCGCGAGCCTCGCCGCGATCGACGCCCGCATCTCCGGTATCGACAAAACGCTCGCCCGCGATTTCCCAGACTATTCTGCCCTGACCAATCCTGTACCTTTGCCCCCTGCGGACGTCCAAACCCAGTTGCGAGCTGACGAGGCGCTCGTGTTGTTCCTCGACACGGCCGAATTGAAGCCCGCGCCCGCAGAGACATTCGTTTGGGTGGTCACGGCGCATCAAAGCCGCTGGGTTCGCGCGGACTTGGGCGCATCGCTGCTCGCAGATCGCGTGGCGGCACTCCGGTGCGGGCTCGATGCCTCCGCGTGGCTCAATGAGGGACAGGCGCGATGCGCGTCGCTTCTCGAGCTTGATCCATCAGCGCGTCCGGAACGGGGCAAAGGCCCGCCATTTGATGTCGCGCGCGCTTATGAGTTGTATCGAGGCCTGTTCGGCGGCGTTGAGGATCTCATTAAAGATAAGCGGCTGCTCATCGTGCCATCCGGCGCGCTGACGAGTTTGCCGTTTCAAGTTCTGATCACCGAACCGCCAGCCAGCACGGCGGCACCGGACTACGCCGACGCGGCGTGGCTGATCCGCCGCCATGCGATCACTGTGTTGCCGACGGTGGCGAGCCTCAAATCGCTTCGCCAGGTTGCCGCCGCGAGCCCGGCTGCACGCCCATTCATCGCATTCGGCAATCCACTGCTTACCGGTCGAGATGGAACCGACCGGCGCGCCTTCGACCGTCAAACGTGTGCGAGCGCGACGGGTGACGCCAAACCGGAATCGACTGCTTCGCTTGTCAAGCCGCAGACATTCGCGGACCTCGCCCGCGGCGGGATGGCCGACGTGGCAGCCCTGAAACGGCAGCCGCCGCTGCCGGAAACCGCTCACGAGCTGTGCACGGTGGCCCGGGCGCTTGGGGTATCCGACGACGATGTGCATCTCGGCGCCCGAGCCAACGAGACAGCGATCAAGCGCCTCAGCGCCGGCGGCGTATTGGCCCAAGCCGGCGTCGTTCATTTCGCCACACATGGGCTCATTGCCAGTGAGGCGGCCAACATTGCCGGTTCGGCCGCCGAGCCCGCGTTGGTGCTGACGCCACCTGAAACTGCCTCCGTTGCTGACGACGGACTGCTGACCGCAACCGACGTCACGGAGTTGAAACTCAATGCCGGATGGGTGGTGCTATCGGCTTGTAATACTGCAGCCGCGTCCGCTGCAGGAACGGCCGATGGCGCGAATTCCGGAGATGCGGAAGCGCTGTCAGGACTCGCCCGCGCGTTCTTCTACGCCGGCGCCCGTGCACTCTTGGTGTCGCATTGGTATGTCGACAGCCGCGCCGCTGTGAAAATCACGACGGAGACCTTTGCCGAACTGAAACGAAACCCCGCCATCGGCCGCGCCGAAGCCCTGCGCCGTGCCATGCTGGCGGCCATGGACGACAGGTCGCGTCCCAAAACCTGGACACCCGCCGCTCACCCCGCCATCTGGGCGCCCTTCGTGATCGTCGGCGAGGGAGGCGCGGGGCGGTAGTAGCAGAAGCGCTGCTCTAACCACCCGCGATCCCGGCCCAGCGGGCATTGGCATAGGGGTTTGTCGTAATGGGTGTTCCGCGCGAGCCGGGAGCTTGACCTCTGGCGATTGGGCACGGATGTCACAAATTCAAAGTCGCCGTTCTCATTTACAGTTGATCAGCGCGCCTCGACTGGACCGTTGATGCGATCGACGGATTGCAAAGACACGAGTCTTGAAGCCGGTGTCCACCCCAGCGAGGTAAAGATCCCGGCTTGCGCGGCTTATGTTGCGCAGCGAGCCATCAACGTCAATGGCCGCTTGGCCGGGAACGCGGGTGGTGCGGACCGCGCGGGGAGCGAAAACGAGTGCACGTTGGTATTCTGTTTTGAGCCGTGAACAGATCGGACTGGACCACAATTGAGCCGGTTGCGGGTTGAGCCCTCATGTTTTCATGCCCCCGCTGCCATGCTAACCTCCGCCTATGAAGGAAATTTTGTCACCACGGATGACCGTCGATGACTACGTGGCATGGGCGCGGAGCCACCCCGGCCGCTACGAACTTGTGGGCGGGAGGCCGATCCAGATGGCGCCGGAAACAACCGGGCACATTAAGGTCAAGGCGCTGACCTGGCTTGCTCTGATGGACGCCATCGAAGCCGCGGAGTTGAATCTGATCGCGGTGAGCGACGGGGCGACCGTCAAAATCGCGAATGACACCGCGTTCGAGCCAGACGCTTTAGTCTACGCAGGGCCCGAATTGCCCGGAAGTGAGGTCATTGTTCCTGCGCCCCTGATTGTCGTCGAAGTGGTGTCGCCCTCATCCGGTTCGCGCGACAGCGGCGCGAAGTTGCGGGGCTACTTTTCGGTTTCAAGCCTTGAACACTATCTGGTCGTTGACCCCGACAGCCAGACTGTCGTCCATCATCGGCGCAGTGCGGGTGCTGAAATTGCGACTCGCGCGCTCGGCCCTGGGGACAGTCTCATGCTCGATCCTCCGGGACTCACCGTCGATACGAGCCAGTTTTTCCGGAGAAAATTGTAAGTCGTGTTGACAGAAAAGCGATTTGCCCTACCCCACGACAAGATTTTGCCGCTGGTCACAAACGGCGGCGGCTGCTTGGCGTCGGATCGCATCACGGTCGATGGCTGCCCGGTCGGATACATGTATCGCGAAGCCGGCACCAACGAACTCGACAACGGCTGGCGCTTTCTCGGCGGCGACGAGAGCGAGGAGTACATGGACAACGCATCGAACCACGGGGCCTATGACGTGAATACAATCGCCAACCACGATCCCGAGATCATCCAGTTCCTCACATTGCCATTTGGCACGGCGATCTCCCGGACGACGCCCGGCGGTCCGCTTGAGGTTTTGGAGACGGACGAGGAGAGCTGAACCGGGAGTCCGGAAGAGCCACATCAATCTACGTGCTTATCGGTGTCAGACACCTCTCAAGAGGTGTCTGACACCGCGTGCCAACCACCCCTCACATCAACCACAACGTCGCCAGCCCTAGAAACGCGAAGAACCCAACGCAGTCCGTCACCATGGTGACGAAGACGCCCGACGCAGGTGCAGGATCGAGTTCAAAGCGTTCGAAAATCAGCGGGATCAAAATACCGGCCAAGGCCGCGGCAAACAGATTGACGATCATCGCCGAGCCGATCACTGCGCCGAGCTTGCCCGACCCGAACCAGACGAACACGATCGTCGCCATGATAGCTGACAAGATCAGGCCGTTGAACACGCCGACCAGCGCTTCGCGTGTGATGACGCGGGGCGCGTTGACGGCGCCAAGTTTGCTGGTCGCTAAGGCTCGCACAGTCACCGTCATGGTCTGCGTGCCGGCGTTGCCGCCGATCGAGGCTACAATGGGCATCAACACCGCCAGCGCCACCATCTGCTCAATCGTGGTGTCGAACTGCTGGATGACAACGGACGCTAAGATAGCGGTGCCGAGATTGACTACCAGCCACGGCACGCGGCTGCGCACGGTCTCAAAGACGCTGTCGGCGAGGCTCTCGTCACCGCCGACGCCGCCTAGCTTTTTCATGTCTTCGTCGGCCTCGTCGTTGATGACCTCAACGACGTCGTCCACTGTGACCACGCCCACGAGCCGCTGGTTTTCGTCAACCACCGGCGCCGACATCAAGTCGTAGCGCTGGAACTGGCGCGCCATTTCTTCCTGGTCCGCTGTCGCCAAGACGACGTGGCGGTCAGTCTCCATGAGTTTTTCTATGGGGACCTCGCGTTTTGTGCGCAGCACCCGCGACAGCTCCACACTGCCGAGCACCCGGTACGAGGGATCGACGACGAAAATCTCAGAGAAACTATCCGGCAGATCGTCGGTCTCGCGCATGAAGTCGATGACTTGCCCCACGGTCCAGAACGGGGCGACCGCCACGAAGTGCGCCTGCATGAGGCGACCGGCCGTCTCTTCAGGATATTCCAGGTTGCGTTCGAGGGCTGCGCGATCGCTGGTCGCAAGCTGACTGAGGACATCTTCCTTGTCCTGGTCATCGAGGCCTTCGATAATGTAGGCGGCATCGTCGGAATCGAGTTCTGTGACGGCCCTGGCCAAGAACTCGTTGGGCAGTGCTTCCGACAGCTGGTCGCGCACCGTCTCGTCGAGTTCGGAAAACACCTCGTAGTCGAAGTCAGCGCCGAACGCCAAAATGAGGGCAACACGCTGATCGGGATCGAGCAGCTCGACCAGGTCGGCGAGGTCGGGCGCGCGCAGGTCGCGGACGAGGTCACGGGCAACGAGTGGCGCGCCGCTTTCCAGCGCCGCGGCAACTTCGCGCACCAAGACGTCGCTGGTTTCAACGGCGCCTTCGTCCTGTGGTGTGTGGTGATCGGCGTTCGACATGGCGAACGGCACTCCCGCGAGCGGCCCAACAAGGGCGGCCTAAAATGGCAAGGAATCGCAGCAACGGGCGACGCCCTGTGGGGCCTTACCACACGCGGCACGAAACCGACACCATGGTGCGGTAAAACCACACGAATTTCGTTGCGTGAGTTGCACGTTTGGATGCCGACGGGGTAATGTCAGCGTCACACTCGCGGGCATGGCGCCGCAGACGAAATGATCGACCGGAAAGGGTTTGAGCGGCGTGCGAACAACGTCTTGGCGACTAGGCGACGTGGCGGCCGTTACGGCGGTATTGGTGACGGCACTAGCCGGCGCGACCATGGCGCTTGCGCAATCGGCTGGCGACCCCAAACCGGCAACGGCACCCGATGCCTGCGCGTCGAACCCGGACGTCTTGGGTGTATCGCGCGTTGTTGAGATCGATACGGCCGGCGGCCCCCGCTTTGGCCAACTGCAATACAAGGACCTCGATCCGCTGGCCGACAAGGAAGTTGTGCTGACCTTCGATGATGGCCCCGCGCGCCGGTTCACCCTGCCGATCCTCAACGCTCTGGATGCGGAATGCACCAAAGCCACATTTTTTGCGGTTGGCCGCATGGCGCTCTCCGATCCGGAGACGCTGAAGGAAACAGCCCGCCGCGGCCACACCATTGGCACCCATAGCTGGTCGCACAAGCGGCTCTATCAAATGGGTGCCGCCAAGGCCAAAGACGAAATCGAACTCGGCATCAGCGCGGTGTCGCATGCGCTCGGTCGGCCCGCCGCCCCGTTTTTCCGCTTTCCCTATCTCGGCGACACCGCCACGCTGCGCAACCACTTGGAAACCCGCAACCAGGGCAACTTTTCGATCGACGTCGATAGCAGGGATTTCAACACCCGCAATCCGGCCGTCGTGCGCTCGCGCGTCATGGCCCAATTGAAGACCCAAGGCAAAGGCATCATTCTGTTCCATGACATCCAGCCGTCGACAGCTGGCGCGCTACCGACACTTCTCGATGAACTCAAGAAAGAGGGCTACAAGGTCGTGCACTTTGTTGCCAAGACGCCGTCTGTCACGCTGCCGGAGTACGACGCTATCGCGGAAAAGGAAGCCAAGCGCCGCAAAGTCGCGCTTCAGACCCAGCCGCTCGCAGACCGCTCAGTGGTCTGGCCGGTGAGCCCCGGCTCCACCAAGCTGAAACCGGCGTCGATGCCAGAGGACCTACCGTGGAACAGCGCACCCAACGGCACATCAGTTGGCGGGCCAAATTCTCCCACTGGCAAGCCAAGGCTCAAACCCTCGATTGAGGATGACAGCGGTTGGGCGGTCCGCCCACTGGGCCAGTAACTGGGCTCGTCACTGGACCAGTAACCCGAACACATCAGTCTGTCGCAAACAGCACCCCGCGGCCTTGCCGCCACGAATGTAATAGCCGAAGTTCCTCCCACGGCTGATCAACCAGGCAGGCTGCTGACATGACGCGCAGACGCTATATTTTCCTCACTGGCCTCTTCGGCGCGGTGGTCGTTACAGGCACGGCGACCGCCTCGGCTGCCGATGACACGGCCTGCGCTGAGCCACAAAGCGCTCTCGGTGTCGAACGCGTCGTCGAGATCGATACGTCCGCTGGCCCGCTTTATGGCCAGTACTCAGTTCTGTCGAAAGAAGAGAGCTTCTTAGGGCCCAAAGAGGTCGTGCTGACCTTTGACGACGGTCCCATTCCGTGGATCACCAAGTCGATCCTCGACACGCTCGATAGCTACTGCACCAAGGCCACGTTTTTTTCGGTCGGCCGGATGGCTGTCGCCTACCCGGCGACCATTAAAGACGTCATGGCGCGCGGACACACGCTGGGCACCCACACCTGGTCGCATCCTCTCAACCTCAAACGTCTGAGTGCGGGTAGTGCAATCGATCAAATCGAACGCGGATTTGCGGCCGTTGCAATGGCTGCCGGTCAACCGATCGCGCCGTTTTTCCGCTTTCCGGGCTTGAGCGATTCCGATCCGTTAATGGCCCACCTGCAGTCGCGCGGCATCGGCGCGTTCACCGTCGATGTCATTTCCAACGACAGCTACATCAGCGACGCCAAAAGGCTTGTCCGCCACACGTTGAATGAACTGGAGCAGCGCCAAGGCGGCATCATTCTGTTCCATGACATCAAAGCCGCCACGGCCAAGGCGTTGCCAGAGTTTTTACGAGAGCTGAAAGCCCGCGACTACAAAGTGGTGCACATGCGCGCCAAGACACCCATCACGCCGCTGGCGGACTACGACGCTCAACTGAAGCCAGTGATGGACAAGGTGGCCGCTGATCAGGCCGCGCCGTCAAATCTGATGCCATTCTTTGGCACACCTGCGGTTTTGAAGACGCTCGCAGGCCAGGACGTGGAGGTTGCTACGCTGACGCCGGCGCCCAGGCCGAGGTCTTCGGCCCCACCACCGCCATCACGATCTGAACGCGCGGCCAAGCGGGCTGGAGTACGGGACGATTTCGCGAATGAGAATGATCAGGACCGTCAGCGTCCAAAATACAAGGCGCGGGTCGGCGGCTGGACTGCCCAAACGAAGTCTCAGCGCGCACCCCAACCTAAGCCCTCGTGGTCACCAGGACTGTTCGGGTTCTAGGCCATAGCGGCCAGCCGTCCCGTCACGGTCGCATCAGCTGAAAATGGTGCAGTAGATTACCAATGAATCGGAAACCGGCCACGGCATGAAGGGCCCGGGAGCAAGGCGACCTCGCGCATGAGCCAAAAATGGTGCACCTAAACGGACAAACCTCAAACCAACTTCTCGACGTTCTGGAACAATGGAACGTCGAGCTTGAGGCACATCCCCCGGTGCATGAGCCAATTTTGTAACAGTGTTGCAGGCTTGCGTCAAGAACGGGCGAGGCTCATCCAACCCATCTACTTAATTCAATCCCGACAGACCTGCGGTATCGCGACAAAAAAGTGTCGCGATAGCCGAAGAAGTGTCGTGGAAAATGGTGGGCAAGCAGGAAATTGATGCGCAGTTGCTGGCGATTGAGCTAGCAATTGCGACCTCGGACCGGCTGTTGATGGAGGGGATTAGATCCCGCTCGGGGACTCGACGTTACTCGGCCCTCGCTACAGGTTCGGGCTCATGGAGCAAGGCCGGGTATAGAAATGCCGGGTATAGTCAGGTAGCGGACACCATCGCGCCACCACTCATATTTGCCATTTGGACCCTCAATAGCCGGGCCATCCTCGCGATGAAGTTTTCCTTCGCGGTACCACACTTTGTAACCGTCCGGGTCCTCAACAGCAGGGCCATCCTCGCGATGAAGTCTTCCATCGCGCCACCACGCTTTGTAACCATCTGGGCCCTCGATAGCCGGGCCATCCTCCCGATGAAGTTTCCCATCGCGGTGCCATCTTTTGTACCCGTCGTGGTCCTCAGTCTGGCCATCCTTTTGATAAATTTCCCTAAATCGGTACGAAGCGTTGGAACCTTTTGGGTCATCAATAGCTGAGCCATCCTCGCGTTGCTGACAGGGATATTTTCCACGCACTCCTTCATGAGCTAAATTCTGCTCTAGGAATTGACCGCGATGTTCATCCGCATTGGCATCCACGGCGAGCGCGACAATAGCGAATGAAATAGCTAGACAAGAACCGACAAGGCCAGCCTTGTTGCTAAGCCCGGAGATGCGCCAAGATGATGAATAATAATCTTCAGTATGAAAATCCATAAAATAACCTTTTATTATGTAAATGTAATTAGAGCATACCAAATATATGACAAACCAAGCAATAAATATATATAGGAACATATTCCTTCCAACAGTATATTAGGCTGAAATTAACATAGCTAATAAAGAATTATGCCAAGAATGAAAGGGCGTAGATATTGATTGGCAGGCCCTCGGACTTAGGCGAAGCATTCGAGAAAATCGCGGCAGCACGATCGGCGGCAACGATCATCACGTGGATAGGCCGAGAGGCTCCGAGAGCAGCTCATTAGTGCAGAGCGCGATAAAGCGTGACGCGGCTGTCAGGCCGGGAGCTGCCAAGCGATCTTTGAGCTGACAGGAATGCTTAGCATGAACCAAAAAGACGCTGCAGCGCATATTGCAGCCTACGCCCAATCCGAAGTTCTCGAAGCGGACCGAAAAAGATTCATCGAAGCGGCTGAGACGGAACTTCTCAGCCTGCACGAAGGTAATTTCGCCCGCTACGGCGTCCGTCCCAGTGAATTCAACGGATGGCAGGAAGTATGGAAGCAGCGCGATTAACGCAGACGAACTAAACAATGGCCCGCCGCCCGAATAGGCAGTCACTACTATGCCGATCCTAGCAGAGTGGCGGCAACGTGTTTGCCGCGCCTTCAAGCAAAGCTTGAATAATAGAAGTAATTCCGTCAGCATTGCACCTATGTACGACCCTGACGACCATAAAATAATACGTAAACTGCTCGATCTTTTTGGCGAAACCGAATGCCTCCGCCTCGGCTTCTTGGGCAGAGACGACAACGCGACGCTTTATGTCTCGCCCAAAGGGCTCGGCTATCTGCTCGATGTTATTGCCGCTGAACTCGGAAGTCTCCCTGAGGCCTACGGCGCTGGATACGACCAAGGATACGCGCAAGCCAAAGACGGCTTTTAAGCGCGCCCTTAATCTGAGCACTTCCACCCAAATTTACGTTCGGCACATGGCACGCTCTTCGGCATGATGCCCGACAAGCGCCCGCAGAAAACATCCGCTAAACCCCGTGTCCTGCTCTCCGTGCCACTGACACCAGAGCAGAAGATGGATTTAGTGCGCCGTGCTGGTACGAAGCCAATCAGCACCTATGCGCGGGGTGTGCTCTTCGCAGCCAACGACAATCCCAAACCCTCCCGCATTCGCTCGCGTAAGAGCCGTGAACAAATAGCAGCAACGACGCTCGCTCAGCTGGGCAAAAGCGACGTGGCCGCAAGCTTGCGCGAAATCGCGCGTGGCGTGCAACTCGGCATTATTGTGGTCACGCCCGAAACCGATGCCGCTTTACGCTCTGCAGCAGCCAACGTGAACGCCGCCGCGCAGGCCGCTCTGCGGGCCTTAGGCGTGAAGCCCAGGTGAGCCGCCATGATCCTCAAAGCTTCTCAGCGCGGCGGTGGCAAGCAGCTTGCCATTCACCTCCTCAAGACCGAGGAGAACGAGCATGTCGAGGTGCATAATATCCGGGGATTTATATCGGATGATTTGGTCGGAGCCCTCAATGAAGCTCATGCCATCAGCAAGGCCACCAAATGCAAACAGTTCCTGTTTACCGTCTCCCTCAATCCGCCCCCGCAGGAGCGGGTCGAGATCAGCACCTTCGAGGATGCCATTGCCCGGATCGAGGAGCGTAATGGCCTCACAGGCCAGCCGTGCGCCATTGTTTTCCATGAAAAGGAAGGCCGCCGTCACGCCCATGCCGTCTGGAGCCGGATTGACGCCGATACGCTGACAGCGAAGAACCTCCCGTTCTTTAAAAACAAGCTGCGCGATCTTTCGCGCGATCTTTACATCGAAAACGGTTGGAAGATGCCGCGCGGCCTTATGAACAGCCGCGAGGCCGACCCCCGCAACTTTACGCTTGCCGAATGGCATCAGGCGAAACGGGCAGGACGCGATGCCCGCGATCTCAAGTCCGTGCTTCAGGAATGCTGGGCCGCTTCTGATTCCGCTTCTGCTTTTGCGCAGGCGCTCAAAGCGCGCGGTTTCTCGCTGGCGCGAGGGGATCGCCGCGGTCACGTCGCCATCTCGCCCGAAGGAGAAGTGTTCTCTTTAGCGCGCGCCGTGGGCAAAAAGACCAAGGATATTGCCAAGCGCCTGGGCGAAACGGAGAAACTTCCGAGCGTGTCAAATGCCCGCTCGCAGCTCGCCAAAGACCTGTCGCAAGCGTACCAGCGCCACCGGAGCGAGGCCGAACTTCAAAAACGACGCGATCTGGCTCCGATCGAAAAGAAGCGCGCCGAGTTGGCGGCCTCGCATCGTCAGGAACGTGGCCGTCTGGACAAGAGCCAGCAGCAGCGTTGGCAGGAAGAGTCAAAAGCGCGCGCCGCGCGCGTGCCGACTGGCGTTCGGGGCTTGTGGAGCCGCATGAGTGGGCAACATGCGATCATTCAAAAGCAAAACGAGCGTGAGGCCTATGAGGCGCTCCAGCGCGACCGTTCGCAGCGGCAGGCCATTATTGATGGGCAACTCACGGAGCGGCAAAAGCTCCAGGGCCAGATTAAGGCCGTGCGCGACCGTCATGCAGCACTTCTCCGCGAATTGCGGGCAGACCAGAAGCAGATCAAACGAACGCTGGAAGCGCCCCCGGTTATGAAGGAGTTCGAAGCGAAGGCGAAGCCGCAGCTGACACCTGATGCCAATAAGGAAACCGAAGTTCCGCGTTCCTCGCAGGAGCGGCTCGACCGGCTGCGTGAGGGAAGAGCGCCACAACGTCCAGCCTCTCGCGATCAGAGCAAGAACCATGATCGCGAGAGATGATACTGTCTATGCAGCCGCCGCTATTTTCGCCTTGAGAGCAATCCCGCGATATTGGCCGTTTATCTGTGGAAGCCGCACCGCGACGGCCATTTCGCGAAACTGATCGCTAAATGACGGCTCGTTGAGAGCGATAAATTGGCTGCGTTCGCACCACTGGACGTAAGCTGCTTGAAGCTCCGCGAGCGAAAGGCCCGCGCCGGGTAGCGGTATCAGCTCATTAAGAACGAAGTCCTCAATGTCGCCTATGGGGCGCTGATTACTCGCCTCGGTCAGATACTGATCTTTGTTGATGTTCATGCGCAGGCCGTTTGATGGGCCCATTGCCAGATACAAGCCCAAGGAGGAGCCCAATTCGACCACGAGGGCAACCAGCACAATCAGCGCCTGCCTTACTCGATCCTGCGGTAGAGCGAGAACGTCAGACAAGGTGGCGACTTGCGCGTCGCTGTTCTGTCCCGCTCCCTGCGTCTTAAGCTGCTTCAG
>JANOFU010000105.1:0-62915 GCA_031413815.1 Hyphomicrobium sp. | reverse complement strand
CCTCTTAAAGGGTGTCTGACACCGGCTGTATCTTGGATAGTATCTCAATACATCAGATCACGCCGCCGATGACTTTTGCATCATTGGCAAATCAGGCTCCGATACCAGCACCTCGGGCTTGGCGGGCCGCGCGGCGAGCTTGTCCTTCGCCACCTGAAGTGCACTGACGTAGTCCGGTTTGCCGGATCCCAACAGCGGGATTTTTTCAACGGACAGAATTTCGCCTGGCACGTTCAGGTCCGACACGCCCTTGACTTTGGCATGCTTCTGGAACGCATCGCGGGCGCAGGTGGCATCCGTTGTCATCAATATGAGCTTCTCGCCTTTCCTCGCATCCGGCACAGCAACAACAACCGAGATCACGCTGGGCCACAACTCAGCGGCCAACGCTTCCACCGCCGACAGCGACACCATCTCGCCCGCAATCTTGGCAAAGCGCTTGGCGCGGCCTTTGATTGAGATAAAGCCCTGCGGATCAATCGCAACAATATCGCCCGTGTCGTGCCAGCCCTCTGGGGGCACTTCGAGAATGCCCGGGTTTTCCGCACGCATGTAGCCCAGCATGACGTTGGGCCCGCGCACATAGAGACGCCCGCCTTCGGTGATGCCTGGCACCGGCTCCAACCGCGCTTCCATCAGCGGCGCTAAACGACCCACGGTGCCCGACTTGTTGGCGAGCGGCGTGTTGATCGCCAGTACGGGGGCCGTTTCCGTCACGCCGTAGCCTTCGAGAATGCGCACGCCGAACTTTTCCATGTAGGTCTGGCGCGTCCGATCCTTGACCGCTTCAGCGCCCGACACGATCAATCGCACGCGGCTGAAGTCATAGGGGTGGGCGGAGCGCGCGTAGCCGTTGAGGAACGTGTCGGTGCCGAACATGATCGTGGCGTTGGTCTGATAGACGAGTTCCGGCACGATGCGATAATGCAGCGGCGAGGGGTAGAGATAAACCGGCACGCCGCCAACCAGCGGCATCACCATGCCGCCCGTCAAGCCGAACGAATGGAACACCGGCATCACGTTGAACACCTTGTCCTGCCCGTTGACGGCGATCCGGTGCAAGCACTGGAAGGCATTAGCGAGCAGGTTTTTGTGGCTGAGGACAACCCCCTTCGGCGTGCCTTCCGAACCCGATGTAAAGAGAATGGCGGCGGGATCATCCGCCTTGCGCCAGGACTGTTCGCGCGTGCCCATCCTGAGGCCCGCGATCTTGTCGGCAAAGCCAATCGAGGCTTTCACGTCTTCCAAGTAAACGATCTTGGCGGTTTCGCTGAGCTTGGCAATCACGTCGCCGAGCTTGCCCTTTTCGACAAACGTGCGCGAGGTCAGGATCACATCGACCTTCGCTGCCTTGCAGGCATGCGCCATGTTCTGCGCGCCCGCAGTAAAGTTCAGCATGGCAGCGACGCGGCCAATCGACTGCAACGCAAAAAACGTGACGGCGACACCCGCCGCGTTCGGCAACAGAACGCCGACGGCCGCCCCTTCGGGTGCCAACGGTGCAAGCTTGCGGCCGAGAACTTGCGCGCTGAGGATCAGCTTCTTGTAAGACAGCTTGGTGCCCAGCGGATCTTCGATGGCGGGCTTGCCCGTATCGCGCATGGCTTTCGCTTCAACGAGCGCTGAAAACAGCGTCTGGTCGAGGTTTGCCGTTTTCACAGCCGTATTGACCATGATGTCTTGCAAGGCTGCACCGGCAGCCTGTCGGCGGGTCTTGCCGCGCAACGCCTGATCGACCGGCAGCTTGACCGGCGGCAGGATTGTGACTTTCGTTTTTGGGAACAGAACCAGCTTGGTCTGGTACCGGTTGAGATAGCCGAAGTACGACCGCTCGGGCCCTTCGATGCGGACCGGCACAACGATGGCATCGGCCTTGTCGGCGATCATTGCCGTGCCGTCGTAGACCTTCATCAGGCCGCCGGTCACGGTCAAGCGGCCTTCGGGGAAGATCACCAGGGACTCGCCCGCCTTCACATCATTGATGAGGTGGCGCATGGCGAGCGGCTTCGTTGGATCGACGGGGTGCCAATTGACGAGCTTCAGGAACGGCTTCACCCACCAGGTGTTCGACATGGCGGTGTCGACCGCATAGGCGGCGTGGTCCGGCATGATCGAATGCAGAATGGCGGCATCGAGCAGGCTGATGTGGTTCGGCGCAATGATCGCGCGGGTGCCGGCCTTCGGCAGATTCTCGGTGCCGGTGACTTCCATTCGCAGAAACGTCTTGAACAAGAACAGGCCGAGATCTTTGACACCGTCGCGGCCCCAGGCGCGCAGCACGAGGGCGACGACATTTAGGTTCGCGAAACCGAGCATGAGGAACAACATCCACGTGCTGAAGCCTGCCGCTTGCAAACCCGCCAGACCCAACGTCGCGCTTGTCATGAACGCGGCCGACAGCACATTGCAGGCGGCGATGACGCGCGCCTTCTTGTCGTCCGGCGCCCACATCTGCACAGCTGCAAACGACGGCACAATGTAGAGGCCACCAGCCAAGGCGAGCACGAACAGATCCACGAGAATGCGCCAGCCCGAGACGGTCGCCAGAACGCCCGTGACGTCGAGTGGCGTGTCTGATTTGACCACGCCGGAGATCGTCCACGCCAGATCGAGGCAGGCAATCGCCATCAGGAACGCGCCACATGGCACGAGCGCCATGTTGGGGCGCATCTTGCTGGCCCGCGCAGCCAATGCTGAGCCGACGGCGATGCCAACGGTGAACACGACAAGACCCAAAGTAATCGCACTTTGATCGCCGCCAAGACCACCCTGCATCAGGACGGGCAGCAAAGACAACGCCACCGCACCGACCAACCAGAACCAGCTGGTGATGAGTCCGCCGGTCCACAGCCGCGTATCAGACTTGAGGTCACCGAGCAGCTTGGTGGTCGACCGCCAGATGTTGGTGTCGACGACGAGATCTGGGGCTGCAACGCCCGATTTCGGAATCATCTTCGCTGACAGCCAGCATAGGACGGCGAGCACGATGACCGTTGCGGCGAGGCCCCACGACGCACCGTCTTTGGACACGGCAAGTCCGCCGGCGATAGTGCCAATCAGGATCGCGGCAAAGGTTGCGCTTTCAATAAAGGCGTTGCCAGCTGCCATTTCCTTGTCATCGAGCGCGGACGGAAGGATGCCGTATTTGATCGGGCCAAACAGCGCCGCGATGCAGCCGTAGAGCGCCAGCGCGATGAACAGCAGAGGGATAGAGTTCAGCAAGAACCCGACAGCGGCCACGAGCGCGACAGGAATTTCATAGCGCTTCAACCATTCGGCCACGTCGGCCTTGTCATAACGGTCGGCCCATTCGCCGCCGAGCGCTGACAGGAAGAAGAACGGTGCCACCAAGACCGCGCCCGCGAGCGACACGAACGTTGCGCCCTGCGCTTCACCGAGTTTGAACAGGATCAAGATGACCAGCGCGTTTTTGACGAAATTGTCGCCCAGTGCCGACAGGAATTGGCACCAGAACAGCGGTGCGAAGCGGCGGGTGGTCATCAGGGACTGGAACATCGGATGCGCTCTTACCAGGTTGTATAGGGGTTGTTGTGGCCGGACTTGAAGGCCGGGATTAGGCGGCGGATTTCAATTCAGTATTCGCCTGATCATGGTTAAGGAACGGCTTCAGATGCGCCGCTTGTGCTTTGAAACTGCATATTAATTTTGTGTTTCCGGCGAGCCAATCTGGCGGCCGGCCACGGCCATAGGCGGCGCGCACTTCGGCGTCTGTCGGCGCTTCGGCGGCCCGTACGACGTCGCCCAACAGGGCATTGGCCAATTTGTCGAACATGACATCCTCCAATTTTAAGTAATTAAACATTGTTCAGATACACTATACATAGAAATGAACTGTGTTCAATATATGTTTTGAGAGGAACCGGAAATTGGTGAGCGCCAGGTTAACGTCCGGATTCACAGACCAGGCGTTGAGACCCGCACCCATTGGCCCGCACCCAACGAGGGTGTTGCAATTCCGGGCTAATGACCCGATTAGACCGCTGAGGCTAACGTGAGGAACGAGCGCCCGCGGCCTCGATAAAGTCGGAAGCGATGCCAGAGCTGCAATCGAGACTTTTGATCGTCAACGGCGAGGCGTGCACCAGCGCCAGCGCAACGCTGGCTGCGTTTCTCGCTCAGCACGGCTATGGCACGCGCAAGGTCGCGACCGCCATCAACGGCACGTTTGTGCCCGAACGCCAGCGTGCTGGCACACCCCTCAACGCCGGCGACCGGATCGAGATCGTCGCCGCGCGGCAGGGGGGATGAGGGGCGATTCGGCGTACGCCGGACTGAGCGAGGACGCCGTGAGGCGTCACAGCGAAGTCCGACAGACCGCCGTACTGTGTCTGACTTCATACGGTCCCCTGCGGGCTCCTCGCTCAGTCCGGCCTACGTGATCAACCCCGCAGAGCCGCGCTGAACTACTGCAGCTTCACCAGCGCGCACAGATCCGTCAGCGGCTTTGACCAGCCGTCGACGCGGGCCGTGCACGCGGCCCTCGCTTCATCCGTTTTGCGCTTGGCGCACGATGCCTTGCGCTCGCCGGTCTCGCTGTCAACGATGTACGTGCAGATCTTCGGGCCTAGGAACGCGAGGATCGTGGCGATGGTTGCCGGGTCAATCGCCTCCAGTTGAGGATCTTTGCCTGCGTACTCAAGCTCGTCGTCAGGGCCAATCGCACCCATCTCTTTCAATTGGTTGGTCAACTCTTTCTTTTGTTCGTCATTTAGTCCTTTGAACTCGGCCTGTGGAATCTCAATGGTGTCAGCAACGGCTGGAGCGGCTGACACGACGCCAAAGAGCAGCAGCGCTGCAATCGCAGTTAGAACAGAGCGGATTGTCATGGTTTCACCCCGTGAAAAAGGGACAGATCGAGTATGAATTGCAATCGTGTATTTAAGGCGGCCCAAACATGGGCTGGGCGCTTCATAAGCTCAGCCCACGACAGGGATCAACCTGTTCGCGCGTGTTTGGGCTACGGCAGCGAACCCGTGCGCCGCACACATCCCGCCATCCCCTTCAAATCAGTAAAACAAACTTGAAACGCTTTCTTCGCGGCTGGTGCGCAGGATGGCTTCGCCGATGAGCGGGGCAATCGACAGCACGCGAATGTTCTTGGCCGCCCTCACCGCTTCCGTCGGCAAAATGGAATCCGTGATCACCAGCGACTTCAACTTCGAATTCTGAATGCGCGAGACTGCGCCACCCGACAGCACGCCGTGCGTGATGTACGCCGACACTTCCGTCGCGCCGTACTTCAGAAGCGCTTCCGCGGCGTTGCACAGTGTGCCACCAGAATCGACAATGTCGTCGATGAGCACGCAGCGCTTGCCTGCGACGTCACCGATGACATTCATCACTTCGCTTTCGCCGGGCTTTTCGCGGCGCTTGTCGCAAATCGCAATCGGTGCTTCGATCCGCTTGGCGAGCGCTCGCGCGCGCACAACGCCGCCGACGTCGGGCGAGACGACGACAACATCTTTAACGCCGGACGTCTCATGCAGATCGCGCGCGATGATCGGGGCGGCAAACAGATTGTCGGTCGGGATATCGAAGAACCCTTGGATCTGGCCGGCGTGCAGATCGAGCGTCAGCACGCGATCCACTCCCGCGCGCTCAATCAGGTTGGCGACGAGCTTGGCGGAAATCGGCGTGCGCGGACCGGGCTTGCGATCCTGGCGGGCATAGCCGAAGTATGGAACCACGGCGGTGATACGCTTGGCTGACGAGCGCTTCAGCGCGTCGATGAGGATCAGCAATTCCATGAGATTGTCGTTGGCCGGGAACGATGTGGATTGGACAATGAATACGTCTTGCCCGCGCACGTTCTCCTGAATCTCGACAAAGATTTCCATGTCGGCAAAGCGCTTCACCTGGCCTTTGGTGAGTGGAACTTTGATGTAAGCGGCGATGGCTTCCGCGAGCGGGCGATTGGAATTCCCCGCCACGACTTTCATGCGCGGAGAGCCGCGGCCGCTGTCCTCACGGGCATCGAATGGCATGGTGCGCCTCTTGCGACAGTTCGATGACGCGCTCTTAGCAATTGAGCCCGGGGGTGTAAACCGCCCAGGCTCAACGACTTCACGAATTGAACAACAAAGGCGGCGTCACCACCGGTTTCGCGTCAATTGGGCAGGGGACCGGCAGGAACAGCCGTCGCCTGAGCCTGCTGCTGGCGCAACAAACGCGAGATCGCCTCGGCCGCAGCACCGGCCGCATTGTCCGCTGTTTGGCCCCAAGCGCCATCCAACATGCCCTGCTTGACCTCGTTATTCTGTGTGATGCCTTTGACGCGCTCACCCTTTTGCGGATCGATCAGCTGGTTGCCCTGCGGATCGGTCACAATCCATTCAATTTGAACGGGCTGCTTGCCATCCTTGGCTTGGCCAACCGCGACCTTGCCCTGAATGCGATAGGTCTGGCCGGCAGGCTTGTCGGTCAGTGCCACACCTTTTGCGGCCAGCGCCCGCTGCATCGCGCCTGTCAGCGAGACACTGCCATCACCCGGAGCGCCGCTCACAGTTTGCACCAGCGCCGTCACTTTATTGCTGCCGATGCTGCCGGTTGTCTGAGCTGCAGGGACCTGCGCGCTGACCGGTGTTGCGGTCGCGAAAGCTGCTGCTGGCGCTGCAATCTGAGTCGTTGCGGTTTGAACAGGAGCAGCCGTTGCGCCTGATGCCGCTGAGGCGACCGGGGCGGGCGATGGTGCCAGTGACGCCGCCGGTGCCGCATTGGCCACTGGTACTACCGCTGCAGCAGACGGCGACGCCTGCGATGGCAGCCACGCACCAACCGATGTCGCAGTTTTGGCTGTGATCTTCTCGATCACTTGCGGCGTCAGCGCCACCCAGGGATCAGAGCCGGACAACTTGCCAGCAACAACTTCTTCACCCGTGATGCGATTGACGCGCTTGCCAGCAGGATCTGTGACGTCCCAGATATAGGACATCTTCGCGCCGGTTTTTTCCTTGGCGGCCACGATGTAGCCGCGCAGCGTGTATTCCGAAGGATCGGTCGGCTGCTTGGCAACCGAGATTTTCTGGCGCTCAATAGCGCTAACAAGCTGCGCTTGTATGAGCTTGACCGCCGTATCGGGCGGACCAATGACGGGCGCAACTGCGATCTTGGCCCGCGCTGTCACTGGCGGAGGCGCTGCCTGTGCAACGGCTGCCGGTGCCGTTGCATCGCCCGAAGAGCCAAAGAGATTGGAACTCGTCTCGCAACCGCCGAGACTGAGAGCTGTGAATGCTGCAAGTACCGCTAACGTGCCTGGCTTGCGCACAGTCAACGCCGCAGCATGATCAATGGTCGTCACGATGACGTCCCCCCAAATTTGACCCGCTGTCTTCCGGCGGCCGACGTACGAACCCTGCGGCCTTCAACTCCAACGCATACATTCATACCGGTACTCACATCTGCTGCTGTACCGAAGCGAGTTGGGAGCGACAAGCCGCAATCCCCGCAAAAATGAGAATGTGCCTAATACAGGCCCCTCAGAGCGCGCCCGACTGTGGATTATGCAGTTAGGTCACAACAATGGCAGAGATTTGGCGCCCATAATCCGGTTCTGAACGGTGTTGGGACCGCCGGTAGCTGAAGAAAAGCGATTCGTTTGCGTAGGTGCAGGGGTTCACCATCTCGATGCTCGCCAATCCCAGTCCGGTCAACCGATGCTTGACGTAACCCGTCAGATCGAACCGTGCCGGGGCATCCTGGGAGGGACGGGCAAAAAAACGGGCGTTGTCTTGGGCCTGCATCATAAACTCCAGTTCAAACTCAGGGCCGACCTCATAGGCCGCCTGGCTGATGGACGGGCCGACAGCCGCCCGGATGCGCGCCCGGTTGGCGCCCAGTTGCTCCATCGACGCCACGGCCGCCTCCAAAACCCCAGAAAGTGCCCCGCGCCAGCCGGCGTGTGCAGCCGCTACGACGCCAGCGCCCGGGTCCGAAAACAAAACGGGCGTGCAATCGGCGGTTAGAACGCCGATTGCCAGTCCCGGCGTGCGGGTGACGACCGCATCGGCCTTTGGTAACGCGTCCCGGGCAACTGGCTGATCGATGATCAACGCAACGGAGCTATGCACCTGATAGAGCGTTTGGACGTCAAGCTCTCTGGCGTGCAAATAAGCCGCCACCAGCGACCGGTTCTGCAAAACGTGTGCGCTGTCATCCCGCGAACCCAGACCGCAGTTGAGGCCAGAATAGAGCCCTTTCGAAATACCACCTTCGCGTGTAAAGAACCCGTGGCGGATGCCAGAGATTTCAGCCAAGGTCGAGGATGTAACTGGACGTGGCATGGAATGGAGCATGGTTTTCGCTATAGCGGTTGACCTACGAAAGCGCCGCATGGGCCGGCCCGGACCTTTTTGACCGGACTTTAGAACCCTGGCAAGCGTGGCAGACTGCACGATCGCAGACCGATTGCCTTGAAGCGCGACCCCATGCCGTTGGGGGCCATGAGCCGGGCCACCCCCATCTCGATCTCGCCCGCCTTCGCTGGATTTGCCGACATCAGCTTCGAGGCCCGCTCGATGATCCCGAGTGAGCCAAGAAATTCGGCTTGGGTAACCGGGCCATCAACAGCTAACTCCGACCCGCGAATGCCCTCGATCACCTGGGCGAAATCGACCTGTGCGGTGACATCAGCCTCACCCGGCGAGGTCAGCGGATGTTCAAACTGGTGCCCGCGCACCGCTTGCAGCGTTTCGCCGGAGCGCGATTGCGTATGGCCATAGTCAATCAGGAGTGCGCACATCTGCGATGGCCGCAAAAACGCGTCCACGGTGTTGTGGTCGAGTGAGTAGATTTCGCCCACGTCGCGAGGCGCGGCATCCGGAAAGCGCCCATCCAACATCACCGCGACAGCGGGATCGCACGGCGCGCCAATCTGGAATTCGAAGCCGCCATCCTCGCCGAGACCAACCGTGCGCGCGGCCCAGCCGCTTTCGAGCCGTACAAATTGTTCAATCGGCTCTGTATCGAGGAACTCGTTGGCGATCATGATCGCGGGCAGTTCCGGTTGCTCGGCAGAGACCAACTTCCCGGCCCAAGAGACCGGCGCGCCGACGGCGGCAAGAGTGTCAGCCTGAGCTTGCTTCAGGGTCGCACTGCTTTCAATCAACACGATGCGGGCAGCCGTCAGTATCTCGCGGCGCACGCGCATGGCCCGCAGTGCATCGCGCATGAGGGAGCCGCGGCCTGGTCCAAACTCGACGAGATTGAACGGCGCAGGCCGGCCCATCTGCCCCCAAACAGCCACACACCAAAGCCCGATCAACTCGCCGAACACCTGACTGATTTCCGGCGCGGTGACAAAGTCACCGTGGCTGCCAATCGCGGTTTTGCCGACGTAATAGCCATGGCTGGCGTCATACAAACAGGCTTCAAGGTACTGATCAACACCGATTGGACCGTCGCGCCCGATCCGCTGTTTCAGTTGCAACGCCAGCGGGGTATCGCGGCGCGCGCCGGGGTCGTAGGTCACGCGGCGGCTTTCTCTGGCGACGCGTTGCGCGCACTCCAAATGAACCACACCCCGAGCAGCAACATCGGCAGCGAATAGAGTTGCCCGGCAGTCAGCGGCCCGAGATTGAGCGCATGCACGCTTTCCGGCTCGCGGTAGAATTCGCAGATCGTACGAGCGATCGCATACCAAACGAGCCAAACACCTGTGACCAGTCCCGGCCGTTTCAGCCCAAGTACGGAATGTGTCATCACCCGCATGATGATCAGCATGACAATGCCTTCGAGCGCTGCTTTATAGAGTTGGCTCGGGTGGCGCGCCACGTCGCCGCCATTGGGAAACACCATGCCCCATGCGACGTCCGTTGGGCGGCCCCAATGTTCAGAGTTGATGAAGTTGGCCAGCCGCCCCAAGATCAGCCCGAAGGGCACCGAGGCGCAGCACAGATCCATAACGGACCGGGCGTTGACGCCGTAGTTGCGGGCAAAGAGTAGGGTCGTGATCGCAGATCCAATCAGCGCGCCGTGAAACGACATGCCGCCCTTCCAGACCTTCACGATGTCTTCCGGATTGGCGAAGTAGTAACCGGGATCATAAAGCAGCACCTGTCCGAGGCGGCCGCCCACGATCACTCCGAGCGCCACGTAGAGGAGAAGATCGTCGCCGCGGGCGGCTGCGAGGGGCGGCTTATCTTTGGCCCACAGCCGCGGCTGCTTGAGCAGGTGACTGAGGTAGAGCCAGCCAAGAATGAAGCCGGCCGCATAAGACAATCCGTACCACTTGATGCTGACCGGTCCGAGCGAGAACGCCACCGGATCGATGTTCGGAAACGGGATGGCGAATGCGATCATGAAGGAAAAACTCAGCGGCAGGGGGGGTCTGTCAGCAGCGGGGCGGACGTTGTGAGTGTGGTCCCATGTTGTCAAGTGCGGCCCATCGGCGAACCGGGTTGCGCGCGCCATCGTGCGGCACCATAGTATTGATAGGCAAAATGACCCGAGACCGGCCCGATGACACAAACCAACAACCGTATCTTCGACGAGCTTGGCAAGCTGATGACGGACGCGATGGGGGCCGCTCAAGGCGCCCAGCGCGAAGTCGAAACCATCATGAAGTCGCAAGGCGAGAAGATGCTGGCCGGCATGGATCTCATCAAGCGCGACGAATTCGAAGCCGTCAAAGCCATGGCCGCCAACGCCCGCGAAGAGAACGAGCGACTGGCCGCCCGCATTGTCGCGCTTGAGGCGAGCATTGCACGACTGACCGGCAGCGCTTGAATCGCAACTTTGCCGTGCGTCGAGTGCACCAAAGCCCTCTCCACAGGAACGTGGCTGCTTTTCAACACGCAAATTGAACAGCCGGCGAATTCGCCCCAATTCCGGCACTCTGCCCCCATGCAATCGCGCACCTCCGGGCTTTGACCGTGGACAAGCGCCGCACCAACTTGCGACTCGTCGATGCCAGGTGCTTTCGTCTCGCCACTACCGCAGGGCGTAGGCCGTGCGGCACCGGACACATTTCGATTTGTGCGTCAGGGCTGTGTGCGACTTCAACATCCGAGTGGGCTGCTCCGATACGGGCGGCTCACGACCAGGGGATACGAATGGCAACGACGGAATATGGCTATGAACGCGTCATCAATCCGATCGATCTCGTGGAGCAGCTTGCCTCCGCCAACGATTGGGCTGTTGAGCGCCCTGGTGACGACGAGCTGACGCTGATCGTGGGTGGCAACTGGACCGACTATCACGTGTCGCTGAACTGGCGGCAGGACCTTGAAGCGCTGCATTTAGCCTGCGCCTTCGACTTCCGCGTGCCGGAAAACCGCCTCAACGAGATGTACAAGCTGATCGCCCAAATTAACGAACAGCTGTGGCTCGGCCATTTCGATTTGTGGACCCAGGAAGGGCTCGTCATGTTCCGTCACGCCTTGCTGCTGAACGGCTCGGTCTGTTCACCACGCCAGTGCGAAGCCATCTTGAAAGCAGCGCTCGAAGCCTGCGAACGCTATTATCAGGCCTTCCAGTTCGTCGTCTGGGCGGGTAAGGAAAGCCGTGAGGCGCTCGTCTCCACCATGTTCCAGACGGAGGGACAGGCGTAGCGTCGCGCCGTTCTCTGATTTCTGGATTTAGCTTCATGCCGCTGTTGTTGAAGGGTCCACTGGTGTTCGCGGGAGCGGGCAAGATGGGCGGCGCGTTGCTGTCGGGGTTGCTTGATCGCGGCGTCGATCCGGCCAGCCTCATCGTGCAGGACCCCGCCCCGCCGCGCGAGGTCGCCGAGCTTCTTCAGCACCACGGCATTGCCATCACGCCCCTGATTGAGCGGCTGTCTGCACCCCCGTCGGTTTTGTTGGCAGCCGTCAAACCGCAGGTGATGGATGCCGTGTTCGCGCCTCTTGCAAAGTGGGCCGGGCCGGATACGCTGACGCTTTCGATCGCTGCTGGCCGGTCGATTGCGAGTTTCGAACAGCACCTGAAGCCGGGCGCCGCGGTGGTGCGCGCCATGCCCAACACGGCGGCTGCGATCGGCCGTGGCATCACAGCATGCATTGCCAATGCGGCCACGTCAGCCGCGCACAAAGCCCTTGCCACCGAATTGCTTTCAGCTGCCGGCGATGTCGTGTGGCTCGACAGCGAAGCGCAGATGGATGCCGTTACGGCGGTTTCGGGATCTGGCCCGGCTTACGTGTTCCTGCTCGCCGAATGTTTGGCGGACGCCGGTCGAGCCGCAGGGCTCAGTCCAGAACTCGCCGCGCAACTGGCGCGTGCGACTGTTTCGGGTGCGGGTGAACTGTTGCATCGCTCAGACTTGGATGCGGGCATACTTCGCCAAAACGTGACGTCACCGGGCGGGACGACGGCGGCGGCGTTGGCGGTTTTGATGGGAGAAGATGGCCTTCAAGACTTGTTGGTCAAAGCCGTGGCGGCAGCTGCGCGCCGCAGCCGCGAGCTTTCTGAGTAATGTTGGAGGTCATTCCCCAAGCTCGCGGCCGCAATCGCTAAGCGGGCTGAACGGGCAAGTTGCCCCGGCGTGTTCAGGCCCGTGAACTCCACCACCGAAGGACCTGGAAGCCCTGGCAGCAAAGGTTTGGGCGCTGAGTTTGAGTTGGAGGTCTCAACTCCGCGCCACGCAAGTGTTATGTTACACTGTACCAACTAATGCAAGGGAGGATGTTCCTGATTGCCACTTCATCACGCGGTTGTGTAGAGCTCCGGCTGCCCATTCTCCCTTCACAACCCCGGCTGACCGTCATCCTGGCGCTTCCGGCGAGACACGTCGTTGATCATGCCAGTGGCGGCATCGCAGCGAACGACATATTCCACGCCCTCTGTCCGGACGATCCCAAACACGGCAGATTGTCCGTCGGGCGCGACCCCAACTAGATGACCAATAGTAGGCCCGATCGCTTTGATTGACTTGGCACATGGCCCGTCGGGAATTTGCTTACTGGTGGTTGCAGAGGCCACAGACACACTCATTGCAGTCAGAGTGAGGGCCCAGATTATCGGATGGCCGAAGATGTTTGGCATTGCCGTCTCCCTGTCGTGCTTCCGCGGAAGGTGGCTGATCAACGGGAAGCTACGATAAGAATTGGTATGGTATAACAAAACTAATAGTGAACGTGGCGTGTGGTGGTGTGACGAGCCAGTGTGCGGTGGCAGTGCTGCCGGAAATGAGATCCGCACTCGACAGCTTGCAAATTTTTCCATAATTCAATAGTTATTGAATTATGGAAGCTGAGAACGCAATTCGAGCCCTTTCAGCGCTTGCCAATGACCATCGGCTCGCCGCCTTTCGCATTTTAGTGCGGGCTGGTCCAACGGGCTTGTCCGCAACTCAACTGGCCACAGAGGCGGGCATCGGCGCCACGACGCTTTCATTTCATATGAAAGAACTCGAACGGGCAGGTCTCGTGCTGTCCTGGCGCGACGGCCGCTTCATCCGCTCCGCGATCAAAGTCGATGCCATGCGCGAACTCATTCAGTTTCTCATCGACGATTGTTGCCAAGGCCGTCCGGAACTGTGCAGTTCCGATTTATTCACCGCCAGAGTCGCGTGTTGCGACCCGTTACCCGCAAAGACCAGGAGGAGGAGTACCCCATGAGTGATCGCGTTCTGAATGTCCTGTTTCTGTGCACGCACAATTCCGCACGGTCGGTGATTGGCGAGTGCATCATGAACTCGCTTGGTCGGGGGAAGTTTCGCGGATTGTCAGCAGGCAGTCAACCCGCTGGCACTGTGAACCCCTACGCGTTCGATCTGTTGAAGCAGTTGAATTATGATGTCAGCAGCCTGCGCTCAAAATCTTGGGACGAGTTTGCAGCTCCTGGTGCTCCCGCTCTCGATTTCGTCTTCACGGTCTGCGACGACGCGGCAAACGAAACGTGTCCGTACTGGCCTGGCCAACCCATGACGGCCCATTGGGGGCTGCCCGATCCATCGAGGGCGACCGGCACAGAAGCCGAAAAGCGTCATGCCTTTGCAGACACCCACCGGATGCTCTATCAACGCATTGGAATTTTTGTGAACCTGCCCCTCGACTCTCTGGACAAGTTGTCGTTACAAAAGCGCCTCGACGATATCGGTGGCGCCGCGAGGCTCACGACGAAGGCCACCACGTGACATCACCTCAGCCCAGCCTTGCGCGCCGTTCTTTTGCGGAAGGGGTAGGCACGGCTTTTCTTCTCGCAGCCGTCGTTGGCTCCGGGATCATGGCGGAGAAGCTGGCCGGCGGAAATGTGGCCGTGGCGCTGCTATGCAATGCCATCGCAACGGGTGCGGCCCTTGTCGTTCTGATCACGATGCTCGGTCCCATTTCTGGGGCCCATTTCAATCCGGCCGTCACGCTGATCCAAGCGCTCCGCCAAAAACTCGGCATGCCTGAAGCGCTCGGATACATCGCCGTACAGGCTGCCGGAGCAATCGCCGGCGTTCTGCTCGCACACGCCATGTTCGACCTGCCGTTGCTGCAGGCCTCAGACACCGTCCGTACGGGCCCGGCACAATGGCTGAGCGAGGCCATAGCCACTTTCGGTTTGATCCTCACCATCCTTTTGACGGTGCGCCATAAGCCCGAGTTCGTGCCAGTCAGCGTCGGCCTGTACATCGTGTCCGCCTACTGGTTCACGGCCTCGACGTCATTTGCCAATCCGGCGGTGACATTGGCACGGGCGTGGACCGATACATTTGCCGGCATCTCACCCGGCGATGTTCTGGGGTTCGTTGCCGCACAGATAGCCGGCGCCTTGGCGGGCTGGGGCGCGGCATCGGCTCTCGGCATCGACGAGACCTGAGGCCGGACACGCCGTTCGGTGTGATGACGCGATCCCCTACCAATCCGATGCCTCGCACCCTACGTTCAGAATGAGGAACCGAGGAGACCGCCGATGCTGGATATCGCAACGCCAAAGGGCCGTATTGTTACCGCGATGATGCGATTGGCGGCCGAGCGGCCGTGGGACGAAGTCACCATCCGCGACATCGCCGATGGCGCCGGCATGTCCCTCGTTGAGTTGCGCAAGGAATTCCCTTCAAAGGTCGCTATTCTGTCCGCCTTCGGCCGCGCAACCGATGATGCCGTTTTGGACCGTGCACCTAGACCGCAGCCCGGCCAGTCTGCGCGGGACCGCATCTTCGACGTGATCATGACGCGCTTTGATGTGCTCACACCCTATAAGGCCGCACTCAAGTCGATCATGGCATCGCGCCCGATGGACATCGAGTTGGGCCGCCGCCTGATGGCGTCACAGGCCTGGATGCTGCACGCAGCCGGTGTGCCGACAGATGGGATCAGCGGATTGTCGCGTGTTGCCGGTCTGACCTCGATCTACGCCAGTGTGCTCGACACGTGGCTTGAGGATGACGATCCGGGCCTCGCACGCACCATGGCCGCTCTTGATCGCCGCTTGAAGCGTGGCGAACAAGCAGCAACAGTGATGTCGGATGTCACGACCGGAGTGGAACGCGCCATCGCAGGTTTGCGCGATGTGGTCAGAGGGTTTGCGGCGCGGGCCAGCTCTACGCCGTCATCAACGGCTGGGGACGAGCCATCGCCCGGCGCGGCGACACCGAATTTGTGAAGGCGCAGTGTGGGCCGGACTTCATTCCGTCCCCTGCAGCGACCTCACTATGTCCGGCCTAGGAAATCAGCTCAATTGCCGCCGAACATGTTGTTCATGAAGTCGTTGAACGACGAGTTGTCTTTTTTGTAGCGTTTGCCGCTCTTGTTGATCAGCACGCCTGAATTGTTCTGCGGGTTGCCACCGTAGTTGGTTCCGCCGAAGAAGCCCCAGTCGTCCGGCGTCTGGGCAAAGCGCACGCGCTCAAGTTTCACAGGCGCCAAATGATCTGATCCTTTTGCGATCTGGCTGAATTTTCCGGCCATCGCCAGCTTGATCCGCTGTTCGTGTCCGTAGACGTCCTTGAAGAGTTTCTCCGTGCCGTCGTCTTCAATCCGCGCCGTGAAGTACGTCACGTGCACGGGGATTTTTTTATCGAGCTTGACGGGCACTTCATCATCGTTCGACTGCTGCATGTCGTGAACGTGTGCAGCATTCCAGCCCTTGTCTTCGGCAAGCAAGATCTCCGCAAGACGCATCGGATTGCGCACGCGCATGCAGCCGTGGCTGAACGGGCGGCTCGTCTCGTTGAACAGGCTCTTAGCGGTTGTATCGTGCAAATAGACCGCGTGTTTATTAGGGAACGTGAACTTGACGACGCCGAGCACATTGCCGGGACCGGCCGGCTGATAGACGTCGTAATTGCGGATGTCGGCCGTCCCCCAGTTAACACTGCCGGGGCTCACTTCGCGGCCATTGCGCATCAATTTCAAGCCCTGCCGCTGGAAACTGCCGCCGCCGCGCGCCAAGTTCGGATAAAGCTCCAGCACCTTGATGCTGTCGGGAACATTCCAGCGCGGATTGAAGAAAATCGTTTCCATCACATCTGAGAACACCGGCGTCTGCTTGTCGATTTCACCGGTCACGATGCGCTCTTCGTGAATGATTTTTCCATCCTTCACGACGCGGACCATAAAGTCTGGAATGTTAACCCAGACATAGAAATTGCCGAGATCTTCCGGCATCCAGCGCCACTGTTCCATGTTGGCGAGGATCTTCTCTGGGCTCGGCACTTCGATGTCGTTGAGAGCCGCGCGCGTTTTGCTGCCGACAATGCCATCGGCTTTATGCCCGCGCTCATCCTGGAACTTGGCAACCGCTACGGCCAGCTTATCGTCGTAGTGCGTTTCATCCACGGGCCAGCCGCCAACCGCTTCCGCCGGCACGTCGAGCCGCCGGCGCAACAACGCGATCTGCGGGTGCTTCTTGCCGGGGATCAGCTTGGGGCCTGCCGGGATCCGGACGATCTTGTCCGCATCCGCCGCCTCACTCGTCATCTCAATAAACTTCTGGCGGAGCTTTTCGAACTGCGGGTGCTTGGGATGCAGATTGCGCAAAATCTCGCCGGGCTTTTCAGCGGCGGCTAGGTTGTCGAGAACGTCTTTCGGATGGGCCAGTTGCGGCCCACGGTCCAAGTACGAGGACAACTGCTTGGAGGGCTCAAAAACGCGACCACCGCGGGCATGCCGGGCGTATTTCAAAACATTCAATGCAAATAAGGATTCCGCTTCAATGCGCTGGTCACGCGTCAGAGGCGCGGTGCCGGGACCGTCATCGGGCAGAGAGAGCACGACAAAATCATCTGGGTTCAACCCCCACTCATCGGCGGTGGCAAACTCTGCCATGACTGACAGAGCTTTGTCGGTGTAGCCACCTTTGCCAACCCAGATTGCTTGGTCTCCGCGGCCTTCGTAGAACGCAAGCAGGGCTTGCCAATCGACCGCCTCGTCTTCCTTGGCGCGCACCGCATCATCGAGCAGGCGATCACGAATGGCCGCGCCGATGGGCTCGTCATCGTCCACCCCGGGCATAATGACAGCTCCGGGGTCGGCGTTGGCGATGACAGTGTGATGGTCGCTCGATTGCGCCATCGCGGCCATGGGCGCCAGAAGGGCCATCGAGACCAGAGCACCAGACACAGCTCGTACAGTCGACAAACGCATCACGCCAAATCTCCCGCGCACGGAATTTACCCGTAAACTAGCCGACGGCCTGCTTGATGAAAAGATGCTGCCCGGCACAAGTCGTTCTGCCAGCAGGATGAGGCAGAAGTGTTGCTGAATTACAAATTGCAGTCTCGATTTAGGCCATGATCAGCCGCAATCGAGGGGTTGCGGAGACATCATAGTCCTCCGAGCACAGCGTTCACGAGACTTTGAACGCTATCAGCGTCTGGTTTGCGAAGCTGTTGCTTGCGGGCCGCCACACGCGGGACCGCGGTCTGGTCAAGTGGCGCCAGGTGATCGGGTCCCTTCCCGATCTTGTCCCACTTTTCCGCAAGGGCCAGCGTCATTCGCCGCTCGTGTCCATAGATGTCGCCCCAGGTGTCGATCTTGCCCCCCTCGCCCGCGCGCGCCGTGAAGTAGGTCATGTGAACGGGGATTTTCTTGTCGAGTTCGACGATGTTGTGGTCGGGGCCATTTTTGACGAGATCGTCGATCTTGGCGCGGTCCCATCCTTTGTCATTTCCGAGTATGACCGCCGCCATCGACAATGGATTGCGAATGCGCATGCAGCCGTGGCTGTTGGCGCGCCTTGTCCAGTTGAACATGTATTTGTCGGGCGTGTCGTGCATGAACACGCGGTGCTTACTGGGGAATGAGAATTTGACGACGCCAAGCTGGTTCCACGGCCCGGGTGGCTGCCAGGCCACATAGTCGTTCATGTCAGCTTTGGACCAGTTGATCTTGCGCCAATCGACGGACTCGCCGGTGTCAGTTTTCCGGAACTCGACGCGATGCTGGCGCACGAGACCGCCGCCGCCCAGCAGGCTCGGCCAGAGTTCGCGCACCTTGATCGAGTCCGGAATGCGCCAGCGCGATTTGAACGTCACGCGCTCCATTTCGTCGGAAAAGATCGGAGTCTGCTTGTTGACGAGCCCCGCTGTGATCCGCTCCGTGAAAATCACGTCGCCGTCTTTGACGATGCGGATCATATACTCCGGCACATTGACCCAAACGTACATGCTGCCGAGATCCTCCGGCAGATACCGCCACGCCTGCATGTTGGCGAGGAGCTGATCGGCGCGGCCTTTCACGGGTTGGTTGAGCTTGGCGCGTGTGGGGGTGGTCAGGGTCCCATCTGCCGGTTCGAGGTCCATGTAATTCTGATAGGCGCTCACGGCCGAGACCAACCGCTCATCAAAGCGCGTTTCGTCCGTACCGGCCTCGGCGGGAACCGCCATCCGCTGGCGCAGAATCGCAATATCCGGGTGTTGATCGCCCGCTTTCAGATCGCTGCCTGCGGGGAGTTTTGGTGCCTTGCCCTTCGCGGTCCGGACCGCTTCCAGCCATGCCTGATGCAGCGCATTGAACTGCGCGTGCTGCGGGTGCAGCCCAGTCAGCACACGCGCCGGATCGTTTGAACTCGCGAGCTCTTCCAACAGCAATTTGCGATCGCGCAGAGACGGGCGCCGGTCATAGTAGGAGGACAGCTGTTTTGCTGGCTCCGCAATCAATCCGCCGCGCGCGTGACGGGCATACGTCATGACTGCCATAGACAGCGCGCTCTCGGCCTGCGCGACTTGCTCATGTGCCGGGGAAGGCCCGGGGTCGGTGACGTCGTAATCGGCCGGGTCAAACCCCCATTCCGCTGCCCGCTTCAACTCGGCAATGACCTGTTGCGCTTTGGGCGTGAAGCCCGAGGACGTCACCCACAAGGGCTCATCACCCCGGCTTTGATAGAATTCAAGGAGAGCATTGCGGTCGCGCTCTTCGGGCGACGGTTTCGGCGGCGGCGATGAGGTTTCAGCAGTCGCAGCGGCAGTTGCCGCATCGGGCAGCAAGTGATCGGCCGGCTGGGGCGGGGTCAGCAGGCTGCGAGCGGCTTGTCCAATCGCAGCATCGGCGTGGGGAGCGACGGATGCGGGTTCAATGCTTCCCGTCTCGGCGGGCACCTCGATCGCTTGCGCGTTGGGGATGTCAGATTTGTCCTGCGCGCGCGCCGGCCCAACGGGCAGTGCCGCTCCAGCGGCCACAGCAATCCACGTCGCAATCAATTTAGACAATCGCATCGGCCGGTCTCCGAACCGTCTCATCGACGTGCCGGTCAAGGGTATGAAAGACGCCATCTTATGAGACCGCGCCTTTGAAATCCCTCACCAAACTCGTCCAATAATGCGATTCGAGAATGTCTGCGCCCGCCAAGCCACGCTCATCCCAAGCAAAAGTCTAGTAGCAAAGCAAAAGGGCCCAGCTTTGCGGCTGGGCCCTTGCGGTCTAGAGGGCGTTCAGAGGTGTCTCAAGGAGAACAAGGACAGCCTAGTTCACGCGTGGCTCCAGACCGTATTCCTGCATTTTGCGATAGAGAGTCGAGCGGCCGATGTTGAGCCGCTTGGCGACTTCCGTCATGTGGCCGCGATAGCGCCCGAGTGCGAGACGGATCATGTCGGCTTCCATGGCCTCGAGCGAGCGGATATCGCCGTCGGCGTCGACCGCGGGAATGCCGATGGAGCCATTGCCGCCGGACGAGCGCATTTCCATCGTTTGCGGGATGGTGTCTTCTGCGCCGAGCATCGCAGCACCCGTATACGCAGGCTGGCGCTGCAGCGCCGTGGGCGCATCCGGAATTTCCGCCGAGAACCCTTCGACATGCGCGGCAATCTGCGGGAACTCGTTCACCGAGAGTTCCGCACGATCCGCTAGAACTACGGCGCGGAACACGGCGTTCTCAAGTTGGCGCACGTTGCCCGGCCACGTGTAGGACTGGATCAAGCGTTCCGCATCCGATGCAAAGCCCGAAATGCGCTTTCCTTCTTCGGCTGCAAAGCGGGCGACGAAGTGACGAGCCAGTTCCGGCACGTCATCGATGCGCTCGCGCAGCGGCGGCACCCAGATCGGGAACACGTTCAGGCGGTAGTAAAGATCCTCGCGGAACTTGCCGTCTTTGACGAGTTGGATCATATCGCGGTTGGTCGCCGAAATCAGGCGGAAGTTGACCTTCACCGGCTTCTGAGAACCGACCGGATCAATCTCGCCTTCCTGCAGCGCGCGCAGCAACTTCACCTGAGCTTCAAGCGGCAACTCGCCGACTTCATCAAGGAACAGTGTGCCGCCATCGGCTTCCTGGAACTTGCCGATGCGGCGGTCCGATGCGCCCGTAAACGACCCCTTTTCGTGGCCAAACAGAATGCTCTCGACGAGATTTTCCGGGATTGCACCGCAGTTGACCGTAATGAACGGTTTGCCCGCGCGTTCGCTCTCGCCCTGAATGGCGCGCGCGATCAGCTCTTTGCCAACGCCTGACTCGCCTTCAATGAGAACCGGAATATTCGAGGCAGCCGCGCGCTTGCCGAGCGAGATCACCCGCTGCATGGCTTCGCCACGGACAATCAGTTCGTTAAACGTGAGAGTGCCCTCAGCCTTCTTCTTGCTGCGCGTGATTTCGCCAGCGAGCGCTTCAATCTTCAGCGCGGTCTTGATCGAGACCTCGAGACGCTCTGGCGAGGCGGGCTTGATGACGAAGTCAACGGCGCCTGCGCGCATCGCGTTGATGGCAGCATCAATCGAGCCGTGTGCTGTTTGAACGATGATGGGCGGAATGCCGGGCTTTTCGTTCAACCGTTCAAGAACGCCCATGCCGTCAAGGCCGGGCATGACAAGGTCGAGCAGCACCAGCGAGATGCCTGCGCGATCGGGCCCTTCCAGGATCTGGAGGGCGGACTCGCCGGAATTGGTTGTCTTGGTTTCGAAGCCGAGCCGCTTGATCGTTTCTTCAAGAATGCGGCGTTGGGCAGGATCGTCATCGACGATTAGGACACGCTTTGCCATAGGGCACTCGTACTCAACACAACTGGGACAAAGCCGGAGACCGTACTCAGGGCGTACCAGGATTAGACACCCGGCTACCGGCTACTCACTTCAACGAGCCGAGATTGCCCGACAACAGTAAACAAGAGGTTTCGCAATTGCTCAGCTTGGAGCTTTTTTGAACAGATCAGTCCCCGCCGCCGCCGCAACCGCCGCCGTCACCACCGGAGCCATCGCCGCCGGAGCCGTCCCCATCGCCGAGACCGGATGTGCCGCCGTCGAAGCTGCTGGACGAGAAGTCGCCGCCGCAGTTGGTGCCAGCGACACCTTGTTGGCGCAATTCCTTGCAGTCGGGTGTGTAGCGGTAGCCGCCTGGAATCTCGAGTTCGGCGTCGAGGCGGAACAAGAGCGGAAGAGTTGTGGGATTGCGCGGGTCGATGCCCTCTTCCTTGCACGCCTGCCACCAGACCCGGCGCAGGCCTTCGTTGCTGGACTTGGCGTCTTTAGTCAGCACAATCGCTGGGGTGTGATGCAGGAATCGCCCGAAGGCCTTTTGGCAAAAGTCCTCGTAAGCCTTCGTGTAAAGGATGAACTCATGCCAGAGTTCGTCGGCGGCTTGCGACGGCATCGCCACGGGATGCAGTCCACAATTGAGATACGCGCGGAAGAATTGCTTGAGGCCGCGGGCGATTTTATCTTCGTCGGAAATTCGTAGGTGGGGGTAGGTACGGCGGAGCTTGCTGATCAAGCCCGGCGGCCACTTGTAGGCCTCGATGTGCACGAGACGCTTGGTATAACGATAATAAAACCAGCCGATCAACAGCGGCACGGCCGCAACTGGGGCGAGAAAGTAAAATAATGTGTCGATATTCAATCAGTCCTCATAGCGTTGTTTCAACTGACTTGGAGATTGGAGCGTCGTGGGCGGCGTTCAAGCCTCCCACGGGCGACATGAGAAAACATGGTTGAGCAATCCCTAAGACGAACGATGTGGAACACTTTAATGTTTCACGGTGGCGTCTTGTCCGGCCCGCCAGAGCAGCTTAACTGAGCCGTACGTAGCCGGTCCGCCCGGCTTAACCGACACTCACCCCCTAGAGGATGGCATGCAGCACACGGCTTCGACGACCTTGACCGCCGACTTGGGGCCGATGCCCGAATGGGACCTGTCAGATCTTTATAAGAGCCCTGACGCTCCAGAGGTCCAACGCGATCTGAAGGCTGGTGCGGCGGAAGCGCTGCGCATGAAGGCTGCGTATCAGGGGCGTGTCGCTCAGCTGGCGCAAGACGGCGCGAAGCTGGCTGAGGCCATTACGGACTATGAATCCCTGTCGGACCTGCTTGGCAAACTCGGGTCTTATGCGGGCCTCTACTACGCCGCCAATCAGGCCGACCCCGCGCGCGCGAAATTCTACGGCGACGTGTCCGAAGCTTTGACGCGCATGTCGACCGACCTCATCTTTTTCGAATTGGAACTCAACCAGATCGACGAAGACGTGATTGATGCAGCCGTGACGCATCCCAAGCTCGCCCGCTTCAAGCCGTGGATTGAAGACCTGCGCAAGGAAAAGCCTTTTCAGCTCGATGAAAAGTTGGAACGCCTGTTCACCGAAAAGGGCCAGACCTCGCGCGGCGCATTCGGCCGGCTGTTCAATGAAACGATGACCGGATTGCGGTTTCCGGTCGAGGGCGAGGCACACCCCATATCGCTCGAGCCCACGCTCAATCTGTTGTCGAGTCCTGACGGCGCGCGCCGCAGGGCCGGTGCCGAAGCGCTCGCCAAAGTGTTCGGTGACAACATCCGGCTGTTCACGCTGATCACCAACACGCTCGCCAAAGACAAAGAAATCTCCGACCGCTGGCGTGGCTTTGGCGATGTCGCAGACAGCCGCCACTTGGCCAACCGCGTCGAAGCCCCCGTCGTCGATGCATTGGTGTCGTCCGTGCGCGCCGCCTACCCGCGTCTGTCGCATCGCTATTACGCTATGAAGGCCAAGTGGCTTGGCATGGAGAAAATGAACCACTGGGACCGCAATGCCCCGCTGCCCGACAAGCCCGAGCGCATTTTCACTTGGAAGCAAGCCGAAGCGACGGTGTTGAAAGCCTACGGCGCGTTTGCGCCTGATATGGCGGCGACGGCGAAGCAATTTTTCGACAAGAACTGGATCGATGCGCCGGTTCGTGAGGGTAAGGCACAGGGCGCGTTCTCAGCCTCCACCGTGCCCAGCGTGCATCCGTATGTGCTGATGAACTATCAGGGTAAGCCGCGCGATGTCATGACGCTCGCACATGAACTGGGGCACGGCGTGCACCAGATGCTGGCGCGCGATCAGGGGCCTCTTCTGGCACCGACGCCGCTGACGCTGGCAGAAACCGCTTCTGTCTTTGGCGAGATGCTGACCTTCAAGGCGCTGCTCGCGGAGACCACCGAGCCAAAAGAAAAGAAGGCGATGATCGCTGGCAAGGTTGAGGACATGCTCAACACCGTCGTTCGACAGATCGCGTTCTATACGTTCGAGCGCAAAGTGCATGAAGCCCGCCGCGACGGCGAACTGACCGCAGAGCAGCTGGGTCAGTTCTGGCTTGAAGTCCAAACCGAAAGCCTCGGGCCTGCGATTGAATTCAAGCCCGGCTATGAGGTGTTCTGGACGTACATTCCCCACTTCATCAATTCGCCGTTCTACGTATACGCCTATGCCTTCGGCGATTGCCTCGTGAATTCACTCTATGGGTTGTATCAGGAAGCGCATCCCGGCTTTGTCGGCAAATACTTCGACTTGCTCAAAGCGGGTGGCTCCAAGCACCACTCCGAACTGTTGGCGCCATTCGGCCTCGACGCCCGCGATCCAGCGTTCTGGGACAAGGGCCTCAAGGTCATCGAAGGCATGATCGACGAATTGGAAGCGATGGAGACGGTGGCGTAGTGGCTGATCCGGAACGGTGTCACCCCTTCATGCATGATGGGTCACGTTTAGGCCGGACTGAGCGAGGGTGCCGCACGGCGTCGCTGCGATGTCCGGCAAACTGCGGGCTCTGTGCCGGACTTCGCTTTGGTGCCTAACGGCACCCTCACTCAGTCCGACCTACGCACTGACGCCATCTCCAACGAACGTTGCGTACGCCGCCTCGAACCGCGCGCGATAGTCGGCGGTGTAGGCGGCGTAATCGAAATCAACCTTCGAGTGAATTTCCGACACCATGCTCCACATCGTCTCGCGCAGCAGCGACGCGGCACTCATCGCAGCCGCACGCCGGCGCAGGTCATCGTCAAGGGGCCGCTGGAAGTAGATGCTCAACAACGCCTCGGACAAATCCAGCGGCATTTCGCTGTTTGACGCCAGCCCACCCAGATCAAAGAGTGGCGAATTAAATCCCGCGTAGTCCCAATCGAGCAGCCACAAGCGGCAGCCGTCATCCATGATGTTGGCGGCGAGCAGATCGTTGTGGCCGAACACGACGTCGATGGGTCCGACCGCGGCTTCGAGTGTTGCGGCCTTAGCAAGAAGGCCCGGCAGATCCGCCGTGTGGCGGCTGTTTCCATCTTGCAACGTGTGGGCATAGTCGCGCAGCACGTGGAACACCCAGAACATTGCCGCCGGACCGCGCAAGTGCTGCGGGATATCCCGGTGACAGCGCCGGACGAGATCGGCGAGGCGGTTGAGATTGTTGGGGTTGCGCACATCCTCGGGACCAAACGTGTGGCCATCGATGAAGTCGAGAATGAGAATGCCCGGTTCGCTGTGCAGCACGGCAGGGCTCAGGCCTGCGGCGTGTGCTGCATGGCTAGCGGCGAGTTCGTTGGTGCGCACGATGCCATGCACCAGGATATCACTGCCGAGCCGGACGACGTGCCGCCGCCCGCGATCCTCGACAATAAAGTTTTTGTTGGTGATGCCGCCGCGCAGGGCCTTGGGCTCAACCGGGCCCGACCAGAACGGCAACCGGGCCACCCGCGCAGTGTCATCGTCAGGGCTGTCAGCGGTCGCCATTCATCCGATCCCGCAAAGTTCATATGGAACGATGGTCGAGGATGGCGCGCGGGAAATCAAGCCCAACACGCGGAGCGGGCGAGACTGGACCCCACGATCGGAGCCAGACGAGGACGCTTTCGATGAACGCGTGCAACGATGCACTGTGCTGAACAAGCCAGGGATATCTATTTGTTCTAGCAGCGGCGGTCAGAAACACCTTCGGCATCGAAGATGTGCCCGGTCAGCAGGCGTCCTTTGCGGCTGGCAAGAGACAGTGCCAGCGCGGCGATATCGGGCTCCGAGGTCAAGCACGCGCCGCTGGCCGCATCGAGCGAAGTGGCTTTGGGCCCAATCGCGTTAATCCGGATGGCCTGCGCCGCCCACTTCTGCGCTTCCATCCGTGTAATAGCTGCCAATGCGGTCCGGGCATAAGTTGCGACAGCGGCGATCTCCTTTGACTGCGGCGCCGGCATGGCGAGCACATTCAAAATGGAGCCTTCTGTCCACGTCACGCCCATGCGATTGCTGGCCACCTGGGTGATCATGGTCGGCGCAAGCAGCTTTTTCGAAACCAGATCTTCCAGATCCTGTTCCGATGCGATCGTGCCGCATTCAGCCGCTGAGATCGAGACGAGGTTGATGACCGTGTCGATGCCGCCAAAGGACTGCGCGGCAGTCTGCGCAAAGCGAACCGCGGCAGGGCCATCAGTGAATGGGGTGTTGAACAGCTGCATATCGCTGGCTGAGGCCGCGAGCAGTGCTGCCAGCTCTGTTATCTCCGGCGAGGAGTCCGGTGACTGGACAATGAGCTGAGCCTTACGCTCCGCGAACGCACGGGCAACGTCGACGCCCATAGCCGCGGTCAGGCCGGTGATAACAACCCGCGCGCCCGCCAATTCTGGATAAACTTCCGCACCAGGGTCACGCGTGACAACGCTCATAAACATCGGGCCATGCTCCTCGACTACACCGGACTTTCAGAGGCACCCGGCATGACCATACCACGCCGATTCGCCTAACGACATCTAAACGGCGCTCCGATTCGGCCTGGCGCGCGGCTGACGCATGGCCGAAAGGCGGCGGATTGACCCGAGCGGGATGGCAACACCCTTGCGTCCATCTTGGCACGCCCTTAGCGCATTGAAACGTCATTGGGTTTGGGTGGACCCAGGCCTCCCCAACCCGGTCGCCACTGTGGACAACTTCCGGTGCATTCGGGTCACTATGGGTGTCAGACTCGCGGCTGAGGGGGTGAAAATCTGGTGATAGACCAGCCGCTTAGATTGCAACGGATCGCGCCTAGAGCCGATGCTTTCCCAAAGCGATTCGATTTGATCAGCCTCGGGCTCACACACATCATGACGAAAAAGCACGCAGATCTCACACCAACACCCGCGCCATCCTCGGCCTTGGCGGACGGCTTTGTCCTGGTTGCGATGGCGCTGGTGGCGGCAGCCATCACCGTCGGGCTGCATCTTCAAATGGGGCTGCCGCTGTTGGGCGCGGCCATTGTTGGTGGCGCCCTCTTTGCTGGCCTCGCAGGCTTTCATGCCATGGGCCGCGGCGTCGAAACGGAACAGGTATTAAATTCGAAAGTTGAGCACCTCCAGGCCGAACTCGACCGTATCAAGTCTTCGCCGCAGATCCCGTCGCGCGCGCAGGCCAATCGCGGGGCCTTCAAGCCGGGTGTTGAGAAGCCTGAGATGGCACCCATGGTGCGCGCCGAGACCCCGGCAGGAAGTTTGCGCCCTGCCGCCTCGCCAACTGCAGCTCCCACGGCAACAAGCCCGCCGCCGATGATGTTCGACGAACTGTTCAATGCGCCGATGCCGGCGCCTGCCACACCCGCGAAGCCTGCGGCCACAGCTAAGTCTGATCCCTTTACATTCCGCCCGTCGGAACCCGTGCTGAAAAGGGCCGCTGCCATAGCGCCTCCGCCGCTGACCGCGCCGGGCGTGCCCGCACAAACCACCGCCGCGCCTATGGCGCCGTCGTCGCCGCGGGAAGATGACGTGGAGATGATTCAGAATTTGATCAAGAAGATGGCGGCTCAGGTCAACGCCGCCGAACTCGCGCGAGAGACGGCGGATGTGCCAACGCAACCGGCACATGCCGGCGTAGACGCAGGGCAGCCAATTAGAGACGCTGGTCTTGAAGCCTCACTCGACGCCTTGCGCACCACAGCCTCGACCATGCGCAATGCATCAGCGCACGATCCTGCTCTGGCGCCGATCGCCGCCGAACCGGCGCCCATCGCAGCTGCTCCTTTCAACGCCGAAGCGGTGATGCTGGCGCAGGCCATCGAAGCAGGCCGCGTCGACGTATTGCTCGAACCGATTCTTGGATTGGGCGACAAAGCTGCGCGTCACTACGAAGTCGCCATTCGCGTGCGCGGCGACCTGGGCGAAGACTTAGGCCATGGCGACAACGCCACCGAATTGCGCGGCCGCGGGCTGCTGCCGTTGTTCGACCGCGCCCGCATTTCACGCACATCCATCATTGCAGAGAGAATGGCTGATCGCGGCAAGATTGGCTCGGTCTTTTCCCGGACGACGGGCGAATCCCTGAGCGACGGCACATTCGCTACCTCCCTGCAGGCGGACTTCATCGACCGCCCCGCACTTGCTCGCTACATGGTGCTGACCTTCACGCAAGCAGACGTGCGCGCCTTCTCAGTCGCCGATCAGAACGCGGTCGCGGCTTTGTCGCAACTGGGCTTCCGGTTTGCCATCACCTCAGTGACCGATCTCGATATGAACTTCGAAGCCATGGCGCGCGCCGGTTTCGGCTTCGTCAAGCTCGACGCTGACGTGTTCCTCAAGGGCTTGCCGATCCCTGGCGGCACGATTCCCGCGGCTGACGTCTGCCGGCACCTTGCGGGCACGGGCTTCGCTGTGATCGTCCAGCAGATCGACGACGAAGCCAAGCTGGCCAGTGTGGCAGGTTTCGGCGCAGCCCTCGGTCAGGGACCGTTGTTCGGTGGTCCGCGCCCGGTGAAGGCCGACGTCGTCGCGCGCGCCGGTCAAGCCGCCGCTTGATTGCGGGACGCGGCCCCGCTAGTCAGAGGCATGTCCTCCACATCCATTCTGCGGCCGATCCCGGTCGTGACGTCGATCGCGCCGTTCAGTGCTGAGCGGCTCGCCTGGTTCACCGACATCTGGGGCGTCATGCACAATGGCGTGCGGCCGTTCGCGGCTGCCGTCGGAGCGTGCCAGGCGTTTCGTGCGCAAGGCGGCACAGTGTTGCTGTTGTCCAATGCGCCGCGCCCTGCCGCGAGCGTCGCCCAACAGCTGGATCGCATCGGTGTGCCCCGCGCCGCTTATAATGGCATTGTCTCGTCGGGCGATGCCGCGCGCGCGTTGATCGGCAAGGCCACATCGGACGGACGGCGCATTGCGCATCTGGGACCGGAACGCGATCTCGGTATCTACGAAGGGCTGGGTACGAAGCTGGTACCGCTGGCCTCCGCGGAAGTCGCGGTGTGCACGGGGCTGTTCGACGATGAAACGGAGACACCGGATCATTACGCGGGCTTGCTCGGCGATTTCGTGCGCAAGCAGGTCGCGATGATCTGCGCCAACCCGGACCTGACGGTCGAACGCGGCGGCAAGATTGTCTATTGCGCAGGTGCGATTGCGGTGTCGTTTGAAGCGCTCGGCGGCCGCGTTGTGTACGCAGGCAAGCCGTATCTCCCAATTTACGAGATGGCGTTCGAGACCGTGACAGCCTTGCGCGGTACGGCCGTCTCACCGTCGCAGGTTCTTGCCATTGGCGATGGCGTGCGCACTGACATCTCGGGAGCGGCAGCTGCGGGCATCGACGCCGTTTACATCGCCAGCAAAGTTCATTTGAGTGATGGTCTTGGTCTCAATGCTGCGAGCCTCGATGTCATGTTTCACGATCAGACGGTCCGCCCAATCGCCGCGATGACGGGGTTGGCGTGGTAGAACGGTGTCAGACACCTCTGAGTGGTGTCGGACACCCTCTTGCAGCGATGCGGGGTCAGGCATGTCGCGAATGCTGACGCAGTTGGAGGACAATTTGAAGTGCCTAACCCCGTTCCGGCGTCACGCAGGCAACACTCTCACACCACCAAAACAATCTTCCCGATGTGCTGGCTTGTTTCCATACGGGCGTGGGCTTTGGCGGCGTCGCGCAAGTCAAAGGTGCTGTCGATCACGACTTTGATTTCGCCGGCCGCCAACTTGGGCAGCACGTTGATCTCCACCGCGCGGGCGATGGCGGCCTTCACCTCGGGCGTGTGGATGCGCAGCGTCGAGCCGGTCAACGTCAATCGCTTAAGCATCACGCGCATGAAATCGATGGTCGCCTGCGAGCCCGATTGATAGCCGATGTTGACGAGACGGCCATCGTCGGCGAGCGCGCGGATATTCTTGTCGATGTAGTCGCCGCCGACCATATCAAGGATGACATCAACGCCGCGGCCGCCCGTCTCAGCCTTAACGGCTTCAGAGAAATCTTCGGTTTTGTAGTTGACCGAACGATCTGCTCCAAGCGCCCGGCAAGCCCCACATTTTTCATCTGATCCCGCTGTCGTGATGACCTTGGCGCCAAAGGCTTTAGCCAATTGAATCGCTGTGACGCCAATACCGCTTGATCCGCCGTGGATCAGAAACCACTCGCCGGGCTTCAAGCCGCCGCGTTCAAACACGTTGTGCCAGACTGTGAAAAAGGTTTCCGGCACGCCCGCGGCGTCTTGCATCGACAGCCCTGCCGGGATCGGCAGCGTCACACCAACGTCGGCAACGCAATACTGCGCGTAGCCGCCGCCGTTGACGAGGGCCATCACAGGCTCATCCAACTGAAGGCGTTGCGTGCCGGGTCCAAGCGCGGCAATCCACCCGGCCACTTCCAAGCCTGGCAACTCCGAATGCCCCTTGGGGGCGGGATAGAGCCCCTTGCGCTGGAGCACGTCGGGGCGGTTGACGCCGGCGGCCCCGACTTTGATGAGAACCTGACCTGCCCCGGGGACAGAGACGGGAAATTCGCGCGGCACGAGCACTTCTGGCCCGCCTTTGCCGTCAATGGCAATCGCCGTCATGGTGGCAGGAACTGCTGTCATGGTGGATTATTCCGGGTGCGGTTACGCGCGACACATGCCCGGAATGCCCCGTTGAGGCAAGGCCGCGCCCGTGTCATTTTGCTGAGGCACCCGTTTGCGCGGATCTTGCGCTGAAGGAGACCGGCATGGATTGGGATGAGCTGCGGCCACCGAAGCCGGTCAAAGGCGTGTTGCTGGGTGAAAATCTCGAGACGCTATCGGTCGCAGAGCTTGAAGACCGCATTGCGGCGCTGGAGACCGAAATCTTACGCGTGTGTCAAGAGTTGACGAAAAAGCGTGCCCATGACGCAGCCGCAGCGGCCCTCTTCAAACGTTAAGCGATGCTGACTGTGTCGGGTAGCCGCGCGTTACCCGCTGTCCCGTTCCGGGTAGGACAACTACGGCCAGCGGGCCACATGCGTAAATTCCTTTTCTGACGAAAGCCCCCGCGCGTTTACGCTTTGTTATCCATCATGGGTTTAAAACAAGACATCCAGATTTCTGGACCCGAGTGGTTCCTGCCACTCTATTTGACGCCTCCCTGTTTGACTCGAGAGCCGCCGAAAGGCGGCTCATTTTTTGCGTCATCCACAACACAGGCCACGGACCGCGTGTTCTGCCTCGTTTTGGGCGATGTTGTTAACTATGGCCATGTAGTGTTGTTGAGTGGTAAGAGTAAGCGGAGAGTTAGCGTCTGTGTCAAAGCGTGCCATGAGCGATCAGTCGAGTTTTCAAAAATCCCACTCCGGTGATGGAGTCACGGTCTCGTTCGGAGAGCGCTTTCAAGCCTCCGTTCAATTTGACCAAGTGTTCAAAGAAGGCATGGCGCTGGTTGAGCGCACGGCCGCCTACCTAGATGGTGCGGGCCGCGCATCCTCTAAAGGTCTGACCGGCGGCGCGACTGTTCTCTACACCACCGAAAGTATGCGGCTGACGACCCGGCTGTTGGATCTGGCCTCATGGCTTTTGATCCGCCGCGCGCTCAAAGACGGCGAAATCACAGAGGAAGAAGCTCGCAAGAAGCGCTCGCGCGTGAAGTTGCAAAGTCTCGGCCGGCCGTCGCACACGAAGAATTTTGCGGATTTGCCTGAAGGTCTGCAGCGCTTGATCGAAGAAAGCTTCGCGCTGCATGATCGCATCGTGCAGCTGGATCTGGCCATGACCACGATGACGGATGAGGCAAGCGTTGCCGCGATGTCGGTCAATCCGGTAGGTGCCCAGATTCACAAGCTCCAGAGGGCGTTCGGCGCCAAGTTCAACTAGTCATTTTCACTCGTCATCCCGTGCGAAGTGCAGCGTCTTTAACGGTGCACTGCAGACACGGGATCCCGGCTCAGCGCCGCACCATAAAGTATGCTGCGGCTCATCAGGGATGACGGGTATCGAAACAAAAAAGGCCCGGTTCGCTCCGGGCCTTTTTCGTTTGGGTGGGAAAACGGTATCTGACACCAATACCGTCTGACACCATCAAACCTAGAACATGCCCTCGAACTTCTTCTTGAACTTCGACACGCGTCCTGCGCGGTCCATGAGCTTGGCATCGCCGCCGGTCCACGCTGGGTGCGTCGACGGGTCGATATCAAGGTGCAGCTCATCGCCTTCCTTGCCGTAGGTCGAATAGGTGATGAACTCGGATCCGTCAGTCATCTTGACCTTGATCTGGTGGTAGTCGGGATGAACGTCAGCGTCTTTTTTCATAGCCCTGGATCTTTGCGTTGCGAATTTGTGTTGCCAATTTGAGTTCAACGGCGACTCACGCGCCGGGGCCCTCGGCCGCAGATGCAGCCTCAAATTCAAGAATGGGCTTCTATAGTCGAGATGGTATAAGGGCACAAGCACCGTTGAGTGATGGAGCCGGGCCCTGTAGCCGGGACGTTCCGCCGCACGATGGTTTGGGGGCTGCGGGCCATGTTCGGCCATTCCCGGGTTCTATCCAACACGCCGTTGAAGGTGAGACCGTCACTTTGAGTACTCAGCAGCAGACCATGGGCGCCGCGGCAGCTGGCACTGACGATGCAGACGGGGCCGGGCGCAAGCGTTCGGTGAAGCCACTACTCGCTCTCCAGCCTTATCTTTTCAGGTACCCGGGTGTGCTGACGATCGGGTTAACCGCGCTTGTTGTGTCGGCCGTCGCGATGCTGTCGGTGCCACTGGCCGTGCGGCGCATGATCGACAACGGCTTTAACGCGCAGAACGGCGAGTTCATCGACCAGTATTTTGCGATGATGATGCTGATCGGGGCGGTGCTGGCCGTCGCGATCGCTGTGCGATTTTATTGCGTCAACTGGCTGGGGGAACGCGTCGTCGCTGATTTGCGCCGCGATGTGTTCGCCAACCTATCGCGTCTGGGTCCGTCGTTCTTCGAAAAGACGCACTCGGGCGAAGTGATGAGCCGGCTGACCGCCGACACCACGCAGATCAAGGCGGTCGCCGGCCACACCATGAGCCAGCTCTTACGCAACCTGATCATGCTGGTCGGCGCATTCATCATGATGTTTGTGACGAGCACGCACCTGTCGCTTCTCACACTTGTCGCGATCCCCGTCATTGTGCTGCCGTTGATGGCCTACGGCCGCGCGGTCAAGAAGTTGTCGCGCAAGGCGCAGGATACGATTGCTGAGGCGTCGGCTTACGCGCAGGAAAATCTGACCGCCGTGCGGACCATGCAAGCGTTCGCGCATGAAAAGGAAGTGAGCGCGCGCTTTACTGACGCCGTCCGGCTCTCTTTCGAAGCGGCCCGTGACCGCATGAAAGCGCGCGCTGGTCTGACCGGCCTCACGATCTTTCTGACGGTGGCCAGCGTCGTCGCCGTGCTGTGGTACGGCGCAGGGGCCGTGATCTCGGGCGAAATGACCGGCGGGAACCTTAGTCAATTCATCATCTATGCGCTGTTCGCGGCCGGCGCCATGGGCGAGTTGTCGGAAGTGTGGGGCGAAATCAGTCAAGCATCAGGTGCGGCCGAGCGGCTGATCGAACTGCTGGCCGTGGTGCCGGATATCCGGTCTCCGGACGCACCCACACCTTTGCCCACACCGGCGAAGGGCGAAATCGCGTTCAAAGCCGTGTCGTTCGCCTATGCCTCGCGGCCTGGAATATCGGCACTCAACCAATTCACCTTGCGCGTCGCGCCGGGCGAGACGGTCGCGCTCGTCGGCCCATCGGGGGCGGGTAAAACGACGATCTTCAATCTGCTGCTGCGGTTCTATGACGTGACGTCGGGCGAAATCCGCGTCGATGATGTGCGCGTGCAGGACGCAGATCTGGAAGCGCTGCGGCAGCGGATGTCGCTCGTACCGCAAGACGTAGCGATCTTTGCTGACACGGTGGCGGAGAACATTCGCTACGGAACGCCAGGCGCGACCGTTGAAGATGTGAAGCGCGCGGCGATCGCTGCCCAGGCTGACGACTTTATTCGTGCGCTACCGGGCGGCTATGAAACGCGGCTAGGAGAGCGCGGTGTGACCTTGTCAGGTGGACAACGTCAGCGGCTCGCGATCGCACGGGCCATCCTCAAAAACGCGCCGATCCTCTTGCTCGATGAAGCAACGAGCGCGCTCGATGCCGAGAACGAATTGGCCGTTCAGCGGGCGCTAGAAGGCGTCATGAAGGACCGCACGACGCTCGTTATCGCCCATCGCTTGGCGACGGTGCAAAAGGCCGATCGCATTCTGGTCATGGATCAAGGCCGCATCGTCGAGCAAGGCACGCATCGCGAGCTTGTTGCCAAGGGCGGGCTTTACGGGCGGTTGGCGGAGCTGCAGTTCGGCCGCGAAGCGGCGGAGTAGAGGCGAACTACCTATTCGTCAGCTTCAGCTCGATGCGGCGGTTCTTTTGCAGCGAAAGTTCGTCGGTTGCGGATTCGATGGGGCGGAACTCACCATAGCCCGCCGCTACCAATCGATCGGCCGGCACGCCGCGCGCGATCATGTATTTGACGACGGACGACGCCCGCGCCGTGGACAGCTCCCAGTTGGATGGGAATTGTGCGCTGGCGATGGGTCGAATATCAGTGTGGCCGTCGATCTGAATGGCCCAATCGATCTCTTTCGGGATCTGCCGGCCAAGATCGGCGATGGCGCCTGCGAGCTGGTCCATGGCCGCGCCGCCTTCGGGCGTCAGCTCAGCCGACCCCGATGCAAACAATACTTCGCTTTCAAACACAAAGCGGTCGCCGACGATGCGAATGTCTTTGCGGTCTTTCAACAGATCGCGCAGCCGCCCGAAGAAGTCCGAGCGATAGCGCTGCAATTCCTGCACCTGCCGGGCAAGTGCCGCATTGAGCCGCTGCCCCAGATCCTTGATTGTTTTGTCGCTTTCTTCTGTCTTTTTCTCAGACGCGCCGAGCGCTTCGTTCAGCGCGTCAATCTGCCGGCGCAGGGCGAGCATCTGCTGGTTCAACAGATCGACTTTGGCGAGTGCTTCGTTGGAGATCGTCTTCTGGCTGTCGATCTCGGCCGTCAAACTGCTGATCTGGCCTTGAGCCGCTTTGGCGTTCTCGTCGCCCGACAGCGCAAAACCCGACAGCTTGGTGTTTTCCTCTTTCAGTGTGGCGAGTGATGCTTGCAGCGACGTCAACTGGTCTTCGGCGTCTTTGCCTTTGCCCTTTTCGAGTGACAGCAAGCTCGTCAATTCCGAGATCTGCCGGTTGAGGCGTTGCAGAGCCGTATCTTTGCCCGCGGACTCCTGCATGGCCAAAAACTGCGCCAGCATAAAGATCGACATGAGGAAGGTGACGACCAGCAGCAGCGTCGACAATACGTCAACGTAGCCCGGCCAGTACTCCGCGTTTTCTGCTCCTCTGCGTGTGCGTGCACCGCGCATTTAGGTGCTCCGGCGCTGGAGATTATCGGCGAGTTCTTTAAGCGCGCTGGTCACTTCCGCCTGCTGCGACGCCTGCTCATCGACCCACTCGCGCACCACTTTTTGTTCGCTGCGCATTTGCGTGACGAGCTGATTGACCCCGCGGGCGAGATCGCGAACGGATTCCTCCGGCCCCGGTGACGCGGCCGCCCCTGGAACGATCGGCGCACCACGTAGGCGTGTCGACAGTTCGGCCACGGCCTGCTGCATTTCATAGATGGCGGTGGTCAATTGGCGGCTCGCCTGATCTGTGGCGGCCATGGTGCCGGGCGACAGTTCCGTGATGCCCGACAGCCATTCTTCCAACTCGTTGTAGAACCGGTTGTGCGCTTGGCTCGCCTGCAATTCGAGAAAACCAAGAATGAGCGAGCCGGCAAGACCCAGCAGCGAGGACGAGAACGCCGTGCCCATGCCTTTGAGTGGCGCGGCCAGACCCGCCTTCAATTCATCGAACACCGCGACGGATTCTCCGCCCTTGGTGTTGAGAGATTGAATGGCGATGCCGACCGACTGCATCGTCTCAAGCAGGCCCCAGAACGTGCCGAGCAGTCCTAGGAACACCAAGAGGCCGACGAGATAGCGGCCTGTGTCGCGCGCTTCGTCGAGCCGGGAGCCGATGCTATCCATGATCGAGCGCATTGAAGCCGTCGAGAGCGAGATCGAGCCCGTGCGGTCGCGTAGCATCGTCGCCATGGGTGCCAGCAAGACCGGCTTGTGGTCCATGGCGAGGCCGGGATCAGAAATGCGGAAGGCGTTGACCCAGCGGATTTCCGGGTAGAGCCGCACGACTTGACGAAAGGCGTACAGAATGCCGAGCGCCAGCACGCCGACGATGAATCCGTTGAGGCCCGGGTTGGTCATAAACGAGGTGAACAACTGCTCATGCAAGATCGCCGCCAGGAAGCCGACGAGCGTCAGGAAAATCAACATCCGGATCAGGAAGATGCCCGGCGGCGTCAGCGTGCGCGGGTGGGGCGCGGACGAGGCGTCGGTGTTCCGCTTCTTGGCCATTCATCTTCTCCGGCGGGAGGTCACGGGCAGGCGCGGGCGACCATAGCCCAAGCCCATGGCAGCCGAAACGATGAACATCGTGCCAAGTGTGGCGGAAATGGGGGGAGAGACCCGGCCATGTGGACGGATGGCATCGGGGTGGATGGACATCAATCATACCACGGCCCGCAAAATCGCGAACCATACGTACGGCCGTAGACGGCCGCCGGTGACGCGCTCCGCTCTCTCATCCCGTCATGGCCGCGTCCCGAAGCGATACGTGCGGCGCGAGCACAGAGCCTGCCGCGGACTTGATCCGGGGCGGCCAACCAGGCAAGCGTCAATGGGAAACGAAGAAGGCCATTTGCTCAGTCGCACATCTCAACCAGTCATCGGCTTGACTGGGTCCCCGCCGTGTTTCCCTTTCGCTCCGTTCAAGGACGCGGGGATGACGGTGTCGTGAGGCTTCACGCAAAAAAAGAAAAGCGGGCCATCGGGGAGGAAGCCGATGACCCGCTGCGCGGCAGGCAAGGCGATAAACGCACTGCTTACCGGTTGATGCCCGGGTGATCCCGCATCGCCTTTTCGGCAAGGCCGCCGGTTTCCGGTTTGGCGGTCGGATTGAAGGTGTTGCCCGCGCCGTTGACGCCGGGAGAAATCTTCATGACCGTTTCAGCCAGTCCGCCGGTCGCGGGCTTCGCTGTCGGATTGGCAGTCGCGCCGCCACCCGTAACGCCCGGATTGTCCTGCATGACCTTGGTCGAAAGATCGCGAGCCATGGCAATTGACTGAGTGGCTGCAAGGACGAGTGCTGCGAGAATGAACTGTTTCATAATGGTCTCCATCTGTTTGAGGGCTTGTGAGTCGTGTGGTTTCCGGGGCCGTGATCGTGTGTCGGCCGCCGATGTTTTGAATACTAGACGATACGTACCAGATTGACAATACAAAAACGATACGTATCGTATTTACAAATCCATGACGCCTGAGAATTTGATGTTTTTCTGAGGATTGTAAGGCCCTTAGGGAGCCTAGCGACAAATATTGCGCAACTAGTCGTATCGTATTATATTGAGACCGTTCCCCTGGAGATGAACATGCCCCAGACATCACGGACGGCCACCGGGGCCGAGAAACGCAGCCCCGGCCGGCCCCGCAGCGAAGAAACGCGCCAAGCCATCCTCGATGCCGCCGTCACACTGATCGGCTCGCGCGATTACAGGGATGTCTCGATCGATGCGATCGCGACGGCGGCGAAGGTCGGCAAGCAGTCGATCTACCGGTGGTGGAGTTCCAAGGCCGACCTGGTCCTCGACGCCTTTACCGAGCATTCGCTCAGCCGCATGCCGCCTATGGTTCCTTCGGCTGACGCGTTCGCCGATCTCGAAGCCGATCTTGCCCGTTACTTCGCCTTTATGCGCAATGATCTGGTTGCCAAAGGCGTGCGAAGCCTGATTGCCGAAGCCCAGCTCGATGACGAATTCAAAGACAAGTTCTATGATCGCGTTCACGACGTCCGCTGCTCTGCTGTTCGCCGCATTCTGGACCATGGCCGCGCGCTCGGACAGTTCCGCGCGGACATCGACGAATTCGTCGTCGCTCACGTGATCCACGGCGCATTCTGGTACCGGTTCCTATCCGGCAGCGAGCGAGCCTACGATGACCGCTACGCTCGCGAGGTCGTCGCGCTCTTAAGGCAAGGGCTGGAAGTCTCCAGGCTACCATAAGTGGGTGGTGCCGGACACGATCTCCTCAACACTTCTTCCAAATTCGGCTTGCGGGACGATGCCCCATCACGCGGTAGCCTTTCTTGGGATAGCCCCCATTTTTGTTTACCCAGCGCGCGACGTCGCGGGAATGCGAGGGTTTGAACCGGCCGAGCAGATAATACTGCCCGCCCGTCTCGGCTTGCGCCACGATATAGCCCTGGTGGAACCCGAATTTCGCGCGCGGCGTAACACAGACATTGCTGCGCGCCATGTCGGCCAGAATGGCACACGCGGAATCGCACTTGCCATCGATAACCACGCGCCGGCCGGTGCGCTTAATCTCGCGGGCGGCAGCTTTGAACCGGACCACATCGCCGCCGGGATTGTTCTTGACCACACACGGATCGCCGCTGCAGCCAAGCACGGACGCGACCGTATCGGCGCGAAGCTCTGAAGCCGGTAGGAACCCAGTTGCGATAATAACAGCGAGGCCCAAGAGAGTAGGAGTGATCACACGCATGATTGTCCCTCAATCGTTGTGTCCATCGGACCGACCGCAAAGCCCGGACTTGATCCGGAGGCAGCGCAACACTTTTTCTAAGCTTGCGCGAACGTGTTGGGCTGCACAAGGGGGTTAGGCGCAACAAACGACGGCCATCAACCGGTACAGTAACGCTAATGCGTGTTGACCTGCACAAGCGTCACTGCCCCAACCACCACCTCGCGAATGCTGCTATGGTGCCGCTTAACCGTATCCATTCTCTGGGCCGCTCATGCCAACTGTCTCACCCCGCCGGACGTTTCTGGAAGGCCTCTGGCACCACAGCCCCGCGCGCGCCGCGAAAACGCGCGCGGCCATCACGCAATCGGCCCCAGCCCGGACGGCTGAAGCGAAAACCTCCAACGACCGGGCCGCGCACGATAGGGCGGCGGCACCCGCATCAAAGCCCGCCGCCACGTCGGCCCGGCACAGACACGTCCCCTGGATCGTACGAGAGGCCGTCGTGGCCGTGGGCCTCGGCGTCATCGCGCTGACTACACTGACGCAGTTCACGACCGTCGTGCCGATTGCCAACGGTCTGCAGCCTCTGATCTTCCGGTGGTACTTCGCGATGGAGGCGTTCTGGCAACCGCTGGTGACGTCCTATGGATTTGAGTTCAATCCCTACATAGCCGCCGCTCTCACGTGTGCTGCCGGTTTGCTGGTTGTCGCCATTGGCAGCCAGATCGCATCATGGCTGTCGCGAAACCCCGCGAGCGATGCGCCGCGCGGCTGGCACCTGCCAAGCCTCATAGTCATCATGGGCCTGATCGCGAGTTATGTGCTGGCGTACACGGGGTCACTCGCTGAGTTGGTGGGTGGACCGAGTGCATCGCGCATTGACACGATCGTCGAATTGGCCGCGATCCTCGGCGCCGGGTACGTCATCGGTGCGATCATCGGCGGCAACGCCTTTCACCTCCGCATGCCGGGCGTTGCGCTGGCGGTACTGGCGGCATTTGGTGTCAACCATTTGCTGTCGAACCCGTAAAGTCGGCGCGCTGGTGTCAGACACCTCATCAATGGTGTCTGACACCGCAAGGGCCCCGAGACGGGCTGACCCCACTTCACTTCTGTCATCCCGGACAAGCGAACCCACTTGTGAGCGCAGATCCGGGACCCAGGGAAAACTCGCCGAAGGCTCGAAATATCTCGACGGGTTTGCCGCCACTTCTCCTGGGTCCCGGCTCTCGCCTTGAAAACCGGCTCGGCCGGGATGACAGAAATGGTTTTGCCCCACCGCTTAAATCAACACCTGCGAGCCAACTTCGACAACGCGATCGGTGGGGATTTGGAAGTAGGTCGTTGCATCTTCTGCAGTGCCGGCAAGCCCGATGAACAAGCGTTCCTGCCACAAGGGCATCTCGGACTTGGGCGTCGCGCGCAACGACCGCCGAGACAAGAAGAACGACGTGGCACCGATGTCGATATTCAGATCCTTGCGGCGGCAATGATCGAGGATTTTTGGAATGCTCGGCGTTTCCATGAAACCGTAGTGGGCAATCACTTTGATAAAGTTGGGGTTCTCGCGGTCGACCTCCACACGCTCGTAACGCGGAACGCGTGGCGTATCGCCTGTCCTGATCGACAGGATAATGTTGCGCTCATGCAGGACGCGATTGTGCTTCAGATTGTGCATCAAGGACGTCGGCGCGCTATCAACGTCAGAGGTTAGAAACACTGCCGTTCCATTCACGCGCACGGGCGGCTTGGCTTCGATCTTGCGGGCCAGCCAATCGAGACCGACTTCGTTGCGCTTCGATTGCTTCGACAGCAGCCGGTAGCCGCGCACCCACGTCCACATGACCACGGCGAGAACAGCCGCCATCGACAGCGGCATCCAACCGCCGTCGAACACCTTCAGCATATTCGCGGTGAGGAACGTCTGCTCGATCAACGCCAGCGGCACCATTAGGCCCAACGCCTTCCACAACGGCCACTGCCACAGCTTCCAGATAACGAAGAACGCCATGATGCTGTCGATCAGCATCGCAGCCGTGACCGCAACGCCGTAAGCGGCGGCGAGATTGCTCGATGTTTTGAAGGCCAGCACGACCAGCAACACCAGCGCCAGCAAGATCCAATTGACGCGCGGCACATAAATCTGGCCGGCCATATCTTGCGACGTATGACGGATCGCCATGCGCGGCAGAATGCCAAGCTGAACCGCCTGCCGCGTAATCGAGAACGCGCCGGTAATGACAGCCTGACAGGCGATCACTGTTGCCACCGTTGCCAGCAGCACCACCGGCAACAACGCCCACTCCGGGTATAGCCTGAAGAACGGGCTTTCGATGGCCTCGGGGTGCGCCAGCAGCAGCGCGCCTTGACCAAAATAATTGAGAAGCAGTGCTGGAAACACATAGCCGAGCCAGGCTGTTTGAATGGGCTTGCGGCCAAAGTGTCCCAGATCGGCATAGAGCGCTTCGGCACCAGTGACCGCAAGGAACACCAACCCCATGACCGTGAACCCGACCAACCCGTTCGTGGCAACGAAGGTGATGCCCCGCAGCGGATTGAGAGCGGCAAACACACTGAGGTCATCGACGATATGGATCAGACCGCCGAGCGCCATGACGGCAAACCAAACCGCAGTAATCGGGCCAAAGAACATCGCGACTTTTGCCGTCCCGCGCGACTGCACGGCGAACAGTCCGACCAGGATCACGACCGACAACGGCACCACCCAGCGCGCGAAGTCCGGCGACACGAGCTTCAAGCCCTCGACGGCCGACAGCACTGAAATGGCTGGCGTGATCACCGCATCGCCGTAGAAGAATGACGCACCGAGAACACCTAAAATGAACAACATCGGCGCACTGTTCTTGGCCACAGATTGACCGAGCACCATCAGTGCAAAGGTGCCGCCCTCGCCGTTGTTGTCCGCGCGCAGCAGCACGAGCACATACTTCAGCGTGACGATGAGAACGAGCGTCCACACGATAAGCGACAAGACGCCGATCACTGAGTCGCGCAAATCGAGGCCACCTGCCTGCGCCGCAACGACGGCTTCGCGCAGTGCGTACAGCGGGCTGGTGCCGATGTCGCCATAGACGACACCGATCGAACCGATGACGAGGGTCCAGAAATTTTGCGCCGGATGAGAATCGGGGGCGCCTTGTCCGGCGCGCGGCTCCGCAACTTCAGTCTGTGCCATGGGTGGCACCTCCTTGGCGGATCTTGGCTGCTGCACTGCAGCACCAAGCCGCGGCGGTCTACTCCTATTGCGTGCGGAAGGAAAGGCCCAACTGTCTCTAATGCCTCACCGGATCGTCACACCCGGTTCATTCGTCAAATCCGCCGCCAACGGAAAGAACACGCCGTCACTCCATACCCCAGGAACCGGACTGCGAACTGCCGACGCCATTTCGATGAGGTCATACGCGAGCGCCCGAGTCACCAAAGCCTCGAGCCGGCCTCTGACCCGCACGTAAGGTTTTAAGCCGCCGCTGCTAGGTTGCTGCACAAACCTCAGCGGATGATCCGCGTCGCACACGACGATGTCATCGACGTTGGTGCGAAACACGAGGGACTGAGTTTTTCCCGTTTCCCGCACTTCCATTTCCACGGCAAGAAACGGCGCATCCGCGACCGCAACATCTACTTTTTCCGCAGGAGTGACGAGATAGTGCCGGCCGTCCTCATCCCGCCGCAAGACACCAGCAAACAGCTTGACCAGTGGCATGCGCCCAATCGGACTGTTGCGGTACGTCCAAGTGCCGTCCGCCGCAATTGCGAGCCCGATATCACCACAGTAGGGTGGGTCCCACAGATCAACCGGTGCAGCACTGCGGCCTGCGGCCTCCTTTAGCAGCAATTCCAGTCCGCTAATGCGTGTCGCGTGCGCGTCGTCTGTCATGGAGTGTTTGTCACTGATCGATGCACAGCCGTCAAGAAACACAGCCTGTTACATAGGTTTAACTTGACCGGACAGGGTCAAAACCCGGCACTATTCCCAGATTGCGCACCTTCTTCCGGCCACCCACTGAGGTTATGACCCCCGAATGACCAGCTTGACCTCCACTGATGACTCAATCGTGCCGCGCCTTGAGGCAGCGGCCGAGCAAGTTCAGCGCGCGCACAAGGCTGCGGCGAGCGTCATTTATGGCCAGGACGTCGTCATCGAACGCACGCTGGTCACCATACTCTCAGGTGGGCACGCACTGCTGATTGGTGTGCCGGGCCTCGCCAAGACGCTGCTCGTCGACACGCTCGGTAAGGTTCTGGGGCTTGATGCCAAGCGCATTCAGTTTACTCCGGATTTGATGCCGTCCGACATTATCGGTGCGGAAGTCCTCGAAGATCAGCCGGGCAAAGCCCGCTCGTTCCGCTTTATCAAGGGGCCAATCTTTACCCAATTGCTGATGGCAGACGAAATTAACCGCGCCTCACCCAAGACGCAATCGGCGTTGCTGCAGGCGATGCAAGAGCATCATGTCACGGTTGCTGGCCAGCGCCACGATACGCCGGCCCCGTTCCATGTGCTCGCCACACAAAACCCGCTGGAACAGGAAGGCACGTACCCGCTACCCGAAGCACAACTCGACCGCTTCCTGCTGCAGATCGACGTCACCTACCCCGATCTCGCCGCCGAGCGCCGCATGCTGTATTCGACCACGGGCACAGAAGAAAAGCGCCTCGAAACGGTAATGAGTGCGCCCGAGTTGATGGCGACCCAGCGGCTCGTCCGCCAGATCCCCGTTCCTGACAAAGTTGTTGAAGCGATCCTTAAACTGGTGCGTTCCGCGCGTCCGGGCACAGATGCCGGAAACGACGTTGATCGTTTCGTTGCTTGGGGTCCCGGTCCGCGCGCCAGCCAAGCCCTAATGATGGCGGTTCGCGCCAAGGCGCTCATCGATGGCCGCCTCGCCCCATCTATCGACGACGTCGTCGCACTCGCAGAACCGATCCTGAAGCACCGCATGGCGCTGACCTTTGCGGCCCGCGCGGAGAACCAGGATTTGACGCAGATTATCGCGCGCCTCGCCGGACAGGCAGGATAAGGACCGCCATGGCCGCGGCCGCAAACCCGTCGATTCCCAGGTCAGGACTTGGTGCTACGCCGCTCACAACCATGCCGGGGTTGGAGCACGACGCGCATAGTCTTGCCGATCGTCTGCCGGAACTTTTGATCGACGCCAAGCGGATCGCGCAGACTGTCGCGCACGGTATTCATGGCCGGCGGCGATCCGGTCCCGGCGAGACCTTCTGGCAGTTCCGCGCCTACGAAGGGTCCGACAGCGCGCAAATGATCGATTGGCGGCGCTCGGCCAGCACGGATCATCTCTATGTGCGCGAACGCGAATGGGAAGCCGCCCATACGGTTTGGCTATGGTCCGATCTCTCGCCGTCAATGCAGTTCAAGAGCCATCTCGCACCCGTCTCGAAGCGTGACCGTGCGGTTGTGCTGATGCTCGCAGCAGCTGATCTGCTGGTGCGCGGCGGCGAGCGCGTTGGCCTAATGAGTTTTTCTCAGCCAACCGGCAGCCGCAAAGCGGCAACGAAACTGGCAGAAACACTGGTTGCGAATTCTTACGCGCCTTTGCTCAACAAAAGCCGCCCGCCCAAAGCACAGCTCTCGCGCCATTCTGATGCGCTGCTGTTTGGTGATTTTCTGGCGCCCGTCGAGGCCATCCGTGAGCGACTTGAAGTTCTAGCAGGCGGCGGCGCTTCCGGTCACATCGTGCAAATCCTCGATCCTGCTGAAGAAACCCTGCCCTATGACGGGCGCACGGAATTCTTCGGACCATCAGGACGGGAACGGTTCGTCGCCGACCGCGCGGAAAGTTTGCGTGAAGTCTATCAGGAACGCCTGCTGCAACATCGCCAGGCTGTCGCCGAAGTGGCCCAGCGCCTCGGCTGGTCGTTCATGGTGCACCACACCGACAGGCCTGCGTCGGAGCCACTGTTGACCCTGATCATGCGCATGGCCGGTTCGACGGGCGGCGCGTACCGGTGGCAAGGCAATGCCGATGCCGCAAAATCGGGGGGCGTCTCGTGACCCTCGGCGCACTCGCGTTTCTCAGTCCGTGGCTGCTGACGGCGCTGGCCACGCTGCCGCTGATTTATTGGCTGTTGCGCACGGTGCCGCCACGCCCCCAACAGATCGAATTCCCACCGACACGCATTCTAATCGGCCTCGACAACAAAGACAAAACGCCCGCTAAGACGCCGTGGTGGTTGTTACTGATCCGGTTACTCGCAGCCGCACTCGTAATCTTCGCGTTGGCCGAACCGGTGCTCAATCCGCAGTCCGGACAAGCGCTCAAGGGCGACGGTCCTGTCGTGATCACCGTCGACAATGGCTGGACGGCGGGAACGCGCTGGTCCGAACGCATGAGTATGGTTGATCGCTTGATTGGTGAGGCGGAAGCGCAGAACCGGCCCGTTGTGATTCTGCCGACAGCGGCTGGCGCAAAGTCTTCCGTCGTGAAGATCGAAGCCCCATCGGACGCGCGCTCCACCGCCGCCGCCATGCAACCGCAGCCGTTCGCACCTGATCGCGCGGCCGCGGGCAAAACCCTGACAACCGCACTACAGGGCCAGGCCGATAAAGCCCCGAGCATCATCTGGTTGACCGACGGCATCGAGCATAGCCCCGCGGCGGCTGAGTTCGCCGAAACCCTCGCGACAGCTGCGAGCAGCGGAACCTTTGCCGTGGTCGACATGGCAGCCGGCACCGAACCAGTTGGTCTGTTCGCCAGTATGGCTGCCGATGGCAAACTGCAGGCCAAGGTCATGCGCGGTAGCGGTAGCGCACGTGATGGGACAGTTTACGCATTGTCCGCCCGCAGCCAGCGGCTCGGAGAGGCAACCTTCAATCTTGGCGTCGGCGACGCAGCAACAAGCGTCATGTTCGATCTACCCTTGGAACTGCGCAATCAGGTGACACGCCTGGAAATTGCCAACGAGCGTTCGGCAGGCGCAATCAGCCTCTTAGATCAGAGATCACAGTGGCAAAGGGTGGGATTGATCAGCGGGGAATCGCAGGAACAATCGCAGCCGCTATTGGCGCCGCTCTACTACATCGAAAAAGCCGTGCAGCCATTTGCCGAGTTGATCCGGCCGAAGGACCAAAACCTCGCTTCTGGCATCGACACGATCATCTCGCAGAATGCCAGCGTCATGATGCTGGCCGACATCGGCACGTTGTCCGGAGAGATCAAGGACAAGGTCACAGAGTGGGTCGATAGGGGCGGCGTGCTGGTTCGCTTTGCCGGGCCGCGCTTGGAAAAAGGCGGCGACGATTTGCTGCCAGTCGCATTGCGGATCGGTGGACGCACACTTGGCGGCGCGCTGTCCTGGTCAACTCCGCAACCGTTGAACGCATTCGAAGACGCGAGCCTGTTCGCGGGTCTAACCGTGCCCGCCGACGTCACCATCCGGCGGCAGGTGCTGGCCGACCCAGCCCTGTTGACGCCCGAAATCAAAGTCTGGGCGCGGCTCAAGGACGGCACGCCGCTGGTCACGTCGGTGAAGCGCGGCGAAGGCACGATCGTTCTATTCCACATCACGGCTAACTCGGATTGGTCGAACCTGCCGATCTCGGGATTGTTCGTTGAGTTGCTCCGCCGCATCACACAACTTGGCAATCTGAACAGCGCACCTGCGACGTCGTCCGACGCAGCGGGTGATCCCAGCGCGGTGGCCGATGTCGCCCCAGCCGCCGCGCCTGCCGCCGAATCCCTTCCGCCCGTTCTGACGCTCGATGGCTTTGGCGCGTTGAAGCCTCCGCCGCCCACAGCCCAGCCGTTGCCGCGGTCCAAGTCAGCAGACACCCAGGCCAGTCTTGATCATCCACCGGGATACTACGGAGCGGGCGACACGCCGCGCGCCATTAACGTCCTGACTGCAAAATCAGCACTCGCGCCCTTGCCGGCATTGCCGGGGTCGGTTGAGCGTCGCAGCTACGAGAGTGAAGGCACGACACCCGTCAAGCCCTGGCTGCTGGCGGCAGCGCTCGGGCTATTGTTCCTCGATATCCTGGCTGTTTTGCTGCTGATGGGCGGCTTCAGAGCGCTGCGTCCTGCGGCTCAGGCGGCCAGTGTGTTGCTGCTCGCAGCGATACTGGTGCCTGGTGCTTCCAACTTTGCATTTGCCCAACAAGATGACCTGCCCGAACGGTTCAACATTCCGGGCCGCACACCTGCACCCGAGCCCACTGTAAAAATTCCGCCCGGCACATCGCCCGCCGATACCTCGGCACTTCTCGCCACCTCGAAAGTCACATTCGGTTATGTGCTTACCGGTGACGCGACTGTCGACAAGATCAGCCAGCAGGGCCTGCGAGGCCTCGTGAAAGTGCTGTCGGTTCGCACAGCCGTCGAACCCGGCGATCCGATCGGCGTGGACGTCACCAAAGACGAAATCGCGTTCTTCCCGATCCTGTATTGGCCCGTGCTGGAAAACCCTCAGCCGCTTCCAGAATCCGCGCTGGCCAAAATCGACGCCTTCATGAAGCAAGGTGGTATGATCATTTTCGACACCCGCGATTATGGCCAGGGCATTCCATCCGGTATGGCGATGGCCGGAGAGGGCGGGCCCGCGCTGCAGCGGTTGCTGGGCCGTCTTGACCTGCCGCGCATCGAACCGGTGCCGGAGGACCATGTCGTCACCCGGTCATTTTATTTGCTGACCTCCTTTCCGGGACGCTGGGACGGCGGGCAATTGTGGGTCGAAGCCCAAGGTGACACCAGCGGCAGCGACGAACCCGGCGGACGGCAAGCCCGCCGCGCCGACGGCGTCTCATCAATCATGGTGACACCGAACGATTTTGCATCCGCGTGGGCACTCGATAACACCGGACGGCCACTCTATCCTGTGACGCCCGGCGGTGAAGGCCAGCGCGAAATGGCGCTGCGCACCGGCGTCAACATCGTCATGCACGCGCTGACCGGCAACTACAAAGCCGACCAAGTGCACGTGCCAGCCTTGCTCGAGCGGTTAGGGCAGTGAGGCGCACACCATGAATTGGTCCATCGATTTCGCTCCACTTCTCCCCACGCCGCTTCTCTGGGCGGCGGCCGTCCTTGGCTTGATCCTCGTTGCTCTTTTGGTCTGGCGCCGCAGCCGCGGTGCACTTCTGCGCGGCTTAGCCCTCATGGCCATGCTCGGCGCGCTCGCCAATCCAACACTCCGCCAGGAAGAGCGCGAAAGTCTCGCCAACGTCGCCATCGTTGTGCTGGATGAGAGCACCAGCCAAGCGCTCGATAAGCGGCCAGAACAGACACAAGCGATTCGCGCGGATCTGGAAAAGAAACTCGCCGCTATTCCCAACCTTCAGGTGAAATGGGTGGCCGGTGCGCGCCCAAGCGAGCTTGGTGGTCATGGCACGCAGTTGTTCGCCGATCTCAATTCGGCGCTGGCCGACACGCCGCCCGACCGCATCGCGGGCGTCATAATGGTCACAGACGGGCAAGTCCACGACGTGCCCAAGACAGCCACTTCACTTGGCTTCGATGCGCCGATCCATGCCCTTCTGACCGGCCGTCCCGATGAGTTCGACCGCCGCATCGAGATCGTCAAGGCGCCGCGCTATGGGCTCGTGGGACAGAATCGCCCGATCGAACTGCGGGCCATCGAATCCGGCAGCGCGGGCAAAGCAGGCGATACCGTCAACTTAAAGATCCGCCGCGACGGCAAGCCCGACGAAACGCGCCGCATCGAACTCAGTACGCCCGTGACGGTCGACATGGATTTCCCCCATGCCGGCACCAACATTCTCGAGTTTGAACTCGAAACTGCGCCCGGCGAGCTGACCCCGGCCAACAACCGGGCGGTTGTCACAGCGGAGGGCGTGCGCGAAAATTTGCGCGTGCTGCTGGTGTCGGGCGAACCGCACGCAGGCGAGCGCACCTGGCGCAACCTTTTGAAGTCTGACGCGGCCGTCGATCTCGTACACTTTACGATTCTGCGGCCACCAGAAAAGCAGGACGGCACGCCCATCAATCAGCTGTCGCTGATCGCTTTCCCGACCAAAGAGCTGTTTTCGGAGAAGATCAAAGACTTCGACTTGATCATCTTCGACCGCTACGAGCACCGTGGGATTCTGCAGCTCAACTACTATGACAACATCGCCCGCTACGTGGAAAACCACGGCGGCGCGCTGCTGGTGGCGGCAGGTGACGACTACGCGGGTCCGACAACAATTTTCCGCACACCGTTGGCCCCAGTGCTGCCAGCAAGGCCAACCGGGCGCGTGCTTGAGCAGCCGTTCAAGGCGTCGATCACTGCAGAAGGCGGCAAGCATCCTGTCACCCAAGGACTGCCGGGCGCAGGCGTGGATGGCAAACCACCCACATGGGGCCGCTGGTTCCGGCAGGCGGAAGTCAAACCCGATCGCGGCCGCATCGTGATGAATGGTGCAGAAGAGCAGCCGCTGCTGGTCCTTGATCGCAAGGGCAAAGGCCGCGTCGCTCTCCTCACGTCAGACCATGCGTGGCTATGGGCGCGTGGCTTCGAAGGCGGCGGACCGCATTCGGACCTGCTGCGCCGCCTGTCCCACTGGCTGATGAAGGAACCCGACCTCGAGGAAGAACGTTTGATCGCCTCGGCGCGCGGCTTGAAGTTGACGCTTGAGCGCCGATCGATGGAAGAGACGGTCAATCCGCTCAGGCTGTCGGCACCCGGCGGGGAGACTTCTGATGTCAATTTAGAAGCAGCTGGTCCTGGCCTGTGGCGCACCACCATCGATGTGAAACTGCCAGGGCTCTATAAAGCCGTCACCGAAGGCCCCAACGGGCCGCTCACGGCGGTGGCCCACGCCGGCGCCGAAGATCCTCGCGAAATGAGCGAAGTCACGGCAACAGACGACAAATTGAAGCCGGTGGCCGACCAATCGGGCGCTGGAGTCTTCTGGACTCGCAGCAGCGCTGAGAGCACAGGAGCCGACGTGCCGCGCGTCAGTATGCTCACAAACGCCAAGGTTTTGGCCGGTTCCGGGTGGCTCGGCCTCAAGGACCGCGAAGCGTTTGTCACCCGCGGTGTACGAATTACACCCATGTTTACAGGGCTTTTAGCGCTGGCCGCCCTGCTCGCTCTGCTGGCTGTCGCCTGGTGGCGCGAGGGCCGCTGAGGCTCGACTTCAACGGATTAAGCAATTCTCTTTGTCCTTCTGCCACTATGAGGCAATTGGGCAACTTTTTTCACTAGGCGTTCACGTCATGTGGCGTTTACACTTGCCGGATGCGTGCAATGCAACATACCATTATCGATAGAGTCGTAGAGGTTTACCGCGCTGCACGCAGCGACCAAGGTCGGGGGACCGCAGGATGAACTACTACGCATATGAAATGGCACACGCCTTTGTTGGCCCGATGCGATTCGGAGCTGAGGCGTTGAAGTTTTCAGTTAACTCTCCGTTTAATCCGCTGTCGATGACCCCGTTTGGCCGAACGTTGTCCGCCGCTTGCGAGGTCTTTGAGAACATCACCCGGCGCTACGGAAAGCCGGCGTTCGGTATCAAACAAACGCACGTTAAGGGTTTGCCGGTTCCGGTCAGCGAAGAGATCGTTGTCGCCAAACCGTTCTGCAATCTCGTGCACTTTGAGCGCCACTTCCCAGAAGCAGTCACGCGCAATGACCCGGCCGTGCTGATCATCGCGCCAATGTCCGGCCACTACGCGACACTGCTGCGCGGCACAGTGTCGGCCATGCTGGAAGAGCATGACGTCTACATCACCGATTGGGCCGACGCGCGCGAAGTGCCAGTGTTCGAAGGCAAGTTCGACCTCGACGATTTCATCGACTACGTGATGGACTTCACGCGCTTCTTAGGGCCGAAAACGCACGTCATTGCCGTATGCCAGCCCGCTGTACCCGCACTTGCCGCAGCTGCACTGATGGCGCAGATGGACGATCCCTGCCAGCCGATGTCGCTGACTCTGATGGGAGGCCCGATCGACACGCGGCGCAATCCCACTGCAGTCAACGAACTCGCCGGTAAGCGGTCGCTGAACTGGTTTGAGCAAAACGTGATCTCGCATGTTCCGCTGCCGCACGCGGGCGCAATGCGCCGGGTCTATCCCGGCTTCATGCAGCTCACCGGCTTCATGACCATGAATCTCGAACGGCACATGACCGCCCACGTCGACCTGTATAACAACCTCGTCCAAGGCGACTGTGACAACGTCAAGCAGCACCAGGATTTCTACGAAGAGTATCTCGCAGTGATGGATCTCACGGCGGAGTTCTATCTCCAAACTGTCGAGACCGTATTCCAAGCTCATTCGCTGCCCGACGGCAAGATGATGCACCGGAACATGCGTGTGGATTGCTCTGCGATTCGCAAAACTGCAATCATCACGATTGAAGGCGAGCGCGACGACATCTGCGGCTTGGGCCAGACCGAAGCCGCGCACGCGTTGTGCCCCAACGTTCCGGCCGACGAACACTTCCATTACGTGCAACTCGGCGTCGGACACTATGGGGTGTTCAATGGCACGCGCTGGCGGACTGAAATTCAGCCTCGCATCCGGCAGATGATTCGCTCGGTTGAGCAAAAGCGGGCCGGTGCCGGCGGCGATCCCCGCGCCAAGACCACGTCGTTGCGGCCGACAGCTAGCAAAGAGCCGCCGACCGCCGCGCAAGTCCACGTCAATAACGCGTTTACACGGCCTTACTAAGCACCGTTTCAGCTGCCGGGGCTATCCGGTCCATAGCGACTCGCATAATCGTTTGAGGCCATGGCCATTCGCCCTGCCTAGAACGAGGATTGCCGCGATGTCAGCGCTCTTCACCATCATCTACGCCACTCATGCCAACGGCACGCATCACAAGCTGGCACTTGATGCGTTGCGCTATCTCGACGGGCCCGATGCTGAGACCTGGCGGCGTGTGTTCTTGAAGCACGTTGAGGTGTTTCTCGAAGGCTCGAAAGCGCCGGACAACGAATTCAAAGATTTCAAGAACCACGTTCTGCACGTGCGCGACAATTACTGGGGCGGAGCGCCTGAGAAAGTCCAAAGTTGGTACGATCACACGGTCGAAGCCCTGCGCGACGGCGATTGGGCGCGGGCTGCCTACGCCGCTGGCGTGTTGAGCCACTATTACTCCGACCCGATCCATCCGTTTCATACCCAGCAGTCTGAGGCGGAGAACAATATCCACCCCGCCGCCGAGTGGAGCATCAACCGCGCCTACAACAGCTTGCGCAAGGACGCGGAAGCCCAGCATGCGACCCTCACGGTTACTGCGCCTGAGGGCGAACACTGGCTGAAAGATCATGTTTGCCGGGGTGCCGAGAAATCAAACGCCCAGTACGAAAAGCTGATCGCCCACTACGACATTCACAAGGGCGTCGTTGATCCTCCAGCCGGCCTCGATTCCATCGCTCGCGGCCTAGTCTCAGAGTTGTTGATGTATGCGGCCAAGGGGTTCGCGGTCATCCTGAATCGGGCGATATCACAGTCTGGCGCTCAGGCACCGGAGGTATCGCTCACCGTTGAGACCGTTCTCGCAACCCTGAAAGTGCCCTTGAAGTGGGTGACTAAGAAAATCGACGATGCGGAAACGCGGCGTCTCGTCGAAAGCATGTACGACGAGTTAACGGCCACGGGCCACGTCGAGAAAACGTTGTCCGAAGATGACCGCGCAGTGCGCGATCTTCACGCCAAGGAGGTTTTAGCGCCACGCGAGGCTGAACTCGCAGCAGCCCGTATGGCGCGGTTACCGTCCGCCGCAATCGGCAAGACGAATGGGCCAGCCAAAAAAACCTCGCCACCGCCCGCCGCACTCATACAAGCGGCAGGAGTGACCGCGCAACCATCAGCACCGATGCCCGCGGCAAACGTGGCTCCGGTTGTGCCCGAGTTGAAACCCGCCGATGTCGCCGTCCCGCCACCTAAGGAGGCGCTGTCAACACTGTCGAGGCCGCCGCGCATCTATCTGGCGGCACTTGATGACGTCGAGGCCGCGCCCTCGATTGGCCCGAAGATGGCGGAACGTTTCGCGGCCGCCGGCATCAAGACGGTCGGGGATTTTCTTGCCGCCGATCCCGACGCGACGGTTGCCGCCCTCGGCGACCAGCGCATCACGGCGAGCACGATTGACGATTGGCAGGACCAGGCCCGCCTCGTGATGACTGTGCCAGGCTTGCGTGGCACGCATGCGCAGCTGCTCGTGGGAGCGGGCTTCCGGACGGCCGACGCTTTGGCGGCAACAGACCCTTCGACGCTGTCGTCGGCAGTGCTCGACTTCGCGACAACCGGCGATGGCGCGCGCGTCTTGCGGTCGGGTGATACGCCGGACTTCGAGGTCATCGCGCGCTGGATTGACAACGCGCGGATCGCGATCGCGGCTTAGGCTCAGAAAAGTGCTTCACCTGGTATCGTGTTCAGGAGTGACGCTGATGCGCCACACTTGGACCTTCGCCTTTTCTCCGATCTTTTTTCGCCGCACATTCTCCCCAGTTGAGGGGCTCAATGGTAGCCGACTGAAACTCATGTCGGCGGCGGGGCAAATCGTTAGACGGGGTGGGACGGAGAGAGCGGCGGGATCCGCTCTCTCCAAAGTTGTTTTTGGGTTCTATTTTTTGGAGAGCGGGAAACATGTCAGGTGCGAGTGTTGTGCGGGATCGCATTCTTTCTCATGGGCTTGGCGTCGCGAGTGCACAGGGATTGCAGGCCTTATCGATGGGTGATTTGGCTCGCGATCTCGATCTTTCGCGCAGTGGACTCCTGGCTTACTTCGCCACCAAAGAGAGTTTGCAGCTGGGCGTCATCGATCAGGCAGCGGGGATGTTTGTGTCCGATGTGGTCAATGCGGCCGCGGCATCAGAAGCCGGCGAGGCGCGCGTCCGCGCCATGTTTGGCAAGTGGATCTCGTGGTCGAGATCGCCACGGCTCAAGGGTGGTTGCCCATTCGTTCATGCCAGCGCCGAAGGCGATACGTTACCGGCGATGGTGAGAGAAAAGCTTGAGACGTTCCTCGACGGCTGGACATCCAACATCAAGTCCGCCATCGACGACGCCAAGACCGCGGGTCAGTTCCGCGACGATCTCGAAGCCGATCAATTGGTGTTCGAGATGTACGGTCTCTACCTCAGTCACCACTTCTGGCATTGGTCGATGAAAGACCGCTCCGCCCTCGACCGCACGATGAAGGCATTCGAGCGACTGGTGGTTGCGAGCCGGTGAACTGGCTGCGATCGTGCTGACATTGTTACTGGCCGCCGACGACCGTATCCCGCTACACCGGACGGGTAAGTCATTTCCTCGCGGCGTCGAGGAACTTCCTGAGCGGACTTGCGTTCTCTTCTCATATCGATCAGCTCAACTCTCGTACTATGGCCGTCGACAAGACGCTGTGGCGTGGGAATTCATGCTGGCCGATGACATCACCACAGGAGAGATTTGATGACTCGTACCGCGGTTATTGGGATTGCTATGGCCGTCGCTGCAACGGCCATTCCACAAGCAGCATATGCTGAAGACGTTGTACTCAAAGGACCCGTCTCGGACGTTTTTGGCCATCGCGTGGTGATGGAATCGGCGAGCAAGAAGTTCCTGGTCAACTTTGGCCCGAAGATCAAGGATTTGAGTGCCCTTAAGGTTGGTGACACAGTCTCCGTCGAAGGCGATCTGACGAAGAGCGGCGAAGTGCGCGCCTTTAATGTGACGCTTGCCGACGGCGAGAAGATCGAAGTTGCCAAGGATAAAACCTCTTGGAGAAAATGGCTGATGGGCGACAATGACGACGCCGATAAGCTGTTCACCGCAGACGATGCAAAGAAGCTTGCAGCCGACAAGGGGTACACGCTCTCTGGCGACATTTCAGCAGACAAGAAGCACTTCGTTGCCAGCGCCACAAAGGATGGAAAACCCGTCGAAGTCGAATTGCATCGCGACGGTTCGGTAAAAGAAGTGGCGATGTTTGGTCCCGCCGAAGCCAAGACCAACATTACGGGTAAGGGCTATGAGCTGGTGGGTGACCTGATGCCGGTCAAGAACCACTTCGAAGCGCTTGGCAAAAAGGGCGCAGACTTCTTTGAAGTGCATGCCCATCGTGATGGCGAAGTGAAGGAAGCCCGCAAGGTCGATAAGACGGACCCGAAGTGGGGCTCAAAGATTCAGTAGTTTCGAATTGCACGATGTGAACAGTGACGCCGTCCGCACAACTCGCGGGCGGCGTTGTCAGTTTTAACCCGTTCCGATACGCCACTACGCAGAACATCTGTCTTAAGACAACAGACCAATCACAGACGCGATCACAATATTGGCCACAATTTATCGACGCCACGCCATTCGAGCCACCTTGCAATCCCCGGCGTTTAATCGCACACTCATCGCACTCCCTGGGGCGCCGATGTCCGGCTGAGATTGCGTGATTGAGCGCGAGCACCCTTTGAACCTGATCCGGGTCATGCCGGCGAAGGGACGGGCGCGATCTGAGATCATCTCAGCCACCTCTCCATTCATGGCATGATTTCTTGAATTCTTTAGGCGCGGACCTACGCGCGCCCCCTCTCCCGTTGCAGTGGAGACATGGGGAGAGGGAGAATGCAAATGAACAAGCCGGCGCGCCCATCAGACCTTATGATCCCAAAGGTCACGACTGGCCCAATCTCATCCTCGCGTAAGGTTTATACGTCACCGGGTTCGCCTGCTGAAGGTCACCCGTATGAACTGACCCCTTTCGTCCCGTTTCGCGAAATCGCATTGAGCGACGCAAACGAGCCCTCGTTCCGCGTCTACGATTCCTCTGGCCCCTACACGGAAATCGCCACAACGATCGATGTTGAAAATGGATTGCCCCGCCATCGCGAAAAGTGGGTCCAATGGCGCGGCGGCGTTGAGAGCTATCAGGGCCGCGACGTCCGCCCCGAAGATAACGGCAACGTCACTGGAAGCCACGCTGCGCGGGATTTCCCGAACAAGCCAAAGCCTTATCGTGGCTTCGGCGAACGCCCCGTCACACAGTACGATTTCGCGCGCGCCGGCATCATCACCAATGAAATGATTTATGTTGCGCACCGCGAGAACCTAGGTCGAACAGCCGTTCTGGAACGTGCCGCGCACGCACTGGCCGACGGCGAGAGTTTCGGCGCCTCTGTTCCCGAACATATCACGCCGGAGTTTGTGCGATCTGAGATTGCGCGCGGGCGCGCGATCATCCCGTCAAACATCAATCACCCCGAACTCGAGCCGATGATCATAGGCCGCAACTTCCTCGTCAAAATCAACGCCAACATCGGCAACTCCGCCGTGTCGTCGTCGATTGAGGAAGAAGTCGAGAAGATGGTGTGGGCGATCCGCTGGGGCGCCGACACCGTGATGGACCTCTCAACGGGCCGCAACATCCACACGACGCGCGAATGGATCATCCGTAATTCGCCCGTCCCAATCGGCACCGTTCCAATCTATCAGGCGCTCGAAAAGTGCGGCGGCGATCCCGTCAAACTAACCTGGGAGATGTACAAGGACACGCTCATCGAGCAGTGCGAACAGGGCGTTGACTACTTTACGATTCACGCTGGCGTCCGGCTGCCTTACATCCCGCTCACCGCAAACCGCGTCACAGGCATCGTCTCGCGCGGCGGCTCGATCATGGCCAAGTGGTGCCTCGCGCATCACAAGGAGAGCTTTCTCTACGAGCGCTTCGACGAGATCTGCGATCTCATGCGCAAGTATGACGTTTCGTTCTCATTGGGGGATGGCTTGCGTCCGGGCTCCATCGCCGACGCAAATGATCGCGCGCAGTTCGCCGAACTCGAAACTCTCGGCGAATTGACCAAGATCGCGTGGGACAAGGGTTGCCAGGTGATGATCGAAGGTCCGGGCCACGTACCCATGCACAAGATCAAGATCAACATGGACAAGCAGCTGCGCGAATGCGGAGAAGCGCCCTTCTATACGTTGGGCCCGCTCACAACGGACATTGCGCCCGGCTACGACCACATCACGTCGGGCATTGGGGCAGCCATGATCGGCTGGTTCGGCTGCGCGATGCTGTGCTACGTGACGCCGAAGGAGCACTTGGGATTGCCCAACCGCGACGACGTGAAAACGGGCGTCATCACCTACAAGATCGCCGCCCATGCCGCCGACTTGGCCAAGGGCCATCCGGCAGCGCAACTGCGGGATGATGCTTTGAGCCGTGCGCGATTTGATTTCCGCTGGGAGGATCAGTTCAACTTGTCGCTGGATCCCGACACCGCGAAATCGTTCCACGACCAGACGCTGCCGAAGGATGCCCACAAGGTGGCGCACTTCTGCTCGATGTGCGGGCCTAAGTTCTGTTCGATGAAGATTACGCAAGATGTGCGCGACTATGCTGCCATGATGAATGACAAAGAAGCCGGCATGGATGCCATGAGCGAGAAGTTCAAAGAGATGGGTGGGCAGTTGTATCTCGATGCAGATCGGGTCAAGAAAGCGAATGAAGCGTTGGGGTAAGCGTAAAACTGAAATGAATGACTTATCATCCGAACCCCCTTCCCTCTTCTGCCAAACCATGGCACCATCTCCGCGTCGTTCAACAATTGAAAGGAGGTGATCCGATGTCGAGTGGGATTATGAGGAGCGCGATGTCGTGGTCGCACATGCTCTTGACGGGTTCATCTCCGATCCTGAGCTAAGCGAAGCGTTCGCGCGGATGAAGGTCCGCCACCATCGCAACCTATCTCACGGGGGCCGCTTCGCACGAGGCGGCCCTTTTGCTTTGGCGCTCTTAACTTTGCCGATCCGCGCGGCCCATGCTATCGATCGGCCATGACACGCAGTGATTACTTTCGAGGGCTTGGGCTGACCGCTGCAGCGGGCGTTGCGCTGGCTATTGTCCTGTGCCTGTTCGGCGGCACCAACTGGTTCAGCTTTTACGGCTGGGCCACCGTCGCACTGGTGACATTACCGGCCGTCGCCTACGTGTTGTGGCACCGCTTGCCGCAAACGGGCCGCTCCAAATGGCGCGCGTTGCTTTACGTTGTGCCGGTCGCGTTGCTCGCGCTGATTCAGATTGGATATTGGCTCGCTTTCTTCACCTACGGTCCGGCCAATCCGACCTTCGGCATCGTGCGGGACATGGTGCGAACGAATACGGGCTTTGCTATGCCGTGGCTGGCCGCCATCCTGTTGGCGTTTTGGGCTTGGTTGTTTTGGTCCGCCGCCGGCCGCCGCGAACACGAGGGCCTAGCCGATGTCGTTCAATCCGCCCCAAACCTCACGTTGCCACAGTGACAAACCCCATCTTCGCCAGAACGGCGATGCTGTAGATCGCGTCGGCAGGTGTGCATGAAATGGCCCGCGCAAGCGCCTCAACGGTCTGCGGTTGAGTGGCAAGTGCGGCAAAAATTGTCTCGACCATGTGCTGCGATGGCAGCGTTTCGGGCAGATACGCAAACAGCGCGTGGGCTGACAGCGCTTTGTACGCAGCCCCGCTCGCGGCCTCCGTTGCAACCACGCGCGACGTGAGTGTGATCGGCTTCGTCGGATAGTGCCCAAAGGTCAAGGTCGGATCGAGATGCGCCGGCGACACCGCAGGAGTTTTGCGGCCAGATTGGGCTGCAATGCCTTTGGTGCGCAGCTTGCCCAACTCAGCGTAGAGATCACAATAGCGCTTGTAGATGACGGACCAGTCGTACGTTTCGCGCGCTTGCTTGCGACCCGCCGCGCCAAAGCGTTTGCGCAAATCCGGGTTGACGATCAGCTCGGACAACCGGTCCACGAGCACGGGCAGATCGACCGACACCGTCCGGCAGGTCACCGCACAGTACTGGTCATAGTTGAACTGCCCTGCTTCGAAACCCGTCGCAATGGCCGCCCCCGATCCCGGCGCCGGCGCCGACGTTGGCACGCGAAAGCCATCGACACCATCGCGTACCGTATCCTTGTAGCCATCCCAGTCCGTCACCACGACGGGCAGGCCAGCGGCCATCGCTTCGATCGGTACGAGGCCAAACGTCTCCTGGATGTTGTCAGACAAGGACACGAAGACATCTGCCGCCGCCCATGATCGCTGCCGGACGACGGGAACTTTCCCATCTGTGAATAAGGCACGAACCGACGGACAGAATTGGCGCGCGCCATCTGTGAATGCGGCTTCGATCGACTTGTTTGCAAACCACCCACATTGCACCAGAACGATCTTCTTGTTCGTCCTTTTGGCAGCAGCCTCCAACGCAACGTACATCGCATGTGGGTGCGCTTTGGCGTGGAAGCTCAGTCGCCCGACGAACAGCGCAACAACCTCATCATCGGCGATGGACATTGCTTTGCGAGCTTGCGCGCGTTTGGCGTCTGTGATGTCAAAGTCTGCGCAATGCGCGCCAAGTGGGATCACTGGAAACTGTGGCAGCGGCACCTCGAATTTCTTGCTGGTTCGCCACCGCAGATACTCCTGTTCAGCTTCCAAGACGGTTTTGACCGTTTGCAGCACCGACCCCGACGTGCAGATCAAAGCGTCCCATGGCATCACCGGCGCGCGCACCAAACCCGCAATCGCGTCCATGGCCGCTTTTGAGGCCGTCGTATGCGTGACCCCCACGATCGAATAGGCATCCGGCGACGTCCGGAGCCGCAAGAACGCTTCGTCCTGCAGGACGGGGCCCGGCACATACAGGGTGCCCGCGCCCCGGAGGGCATCGGGGTGACCGCTGGCAGCCCACTTCGGTTCGGCGGCAGGATCGAACGACTTAACCAGCCGGGCGAAGGCCTCCGCCGACTCCCTGCGGGGCGTGACGCACACGACGGGGTCGGACCCGCGACCAGCGACGGCTGCGCGCAGGAACGCATGGCCGGCTGCCTGCCGCCCCATGAGCTTTGGCCCATCGAGAACATAAGCTTCCGGCTCAAACAGGATGGCAGCGGTGGCGAGCATTGCGGCAATCTAAAAGGCCCGGCGAAGGGGATGCAGTCGCGAACAAACCCGACGGCCCGTTCCAGGCTCGCTATTGCGCCGCAGCGAAGGGGTTGCCTCGCCATCGGTTGCTGAGCCCGGTTCTAACATGGAGACGGGCGTGCGAGGAGACTGTTATGCATTGACCTTCAGGCATTGTGGTCTATCGGCCCTGGCAACGGTCATGTTCGCTGCGGGGTCGCCCGCGAGTGATGGGGCTCTATCGGCCGCCAAAGCCGCGAACGTGGCGATCCCCGGCAACCCCGTTGTAATGGCGGTCCATGAAGTTGGGTCCCGCTGGAGAAAGCGCCGGGCCTATAAATGTAGCACTCATGACAATCACGCCGTTGTCGATGCCCCATTCGCCAACTTGAGGCGCGGCGTCTGGGTCCGGGCGCTGTTCGTCGATCTGGACATCCCGCGGTAAAGCTAACGGGCGACCGCGGCCGAACCCTTTGCCGTTCACACTGCTCGACTTATTTTCACCATCACGCCATGATGGCGTTCTAAGAGGTGGGTTAGTGTTGAGTGTCAGGGGAGATGTACCGTGTTCAGCCGTAGTCCGAATTCCGATCCGAATTTTCCAAAGCCGCCGACCCTTCCCGTAGCGCCGGTTAACGCCGCGATGCCAGCCATGGGTGCTCCTGCTGCCCGCCCCGCTGCATCGCCATTCGAGCGCGCAGCCTCCACAAGCGGCAGCTCTGTCATCGGCACTGACTTGACCATCATCGGCGAGAAGATCACGATCATATCTCAGAACCGGGTTACCATAGATGGCGATGTTCATGGCGACATCAACGGCAAGCAAGTCATCATTGGCGAAGAAGGCTCCGTGATCGGCACGGTGTCCGCCGATAACATTGAAGTCCGCGGCGGCGTCAAAGGCGCACTCCGCGGCGCGTCGGTGACACTGCATCCGACGGCACAAGTCGAAGGTGACATCACCCACCAAACGCTGGCCATCTCGGAAGGCGCGCAGTTTGACGGCCGGGTCCGCCGCGCCAAGGACGCCGCCGAACTGGCGCCCAATCTCGATGTGTCCGCATTCGAAAATCTCCGCATGTCGGCCTTGAACGGCGCTGGCTGAGACGCGGTTACAGTCTTTCAACATTGATCTCTGCAGCGAGCCGGTGGCGTGCCCCCGGCTCGATTTGCATTTTGGATGGGCCCACATTTGCCGTTTCGACGCAGACCATGTGGCGAAACCCATCCACGCCCATATCGCCGAGGCGCGCGGCCTTGTCCGCCCAAGGGTTCCAGACAACGGTCGTGGCGCTGCCCTCTTTGACGATCCGGATCTGCCGGGCGAGTGCCCGGTCGGTCAGCGTGCACACACCCCGATCATCGTGGTAGAGCCGGTCCACTTCAGCATCAATCGTGACGGGGCCCTGCTGTTTGAAGCACTGTCCCGCCGCCATTTGATCGATATACGTCAACCCGAGAAGTCCTTCGATCCCGACAGCAGCAATGTCGCCGACGCGAAAATACGAATGAAGGGCCTCGGTGATGATCAGTGGGGCTGTTGCGGTATTGTGGGTTTCGAGTTCGAGGCGGAGTGAGAGGCCAGTGATCACCGTCAGACGCACGACCGCCGCGCCGCCCCACGATGGGCACGTTTCGGGCGTCGCTTCAAACTCGAACGACAGCCGCGCGCTCTCCGGGTTTGCTGCAACCTCAACCACGGCCCAATCGCGTGTTCGAACAAACCCATGTGCTGGCAGCGCCGGATTGCCAGAAGGACCAAACCACGGCCAGCAAACGGGAATGCCGCCGCGGACGGGTTTGCCCGTATCGAGACGAGCGCCGGGTGCCAGCCACAGGACACGGCCGGAGCCGGTTGGAACCCAATCCAAAACCTGCGCGCCGCGAAGCGCAATCGTTGCCCGCGATCCGGCCGTTTCGATCTCCGCGACGATCCCGCCCAGGGGACTGTCAACGAACCGCACATGGGGCGGGCGCCCAAAGGTGCGGTCCAGTGCAGCGGCGCCTTGGAGCATGTGGCCTTAGTACCCGCGCCGTCCGGTGATGCCGGCATCGATGCAGGTTTGCTGAACGCGGATATCCCGGCCAACAAAAGAGCACACGTAGCGTTTCGTATTGGGATTGTTGCGGATCTCCGCGAACGACACGCGCATTCCGTAGCCGCGTGCCACGCGCGCCAACTGCTCTTCCTGGCAATACGGCGTAGCCAGCAGATTGCCTTGAACCAGCTGATAGCCATCCCGGCACTGGATTTTGGCTTCGGCCGGGGCGGCAAGAAAAACACACGACGCGGCAATCGCAAACTTCTGTATCTTGGTCATCTGAAACCTCCGAAGTGATTGCGTTGCTGCACTATATACGATTGTTCGAAGGCGGGGGTTGCGTTTCGCACTCGTTTTGCTTCGATGAGTGCCGTGTTGACTTGACGCGAACATTGGGTCATTCGGACAACATTGGCGGGTTGGGGTGGTCTGATGCTTCACGTTTATGACTTCAAGGATGGCAATCTTCTCAAGCGGGATGGCGTGGCAGCCGCAAACAAATCTTCCATCTGGTTCGATCTGGTCAATCCGACTGCCGAGGAGGAAGCATGGGTCGAAGCCGCCATCGGGGTCGATGTTCCCACCCGTGCGGAAACCCGCGAAATCGAGGCCTCGAGCCGATTTTATGAAGACGGCGGCGCGGCTGTCATGACGGCGTTCGTCCTCCACAACAGTGAAGACGCCGTTCCGCCGTCCGGCACGCTGACATTCATTCTGTCCGGCGACCGGCTGACCACGGTGCGCTATACGGAGCCCAAATCGTTTTCTTTGTTTGCGACGCGGGCTGAAAAAGGCGCCATGCCGTGCGGCACCGGTCCGGCGATTATGATCGGATTGATCGAAACCGTGATCCAGCGGCTGGCGGATCTTATCGAGCGGATTCAGGACGAAGCCGACACGCTGGCTCACGGGATTTTCAACAGCAAGGGCACGCGGCGCAACAGCTCGCGACGGCTTGAGGTGATGTTGCGCAGTACGGGAAAAGAGGGCGACGCGGTCGCTCGCGCTCTTGAAAGTGCAAGTTCGTTCGAGCGGTTGCTCAATTACTTCCGCAGCGTCACCCTCGAGAAGGGCGGCGACACGCGCATTATCCAGCGGATCGAAACAGCACAGAAAGATATTCAATCCTTGAACGAACACTGCCGTTTTCTGACGACGCGGCTCAGCTTCCTTCTGGAAGCCACGCTCGGCATGATCTCGACAGAGCAGAACCAAATTATCAAACTGTTCTCGGTGATGGCCGTCATGCTGATGCCGCCAACGCTGGTGGCGTCGGTTTACGGGATGAACTTCAAGCATATGCCGGAACTCGAATGGCCGTGGGGCTACCCTATCGCGCTTGGACTGATGATCGTCTCTGCCGTCATTCCCTTCATCTACTTCAAGCGCAAGGGATGGCTGTAGTCATTTGGTGGTGCGGGGGGATCTAGGCAGGTGATGGCTGGGTGAGGTGTGAGAGCGAGCAAGGTGCCTTTTCCTTTTTGTACTGACGCTTGTCTGGGTGGCCGCCTGTGCTCGCTGCGCTCCCATCGCTGACGCGACGCGGCCATGACGGGAAAGATGAGCCACGGCTCCCGCACTCCGCGATCTTGCGATCCTT
>JANOFU010000104.1:0-3732 GCA_031413815.1 Hyphomicrobium sp. | reverse complement strand
GGGGCCGAGGCTGGCGCCGGCATTCGCGGCTGCCCCTCACCCCGACCCTCTCCCCGTCGATAACGGGGAGAGGGAGGAACAGAAACCGGAGTCGATCTGAAAATGCTTGAAATCAAGAACCTGCACGTGAAGCTCGCGGATGAAGACAAGCCGATCCTGAAGGGGTTGTCGCTGAAAGTGCCAAAGGGCGAAGTGCACGCCATCATGGGCCCGAACGGCTCGGGCAAGTCGACGCTGGCCTACGTGCTGGCCGGTCGCGCAGGCTACGAAGTGACGGACGGCGATATTCTTTGGAATGGCGAAAGCATTCTGGAGATGCAACCTGATGAGCGCGCCGCCAAGGGCGTGTTCCTGGCGTTCCAGTACCCGATGGAGATTCCGGGTGTGGCGGGGCTGACGTTTCTGCGCACCGCCGCCAACGCCGTGCGCAAGAAGCGGGGCGATGCGGAACTCTCCACGCCGGACTTTATGAAAGTCGTGAAGGCGAAAGCCGCCAAGCTCAACATCGATTTCGAAATGCTGAAGCGGCCAGTCAATGTCGGGTTCTCCGGCGGGGAAAAGAAGCGCTCGGAAATTCTCCAGATGGCCATGCTAGAGCCGTCGCTGTGCGTGCTGGATGAAACCGACTCCGGCCTCGACATCGATGCCCTGAAAATCGTCGCCGATGGCGTCAACGCACTGCGTGGGCCGGATCGGGCGATGCTTGTCATCACCCACTATCAGCGCCTGCTGAATCATATCGTCCCAGATAAGGTCCACGTGCTGGCCGATGGCCGTATCCACAAGACGGGCGGCAAGGAGCTGGCTCTGGAACTTGAGAAGTCGGGATACGCCGAGTTCGCTGGGAAGGCCGCTTGAGATGAGTGGGGCAGGGGTGGCACTGAAGTCCGAGGTTAAGCGTCCGATGACCGTTCAAGTGATGAAGACAAAGGCAGAGACCGGGTTCAGCGAGGATTTCGCTCGCGTGGAAGCGCGGCTGCCCGGCAATGACGCGGTGCGCAAACTGCGGCGAGATGCAATCGGGCGTTTTGCAGCCCTCGGGTTGCCCCATCGCCGGAATGAGGACTGGAAGTACACCGACCTGCGCGCGATGCTGAAGGAGGCCGCGCCGCTGGCAGTAGGTGGTCACTCTAAGTCTGCTCAGAGTTTCGTCGGCTTGGCGCTCGGCAGCTCGCTGAAGGGGCTCGATAGGTCCGGCGATTGGATGCTGTTCGCCGATGGCCGCCACGTGACCGGCAACGGCCTGCTCAATAGCGTCGCCTCAAGTCTGGGTGCGGTGCTCGGGCATTCCCCCGCCTGGGTTGACGCCGAGATGGTCCGTGCGATCAAGGGCGAAGTCAATGGTGTGCAAGCTCTCAATTCAGCGCTGATGACGGACGGCGTTGTACTCGACATCCCCGATAGCGCGGAATTCGACGCGCCCGTTCATTTGGTGTTCGCGGCCAGTGGCGATGAGGAAGCGGACAAGACCGCGACGGTGCATGCCGTAACGCGCAACATCATTCGTGTCGGCAAGGGTGCCAAGGTGACGCTTGTCGAGAGCTTTGCATCCGCGGCTGCCCGTTCGCGGCACGTCAATGCCATGACGCAATTGGTGATCGGCGACGGCGCCGAAGTCACGCACATCAAGCTGACCGAGACGCACGCCGGCGACGTCCACCTAGGCAACTGGCTGGTCCGCATCGGCGCTAATGCCAGCTACAAGCCGTTCCAGGCGACGTTGGGCGAGGGCATTGTTCGCAACGATCTTCATGTGACGTTTGAGGGCCAGCACAGCACATTTGACTTAGGGGCGGCCACGCTGGGGCACGCGTCTGGGCATGGCGATACGACGCTCGTCGTCGATCATGCGGTGCCGCACTGCACGAGCCGCGAGCTGTTTAAGACCGTGCTCGATGGCACGTCGCGTGCCGTGTTCCAGGGCAAGGTCATCGTGCGGCCGGATGCGCAAAAGACGGACGGCAAGCAGATGGCGAAGGCGCTGCTGCTGTCGCCGGACGCGGAGTTTGATTCCAAGCCCGAACTTGAGATCTACGCCGATGACGTCGTGTGCGGTCATGGCAGTACGTCGGCGGAACTCGATGAAGACCTTATCTTCTATTGCCGCTCGCGCGGGATCCCTTTGGAGACAGCGCGCGCCATGCTGGTGGAATCGTTCATTGGCGAAGCCATCGACAAAGTCGAGGATGAGCAATTGCGATATGCCCTCATGACCAAAGCGCGGGCATGCCTAACGCGCTGAGGGCGGCAAAGTACAAAAGTGAAGGTTGAGACCTGACATGACGAGTACGGCACGGCAGATGGCAGAGCAGACGATGGGGTTCGGGGTTGGCCCCCTGGACGTCAACCGGCTGCGCGCGGACTTCCCGATCCTGTTCCGCGAGGTCTACGGCAAGCCACTCGTCTATCTCGACAACGGCGCAAGTGCGCAAAAGCCGCTGCCGGTGATCGAGGCCATGGATCACGCCTACCGGTTTGAATACGCCAACGTGCACCGCGGGCTTCATTACCTGTCCAACACGGCGACGACCCGTATGGAAGATGCGCGCGAAATGGCGCGGCGCTTCCTCAATGCAGGAACGCTCGATGAGATTATCTTTACCCGCAACGCGACCGACGCCATCAATCTTGTGGCATCGTCGTTTGGCGGGCAGGTGATCGGCGAGGGCGACGAGATCGTGCTCTCGATCATGGAGCACCATTCCAACATTGTACCGTGGCATTTCCACCGCGAACGCCGTGGCGCCGTTTTGAAGTGGTCGCCCGTGTCTGACTCCGGCGAGTTTCTCATTGATCAGTTCGAACGGCTACTGACGCCAAAGACCAAGATGGTCGCGATCACGCATATGTCCAATGTGCTGGGCACCGTCGTGCCGGTCAAAGAGGTCATCCGGCTGGCACACGCCAAGGGCATCCCCGTTCTGGTCGATGGCAGTCAGGCTGCGGCACATATGGCCGTCGACGTGCAGGATCTCGACGCAGATTTTTATGTCTGCACGGGCCACAAACTCTACGGGCCGTCAGGTATCGGGCTGCTGTACGCCAAGAAGCAGCATCTCGCAGCCATGCCGCCCTATCAAGGTGGCGGCGAGATGATTGAGACCGTGCAGGTGGATCGCATCACGTATGCCTCCTCGCCGCACAAGTTTGAAGCGGGTACCCCGGCCATTGTTGAGACAGTCGGGCTTGGGGCCGCGCTCGGCTACATGATGCAGGTCGGCCGCGACCGCATCGAGGAGCATGAGCGGGAGATTTCAGCCTACGCGCATGAGCGGTTTGCCGGGTATCCCTGGCTGACGGTTTACGGCAAAGCGCCCGGCAAAGGGGCGATCATCTCGTTCACTGTCGATGGACTGCATCCACATGACGTCTCCACGATCATCGATCGCTCCGGCATCGCGATCCGCGCCGGGCATCATTGCGCGCAACCGCTGATGGAACGGCTCAATGTGAGCGCCACATGCCGGGCGTCATTTGCGATGTATAATACGAAGGCCGATGTCGATGCGCTGATGGCAGCGCTGGTGCGCGCCAAAGAATTCTTCGCGTGAGTGGCTGGCACAGTTCCCTCTCCCATCGGGAGAGGGTCAGGGTGAGGGGTTTAGAAATCTCCTCGAAGCACCGAACCCCCTCACCCGGTTCGCCAAGTACGAGTTAGCAGAAGCGCTAACTCGTGGCGAACCTGCCCTCTCCCTATGGGAGAGGGAGGAGGTAGAAGTCGCCTTGAGATGC
>JANOFU010000103.1:0-29867 GCA_031413815.1 Hyphomicrobium sp. | reverse complement strand
CGTTGCGGAGGCCCCTGTGAGAGTTTCGGAAGGAAGTGCTCAACACGCGCGTGACAAGCGAACTTAAGCCGCAACAGTGCCTTCGTCGGCTGGATCGCGCAGCACGTAGCCGCGGCCCCAGACGGTTTCGATATAGTGCTGGCCACCAGTGGCAGCCTGCAATTTCTTGCGCAGTTTGCAGATGAAGACGTCGATGATCTTCAATTCCGGCTCATCCATGCCGCCGTAGAGATGGTTCAAGAACATCTCCTTGGTCAGCGTCGTGCCCTTGCGCAGGGAAAGCAGCTCAAGCATCTGATATTCTTTACCTGTCAGATGCACGCGCTGGCCGTTGACTTCGACGGTCTTGGTATCGAGATTGACGCACAGGTCGCCGGTCTCGATGACGGACTGTGCGTGCCCTTTCGAGCGCCGCACGATGGCGTGAATTCTGGCGACCAACTCGTCCTTGTGGAACGGCTTCGTCATGTAATCGTCGGCGCCGAAGCCGAGACCACGAACCTTGTCTTCGATCTGGGCGAGACCGGAGAGAATGAGAATGGGCGTGGAAACTTTACTGACGCGCAGCGTCTTCAAGACCTCATAGCCGCTCATGTCCGGCAGGTTGAGGTCCAAAAGGATAATGTCGTAGTCATAGAGTTTGCCGAGGTCGACACCTTCCTCGCCAAGATCTGTCGTGTAGACGTTAAAGCCTTCCGACTGGAGCATCAATTCGATGCTCTGTGCCGTTGCGCTATCGTCCTCAATTAGAAGGACTCGCATTTCGTCGTTCCTCTCTGCCCTGCCCCGTCGCCAGGTCGTCTGCCCCGAAATTCAAAAAGAGAACGCTAGTTTCGCCCAAGCGAAGCGGGCGTGCGAACTAATCCCTCATTAGGAATTTACCTTTGAGAAGTTAACAAATCCTAATTTTGTCTTGCGTGTCAAAAAAAGCTGAAATACGCCGCCGACAAAACCAATTTTCGAGCAAAAGGGCTCTCCCGCCCGGTTGCCCGGAAGGTGAAACGCGCGATTGTGTGCTGACTTGAAATGCCCCTTCGACCCGCCACGACGCATTCAGCCGAGCTGACGGTCCGTTTGTGCTGCGCTTCAGCCCTGCCCGGCTTCGTCGCTCACGGCCCGATTCTCTGTTTGCCTAGTGCTTACTGGTACGAATCAACAGGTAACAGAATTCGCAGTTCGCCCCTAGGGCCAAGAATGCCTTTTTTTGATACGTTCCTCAGCAACTTAGCAAAGCTTTGCGTCACGTTGCTTTACCGCCACTTAATGGGCATATGCTACCTTTACCCAGTAAGGTTGATGGGCCACGATGGGGAACCTCCGAGGCCGGTCAATCTGACGTCGGAATGCGGGGACAGCCGGCTCACCAGAGGATTTGGCACGGTTCTTGGTTATTATACCGGCACACGGTCGAACAAGTTAGGGGTATCGGACCATGAAACCACGCGAAACGGCCTTGAAGCTGAAACGGTTCGACGCTGAAGAAAAGGCCCGTAAAGTGGCCGATCTTGAGTATATGGTCCGCGATTTTGAATCCATCGCCGCCGATCTCGACCGCCAAATCCAGGCCGAAGAAGAGCGCACGGGCGTCAAAGACCCAGCCCACTTCGCCTATTCCACGTTCGCCAAGTCGGCAAGCCAGCGCCGCGACAACCTCAAGGCATCGGCCGAAGAGCTGAAGGGCCGGTTGGAAGCGGCGCAAAAAGACCGCGACGACGCCAGCGAGCAGCTGTCGCGCGCCGCAGCGAATACGGAGCCGCGTGAAGTCGAGCGCACCGGCCGCCGCCGTCCGGAGCGCTCGACAGGCGCCGCTCTGCGGTAATTCACAAGACAATTCAATTGGATTGGGCCAACGAGCTGGACCGGCTTGTGTTGGCCTTTTTCCCGTGCCAAGCACTCGTGAAATGGGTGGTCCCGGCACCGGCTGGCGCTTTTGGCCGGTCTGGAGAAGCGTGGCTGCCTTTCAATGTGGCGATGGAAGTCATGACTCGGTTGGGCGCAGCTTTGATTGCGATCCTGGTGATGGCGCCTAATCTTGGGGGCTGTTCCAGTGACGGCACGACGACGCCCATGGGCCTGCCATCGACCGAAAGCCTGCCGAAATTGCCCGCCTTGCCTTCGGCAGTGAGCTTCACGTCCGGCCCTCTTCCAACCGGTACCCCGACGGAAATCTATACCCGCGTCGCCCGCGGCCTGTTGACCTGTTGGTTTGGGTCCAATGGCCCGCTGAAGCCAACTTATATTTATCACGCAGATGCGACCCCTCCCTCGAAGGGCGGCGGGGCAGTGATCGATATTCATTCCAGAGATCTTGCCGCCACCGACCCGCGAGCCCTTCGCGCCTGGCGCATTGCGATCAAAAAGGGCGACGAACGGCCGGTGCTCGACATCGAAAACTTCAAGCTGGCCCCGCCGATGGCCGAACGGCTGGAAGCCGATGTGCGCCGATGGGCGGGCGATCAGGAAGGCTGCGGAGATGCACCGGTCGCCGAAGGTTGGGGTGCCAGTGCGGTCATTCCGGTCGCAGACACAAAACCTGAAAAGCCGGCCAAAAAGAAGCCGTAGACGGCGATAAAAACCAAAACGCACCGCCCCAATCTTCGGACCGGCGCGCTGAACCGGTTTGCTGCTGCCGGCCGGTGAATGTTAGCCGCGGTAGTCCTGGATCCGCGTAGCGCGCAAGCCCGGCAGACCATGCTTGTCGATCGATCGCTGCCACGACAGAAACTCGTCGACGGTCAGAGTGTAGCGCTCGCACGCCTCTTCGATGCTCAAAAGCCCGCCGCGAACCGCCGCGACAACTTCCGCCTTGCGCCGGATGACCCAACGCTTGGTATCTTTCGGCGGCAGATCGGCGACGGTCAGCGGCGACCCATCGGGGCCGATGACGTAGCGCACGCGCGCTCTCATATGTTGTTCGGTCATGATACTCATTACACTCTACAGACCACACCAGGATGGTAACTGAATGCTCTTAAAACAGCGCTAAGCCATTGAGTGAACTTAGCATAAATTGCTGTGCCACCCATCGCGTAAATCGGATTAACGTTGATATCAAGACGGCACTTTTGTGCCAATTGAGGACGCAAATTCTCAGGTTTAGGCGAATCCAGCCGCCGGCTGGCCGGACGGCCGGGACTGCGGCGGCCCGCCAGCTTGCGAAAACCCTCAAAGACAGCGTATTTTCCGACGAATTCTGGTGAGCACGGGCGCTTTAGGCCGCCGCAGTGTTGACATACCGTCCAGGAACATCACCTTTCGCTAGCAACCATTTGCCCGCCCGGTCATTGTTCCGGAACGGTGCACCCGACGGACGGCCCAGCAGTTTTGGTAAAGAACGCCCAGGTACGTAAGCCCTCAACCGGCGCTGCATCGCCGGCGCGGCGCATTGTGGTTGCCATGTCCGGCGGGGTCGACAGCTCGCTGGTTGCCGCTCTCCTCAAGCGCCAGGGCCATGACATCATCGGCATTACGTTGCAGCTTTACGATCATGGCGAAGCCACCGACCGGAAAGGTGCGTGCTGCGCCGGTCAGGACATTCAGGACGCGCGCCGCGTCGCCGAAACGCTCGGCATCCCCCATTACGTCCTCGACTACGAACAGCGCTTCGCCGACACGGTAATGACCTCGTTTGCCGAGAGCTACATCGCCGGCGAAACCCCGATCCCATGCGTCACCTGCAACCAGCAGATCAAATTCAAGGATCTGCTGGATATGGCCATCGAACTCGGCGCCGATACGCTGGCGACCGGCCACTACATTCAGAAGATTGAAACCGGTTCGGGTGCGGCTTTGCACCGGTCCCGCGACGTCGACCGCGACCAGAGCTACTTCCTGTTTGCGACCACGCGGGCGCAACTTGATCGCCTCATGTTCCCGCTCGGCAGCATGACCAAGACTGAGGTGCGCGCGTTAGCCCGCGAACTCAATTTGCCAGTCGCCGATAAATCCGACAGCCAAGACATCTGCTTTGTGCCGAAGGGCCGCTACAGCGATGTGATCGAACGGCTGAAGCCCGGCGCCATGAAGAGCGGCGACATCGTCCACGTCGATGGCCGGCGCCTGGGCGAGCACCAGGGCATCATCAATTATACGGTCGGCCAGCGCAAAGGCATCCGCATTGCCAGCACGGAGCCGTTGTTTGTCATCAAGCTCGATGCGGACCGCAATCAAGTGATCGTCGGACCGCGTGATTTCTTGCAGACATCGAGGCTTGTGCTTAAAGACGTCAATTGGCTTGGCGACAGCCCGCTCGACGAAGCGGCCGCTGACGGGCTGCCGGTTTATATCCGGGTCCGCTCGTCCCAGCCGACACATCCCGCAGTGCTGACGCATAACGGCGAGGGATCGATCGAAGTCCTGCTCGGTGACGGTCAGGAAGGAATTGCGGCGGGGCAAGCCTGTGTGTTCTACGCAGATGGCAGCCCTGAAGCACGGGTCTTGGGTGGGGGTACGATCTTGCGGACCATCAAGGGTCGCGGGTTGGAAGCAGACAGTCTCAAGTCCGGCAAGCCTGTGGGCGCAATCGCCACTGGCACGCTGGGATCGCGTTGAAACAGGAGCGAGTGGGCACATGACGTCGAATTTGCAGCGTAAGGACCGGCGGACGCCAGTTCAGTTGGAACGCTCAAGCGGGAAGATCGTTGGCATCGGCCGCATCGACGAAGACGTTGTGAAAACCGCCTACCGCCGCTGGGCACCCGTCTACGACCACACGTTCGGCAAAGTGGCCACGGAGGGCCGCAGCCATACCGTTGAAGTGATCAACAAGAATGGGCGCGGGCGGGTTCTCGAAGTCGGTGTTGGCACCGGGTTGTCGTTGCCCGACTACCGCTCCGATCTGGAAATTGTCGGCATCGACTTGTCGCCTGAGATGCTCGACAAGGCGCGCGAGCGCGTTGCGGAACTCAAGCTGTCGAATGTCACGGGCCTTCACGAAATGGACGCCGGCGAACTCGAATTCCCCGATGACTCATTCGACACCACCGTGGCGATGTACGTGATGACGGTTGTGCCCGAGCCGGAAAAAGTGATGCGCGAACTGGCGCGTGTCACCAAGCCCGGCGGCGAAATCCTGTTGGTCAATCACTTCAGCCAGGACGACGGCGTGCGCGGTTGGGTTGAGCGCCGCATGGCGCCATTTGCCGAGATCATCGGCTGGCGTCCGGTATTCGACGTGAGTCGCGTCATGGTCTGTGACAATCTCAAGCTGGTCGAGCGTCAGCCCATGCGGCCGTGGGGCATCTTCACGATGATGCGCTTTGCGAAGATTGCTTCGGCCAAGCGCCTCGCTGCGGAGTAACAGTCGCTGAGTGATTGGTGCAAGATCCGGGCGTGTGGCCGAAGCGGGCGGCCATCGACGCGGCTCGTTCTCTTGACAGCATCGATACACGATCCCTATAGACAGGCGTGCGTGGCGGGATAGCTCAGTTGGTTAGAGCGGCGGAATCATAATCCGTAGGTCCCCGGTTCAAGTCCGGGTCTCGCTACCAAATTTCTTCAAAACAGTATTGTTGGCTGCAGGCCGCAGCACTCACCGCTCGCGCATCGCCTCTTTGCGCAGCCTTGTCATCGGCTTGATGAGATACGCAAACACCGTCTTAACTCCGGTGATGACATCTACGTTGGCCACCATCCCGGGGATCACCGGCAGCGGCTGGCCGTTGTGCGTGAGCGTGCTGCGGTTCGTCTTGACGCGGATCAGATAATTGGTCTCGCCCTTGTCGGTCGTGATGCTGTCCGCGCCGATCTGATCGACGGTCGCTTTCAGTCCGCCGTTAATCGAGAAGTCATAGGCCGTGAGCTTGACAACGGCCTCCTGGCCGGGGCGCAGGAAGGCGATGTCTTGCGGCCGCACGCGCGCTTCGACGAACAGCTTATCGTTCATCGGCACAATCTCGATGACATCGCTGCCGGGCTGCACCGCTTGGCCCTGTGTCGAGACGTGGATGGTTTTCACAACGCCGGCGACCGGCGCGCGCACTGTGGTGCGTTCGAGTTTATCGACGCTGGACCGGCTGGCTTATTCTAAAGTTGCCCGTTCGATCTGCGCGGTGGACAGCTGCTGCAAGGCTTCGCTGCGGAACGCGGACAGCTTTTCCTCACGCCGGTCGCGCGCTTCTTTGATGGCGTCGTGCAATCGCGGTAAGGCGAGCTCTGCGGCGGTGACAGCTCCGTCCGTGTCATTGACTTTGGTTTCGATGGCGAGCAGCTCCGACCGCGGGGCCGCCTTGCTGAGCGCTAAGGGCTGCATCAGCACCCACTCTTCGCGGGCCAGGGCCAGCGACTTCTTCAATGTCACGAGCTTGGCTTCGAGGTCTACGGTCTCCTGGCTTCGCTGCCGCTGTTGCAAATCAAGCGTGCTGAGCGAGGATTGCAGCGAGGCCTTTCGGGCATCGAATAAGTCTCTCTCGCGAGCCGCCTGATGATGAGACGTTCATCCCAAAATCGGCGAAGGGCTCGAAAAAGCTTGTCGGCCGCAGCCCAAGAAAACGCGGCGGCAAAGCCCGGAAGCCTGGTCTTTCAACCGACGACTACGACTGTCTTCTCATCATCCGCGACCGCCACGGCACCACCACGGATGCGATCCTGCCCAATCTCGAAGGCAAGACATTCAAGGCGGTTCTTGAGCCAGTGGTCGCGAAAGATGCGCTGCTCGTCAGCGACGGCCGCGCCGCCTACAGCCAGTTCGCAGAAGGTGCCGGAGTGTTGCACATCTCGCTCAATGCCAGTGCAGGCGCGCGGACGTGCGAAGGCTACCACATCCAAAACGTCAACGCTTACATCAGCCGCTTCAAGTGCTGGATGGCGCCATTCAAAGGCGTCGCTGCGTGGTACCTGGCGAGCTACGCTGGCTGGCGCCGGATCATCGAAAGAACGGGAGACCGGCTTACGCCCACGCACCTACTGGCCGAGCCACTCGGACAACGTCTACATCAAACTGGAACAGCGCCAGCGCAACCGGCCGAGGGCTTTTCGAAGATCAAACGTCACGTGTTGCTCAATGGTACGGCCCGGACGTCACGGACCGCCAAAGGAGCCGGAAAGGATAGTCATGCTGACGCGAGAAATTCGCGAAAGAACTTCAGCTAAACTCAAATAGCGTTCCAAACGCTCTGGGCTAACTCAGTGACGGAGTTGGCTGGGGCGGGAGGGTTCGAACCTCCGCATGGCGGAATCAAAAGACGAGTTTGAAGACAAGAAGCAAACAATATCAATGAGTTATTGGGCCGCCCGTTGCACCGTCTGCCCACCAGTTCAGCACCGTGCGGGACCAACTCCCGCAAAAATCCCGCAGCTCCGCCTGTCATCTGATAGCGGACGCAAGAACAATTCGCCCAACTTCTCCTTCGGGCCAGGAGGCGCCAGCAGACGGCATACGGATCAGCAATCAAAGGGGCATGCTTGAGCTGTCCGCTCTCCAGCAATCAACGGACGGCCGCTTTAAATCTCCAGCGGTCGAGACCCTTCCAGAAGTGTTCGACGCGGCGCGCTCCAGAACATCGGCTTGACCGCTTGGGCTGACTACAAAGCAAAGAAAATGATCGCTGGGAGATTTCTAGGAAAAATGATTCATGATCAAAGCCGCATTCGAAGTTCCTGGTTCGTCAATCCATCGCGTCGAGTCGACTCGAGTAGTGATCGCTGCCGGACGCCCTGGCCGCGCGCAGTCAGGTGTCGCCAATGCCATTCTTGGTCCGCAGCAATGGCAGTTGTTTGATTCTACTGTCCGCGACCCAGGTTGCCACCCCGTTGCGCTATCTTGACTTGAAGCGCCCGCAACAGAAAGAAAGCCGTAAACGCAAGACAAGCAACGTTGAACACGGCCAACGGCGCGATGATCCAGTTTGCGAGATACCTGAGGCCATCGTCGCTTATGTTGCGGCTGGGGTCACCGGGCCGGAAATGCACGTCAAGCTCATCGCCAGGAACAATTTGTTTCGCAGACCCTTCAGGCACAATCGTCTGTCCAGTGTAGGGACGCCCATCGCCAGAAATGAATTGGTAGCTCACAGACAGGTCCATGAAGCGCACGTGGGCGCCCTGCCGGGTCGAACGAAATCGCGGCGTCCGGTCCAGCGCTGTAATGGTGCCCCGAGCCGAGGCAGTGTCGCGCGAGAAGTAAATGTAGTCAGCTATGGAATTCTGAAAGTATGAAACAGCCGCGATCCAAGTGACAAAGATGAGTAACAGCGCAGGTAGCGTTGGCAAACGCGAGCGATCCAAAGGTTCAGAAGCATGGCTCAGTTGAAACAACATGTTTGCCTCCATTACGGCGCGCTCAGATTCATGTGTTCACTTGCCGTTTGATTTTGTGACTGGCTCCGCCACGCGCGCCAGCCGCCCGAGGACGTGATGTCGGTCGCGTCTGCGACGGCGTGCGCCTCGCAAATGAAGCCTTTGACGCGCGTGCCGTCGGCCAAGGCGAGCGTGCCGATCCCGAGTGGTGGGGGAATGAGGTTCACAAATGACCCGAACGCGGCCTCGTCCAACTCCCACACTTCGACTTCGATGCCACCCGCACCGCGGCCGTCGAACACCAACCCGGGCTTTGGAGGAACGGTGCCTGGGAGTTCATAGAAGCTGTAGCCGGATGCCGTCCGCGTGGTGCGAAGCAGCCGCGCCTTGCGCTCCGTCAATTGGCCATTCAGTGGCTGACCAGACAGATGAGCCCCAACGACGGCCACTTCAATGCGACGCTGCGCGGGTAAAGGTCGAACGGGTGGCGTGTGAGCGAGCAGCCTTGCCGTCGCTCCGAGCCGTGCGCCTGGCAGCAGACGGTGCAGCGCATCGCCTGCGCTCGCAAGCATCCCATCGTCAAAGGCGCGCGCGACGAGGGTCACACCAAAGGGGAGTCCGTCGGAGCGGAATCCTGCCGGAACAGCGAGCGCGGAAAGATCCATCAGGTTGACGAAGTTCGTGTAGGTGCCCAAATTCGAGTTGAGGCGCACGGGGTCTGCTAAGACATCTGCAAGCCGATAGATGGTTGGCGCTGTAGGCAGCAGCAAAACGTCCATCCTCTCCCACTGCGCCTCGGCCTCACGGGTCAACTCCGCAATGCGATAAAGACCTTCAAACGCTTCAACAGCGGTGATCTCTTGGGCGCCCATCACAATGCGCCCGACAACCTCGTGAATCGCATCTGGCTTGGTGGCGGCGAATGCTTTGACGGCCGCCAAGCGTTCGGCGACCCAAGGCCCCGCATAGAGAAGCTGCGCCGCCTTGTGGAAGGGCGTGAAATCAACCTCAACAATTTCAGCACCGAGGCCTGCCAAACGTTCGACCGCCGTCCGGTAGAGCGCTTCAAACTCGAGATCTCCGAAGAACTCCATCGCTCCTGCAGGGACACCAGCGCGCAGTGGAGATGGCGCCTGTTCGATCGCGAATGGCCGCGGGGGCACGCGGGCATATGGGTCCTCGGAATCGTATCTTGCAGCGACGGAGAGAACAGACGCTGCGTCGGAAGTGTTGAGTGTGAAGATCGAGACGGCATCCTGCGATTTGCATGCTGGCACGACACCGCGCGTGCTGATCAAGCCTTTGGTGGGCTTGAGACCCACAATGTTGTTGAACGCAGCCGGGACCCGGCCGGAACCAGCCGTGTCAGTTCCCAATGCAAACGACACAAGACCGCTGGCCACAGAAACGGCCGAACCTGAACTCGAGCCGCCTGAGATATAGCTGGCATCGAATACGCTCGATGGGATGCCATAGGGTGACCGCGTGCCGACCAATCCAGTGGCGAATTGGTCCATATTGGTCTTGCCGATCAGAATAGCGCCGGCAGCCTCGAGCAATTCGACGACGCGGGCCGACCGCTCTGCAACGTAGGCGTATTCGGGGCATGCGCATGTTGTTGGCAGGCCCGCCACGTCGATATTGTCTTTGACGGCGAAGGGAATGCCATACAGCGGCCCCGGCGGTGCCGATATCGCCTTTGCGAGCGCCTGCTCGCGCGGCACCAGCGTGATCCATACCGGACGACTGCCGGTCACGTCGATCCGGTCATAAATCGCGTTCACCACACCGGCTGGCGTTACCGAATTGCTGGAGTACGCTGCTTGCAACGTCGCGAAATCGAGGGACAAGGTCATTGTGCGGCCTCGGCGGACCGTTCTGCCAAGACCACTAGCGTTTGACCGAGAGAGACAGGCTTGCCCTCTGCGCAGCGGATCGATGACACGATCCCGTCAAACGGCGCAGTGATTATCATTTCCATTTTCATGGATTCAACGATCGCCACCACATCGCCAGCGGCAACGCTGGCGCCTTCGCTGACCATGATCTTCCAAACGCACCCAGGCACGGTGCTCTCCACAGCGGTCGAACCGGGAGGGATGGTGTCGCTGATCTGGGGTGCGGCATCAGCCTCGATGGGCGAGGCTTTCTGGTCGGCGGCCTGCCAGCGGGCCCGTTCGGCATCGAAGGCGGCTTGCTGGCGGCCTTTTGCGGTTCGGATTTCCTCTGCGTTGGCGGCCAGGAATGCGCGGTAGTCCTTCAAAGAGAACGATGTCTCTACAATATCGAGCGTTGCGGTTCCGTCGATGACACCTTCGCGGATTGTTGAAAGCTCTTCCGCCGTGACCGGATAGAATCGGACTTGGTCGAAAAACCGCAACAGCCAGGGCTTGCCGTCTGTGAATGCCGCAGTCTCGTTGTAGGTATTCCAGACCTGAACCGTTCGGCCAACAAGCTGGTAACCGCCCGGGCTCTCCATGCCATAGATGCACATGTAGGCGCCGCCGATACCGACCGTGCCGTCGGCAGTCCACGTCCGGGCTGGATTGTACTTCGTCGTGACAAGCCGGTGGCGGGGATCCACTGGCGTTGCCAACGGAGCGCCGAGGTAAACATCGCCCAGCCCCAAGACGAGGTAGCTCGCTTCGAATACGATGCGGAAGACATCCTCGATACTGTCGAGGCCGTTAATCCGGCGAATAAACTCGATGTTCGATGGACACCACGGCGCATCCGGGCGCACGGACTGCATGTACTTTGCAACCGCCTGCTCAGTCGTTGGATCGTTCCAGGACAGCGGCAGCCGCACGATACGGCTCGGCACTGTAATGTCGTCCGCCTCGTCGAGTGCGTTATCAATCTCCCGCAGAATATCGAGAAGGGTTTCAAGCGGCAGCGCGCAATTGTCGTAGTGGATCTGAAGAGACCGCACGCCGGGCGTCATATCAATAATGCCGGTCAACGATCGCTTCTGAAGTTCGGTCATCAAGCCGTGAACACGGAAGCGCAACTCGAGATCGAGAACAATCGGCCCGTACTCGACCAGCATGTAGCGGTCGCCTGCGCGCCGATAAACGACACGCGGCTTGCCGGGCTCATCCGGGATGCCGCCAACGATCGCATCGCCAGTACCTAGGCCGGAGACACTCGGCAAAAATAACGGATCGCAGGGTGCGAGCGTCGCAATTTCTTGCTCTCGTTGATCTGCGATGCGTCGCGCCGCCTCCGGCGTCAACCGCACGAAGCGAACCTTGTCGCCAGGCCGCAATTGTCCGGCCTTCCAAAGTTCACCCTGTACGATTGTGACCGGGCAGACGAAACCGCCTAGAGACGGACCGTCGGGTCCGAGGATGACTGGCATGTCGCCGGTGAAGTTCACCGCGCCGATAGCGTACGCATTGTCGTGCAGGTTGCTGGGGTGAAGCCCTGCTTCGCCGCCGTCCGTTCTCGCCCACTTGGGCTTCGGCCCAATGAGACGCACGCCTGTTCGACTGGAATTGTAGTGCACCTCCCACGTGGCTGAAAAAAAGGTATCAATGTCGTCTTGCGTGAAGAACTCTGGCGCGCCATGCGGTCCATAGAGAACGCCAATCTCCCACGTATGAGAAAGGGGTGGCGCCACGCGATCTGGCAGGCACTTGAGCTGAGATGCAGGTTTTGGCGCGACTGGTTTCAGAACGTGGAGCACGTCGCCCGTGCGTAGCGTGCGACCGCCATGACCACCAAACGGTCCCAGCGAGAATGTTGATTTGCTGCCGAGATAGTCCGGAATCTCGAAACCACCCTGTACGGCTAGGTAGGTTCTGAGACCCGAGCCGGAAATCGTCCCGCACTTGAGAACCTGTCCCGGGGCAACGTCGAACGGCTGGCCATTTGTGACAGGGCGGCCGTCAAGAGTTGCCGACATATCCGCGCCGACGAGGCACGAGACTGAAGTGCAATGGAACTTGATCGTTGGACCCGAAAGCGTCAGTTCCAGCGCTGCGGTGCCGCCTTCATTCCCGACGAGACGGTTTGCTAAGCGGAACGACAGGGCATCCATGGGCCCTGAGGGCGGCACGCCAACATCCCAGTATCCTAGACGTCCCGGATAGTCCTGGATCGATGTCAGCGTACCTGGAGCCAGCACTTCAACGGTTGCGGGCGCGTAGGGAAATGTTGCAAGCGTCGAGGTGGTCACCTGCCCGGACGCGAGCACTGCAGATGATGTCAAATCTGAGAGATAGCCCAAGTTTGTTTCAATGCCAGAGACTGTCGTGGCCGCCAACGCGGCCTGCAGCCTCGCCAGCGCTTCAGGCCGGTCTTGTCCTGTGACGATGATTTTCGCGATCATCGGATCGTAATAAGAGGACACCTCACTGCCACTCTCGACCCAGGTTTCGATACGGGTGCCTGCCGGCCAAGCCACTTTTGTCAGCAATCCAGAACTGGGACGGAAATCCCGCGCAGGATCTTCGGCATAGAGGCGCACTTGTATGGACGCGCCCTTAGGTTCCGGGATCGTATCGGGCAGCGGCTCACCTGCGGCTTGCCGAACCATCCATTCGACAAGATCGATCCCGGTGACTTGTTCGGTCACGCCGTGCTCGACTTGCAGCCGCGTGTTGACTTCAAGGAAGTAGAATTCCCCCGTATCGGCATCGAGTAGATACTCGACCGTGCCGGCATTGGCATAGTTGACGGCCTGCCCCAGACTGATTGCGGTCTCAAACAGCTTCGCCCGCGTCGCCTCAGGAAGACCTGGCGCCGGAGTTTCTTCAATAACTTTCTGATTGCGCCGCTGTGCTGAGCAATCCCGCTCCCCAAGCGCGACGACCCGGCCCTTACCGTCGCCGAATATCTGCACTTCGATATGGCGGCCGCGTGCGATGTACTTCTCAACAAACACACCGGCGTCTTTGAAGTTGTTGGCCGCAAGGCGCTGGACCCGTTCGTAGGTCGCCACCAAGTCGCCTTCGCGCTGAACGAGCTGCAAACCGATACCACCACCGCCCGCTGTACTCTTCAGCATCACTGGAAAGCCGATGCGACGAGCCTCGCGCATGGCCTCATCCGCCGTTGCAACAAGTCCAGAGCCGGGCGCCAGCGGGACACCGGATTTTTCGGCAAGATCCCGTGCCGTATGCTTGAGAGCGAACGCTCGGACGTGTGTCGGTTCTGGGCCAATGAATGTTATGCCAGCCGCCGCGCAGGCTTCCGCAAATGCTGTGTTCTCTGAAAGGAATCCATAGCCTGGGTGAATCGCTTGGGCGCCCGCTGACTTTGCAGCGGCCAAAATGGCCTCGATATCGAGATAGGATTGGCTGGCGGGTGGCGGACCGATGCGAACGGCTTCGCTGGCCAACCGTACATGGCGCGAATACCGGTCGGCATCGGAATAAATGGCGACGCTATCAATCCCCATCCGGTCGAGCGTGCGAATGATGCGGCAGGCAATAGCGCCGCGGTTTGCGATGAGTACCTTAGTGAACATTCGTTTCAGGCTCCCTCTGACCAGATGAGCACCTCAATGGGCGTCGGGTTGTAATCGTTGCAGGGATTGTTCAGTTGCGGGCAGTTGGAGATCAGGACGAGTACGTTCATCTCCGCGCGCATCTCGACGTATTTTCCGGGCCCCGAAACCCCGTCGGAAAAGGTCAGGCCGCCCTCCGGCGTCACCGGTACGTTCATGAAGAAATTGATGTTGTGTGCGATATCGCGCTTGGACAAGCCGAACTGCTCGTTCTCAGAGACCGCGAGCAAGTAGCTATCGCGGCAGGCGTGCATCGTTTTCTTCTCGAGAGCGTAGCGAACTGTATTGCTCTCAGTCGCGCATGCGCCGCCCAACGTGTCGTGGCGGCCGACCGTATCGGCGGTGACGGTGAGCATAGGGCGGCACAGATCGGACAGTATGGCTGTTCCAACGCCGATGTAGACGTTGCCTTGCTCACGCAAGGTGTCTGTCGCAGAGTAGCGCTCGCCGGGATGATCGGCGTTGAAAAACAAAGTATCCGCGGCCTGATTGCCTTCGACGTCGACGAGCCGGATTGTCTCTCCGGACTTAACGATATGCATCCAGTAAGAGCCCGCTGGAACGAGCTTGCGATACCTTGCCTGATCCGGCACGCGAATGCTTTCCTTGGTTGGTGCAACGGCAAACATCAGCAGCACCCCGCGTGGAACAGGCGGTTGTTCTCGAACGCCCGATTGTTTTCCGGTGCTGAGAGGCGGCAGGCATCTGTGTCTGATGGCTGTTCGCCGTTCAGAAGGCCGTAGCGCACGGGTTTGCGCGGATATGCTTCAGCTGGATTGAGTGGATGTGGGCACGTGTGAAGAAGCACAAGCGTGTCCATCTCAAAGCGCAGCTCGATGCTGGCACCCGCGAACGTGCCGGATGGATCAAACGACATCCGGCCGCCGGCATCGATTGCGACCTTGCTGAACCAATTGACGTTCGCGGCAAGATCCCGGCGGCTCATGCCGTACTTGGCCGCTTCGACCAAAAAGCTGTCGTGGCCGTTCTGCTGCCAGTCGTTGCGGTGGGTCTGATAGCTGGTTTGACCCCACCGCCGCTCAACGATGGCTTTTGTGGTGTTGCCGCACACCGTGTCGTGCCAGCCCGTGCTGTCTTCGACAATCGAACAGAATACGCGACCCATGTCAGAGTACAGGCAGTGCCCCTTGCGCAACTTGAATGTATGCTGCCCCTTCAGGGTGTCGGGCATGTTGTAGCGTTCAGTCGTGTTGGCCGGATTGTAAAACAGCATCCCAACGTTGGCGCCACCTTCGATGTCTGTGAGCCGCAAACGATTGTGGCGGCGCATGACAAGCGACCAATGCTTGCCGCCGGGCAGCGTGTCGCTGTAGATCATGTCGTTCATTCTGCATCACTCCTTTCCGCAGCCGCACCGTGGCTGCAGCTCTTTCCGGGCCGTCCCGGACGATGCACAAACGCCGGGGCCGTCCCCGCACGCTGAACGTTCGAGGTCCTCAAACTGGAACTTTTGGAACATCAAGGACGTGGTCACTTCCGTTGCGGTACCGCGCGACCTTGCGGGGCCACACGTCGATGTCTTGCGTGATTGTCGATCCGTAACGCTGGCGCTCTTCGGGCCGTTTTCGCTCGCGGTCCAAAGCGATCACGCGTGAGCCAAGCCGGAATGCTTCCGACAAATCATGAGTGACCATGACGACCGTCAGCTCGCTGGCGTTCCACAAATCGAGCATGAGCGAATGAATATCTGAGCGAATGCCGGGATCGAGCGCCCCGAACGGTTCATCAAGCAGCAAAACTTTTGGTTTGCGGATGAGAGCCTGGGCCAGCGCAAGCCGTTGCTGCATACCGCCCGATAGGGCGGCGGGATATTTGCCTTCGCTGCCAGTGAGACCGACGGCAGCGATCATCGTTTCTGCATCCCGAAGAGCGGCCGTCCGGGCTGCGCCCCTGAGACGGCCAAGGAACCGCGAGTGCTGGAAGTCGAGGCCGATAAGAACGTTGTCGAGAACGGTAAGGTGAGGGAATACCGAGTAGCGCTGAAACACCACCCCGCGCTCGGCATCGGGCTCAGGCTTCAAGGGCTGTCCTCCCACCAAGATGGATCCTTTGCTCGGCCGCTCTTCGCCAAGAAGCATGCGCAAGAGCGTCGTCTTTCCGCAGCCGGACGGGCCCACGAGCGCCACAAACGAGCCAGGCTCGATCTCAAGGGACACGCGCTCCAAGACGATCGAGTCGCCGTACTCCTTCCAAACTTTGTCGAGCACGACAGACGTCATTTTGCCCGCTCCGGCTGGAACCAGGGAAAAGCGCGCCTTTGCAGAATAGCGAGCGCGGCATCCATGAGCAGCGCCATCAGGGTGATCCATGCTACATACGGAAGGATCACATCCATCGACAAGAAACGGCGAACGAGGAAGATTCGGTAACCGAGGCCGCCAGTTGCAGCGATGGCCTCGGCTGAAATCAAGAATATCCAAGCAGGGATCAGCGCAAATCGGACCGCTGTAATAAGTTTCGGCAGAACTTGCGGCAGGACGACCCGCACGACCATTTGCCAGGTGGAAGCGCCGAGCGTCTGCGCTTTGACGATGAGTTCTCTTGGAATTTCTTCAACCGCTAGAGCCACTGCACGCAACATTACGGGCGCTGTGCCGATGACGATCAAGGATATCTTCGAGACCTCATCCAACCCAACGACAATGAACAGGATCGGCAGAACTGTGATTGGCGGGATCAGCGAAATTGCAGACGTAAATGGCCTAAGCATCATGCCAACCCACGGGATGAAGCCCATCGCGACGCCAATCAAGAGAGACAGACCAGTTGCAATCGCGAGACCTATCCCCAAGCGCCACAAGCTGATCGCAGTATCCGACCAAAGAATGTAATCGCCAGATCTTTTCTCAGGGACAAAAGCATACTCGTGCATTGTCGCTGCCATCTGTGGCAGTGAGGGAAGAATTTTGTCCGCAGGATTGATCGATAGCCGCGTGTAGCTGCCAACTGCGTAAGCGAGGAACAGGACCAGGAATGGCAGAGTTGCCAGCAACATTGACAGTCCACGGCCCGGATGCCGGTTGATGATACGCATCAGGCAGCTCTCCGTTGGCTGATACGCACCGGATCAACGAGCGTATCGGCCTCCGCTTGCAGCCACGCGAGGCGGTCAGCGGCGACGGCGGTTACGAGCGGGAAGCTGGCAGCTGCGGTGAGACTATCGATCCGCCAAAGGCGCGATTGAACGGCTGGATCGTCTTTGATTTTTTGAACCAGATGATTACCGGTATCTGCGCGCTCAAACCCCGTGACACTATCTGAGATGGTTCCCTCGCGCCGCGGGTCAGTCGACAAGGCAATGCGAAAGGCCCCGTCCGCGTGGATCGCATAGTCGACGGTGCAGTCGAGGACACGCTCCAACGCGCCAGCAGGGTCAGCGCTATCACGCACATAGTCCTGAGCCCGTGTCCCCACCGGCAGCTCCTCGCGCCGCGCGATCGAGCAGATGGCATGGTCGCCGGCAATTACAAGGCCGCCCCGCCGGGCAGAGACAACGCCATCATGGCCCGTTTCCGAAACCAAGCTCAATCCGCCGAGAACTCCAGGCTTGCTTGGTTGAAACCGCCAATCTTCAACGTAAATCCCGGACGGCGCAAACTCGATCATGCAGTCGCCGATGCGTTGGATCACGCCGGGCTCCGGGTATTTGTCATAGGTCTGGAAGCCGATCCAGCCGCTCCAAGACATCACGCCGTCGGCCCAGCTGGTGTTGGCCGTGCCGCCTTCCACGCTTGCCAGAGCCACCAAGTCGTCCAGAGTCAGCTCCGCCAGTTTGGTGGCGCTTGTGATATCGGGCCGCAACGGATGCACGCGAAGATCACCCGTCATGCCGTGAGATTGAACCCAAACGACCTGCGTGCTCTCATCACACAACCCCGTTGCAAAGGTAATCGACCGGCGGTGGACCGTACCAAGAGCCCACGATGGAGCGCGCAATTCCGGTCGCATAGCGACCTCTGCTGCGATTGCCTCTAGCGTCACGAGTGTGCGCCCGTTGCCCATTAAACGGCTTTTCGCAATCGTGCTTCTTGACCAAAGCTCGACAGGGCGAGTGAACTGTCAGGAAGCTTGAAGGTGCCGTCAGCAATTCGCTTCTTCATGTATGCAAATGTCTGGGCGGTCTGGGCCAGGAGATGATCGCCGGCGATCAGCGGCTGAAAGCCTGCAGGCTTCTCCGCAGAGACGAATTGCGGAAGTGGCGCCACGACCGTGTGATAGTCACAGGATGCAAAGTATGGGAACGAATAGCGCTCCTCTTGCACCTTGCGAACGCGATGGGATGTGGCTGCAAATTCTCCATTAGTCCACGCTTCCAGCATATCGCCAATATTGATAATGAAGCCGTCTTCCAGGGGCGGCGCATCGATCCAGTCCCCGGCACCATTCATGACCTCGAGGCCAGGGACTGTCGCAAGGAGAACCGTGAAGCATTCATAATCTGTGTGAGCGCCGATGCCCGGCTCATCAATCGGGGCATCCGGACTGAATGGATAGTGAACCAATCGGAGCTGGCTTGCCGGCCGCCGGAGTTTGCTTTCAAAAAAGTCCTCCGGCAGATCGAGTGCCAGCGCGAACCCTCCAAACAGCTTGCGCGCCAGCGCCGATATTTCACGGTAGTAGCTTGAAGCGGCGGCTTGGAACTCTGAGTCATTGGGCCATTGAACGGGACCCAGAAATGGTGTTTTTCCAGCAATCACTTCTGGGTCGTCGGCGGGTACGTCCAACGAAATATCGAACGCCTCTTTGCGGTCCGGCTTTTGACCATAGAAGCTCTCTTCCCCTTGAGGAACATAACCGGAGTGATTGATCGAATTGCCGATGTACCACGTCATCTTCTCTTCGAGCGGCGTGGCAAAGAATAACTTGGTTGCCTCCAGCAGTTGATCGCGTTGCGACTTCTTGATGCAATGTCCGGTGATGTAAAAGAACCCAGAGTCCCGGGCAGCCTCACCCATTTGCATCGCCACTGCTTGGCGATCCGCGAGCACAGGTGAATAAAGGGACGAGACATCGATGATAGGCAGACTTGAGAAGGCCGAAGGCATGGGCGTTTCCCCGCGTTTTCTTTGGTGAGTGCTGTGCCGGTTCCCATGCCACCACTGGGAACCGGCACGGCGGAGGGACCTCAGATCAGAGCTTTCCGTCCGCAGCCATCTTTTTGAATGACGCGTCGAAGCGCAGCTTGATGTTGTCCTTGGAGCCCAGAACTGACCCGTCTGGGAATTCGATGCCGATGTCATCGACGCTCTTGGCGCTTTGGCCATAGAGCCCCTTTTCGAAGGAGAACTTTCGGACATAGTCGAACTTCGGCTTTGCGTCCGCTTGCGTCACAAACGCATAAGCTTCCGCCGGCGTTAGGAACAGTTTGGTCGTCTTGATCTGAGCCTCGAAACCCGCCAGATCCGTGCCCGAAGCCTTACCCATACTTTCGCGCGCGGCCTTGCCCTCAGCGTCATCCTTCATCATCGAGGCCACGACTTCAAACCAGGCGCCAGTTAAGGCCTTTCCAAAGTCCGGGTTCTCTTTGACCAATGCTGTGTTGGCGATCAGGGCGTCGACGATTTCTCCTGGCACTTTGGACGAATCGTAGACGAGGTTTGCATCGGTCTCACTGTCGATCGAGGCAAGTGCCGGGTTCCAGGCCACAATGGCAGACACGCTGCCAGACTTGTATGCAGAGATCCAGTCGACATCGCTCGTGTTGACGATCTTGACGTCCTTTTCCGTCAACCCAACGCTGCTCAACGCGCGGGCCAGAAAATAGTGCGAGACCGACAACTCGAGCAGGTTGACAGTCTGCCCCTTGATGTCCTCAAGCTTCGTCTTTCCTTTAAGGATGATGCCGTCATTACCGTTCGAGTAGTCGCCAGCGATCAAGACTGTCGTATCGACGCCACCAACCGACGGAATGGCGAGCGCGTCCATGGTGGTCGATGTGGCAGCATCGAACTTCCCGGCCGTGTATTGATTGATGCACTCGACGTAGTCGCCCACCTGCGTGACGGCGATGCTGATGCCGTATTTATCTGCCCATTTCTTCACAATCCCCTTTTCAGCCGCGTAGCCCCACGGCATCCAGCCTGCGTAAATCGTCCAGCAAACTGTGAAGTCTTTCTTCGGTGCCGCTGATGACTGAGTGACGGGCAAGACGGCGGCGGCGATCGCGGCCAGCGCAAGAGTGAGGACACGGTTCGATGTATTTCGCATAAGGTTCTCCTATATTCGGCCGCACTATGTCGGCGCCGCACGTGCGCTTCGGAGAACAGACGTCGGGCCACTGTCACAGTACGAGAGGCCGTCCGTCCGAAAGCCAAAGCTCCTCGCGGTCCAACTCTCCCGGGCTTTTATCCCGCCGTGGCTCCGGCCCGCGCTGCGCGGGATCCGGGAGTACATCTCTTGGACCAGACATCGCAGACAACTGCGACCGGAACCCTAGATGCATTATGAGTGATGCACTGCAGGCGGCGTGCCAGTTTGAAAAACATCGGTTTATATGTGGTTTCGCGGGGTCAGGCGGCGCGCACTGGGCAGTTATCAGGCGAGCCGCTCAATTACTAAGCAGATGGCGATTGCACTTCATGCGGGTGCTCAGCCTTGCGCGCGCATCCGGCGGCCTGCAGGGCGATCTGGCCTGAGTAGTTCGATCAGGAGTGGCTTTAACCCAGCAATCGCTTCGATGGGCTTGAAGTCTTTGAGCACCATTGCGCGCACAAAGACACCGTCCAAATAGGTGGATATGAACGTTGCTATCGCGTCGACATCGACCTTTGCCGTGGTTCCAGTCACCACGCCAGCACGCAAAGCAGCGCGCAAGGCGTCGCGCTCCTGATCATAGAACTGTCGGATTGCGCGGTCGATTGCGGGCTTGCGATCAGCTGTACTGGCATAGTCGATTGAGATTTTTATCAGCTTGGCGATGGTTGCATAGTCGCGAATGTGCGTATCGAGCCAATCAAAGATGGCCTCTTGCGGAGGCTTGGTTGCGTCACGCGACATCCGGAATTGCTCAAACGCCCGGTCAACAGCCATCGTCACGGCTTGCTGAAAGAGGTCTTCCTTGCTCCCAAAGTAGTAGTAGATGAGGGCCGTATTGAAGCCGGTTGCGCACGATATGTCCTTGATCGTCACCGCGGAAAAGTTACGCGCCGCGAAGAGGTCGAGTGCTGCGGAGCAAATCTTCTTATCGGCATCAACGCACGCGCGCGCCTGTTTGGGACGGCCCACTCGATTAAGTTTTCCTGCCGCACGCTGCCTCATGCTCAGGCAGTTTGGTGCGAAGATTGTATAGGTGACAGGCAGTTCTTGCTCATTTTCCACTTCCATTCCGAAATTAATTATTCGATTAATTATGGCACGTTTCAGAGCATAGGCAAGCGGATCGTCATCCTGCCTGGATGCTACACGCAGCAGACGGAGATCGCCAAATGGATGTCAGATTGGACGAACCGACAAAGGCACTGGCCGACAAGCTCGAAAACCAGGGCGTAAAGTTCATGTTGGCGAGCTATGTCGACATGCATGGCGTGCCCAAAGGCAAGGTGGTTCCGATTTCCCATCTGGGCCGCATGATGTCAGGCTCGGAACTGTGCACGGGTGCCGCGTTGGAAGGTGTGCCGCAAGACGTCAGCGATGAAGAGGTCGCGGCCCACCCGGATCCGAAGTCCTGCATTGTCTTGCCGTGGAAGAACGATGTCGCCTGGTTCGCCAGCGACCTTTGGTGCGAGGGTGTGCCATTTGAGCCGTGCAGCCGGAACATCTTGAAGCGGGTCACGGATCAGGCGGCCGGCATGGGGTATCAATTCAACCTTGGCATGGAAGCAGAGTTCTTTGTTCTGAAAGACTGCGTCGAAACAAGTTCTGGATTCCGGCCGGTCTCTAATCGCAAAGATCTTGAGAAGCCAGCCTACGACGTCGTCCGCATGCTCGACAACATGGGTTGGATGAGCGAACTCGTCGAGGCAATGAACGGACTCGGCTGGGACGTCTACAGTTTCGATCATGAAGACGGGATTGGCCAGTTCGAAGTCGACTTCAAATTCTTCGATGGCCTCTCGATGGCTGACCGCTTCGTATTCTTCCGCATGATGGCACATGAAATTGCCAGAAAGCACGGCGCTTTCGCGACATTTATGCCAAAGCCATACGCTGATCGCGCAGGAAGCGGCGCGCATTTCAATATGTCGCTTGCAGACAATGCCACCGGAAACAATTTGTTCACTGATCCTGCAGATCCGCGCGGCTGCGGATTGTCGAAGCTCGGCTATCAATTCATTGCTGGCGTTCTCAAGCATCTGCCGGCCATCTGCGCGGTGATTGCACCGACGGTGAACAGCTACAAGCGACTGGTTCTCAAAGGTTCGATGTCTGGCTTTACTTGGGCGCCGATATGGGCGTGCTATGGCAACAACAATAGAACCAACACCCTGCGCATTCCGCTTGGCGGCGGACGGGTGGAACTGCGCGCGGCGGACAGCTCCTGCAATCCGTACCTGGGTGCGGCCCTTGTGCTTGCTGCCGGACTCGAGGGCATCGAGCAAGGTGCCGACCCGGGCGAGCCGCACTTGGAAAACATGTACCTCAAGAGCGAAGCTGAACTGAAGGAGATGGGGGTCAGCCGGCTACCGCGCACACTCGGCGAGGCCGTGGATGCATTTGCGGCCGATCCGCTCACCGAAAAAGTCTTTGGATCAAAAATGTACAAGACTTGGCTCGACTACAAACGCGACGAATGGCTGAGCTACCTCAATCACGTCTCAGACTGGGAACATGCACGCTATCTGAAATTCTTTTAAGCGCCCGACCGCAGATTGGAGCAGCCCCCATGATGTGGGCCGAGAGAACATGGGACGAGCTGCTGGCCGATATCACTGCGGCCTGCGCGTGTGCGATCCTGCCAGTCGGAGCCACCGAACAGCACGGTCCCCATCTGGCGACGGGAATGGATACCGTACTCGCGGACCGGTTGTGTAAAGCAGCTGGCGACCGTACTCAGGTTCCCGTTCTGCCAACCATGCCCTACGGGTGCTCACTGGGACATAGCCGGCGCTGGCCTGGCACCATTGCGATTAAGCCCACGACGCTGATCGAGTTGGTCAAAGAGATCGGCGATTGGGCCTATGCCAGTGGGGTGCGCCGCTTGTTTATCGTCAATACGCATGTGACCAATGCGGCGCCGCTGCGCTGTGCGCTTGAAATGCTCCGGGCCGGGCACGATGACTTGATGGTCACTGTGATCAACACTGCATTCCTCAGCGAGCGTGTTCGCAAGATCAACTTTGCCGATGCCGAAGACTGGCATGCGAATGCCGCTGAGACGTCACTGATGCTGGCGGTGGCTCCGGAGATCGCCCGGCCTGGCAAAATCGCGGCGGCCGACGATCCTGACCGGACCGGCGGTCTCGTCTTCTCTCATCCGGTCAACCGCACAAGCCTCAACGGTGTGACCGGTTATCCAAGCCGGGCAAGCGCTGAACAAGGCCACGACTTGTTTGCATGGATGGTTGAAGATCTGGCGGCACTCATTCAGACGGGAAAGGGCGAAGTCCCCCCACTCCCGTTTTCATATCATAGCCGCGCCGACGGAGGTGACGACCTGGGTGTAGGCGCTTGAGAATGGAGCGCTCCAACGCTTTGGATTGTTCTACTTCCGCACGTCTCATTGGAATGCCACTGACACAATGTCCCGGAGCACCCAAAGAATCCACTTCCAGAGCGTGGACAAAACCGTCTCAAAAGAAGCGTTGTCACCAGATGTACAATTTCGACCTAGTTCCAGAAGACTTTGTTGTACCCGACATCCTGCACGGGGATGGGTACATCCTACGCATGTTATCGATCGACGACCTGGAGAAAGACTTCGAGGCCGTCGTCGCCAGCACTGGCCGTATTCGTGGGCTGTTTGATCCAACGAGCTTGTGGCCCGACGGTCTGACCAAGAAAGAGGACCTGATCGACCTCGCTTGGCATCAACGCGAATTCACCATCCGCCACTCGTTTGCCTACACGGTCATGGCCAGCGACGAGAGCCGGTGCTTGGGCTGCGTGTACATTTTTCCCAGCAAGGCGAAGCGTTATGATGCCGTCGTATTCTATTGGGTTCGCGATAGCGCCGATGCAGATATACGGGACGAGGAACTGGGTGCCCGGCTGCGAGCCTGGCTTGCGTCCGACTGGCCGTTTGTGTCGATCGCTTTTCCGGGACGCGATATCCCATGGCCGCAATGGCAGCGATTGCAAAGGGCAACCAATGCGCAGCACGCTCCATGACCACCGGATCACTTACGTTTGACCAGTTCTGCAACCGCCAAACGGTGGTAGAACTCGACGGGCTCAGTCACCACCCTCTTCGCGTCGCCTGGACGGACGCGGGCGACAGTGATGTCGACCCCATCATCCTGCTGCATGGCATCCCAACTTGGTCTTATCTCTACAACGACGTCATCCCGCTGCTAGCCGCCCGGTACCGCATCATTGCGCCAGATCTTCTTGGCCACGGTTCGTCTGACCGGCGAGACTTCTTCGATCGCTCTCTTGTTGCGCAAACGGCAATGATTCTGGCTCTCATGGATCATCTCCAAATCGCGCGTGCGACGTTCGTGGGGCATGATACCGGCGGCGGTGTCTCTTTGATCCTGGCGGTTCATCATCCCGAACGCGTTGCAAATCTGATCCTCTCGAACGCGGTCGCTTATGACAGCTGGCCGATTGATGACATGCTGGCGCTTGCCAACCCGAACTGGCGGTCGAAGCCGCCAAACGAGGTGGCGGACTTTCTGGCGGCGGGATTGCCAGAAGGCTTGTTCAATAAGGACCGGCTCACCCCTCAGTTTCGTGAAGGCATCGTTGCGCCTTACTGCGATGAAGAGGGCAAAATCTCCATCATTCGCAATGCGAGTGCCCTCAACACCAGTCATACGACCATGCTCTCCAGCCGCCTCGGTGAGATCCAAGCACGAACCCTTTGTCTATGGGGCGTCCATGATCCTTGGCAGACCATCCGTGATGGCGAACGCTTGTCGATTGATATTCCAGGCGCACAACTGGTCCGGGTGGAAACGGCCTCGCATTGGATTCCGCACGACACACCGGAGATCTTTGCGGCAGAAATTCTGAAATTTCTTGAGGCAGAAGCTCCGCCAAGGCGCGGCTTGAGATAGCAGACGCTGGTTTGATAACAAAGAAACGGCACAAAATCAGCGCCACAATGGCGATCGATGTGGAACAATCATGCTTGCAACCTCGGCCACCCTGGAAAATCCGCGATCGAAGTTGCTCAGTGTTGCCGCCGTTCTAACTTCGACATTCTTTGTTGGGGTGGCGTTTGGCCTGGGCTATCCGCTTGCGTCCTTCAGGTTGACAGATGCGGGGGCTGCGGACTGGCTGTCCGGACTGACCGGCGCGGCACCTTCGCTCGGCATGCTGTTGATGCTGCCGTTTCTGCCGAAGTTTGTGAGGCAGTTTGGTGCAGTGACGACGATGGCGGTTGGCGGACTTGCCGCCGCCGCGTCGTACGCCATGCTCGTTTTTTTTGACGGCCCGTTAGCTTGGCTTGTGCTGCGATTTTTGGCCGGTCTCGCGATTGCGTTGCCTTGGCTAGTCAGCCAAACTTGGATCGTGGTCGCCAGTAACGAGGCCACACGCGGACGTGTATTGGCGCTTTATGTGATGGCCTTTTCCGGCGGCATGGCGATTTGTCCCCCGCTTTTGAAATACGCCGGTTTGATCGGCCCGCCTGGGCCGTTGATTGGCTCACTGGTTTCGCTGTTGTCGATTGTCCCTATTCTTCTGGTTCGAACCCTAGCCCCTGAAGCCGACCACAAAACAATGGGAACAAGCGCCGTTCTGCGAGCGTTGGCATGGACTCCTATTGCCATGACCGCTGCGTTTCTGTGCGGGTTCATTGAACTCGTGCAACTGTCATTGCTGCCGAATGCCGGTCTTGCAATGGGAATAGAGAAAGAAGCCGTTCTGCACCTGCTGACTCTCTTTATGTTCGGGGCGCTCACTCTGCAATTCGCCATTGGATGGCTGGCAGACCGCATAGCTCCCAAGCGGCTGGCTATCGCTGTCAGTGGGGCGATTGCATTGATGTGCATCGTCATCCCCGTGACGTTGGACAACCCAGACTTTGGCGGATTGTCGATCTTCGTTCTGGGAGGGCTGACGTACGGAATCTACACTGTTGGCCTCGCTGTGCTGGGCGAGCTGAAAGGTGGCTACGATACCGGCGCGGGCAACGCGGCATTCATCATGTGCTACCAAGCTGGCGGCATCGCCGGGCCTGTCATTGCCGGAGTTGCCATGTCGTTTGAAGCGGTATCGGGCTTCACGGGTATCCAGTTTGCGGCGGGGACTTTGAGCGCTCTCGCCATGGCCTGGTGGCTGATGCGGTCCCGTTAGAAACTTAAACGCCAATGACAAATGAAGGCGCGTGGACGAAAGCGTTGGATAGCCGATTTCCGGTTCTGAAAGAACCGAAGGCATCCCGACCGAGTGATGAAGCGGCGAAATTGTTAGGCATTATGACAATCGTTTTCACTCTGAACGGGTTGGGCAGCATATGTCCGATCTCGATTCAGGGCAGACTCTTTGACCGCGACATTACGTGATCATGAAGGGGATAGGCTCTATTTCCGGTTGGGGTCAAACACGTCATCCATAGCCCGTCATCACCACGCCCGGACCACGATTGCTATCGGACCAAGTCTGGACAACGCCCTTTCTCGCGGTCGGACCAATACATGGGGTCAATCACCTAAGGTGCGGCCAAAACTCAATGGTGTACTAAATGGCTATACCCTCCTGATACACTGGCGACCCCCTCCAATCCGCGTCACATCAGGACTAGTTTTCTGCAATTGTTGCACTTAGTGTCACTAGCACACCCACTTGTGACGGAGTATCTCATGGGACGGCGCATCGGCTATGCCCGCGTCAGCACAGAGGACCAAAATCTATCGATCCAGAAAGCTGCGCTGGAAGCGGATAAGTGCAAGATCGTCTTTGAAGAAAAGAAGAGTGGCACACATCGCGCCGGTCGCGTGCAGCTCGACTTGGCGCTGAAGGTCCTGCAGGAGGGCGATACCCTGGTCGTCACGCGGCTTGATCGCCTCGGGCGATCCCTGCGCGACCTTGCCAACATTGCCCATGAGATTGAGAGCATCGGCGCACACTTGCGCGTCATCGAACAGAGCGTCGACACGTCGACATCCGCAGGCCGGGCATTCTTTGGCATGCTGGCGGTCTTTGCCCAGTTTGAGACCGACGTGCGGCGCGATCGTCAGGCCGAAGGGATTGCCAAGGCGAAGAAGGCCGGTGTCTACACAGGTGGAAAACCCCGCATCAGCCGGGAACGCGTTGCAGACCTCTTGAAATCCGGCACCAGCCCGGCCGCCGTCGCGCGGTCACTCGGAGTATCGAGAATGTCGGTCTATCGCATCATTCGCGAGACCGCTGACTGAGGCATCGACCTACTTCAAGCGATTGAGCCATTGCATGACACCGGCCGCCCACAGGTTCTGAAACTTCCGGTCACGCGCCTCAAGTTGCCGGTAGGTCTTCCAATGCATTCCCTTCGGCTTGGGCGGAAAGGGATCATCGAGTGACCCGACGCAGCCCAGTCGCCTGCGCAGGGCATGGGCCTGGCTGCAGGCGCGAGCATATGCGGCTTCGTATTGAGACTCATACTTCAGACGGTGACACCGCCTGCAGCGAAAATGGGTGCCGCCGTAGAGTACTCGGCACCGTGCGGCGCAGGTCAAACACCGGAACCACTGCCGCGTCCCGCCAAAACGGGTTGCCGACTCCACGAACGGTACGAATTCGTTCACGTCTTGCCACTCGTCACCCGCGCGGCGCTGCCGGTAAACGAGCCTCACGCCCCACTGCAGACATTCAATGCGCACAGACCCCGTTTCACGCCCAGCGCGCGACCATGTGACAGTCGACCAGTGTCCGAGGTTGAGAAGCTTCTTGCGGCGCAACCAGGCGAGATCGATCGAGTGATATTCGTGGCATTTGTCGGTGAGTACGCCGCCCCAGCCACTCCGCCCCGATCCTCGCCCGCCCATAAAAATTCTCGCTTCGATTTTCTCGAAATCAATTGGGAAATCTGCCGGTGGCTGAGCCTCCGCCCGGTGTACTGGACAGAAAATTGCGAAACGAAGCCAATCCCGTTATGCCGCCTCTTCCAGTGGACGTGGTGCTGGCTCCGACATCGCATCAAGATTCTTGAGCCGCCACTCCTGCGTCTCTCGCAAGGCTCGCAGCGACTTGTAGAGTTGATTATCGAGCGTTGACTGATAACGGCCGAAGATGTCCAAGGTCTCATCGGGCACGACTGACCGGCGGGCTATGACCAGTTGGGCAAGGTCCTGCACCTTGGGTCGAGCCTCCGCTTCCGCAAGTTGCTCCTTGCACCACTGCAGAAGTTCGCCGATGTAACCAGTCAGCCCGTGTTTCTGGCCAGCCAAGTGTTGTTCGATGCTTTCCTCATCCTCACGGGCATCAGCCTCCAGCTGCTCAAACACGGTGGGCGCCGATACCGGCAGGCTGGCAAGATCAATCGTCTCGAGACCCTCAATTTCGCCCAGCGCGGTCTTACACCAGGAAATCCGCTCCTGATCGAAAGGTTGCAGATCGGCCTCGGAAAGCTCGTTGCCGTATCCGCGCGACAGTTCGCGGCTGACAGCCGCTGCGATCTTCGAAGGATTTCTAGATAACGCAATTGCTGCGCTTTCCGCAGTCACGAGCCGGCGCTGTCGCCACAGCGAAACAGCAATTCGGTCAACAACGGAAAGCTCTAGGGCTCCCACCGGACAGAGGGCGGATTGGAGATCGGCGAGAAGACGGCTGAAGTCGTCGTGGCACTCCCCGGCCAGGAGGAGCCGCTCACTCAGCAACCCGTGGCGGGTCGAGTTCTGGCAGGCCTTCGCCTTGCCGCCGCTGGAACGCGGCCCGGTGCTTTTGAGAGCGTTCGCCCGATTGGCCGCCTGCTGCTGCTCCGATGAACTCATCCCCTGCCCCCGCTGGTTCGAATCACCTGGCGGATTCTAGGGGACGGGACGCAATTGGTCAGCTGTGCGGGGATGGGCAGGTCGCATCGGACGAGAAAGAAATTCTCAATTCTAGGAATGGAGGCCTTTCTCGAGGTTAGCACTTGCGTCGTCGCACATCGACATTGCATTACGTTTCTGGATGTCGTTGTGACATGACGGCATTGAGCGTTCGCAAGTGTCGAACCGACAGTATCTCCGATTAGCAGAGGGAGCGGAAGTCGGCCGATCAATTGAACTTGCTTTAAGATCGATGCGAGGTCGGGGCCGCTGTACCTCAGCATTCCCTGAGATCATTGGATTTGCCGGACACCGCCCGTTGAGCGGCCGACGAGCACAAGCGCCAAACAGCAGAACAGCAGAACAGCAACTATGTTTCAATCCACACCCGCAACGCTGGCCATGTTTCAAGTTTCAATCCACGCCCGCGTGTGAGCGGGCGACGGCTTCCCGCGCTGCCCAGCGCGCGCATTGCAATGTTTCAATCCACGCCCGCGTGTGAGCGGGCGACAACGACCCATGGTGCGCGGTTTATGTCAAAATCGTTTCAATCCACGCCCGCGTGTGAGCGGGCGACCGTTGCGTGAGTTCCTGGAGCGCCGCGAGAGCAAGTTTCAATCCACGCCCGCGTGTGAGCGGGCGACCTCGTCAGCGTGCTGTCATGAGCCGCACAGCTGTTTCAATCCACGCCCGCGTGTGAGCGGGCGACAGGCGTGCGGGCAGCATGGGGGATGTCATGGATTGTTTCAATCCACGCCCGCGTGTGAGCGGGCGACCCGCCGGCGGCCGAGCCGGTGACGCTCACGGAGCTGTTTCAATCCACGCCCGCGTGTGAGCGGGCGACCACGTACGTGCCGATCGAAGGCGCTAAAATGGTTGTTTCAATCCACGCCCGCGTGTGAGCGGGCGACCAACGATGATGACAGTGAGGCCGTGCTTGAGCGCGTTTCAATCCACGCCCGCGTGTGAGCGGGCGACGATCACGACGACGATCGATTGGGGCCAAGCGCCAGTTTCAATCCACGCCCGCGTGTGAGCGGGCGACG
>JANOFU010000102.1:0-172840 GCA_031413815.1 Hyphomicrobium sp. | reverse complement strand
AAGGATCGCAAGATCGCGGAGTGCGGGAGCCGTGGCTCATCTTTCCCGTCATGGCCGCGTCGCGTCAGCGATGGGAGCGCAGCGAGCACAGGCGGCCACCCAGACAAGCGTCAGTACAAAAAGGAAAAGGCACCTTGCTCGGTCTCGCATCTCACCCAGCCACCAGCTTGCCTGGATCCCCGCCGTATTTCCCGTTCGCTCCGCTCAAGGGCGCGGGGATGACGATATGGAGAGATGACCCACGCTTCTGCCGGGTCCCGGCTCCCGCCGGGATGTCAAAATGGTTCTGGTTCAAACCCCCTCCCCTTGCCTCGGCCGTCAATTCGCGTATAACCCGCCGGTCACCCGCTCCGGTTGGAGGCTGAACGGGGGGCCATGTTGTATTGGCCGGATGCCATCAAAATCATCCCAGCAAACCCAACACGGAGTGGCAGATCGCTTGATGTGTCAAGCGCTTGCCCGTCTCCCGGTGTCTTCACTCTATGGGTACCTGGTGGGCCTTTCCCGGTCCAGCAGAGGCTTTGCGCCGGAGGGACAAGACCCGCACTTCGCACCACGCGTTGCGCGGCACATCGAACAGAAGGGCCCTTACATGCCGTTATACGAGCATGTCTTCCTGGCGCGCCAGGACGTGTCCAACCAGCAGGTTGTGGCACTGACCAAAGAATTCTCCGACGTCATCACCGAAGGCGGCGGCAAGATCACCAAGACCGAATATTGGGGCCTCAAGGGCCTCGCGTTCAAAATCAAGAAGAGCCGCAAGGCGCACTTCTCGCTTTTGAATATTGATGCTCCGTCCGCGGCGGTTGCGGAAATGGAGCGGCGCATGAGCATTCAGCCGGACGTGTTGCGCTTCATTACTGTCAAAGTGGAGACCCACGAGACCGAGCCTTCGGCCATGATGCGCAAGCAGGATCGCGATGATCGCGGCGACAGAGGTGACCGCGGAGATCGCGGCGGCTTCGGTGGTGGCGGCGGACGTGGCGGCTTTGGTGGCGGCGGTGGCCGTGGCGGCTTTGGCGGCCGTGAAGGTGGCGCCGGTGGTGGCGGCGGCGGATTCCGCGGTCCCCGTGAAGGTGGCGGTGGTGGCGGCGGCGACGGTGCCTCGACATTCCGCCCGCGCCCCCCGCGTGAAGGCGGCGGGTTCCGCGATGGCGCTGGCGCACCCGCTGGCGGTGCTGGTGCCAGCGCCGACGGCACTCCGCGTCCCCCGCGCCCACCGCGTCCCCCCCGCAACGACACCCCAGGATCGGAGAGCTAATCCATGGCTGAAATCCAGCAATTGGCCGCTCGCCGGCCGTTTCATCGCCGCCGCAAAACCTGCCCGTTCTCGGGCGATCAAGCGCCAAAGATTGACTACAAGGATGTGCGCACGCTCGGCCGGTATATCTCCGAGCGCGGCAAGATCGTCCCAAGCCGCATCACGGCGGTCTCCGCTAAGAAGCAGCGCGAACTGTCCCGGGCGATTAAGCGCGCCCGGTTCTTGGGTCTGCTGCCGTACGTTTTGAAGTAAGCTGAAATGGAATCAGGTACCTTTTGGGGTGCCTGACCCAAACATGAATCTGGTTGGGGCAGCGGCATCGCCGGTCTGTCTCTAACCGCGAAAGCGGGACAGCTCTCACGTGCGCACACAAGTTCTCATCGGACTCGGTTTGGGTCTCGTCTCGGCGGTGGTGTTTGCCTCGGCCACAACGGGGCCGTTGTTCGTACGCTACATTCTATTACTCGTCACATCGCTGCCGGTTTTCTTGGCCGGCCTTGGCTGGGGATGGATGACGGCGGGCATTGCCGCAGCCGCCAGCACAGTGATCATCGGCCTCTTGGCCGGTCCGTTCGCGGCGCTTATGTATTCCATGACACAGATGCTTCCAGCCGTGGCACTGAGCTATCTGGCACTCCTCAATCGTGCCGCCTCCGACGACGGCACGGCGGTTGAATGGTATCCGCCCGGCCGGCTCGTGCTCTGGGCTGCTGTGATGGCGGGCGGGTTGACACTCGCCGTCCTCACAACAACCGCGGGCGACTATGAGACGTTCAACACCAACTTGCGCGAGCACGTCAGCAAAGCCCTCAAAGACAACCTGCCGAGAATCGAAGGCCGCGCACCTCTCGACGAAGCCAAGATTACGCAGCTGACCGATATCGCAGTCGCGGCCATGCCGGCTGCCGCTGCTGTGAGCTGGATGTCCGCGTTGCTGCTCAATCTCTGGCTCGCTGGCCGCATCACACTTGCGTCGGGGCAGCTGCGGCGCACGTGGCCGGATCTCAATGCAATGGAATTCCCGCGCGGCACGTCGATGATGTTCTTGGCTGGGCTTCTAGCCAGCGGGGCAGCTGGGGTAGCTGGCGCGGTAGGCATCGGGTTCGCCGGCGCGTTTTTTCTGGCCTTCGTCCTATTGGGGCTGTCAGTGGTGCACTACGTCACGCGCGGCACACCTTGGCGCCCGTTTGCACTGTGGACGCTCTACGCGGCTCTCTTGCTATTCAATGTCTGGATCGCGGTGTTCATCGCGCTCCTAGGCTTGGCCGACGGGGCCTTTCAACTGCGCCAACGCGTCTTTCCCAACGGGCCGCCTCCTGGCGGACCGGCAATGCCAACACCCACCGCATAACTCTTCACACACCACACACTCACAGGAGCACTCCCATGCAAGTCATTCTCCTCCAGCGCATCGGCCGCCTCGGCCAGATGGGCGATGTCGTCACCGTCAAAGATGGATACGCACGCAACTTCCTGCTGCCGCAGAAGAAGGCCCTGCGCGCGAACAAGGACAACCTTTCTAAGTTCGAGGGCCAGCGCGCCCAGTTGGAAGCGACCAACCTTGAGCAGAAGAAAGAAGCCGAAGCCGTGGCTGCCAAGCTTGACGGCCAGTCCTTCGTCACGATCCGCGCCGCTGGCGACACGGGCCAGCTCTACGGCTCGGTGTCGACCCGCGACATCGCCGAAGCCATCAGCGCGGGCGGCTTTACCGTCGGACGCAACCAGGTTCTGATCGATACGCCAATCAAGACCCTCGGCCTGCACGGCTCACGCGTTCAGTTACACCCGGAAGTGATCGTCAAGATCACGCTCAACGTCGCCCGCTCGGCCGACGAAGCCACCCGCCAGGCGCGCGGCGAGAACGTCACGATGCTCAAGGAAGAGAAGCTAGAACTCGAAACCTTCAACCCCGACGCCATGTTCGAAGAGGGCGCGGCACCGAAGGATGAGGCTGAGGACCAGGGTTAAGATGCGCAGACGGCCAGAAAACGGGATGCTATTCGACTCCACTTTCGGAAGGCGCTCGCGTTCTGGCCGCTTGCACTGATGCCCGTTAGTCCTTCGCACGTTCCACGTACGAGCCATCTTCCGTCATGATGACGACCCGGGTGCCGGCGCCGATATGCGGCGGCACCATCACGCGGGCGCCGTTGGACAGCTTGGCGGGCTTGTAAGACGACGATGCGCTCTGGCCCTTTACAACCGGATCAGCTTCGATGATTTCGAACGTCACGCGCTGGGGCAGTTCAATCGAGATCGGATTGCTTTCGTGCAGCGAGACCGAGCAGGTCATGCCTTCAACCAGCCACTGGGCCTGATCGCCCAGAACGTCCTTGGGCACCGAAATCTGATCGAAGCTCTCAGGCTGCATGAAATTGTAGCCCATGTCGTCTTCGTACATGTAGTTGTAGTCTTTCTCATCAAGATAGGCGCGCTCGACCTGGTCGGTCGTGCGGTAGCGTTCGACGAGCTTCACGCCATCTGAGATGCGGCGGAGTTCGAGGTGGGTGACGGGCGTGCCCTTACCGGGGTGAATGTTTTCGGCCGACATGACGACGGCCAGTTTACCATTGAGATCGATCACGTTGCCCTTGCGGACCGAACTGGCGATTACCTTGGTCACGTCGTGGTCTCCATCAAAGCCGCGGGCAGTGGCGCGGGGTCGTCGCGCGGGGCACAAAAGCCAGCTGGCGGGGAATCTGGCCCGTCTCTTACCCCGTCTGGCGCTGAAGGCCAAGTGCGGCGCAAAATCTGCTAAGGGGACGGGGTTTAAGGCGGTGTCTAACGCGGTGTCAGACACCTCTGAGTGGTGTCTGACACCGTTTCAACTTGGATCCCAAATGACCTCATCCTGGTGGACCCCTGACCGGCACGCAGACCGGCGGCCGTTTTTGCTAGCGCGCGCGCGCATCAAAAGCGCGATCCGGACCTGGTTTGAGACCCAGGGTTTTATCGAGGTCGATACGGCCTGCCTGCAGGTTTCCCCCGGCAACGAAACGCATCTGCATGCCTTCAAGACGCAGCTCATTGGCACCGATCTCAGCTCGCGCGATCTCTACCTTCACACCTCGCCCGAGTTCTCGATGAAGAAGCTGCTGGCGGCAGGCGAAGAGAAGATCTTCACCTTCGCGCCCTGTTTCCGCAATCGCGAGCACGGCGCGGCACACGCTCCCGAGTTCACCATGCTCGAATGGTACCGGGCCAATGAAACCTACGACACGGTCGCCGCAGATTCCGCGGCTGTGCTCAAACTCGCCTGCGCAACTACGGGCCAGCGCCTGGTGTCTTGGCGCGGGGCGACTGCCGATCCCGCGCGCGAGCCCGAACGGCTAACAGTCGCCCATGCGTTCACGCGTCATACGGGAATTGATCTCCTGTCGCGCCTGGGGGCTGGCTTTGATGCGTGCGACGGTCTCGCCGCGATGGCACATCGTGCTGGCGTGACGGCGCGCGACGGCGAAACGTGGTCTGACATCTTTGCGCGCGTGCTGGCGGCATTGATCGAACCCAAACTCGGCATTGGACAACCCACACTGTTGGTTGAATACCCCACATCTGAAGCCGCCCTGGCGCGACCCTGCGCACACAATCCCCGCCTGGCTGAACGGTTTGAACTTTATTGCTGTGGCTTGGAGCTGGCGAATGGCTTCGGCGAATTGATCGACGCCAAAGTCCAGCGCGTCAACCTCGAAGCGCAAATGTCCGAACGTCAGCGGATTTACAGCGAGTGTTATCCCATTGATGAGGATTTCATCGCAGCCGTGGCGCAGATGCCGCCCGCGTCCGGGTGCGCGCTGGGCTTCGACCGGCTCGTGATGCTGGCCACCGGCGCGACGCGGATCAATCAGGTCGTGTGGACGCCTTACGTCGATGGGTGTCAGACACCGTTTCGTGGTGTCTGACACCAATTCACTCCGGTCGCACCCTCCGTCTCAACCTCGTTTACGAGACGGTGCCAGCCACCGGGTCTCCAATACTGACAACCTGCCCCAAACTTTGTGGCCCGATGCCCGGCACCAAGCGGAGAAGGTGCAACGTGACACGCAGATGAACGAATTCTGAAGGGCGTCTTCAGAACTGGTTCAGCGCTGGTGCGTATTCTAGGCATCACGAAGCCAATGGAGGCTTCTGGAGCGAGTGCTATGGGCGAGTTCTTCCGGTCGGGCGCGATTGTGCTGATGGGCCTTGTGGTCATCGGCGCCGGCATCTTCGTCGTCTTCCACGGGTTTTACGTGAGCTGACTGACTTCAAGTTTCCATCCTTCGCCGGTCGCTTGCGAGCCGCGCGCTGAGCGCCTACCTAGGGAGACCAATGAGGTTTCCCTTGCGCGTCCCGCCCCTGCCCCCGCCTGCCCGATCCGCCTTGACCGCCGCTAGCGGATATGTGCGTGACGCCCTTACCCCGACTCTTCGGCTTGGCGTCACGGGGCTTTCGCGCGCTGGCAAGACCGTGTTCATCACAGCGCTGGTCCGCAATTTGATTGCGGGCGGGCGACTGCCGTTCTTCGACGCTCAAGCGCAGGGCCGTATTTTATCGGCGCACCTCGAACCACAACCCGACGATTCCATTCCGCGCTTTGACTATGAAGCGCATCTCGAAGTCCTCGGCCGCGATCCGCCGGAATGGCCCGGCAGCACCCGGCGCATTTCGGAATTGCGCGTCGTCATCGGTTACGCACCTGAAAACCGCATCCGCAAAACGCTCGGCATTTCTCGCCTCAACGTCGACATCGTCGATTACCCCGGCGAATGGTTGATCGACTTAGGCCTCCTTGAGCAAACCTATGGCCAGTGGTCAGCTGTAGCACTTGAGCAAGCCCGCGCCCCGCGACGCGCCGAAGCCGCAGCGGATTGGTCGGCATTCGTCTCAACTCTCGATGCAACCCTACCCGGCAACGAGCAAATCGCCATCCACGGCGCAGCGCTGTTCACGGCCTACCTCGAGGCCGCAAAGACTGCCGACCGCGGCGTATGTGCGCTGAGCCCGGGACGTTTCTTGATGCCGGGCGATCTCGCCGGGTCACCACTGCTGACGTTCTTCCCGCTTCCCCTCTCACCCGATGCGACGCCCGCGCCTGGATCGCTCGGCGCCATGATGGCGCGGCGCTATGAGAGCTACAAATCCCACGTCGTCCGGCCCTTTTTCCGCGAACACTTCAGCAAGCTCGACCGGCAAATCGTGCTGGTCGATGTGTTGGGCGCACTCTCATCTGGTCCGGAGGCGTTGGGCGACCTTGAACAGGCCCTCGCCGGCGTGCTGAGCGCGTTCAAGCCCGGTGCCAACTCGTGGTTGTCGCGCTTGTTGTCGCGCCGCGTTGACCGGCTGCTGTTTGCCGCAACCAAAGCCGACCACTTGAACCGGACGAGTCATGACCGGCTTGAAGCCATTCTCAAACTGCTCACCGATCGCGCCAGCACGCGCGCCAGTGCCGCTGGCGCTGATGTCAAAGTCATGGCCATCGCCGCGTTACGGGCAACACGCGAAGCCGAAGTCAAAGACGGCAAGGAGACGCTTCCCTGCATCATCGGCGTGCCGATGCCCGGCGAAACCATTGACGGCGTGACGTTCGATGGCCGGCGTGAGCAGGCGATCTTTCCCGGCGACCTGCCCGCTGATCCCAAACGGGCGCTCGATCCAGCCCTCCCTCAGGAAACGTCAGACGCCGCGCGTTTCGTTCGCTTCCGTCCGACGCGGTTGACAGCGGCGGGCGCCACAGGCGAAGCCGCTCCCGCGCCGCACATCCGTCTTGACCGGGCGCTGGATTATTTGATCGGAGACTGGCTCTCATGACCGCTCCCTCGTCACCGCCGCCTAGCACGCGCAAGCCGCGCGTGTTCGCAGCTGACGACCCATCGATCATTGTGGATGCGCCTGAGGTAGAGACCGCCGCAGACCCAATCACCTCGCCGCCGCCCGCAGGTACAGTTCGCGTCCGCCCGACCGCCGCCGAGTTGCAGAGCGGAATCCGCTGGGGCAGCTGGTTCCTCACCGCCATGGCGAGCCTCACAGTGCTGGCGGCCAGCCTCGCCTTCGGCCGCTTTATCTCCAGCGCGCTCGACCGCAACGATTGGATCGGCTGGTTGGCAGCAGGCCTTCTCGCCATTGCCGCGATCAGCGCCACGGTGCTTCTTGTCCGCGAACTGTTTGGCCTGTTCCGGCTCGCGCGCCTCGGCCAATTGCGCAAAGACGTTGATCTGGCGCTTGCTCAAAAAGACGTCGGCGCGGAACGCAAGGCCGTTGTTGGCGTGCAGGACTTGTTTGCGGCGCGGCCCGATTGCCGTTGGGGGCTCGCAAAGCTCAAGGAGCATGCGAGCGATGTCCGCGATCCCGGCGACCTGTTACGCCTCGCCGATCGCGAACTGATGGCGCCGCTCGATCTCGAAGCGCGCCGCGCGGTTCTGAAATCCGCCAAACGCGTCGCGACCGTGACAGCCCTGTCGCCGATGGCGTGGATCGCGATGGGCTTCGTCGTGTTCGAAAACCTACGCTTGATGCGTGGGCTGGCCACACTCTACGGCGGACGGCCCGGTGGCGTTGGCGCCTTGCGGCTCGCGCGCATGGTGGTCAGTCACATCGTGGCGACTGGCGGTGTAGCGATGACCGACGATCTCTTAGGCCAGTTCCTCGGACAAGACATGCTGCGCCGCGTCAGCCGCCGCCTCGGTGAAGGCGCGTTCAACGGCGCGCTCACGGCCCGCATCGGCGTCGCCGCCATTGAGGTCACGCGGCCGATCCCGTTCCTCGACGCCCCGCCCATCCGTGTCCGCGATTTGATCCCGGAAGTGTTCCGGCGAACGGCGCAGGAGGAAAAGTAGAACGGTGTCAGACACCTCTTAGTGGTGTCTGACACCGCATCCCGTTACGCCGCGCGGCGGACGCTGGTGGAGGCGATGGGCGCAGCCTCACTCGCGGCAAGCTTCGCGCTCCATACGTGGAACTGAGCTTCGGCCTTGGTCAAAACCGGCGGTGGATTGAGATCTTCCTGCGTCGCCAGCAAAGCCGTCAGCACGGGACCCGCGGGCTGCGCCACCATCCAATTCAAAGGTCCAGCCAGCAACAATCCCGCAACAACCGGCAGCATCCAGATGAGCAAGCCGGGAGACACATACCAACAGATCAAGGCAATCCCAGCACCCGTCATCATATGCCGTGCGTGAATTCGCATCGCGACCCGCAAATCTATCCCGCCACCATCACGGCTTTGTGCCGTCCAGCCCGCATCGCGGCCCGACAGGATCTGTATGACACCGGAGGTTTGCGTCATCATCAGAATGGGGGCGAGCAGCATCGAGAACATCGTCTCGGTGGCCACCGCTCCCAACGCACGCGGCGTGCCAAACAACTCACGCGCGTGAGCTGCCCGTTTGATCTCGAGAATGAGCCCCAGCAGTTTTGGCAGCAGCACAACACCCATGGTGGCAAGGAACAGCTGCATGGCCGCACCCGGATCGATCACGGGCCAGATGGGGAACAGCGTTTTGTTGTCCTGGAAGTAGCTGGGAATAATCTGCTGGCCCTGCAGGGCCAGCACGAGGCCAACGGCCAGCGACAGCGCCCAGATCGCAGACACAAGATATGCGAACGCGCCCATCGACAGATGTACGCGCCCCATGGCGGTCAAGCCGGCCCGCGGGATCAGCGCCAAATGCTGCAGATTGCCCTGCGCCCAGCGCCGGTCCCGAACGATCACGTCAATCAACCCTGGCGGCATGCCTTCGAACGAGCCACCGATGCTCGGCACCATGTGCACCGACCAACCGCCGCGCTGCAGTAAGATGGCTTCGACAAAATCGTGGCTGAGAATGTGGCCACCGAACGGTTTGCGGCCTGTCAATTCCGGAAGGCCAGCGTCGCCAGCGAACGCGCGCGTGCGAATGATGGCGTTGTGGCCCCAATAGTTGCCCTGATCGCGGTGCCAAGAGGCGAGCCCCGTCGCGACCGACGGTCCATAAACGTTGCACGCGTATTGCTGCAACCGCTGAAGCAGCGTCCGCCCGCCTATCAGCCGCGGCACTGTTTGAATGAGCCCAGCCTTCGGCTCTTTCTGCATAGCGAGTGCCAGCCGGACAACCGTCTCGCCCGACATGATGCTGTCGCCGTCGAGAATGATGAAGTGCTCGTAAGCGCCGCCGAACCGCTCAACCCAATCTTTGATGTTGCCGGCTTTGCGGCCCGTGTTTTCGATGCGGCGGCGGTAGGCGACCTGCATCTTGCCCGCTAACGCGTCCGCCAGTTTTGCGTAGGCCGTTTCTTCGGCAGCGCCTTCGTTGGCGCCGCGCGTATCAGACAGAACAAACACATCGAACTGACGCGCCTTACCCATGGCCGACAGCTCATCGGCCATCGCTGCGATCGTGCCAGCAATGCGGGCGCAGTCTTCGTGATAAACGGGAAACAGCAGCGCCGTTCGCGTGGTCAGCGCGCCGCTTGCCTTGGGCACATCAATCGTGTCGGCTGTCTCACCGGCAAACAGGGGCAAGAACCCCATGGCCGCACTCAACGAGCCAAATGAGATCCAACCAAAGGAAATGGTCGACAGAATGAGGAAGATGAACTGTATCGGTGTCATCTGGACGTAGGCCAGCACTTGATACAGTTCGTAAGCGAAGGCGGCCGTCAACAGCCACGAGCCGAAGAACACCGCCGCCCGCGGAACCCAATAACCGCGCCGCCGCGGCTCTTTCAGCAGAGTTTTGCGAACGCCAAAATCCTGCGCGGGCATGGCGAGCGGCGATTCTGCCGGCAGCAGCCGCGGATCGCTGGCATCTCTGCGAGGTGCCGCGGGCAGCGCCGGGACCGCGACGCGAACACTGGGCTCTGTCATCGGGTCCACCGTCATGTTTGCGACCAGCGATAGAGCCAGCTTTCGGAAATCAGCTGCTCTTTGAGTTTCAATCCGAGACGCAATTCAACGACCGGCTCGCTGCTGGTACTGAGATCGAATTTGACGCGCACGCCGCCAAGTGCCGGATGGCGCTGCACGGATGTGTTGGCAATGCTGCCGGCACTCGCCGTCACCTCGGCCACCGGCAGTTCGCCCAACTCCCGGACCGCAGGCCCGGTGAAATCAACGACGAACATGACGGCATCGCCCGCCTTGGTCATATTGGTGTGAGTTTTGGCCACTTGCGAAGGAGCCCATGCGACCGGCACGTCGCCGGACCAATGCAGGCGGTAGCCATACCGGTAGGCTTTCCCCGGTTCGATCGGGGCGGCCGGGTTCCAATAGGCGACGATGTTGTCGTGAATTTCTTCTTCCGCCGGGATTTCAATCAACTCAACGTAGCCATCGCCCCAGCCGCCGCGCGGCTCCACCCACACGCTCGGACGGGTTTCAAACCGCGCGGTGATGTCTTCGAAGTTTGCGAAGCTGCGATCGCGCTGCACGAGGCCGAACCCCTTCGGGTTCTTGTCGATGAACGCGCTGGTTTGCAGCGTCTTTGGATTGGTCAGCGGCCGCCAGAGCCGTTCGCCACGGCCATTGAGTACCGCCAGACCTTCGGAATTGTGAACGCTCGGGCGGTAATCACCGTTGACGCGGTTATGTGCCGAACCGCGAAGAAACATGCTGGTCAACGGCGCTAGGCCCACATGCGCGAGGCTCTTGCGCGCAAACAGCGTGGCGTCCACGTCGATGATCGTCGTCACGCCGGGCCGGATGATAAAGCGGTAGGCTCCTGTCACCGACGGACTGTCGAGCAAGGCTTGCACGATCATGTCGGCCGCCGCGGGCTTGGGCTTCTCCACCCAAAACGCGCGAAAAATCGGGAATTCTTCGCCACCTGGCTGGGCCGTGTTAACGGCCAATCCGCGCGCCGACAGGCCATAGGTTTGGCCGCGTCCTGCCGCGCGGAAATAACTCGCGCCTTGGAACATCGCGTAATCGTCATAGCGATCCGAGCGGTTGATCGGCCCGTGCAGCCGCAAGCCTGAGAACGCATAGGGTGCGGCTTCCGGCGCGCCTTCGATCTTGGGGCCGAACGCAAACAGTTTGCTGTCAGCCGTCATGCGCTGGGAATTGACGCCGTCGACCAAATAAATTTCGACCGGCGTGTCGTAGATCCAGCCGCGCGGTAACAGTTGCAACTCGGAATCCAGTTGCTCGCCGCGCCAAACGGATTGTTCTGGTTTAAAGCGAATATCGCGATACTGATCGGGTGTGAGCGCATCGAACGGCTCAGCGACATCGACTTTCGGCCGCGCAAAGTCTGTTGCGGCCAGGTCTTCGGCGAGTTTGCGGACGGTATCGGGCGCGAACGGAACGGCTTCGTCGGCGACGGCCTCTTGGGCCCACGCCGTCTGCGATGAGCCCGCCCATGCGGCGACTGCGACGGCCGTGCCCCAGGCCGACGTGCCCGCCAGCACCGTCCGGCGAGTGACAAGGCCGCCTGCGCCGCATGTGGGAGAGGCCGTGTGGTGCAAGCGTGGGCCGTTCCAGATCGTCATGCCGTTCCAGGTTCCTTAAGAGTGAGGCGTGACCGGGTAGGACGGGGGCAGACCGGAGCCGTGTGGCTGGCTGCCCGCGCCCGCAGGCCTTGAACACCGGAGACCCGCCTCGAGTTCAATGGACTGGCCCCCCGGCACAGATACGCTCCCCTCAGCGCCTGACGTCATAAGTGGCGATTGTGGCAGTATGATCAAATTCCCTGGACTTGCCCGGGACTTATGGGGCTCGCCCCCGCCCAGCGCCACCCGATGCTGCAGCGCAACAATAACGGAGTCGGTGCGCGCCTCACAAGTCCAAATATGAGGCAACCGGCAGGGTCTTCTCATTAAAAATGTGACAGAAAGTCCTGTCATAAGATCGACTTGCCGCCGACGACAGCTCCGGGAAGGCGTGCGGTCAGCACCCCCGCCGTGGCGTCCAGACGGCCAATGCGGACATTCACACTGGCGTTCGGCTCACAGCTGTGACAGTGAAGTTGGCGCGCACAGTTTTCCTCGCAAGTGTGACAGCGTGTGGCTTTTCGTATTCTAATCTATTTCAATGACTTAGCGTCCACCACGCCTGTCGTTGCCAAACCGCCACATCGGCCGTGGAATCCACAGCAGAACCCCACATAGCCGTTTTCTCCGCCGCCTCGATCTGCTTTATATCGTGCCCTGAGCGGTGATTCGGGCGTTCGGCCTGCCGCCGGTCGAAAGACAAGCGTAACGGTGCCGGTGGTGCTAAGCGCCCGTGAGTTTTAAGTTTGTAGACGGGAGAAATTAAATGAGAAAACACAATCTCTACGCTCTGGTTGCGGCTGGCCTCCTCGCAGGTGGCATGTCCGTGTCCAGCGCCTCTGCAGCTGACCTTGGGGGGAACTGCTGCGCCGACCTCGAAGAGCGCATTGCAGAACTTGAAGCCACAACCGCTCGCAAGGGCAACCGCAAGGTCTCGCTGACCGTGTCGGGTTGGGTCACCCAACAGATCATGGCGTGGGATGACGGTGATGAATCGAACGTTTACGTTCACGACCTCGGCACGACACTCGGCAGCCACGTGAAGTTCACGGGTTCGGCCACGATCAGCCCCGGCTGGTCGGCTGGTTACGTGCTGCAGATCGAAGCTATCGGTTCGGACGGTTTGACGACCAGCCAGAACGAGCCTGTCGGCCCGACACTTTATCCGTTTCTGGGTGGCAACACCAACGGTGGTCTGACGCAAGTTCTGCAGTCCTACTGGTTCGTCAAGTCCGACCAGCTCGGCAAAGTCTCGGTCGGCAAGCAGTCGCAGGCTTCCGACAACACGGCCATTCTCGTTGACGGTTCGGGCTCGCTCGTTCCCGCCAACTGGGTCGCGTTCGACGTCAACTCGTTCGGTATCCGCCGCGCGAATGGTGCGCTTGTTGGCTCGTGGGGCGGTGCACAGGGTTGCGCTGGCCAGGGCGGCGCCTGGGGCGACTGCAACGGTCTGACGCAGAACGTGGTGCGCTACGACTCGCCGACGTTCGGTGGCTTCTCGGTCTCCGCCTCTTGGGGTGAGGACGATATGTGGGACGTCGCTGGCCGTTATGCTGGCGAGTTTGGCGGCTTCAAATTGGCGGCCGCAGCGGCCTACAACGAAGTGCGTGATCAGGATTACAACAACCTTCAAACGCTGACGAGCTCAGCCGCGGCTGACTTGGCAGACGATGGATTGTTGAACGCGAGCTCGACGTTCAGCGTTCCAAACTCTGATTACTTCCAGGCTGGCCTGTTCATCCACCACGTCGCCTCGGGCCTCTTTGGCTTGGCCAACTATGGCTTGCTGGACGTCGAGGGTGCCGCCCAAGAAGCAGAAACATGGTACGGCAAGGTCGGCTTGCGCACGCGCTTGTCGGCTCTGGGTCACACCGTATTCTACGGCGAATACCTGAACGGTCAGGACGGTGGCTTCGCTCCCAACTCTGAACTCGAAGTCTATGGCGCCGGTATCGTCCAAGAAGTCGATGCTGCTGCAATGTCCGTCTGGCTTAAGTATCGCAACATGAGCTACGACGATGATGCATCGGTTGGCGCCTTGGCTGCTGAAGATTTCGACTACGTAGGCTTCGGCGCTCTGATCAACTTCTAAGTTGATGTGACATTTAGAAACAAGAAAGCCGCCCGGCAACGGGCGGCTTTTTTGCGTGCGGTGCCTGGCTCCTGGCACCGCCTCGGCGGGGTTCGTTCCAGGCGGTGCCAGGCACCGGGAATGCGACACCTCTAATTAGTTGCCACCTCAGTGGCCCGATGCCGGGCACCGAAACCGAACGGAGCCGGGCACCGAAGTCGACGATGCCAGGCACCCCCGCTTTTCCCCAATCCTTAACAAGTCCTTGATTTGTGTGTGTTCCAACGGCCATTCGTGTCCGATCCGCAACAGGTGACACACCGTCGTCATGGAAAACCCACTGCACGATTGTTGCGCAATCGAGAATCACAGAGTGATCGGACCAACGGCGGGTCAGAGGGACTCTTCACGCCGTTTCTGTCTGAGACGCGCGGCTAGTTTGCGTTTTTTTTGTAACGGCGTCCGCCATCAAAGATGCCAACGCAGATTGGGAGAAGCTCTATGAATAAATTTAGCCTGAGCGCCCTGGTGGCGGCCGGCCTGCTCGCAGGTGGCCTCACGACCAGCGCCAACGCCGCCGATCTCGGCGGGAACTGCTGTGCCGACCTTGAGGAACGCATTGCAGAACTCGAAGCCACAACCGCTCGCAAGGGCAACCGCAAGGTCTCGCTGACCGTGTCGGGCTGGGTCACCCAGCAGATCATGGCGTGGGATGACGGTGAAGAATCGAATGTTTACGTGCACGATCTTGGCACCACGCTCGGCAGCCACGTGAAGTTCACCGGATCGGCCACGATCTCGGCTGGCTGGTCGGCTGGTTACGTGCTGCAGATTGAAGGCATCGGTTCGGATGGTCTGACGACCAGCCAGACTGAGCCGGTCGGCCCGACGCTCTACCCGTTCCTTGGCGGCAACACCAACGGAGCTCAGACGCAGGTTCTACAGTCCTATTGGTTCGTCAAGAGCGACCAGCTCGGCAAGGTGTCCGTCGGCAAGCAGTCACAGGCTTCGGACAACACGGCCATTCTGGTTGACGGTTCGGGTTCGCTCGTTCCGGCCAATTGGGTCGCGTTCGACGTCAACAGCTTCGCATTGCGCGGTGTCGGTCCGTCAGCGGGTACCGCTCTTGGTAACCTTCAGACCTGCGCTGGCATGGGTGGTGCCTGGGGTGACTGTAACGGCTTGACGCAGAATGTCGTCCGTTACGACTCACCGACGTTCGGTGGCTTCTCGGTCTCCGCCTCCTGGGGTGAGGACGATATGTGGGATGTTGCTGGCCGTTACGCTGGTGAGCACCACGGCTTTAAAGTCGCCGTCGCCGCCGCCTACAACGAAACATCGGATCAGGACTACAACAACGTTCAGACCGCTGGCATCATCACTGTTGCCGACATGAACTACTTCCAGTTGGGCGTTTATGTTCAGCACGTCCAAAGCGGATTGTTCGGTCTTTACAACTTCGGTACGCTGGAGATCGAGGACAAGGGTACTCTTGCTCCGCGTGACGACATCGATACGCATTACGTGAAGCTCGGCCTGCGCACGAAGCTGAACCACTTGGGTGCTTCGGTATTCTACGGCGAATACCTGAACGGCCAGGATGGTCTGGTGGGCTTGCCTGCCGGTGAATCGTCCGAGTTGGAAGTCTGGGGTGTCGGTTACGTCCAGGAAGTCGACGCTGCTGCGATGTCCGTTTGGCTGAAGTATCGCAACATCAGCTATGAAGACAGTGCGATCGGCTCTGACTACGAGGACTTCGACTACGTCGGTCTCGGTGCACTGATCAACTTCTAATCGTTTGTCTTACTATCCCATCTGGTCGAAGGTCGCCGCGCAAGTGGCGGCCTTCTTCCTTTTCCGGTGCCAGGCACCGGTCGCGAAAGTTGCCAGGCACCCGATCTCATCCACACTCTGTCCACAGACCCCGATGCGGCCCGGCCACACATGCCACTGCTTGAACGGCTTATTTCACGTTCCAAGTGTTGCAACCGCGCGAATCACCTCATCGTTTCGTTAACGCCGCTCTGTCGCGGCTGCGGCGATTCAGTTCAGGAGGGATTTTTGATGGCTCGACGGATTTTTCCACTCATCACGGCCAGCGTGCTGGCACTCGGCCTTTCGACCAGCGCTCACGCAGCCGATCTTGGCGGCAACTGTTGCGCGGATCTAGAGGAACGCATTGCGGAACTTGAAGCTACCACCGCGCGCAAGGGCAACCGCAAGGTTTCGCTGACCGTATCGGGCTGGGTCGGCCAGCAAATTACTTTTTGGGACGACGGCACGGAATCGAACGTCTATGTTCACGACCTCGGCACCACGCTCGGCAGTCACGTGAAGTTCACGGGTTCGGCCACCATTTCGGCCGGCTGGTCGGCTGGTTACGTTTTGCAGATCGAGGCCATCGGTTCGGATAGTCTGACGATCAGCCAGAACGAGCCCGTTGGTCCGACGCTTTATCCTTTCCTTGGTGGCAACACCAACGGCGCTCAGACCCAGGTTCTGCAGTCCTACTGGTTCGTGAAGAGCGACCAGCTCGGCAAGGTCTCGGTTGGCAAGCAGTCTCAGGCGTCGGACAACACCGCCATCCTCGTTGACGGGTCGGGGTCGCTGGTTCCCGCCAACTGGGTCGCGTTCGATAGCAACAGCTTTGGTCTTCTGGAGAACGGGGTGCCTATTGGCGTCTCATGGGGCAACGCTCAGTCGTGCTTTGGCATGGGCGGCGCCTGGGGTGACTGCAACGGCCTAACGCAGAACGTGGTGCGTTACGACTCGCCGACGTTTGGTGGCTTCTCTGTCTCCGCCTCGTGGGGTGAAGACGACATGTGGGATGTTGCTGCGCGTTATGCGGGTGAGCATCACGGCTTTAAGATTGCTGTTGCTGCCGCCTACAATGAAACGTCCGATCAGGACTATAACAACCTCCAGACTTTGACCACTGCCCCGGTTCCGGATGCCGATTACTTCCAAATCGGGGTCTACGTCCAGCACGTCCAGTCTGGCCTGTTCGGACTTTATAACTTCGGCACACTCGACGTGGATCTCGCGTCAATCGGACTTGCCGTGCCGACCGATCGCATCGACACTCACTATGTCAAAGCTGGCATTCGTACCAGGCTGAACGCACTCGGCGCGACCGTGTTTTACGGCGAGTATCTGAACGGCCAGGACGGGCTCAACGCCGGAGGCATTCCAATTGCTGCAATCTCTGCACTCGACATCGATTCGGAGCTGGAAGTTTGGGGTCTCGGTGTGGTCCAGGAAGTCGATGCAGCGGCCATGTCCGTCTGGCTCAAATACCGCAACCATAGCCTTTCGGTGGACGGGGGCATTCTCGGATCTGGCGAAGCCGACGACTTCGATTACGTCGGCGTCGGCGCTCTGATCAACTTCTAAGTTCATTGGTGTCTGACACCACTAAGAAGTGTCAGACACCGGTTTTCACTCTCTCTCAGTCCCAATCTGCCCTAAGGCCGTCACGCAAGTGGCGGCCTTTTTTTTGGAATGGTGCCTGGCTCCAGGCCGCAACTGCCTGCACTGAACACCGCCGTCGAACCCTGGTGCCTGGCACCGCCTCGGCAGAAATCGTCCCAGTCGGTGCCAGGCACCCGGAATCCGATACCCACATTCAACTGCGGCCTCATTGGCCCGATGCCAGGCACCTTTCGACACCTGGTGCCGGACGGCTCCTTCGCCGCTATACTGTCTCGATGCTCACCAAATTCTTCTCAGAACTGCGCGCTGCCAAACTCCCCGTCACCGTCAAGGAATACCTGACGCTGCTGGAGGCGATCGACGCGGGCTGTGCGCAGGGTCGCGTCGAGGATTTCTACTACCTGTCCCGGTCCGTCCTCGTCAAAGACGAGCGCCACCTCGACCGCTTCGATCAAGTGTTCGGCCACGTGTTCAAGGGTCTTGAGCTGATGAGCGAAAGCCTCGAAGCGAACATCCCCGAGGACTGGCTGCGCGCGGTCTCACAGCTCTACCTGAGCGAGGAGGAGAAGGCCAACATCGCCGAACTGGGCGGCTGGGAAAAAATCATGGAGGAGCTGCAGAAGCGCCTCGCCGAACAGAAGGAGCGCCACCAAGGCGGCAACAAATGGATCGGAACCGGCGGGACCTCGCCCTTCGGGGCCTACGGCTATAACCCGGCCGGTGTGCGCATTGGCCAGAAGGAAAGCCGGCATCAGCGCGCCATCAAAGTCTGGGACAAGCGCGAGTTCAAAGATCTCGCGGACGATGTCGAAATCGGCACGCGCAATATCAAAGTGGCCCTGCGCCGCTTGCGCCAGTTCGCGCGCCAAGGTGCGGCCGAAGAGTTCGATCTCGACAGCACCATTCGCGGCACCGCCGAAAAAGGCTATCTCGATATCCGCATGCGCGCCGAGCGGCGCAATGCGGTCAAGGTTCTCATGTTCTTCGACGTGGGCGGCTCGATGGACTGGCACGTGAGGGGCGTCGAGGAATTGTTTTCAGCCGCGCGCACCGAGTTCAAGCACCTCGAGTACGTCTACTTCCACAACTGCCTCTACGAAGACATCTGGCGCGACAATGCCCGCCGCTGGACCGACAAGACGCCGACTTGGCAGATCCTGCACACCTATACCGCCGACTACAAAGTCATCTTCGTCGGCGACGCAGCGATGAGCCCGTACGAGATCACACATACGGGTGGTGCCGTTGAGCATATGAACGACGAGCCCGGTGGGGCTTGGCTGCAACGGGTGACGGGGATTTATGAGCATTGCGTGTGGCTCAATCCGGTGCCTGAAGGCCATTGGGATTGGACGCCGTCGATCGGCCTTGTGCGCCAATTGATGGGCGGGCGCATGTACCCGCTGACGCTCGAAGGACTGGACGCGGCCATCCGGGAGCTGATGCGGTAGGGACAAACGGTGCCTGGCATCAGGCCCCAAACGCCTCGATCAAATAAAACCATCGAAACCTGGTGCTTGGCACCGCCTCGGCAGAGTTCGTCCCAGACGGTGCCAGGCACCGGGTCTCCGATACTTTCAATCACCCGCAACTATAGTGGCCCGATGCCAGGCACCGTTCGGTTTCGGTGCCCGGCTCCAGCTGAACCAGTTGGAATTCGATTTATAGTCCTGGTGCTTGGCACCGCATCTTCTTCTGTCTTCAGCCTTCTCCCCGCCCGAATCCTGCCGCCAGATTGACCGCTCGCCGCACTTTCGTCTAAACCTATCGAATTGAATGGGAATCGGGGCTTAGAGCCATGAAATCGAGCACGCTGGTTTTGGTGGCCGTAGGGGTCGCATCCGTTGCTATGGCTGGCTGCTCAAGCGGCACCGGCCTAACGACGGGATCGCTATTCGGCGGCAGCAGTGACACTTCGAATGTCGTCGCTGCGGCCGCAGTTCCAGCGGCGCCTACGAGTGATCCAACTTCGCGCGCCTTCTCTGTTGGCTCGCTGTCTGCGCGGGCCGTGAAGTGCGGCTATAATTTCGATCCGGTGAAACTGAAGACGAGCTTCCTCGCTGCTGAGACGGCCAGCATTGCGCCCGCTGATCTGGGGCGTGTCGAAAAAATCTACGATACGGCCTACGGCGGCGTCACCAAGGCGATCGCTGCCGAGCCCAACTATTGCACCCCGGTCAAGACTGCCGACATCAAGCAGAACCTGACCCGCCATTTGGCAGGTGACTTTACGCCAGCGGTGATCAAGCAGGCTCCCGTCGCAAATAATGGCTGGTTCGGAGACTGGAGTGGCAGCGGGTCTGACAGCGGCCCGGCCTACGGGTCCGACGCGTGGTGGGACAGCCAGAGCGATAAAATCGGCGGCTGAGATTTTAATATCTGCTGGCACGTGCTTTGCTCGTCAACGGTGACCTTCTGGTTTCCTGTTAACGAGGCCCCCTCCGATGACCTCTGCCGCCCTCATTCCGTACCGCACGTCGACGGACGGCACCCAGCTTCCGGCTCCCTCGGGCAGCTTGAAGTCTGTTAACGACAAGGTTGTGTCCCGTTCCGCGACACTCGAGTTCAGCCTTGTCACAGACCGCGCTGGCTTTAACGCGCTCGAAGCCGACTGGGCCGGCCTCTTCCAGCGCTGCGCCTCGTGCCGCCAGCTGTTCCAGGATTACAACTGGCTGTGGCACTGGGCGAACCACTTCCTGCCCGCCGAAGGTGCGGCGCCCAACACCCGCCTCGCCATTGTCACCGGACGTCAAACCGGCCGCCTCGTGCTGGTGTTCCCCTTCGTGTGCACCCGCTCGAAAGGGCTCACCAAGCTCACGTTCATGGGCGATCCCGTCAGTCAGTACGGCGACGTCATCATCGATACTGACGCGGTCACGCACGCTGATTTGCGAACGGCTTGGGATTTCGGCGTGCGCGCGGCCAAGGTGGACCTCGTGCGCCTGCGCAAGGTGCGCGCCGATTCCCACATCGCGCCGCTGCTGATCAAACTCAAAGGCATTGCCACCGAACAACAGACCGCACCCTACCTCGATTTTTCTCAGTCAAAAAATTTCGCAGACTATGAACAGCGCTACTCCGGCGCTGCCCGACGCAACCGGCGGCGCCAGCATCGCCGCCTGGAAGAACGCGGCGCAATGTCGATCGAACGGCTGCCGCATGGGCCGGCCGCGCGCGACGCAGCCACCCTGGCCATGACGCTGAAGCGCGCATGGCTGAAAGACAAGGGGCTCGTCTCACCAGCGTTGGCCGACCCCAGAACAGCGGACTTCTTTCGCGACGCTCTTAGCGGCGGCCCCAAGCCGGCCAACTGCGATATTGCGATGCTGAAGTCCAACGGCGAGGTCGCCGCGATCGAACTGACCATGACATGCCGCGAGCGGATTGCCATCCACGTCATTGCCTACAATCTGAAGTATGAAAAGACCGGTGCGGGTTCGCTGCTGATGGAAGACAGCATCCGCCGCGCCTGTAACAGCGGGCTCAACGCGTTCGATCTTATGGCCCCCGGCGACAATTACAAACTCGATTGGGCAGACTCGTCCGTCGGCGTCAGCGACTGGGCTGTGCCGATGTCGCTCGCAGGGCGAGCCTACGCCACAATGTATCTTGGGTTTATGAGACCCCGCATCAAGCGCGCCATCACCGCGTTCCCGCCGCTTGTTCGCAAGGCCGTCTCAAGCGGCTTTGCAGTCTTGTTCGTCTTGAGCGCTGGCGACTAGCGCTATTTTACACCGAGCTTTTTCTGCAGGCTCGATGATGACGTCGTGTACTGGAACAACAGCTTCTTGTCCGGATGGACGATTTTATGGACGGCCTGCGCCATCAATGCCGCCTCATGGAAACCCGATAGAATGAGCTTCAACTTGCCAGGATAGTGATTGATATCACCGATGGCGAAGATGCCCTTTTCGCTCGTCTCAAACCGCTCGGTATCGACGGGGATGAGGTTCTCCGCCAGGTTCAATCCCCAATTTGCTATTGGTCCGAGCTTCATCGTCAACCCGAAGAACGGCAGCAACGCGTTGCACACGATGCGCTCGGCGCCATCCTTGGTTTTGACTGTCACGCCATCGAGCACGCCGCCCTCGCCATGCAGCGCTCCGATCTGACCGATCATCAACCGCACGTTACCTTCCGCAACCCGCTCGCGCATCTGCTCCACGGAATGGGGTGCGCCGCGGAAGTCATCACGGCGATGCAGCAGGGTGAGGCTCTTGGCCAACGGTTGCAGATTAAGCGTCCAATCGAGTGCGGAGTCCCCTCCGCCAACAATCAGGACATCTTTGCCACGGAAAATCTCCATCTTTCGCACCGAGTAGTGCACGGACGCGCCTTCGTAGCTTTCGATGCCCTCCAGCGGCGGCCGCTTGGGCGTGAACGATCCGCCACCGGCGGCGACGACAACCGCCTTCGTTAAAAAGTGCTGGCCACTGTCCGTAACAAGCCGGAACCGCCCATCGGTTTCGCGGCGCAATTCGTCGATCCGCTCGCCCAAATGAAACTCGGCCCCGAACGGTTTGATCTGCTCCAGCAGCCTGTCGGTCAGCTCTTGCCCAGTGACAATGGGCAGGCCCGGCACGTCGTAAATGGGTTTTTCCGGATAGAGTTCGGCGCATTGTCCGCCGGGCTTGCCGAGAATATCGACCACGTGCGCTTTAACGTCGACCAGCCCCAACTCGAACACGGCAAACAACCCGACCGGTCCAGCGCCAATAATCACGACATCTGTTTCAATCAGACCGGTCGCGCCACCTTCTGCGGCTATCGTATCAGGTGTCATCGTCAATCCTTCACGCCGCAGCGGTTACAGGGGCGCAAGCTGCAGCGCTAAAACTGTTTTGCTGGAACGCGCACGACCAGGCCGTCAATCTGCGGGCTCACTTTGATTTGGCAGCACAAGCGGCTCTCTTCGCGAACGTCAAATGCGAAGTCCAGCATGTCTTCTTCCATGTCGGCCGGTTTGCCGGCTTTGTCGCGCCATGCCGCATCAACGTAGACGTGGCATGTCGCACACGCGCATGCACCCCCACACTCTGCATCGATGCCCGGTACATTGTTCATTTTGGCTGCTTCCATCACCGTCAAACCGGCTTGGGCTTCGACTGTTTGGCTGGTGCCGTCAGGTTGTATGAAAGTGATCTTGGCCATTGGCACTCTTTGCGCTCCTGAACACCGGCGTTGACGGGCTGGAGGACCAGACGCAGCGGCGGTAAAGCCCGGGCTGACTGCGGCATTTGGCGATCACGTCAGCGGACGCGCAGACTTAGACGCCGGACCGGTTGAATTCAAGGGCTGTGCCGGACCCCAAAGCCTACATCGTGCGAGTGATTTGGCGAATATAGCCTTCGGCTTCTTCCACCGCCGCCTCGACCGACGCGAGAGCCTTGGCGCAAGCGTCCGGATCTCCCGTCAGAGGGTGGTGTTCTGCGATTTGGGCGGCGCGAGCGAGGCGCCACGCTCCCACAGCCCGCGCCGAACCCTTAAGCGTGTGTGCGGCCATATGCCATTCGCGGTCGTTTGCGGCGTGACGCAGCGCGGCAACGGTCTTGGGCAATTCGCCCGCAAACAAGCCGAGCACTTCGAACTCGAGTTGCTTATCCCCCAGCGTATAGCGGCGCAGGTGGGCGAGATCCACGGGCCACGGCGCGCCCGGTTCGACCCGGCGGGCGGCACCAAAATCAAGATCGAGCACGCTGACGGCGACGTCCATCGGCCGAGGGCCTCCCGCTACAAAAGACTTGTGTTCAGACGAACGGCACGCGCAGGACGATGCTCTCCCGGCACGTCCCACGTTCTCACAACGGACGTAAGCGTCCGTAAACCGTCATGGTGAATTCGAGGGCATTGTTTCAACATTCCGGTAAGGATTGTTGCGGTGGAACGAGCCAACGGCATCTTCATTTGGCCCCAAAACACGCCTAGTCCACAGGGGTTCTTCCAGTTTCGTGCTAAGTCCAGGAAACCGCTCAAAAGTCCAAATTGGTGTTTGAGCTAGGCCTTTGATTTGCGCTATCAATTGGGCGTGGGGCGCCTTCGGGCGCGGGGTGCGCGGAAAATTCATGGCTCAAGACAAAAAACTCACTTCTGAGCCGCCGAGCCTGTTCTTTCCAGCGGACGCTACCGCTGTGACCGCGGCAGCAGCCGCAGTCGCTCCCAAAATCAGCGAGCCCTCATTCTCAAGCGCCGCATCCAAACCGGGAGCCGCGCCTCCGCCCATCCCAGAAGACGCCCGCAGCAAATCCGCGGTCCGCGGTGCACCCGGCAGTGCGTCCGGCGCTCCCGCGAATGAACCAGACCAACCGGCCCCCGCACGGCGCGCCGCGCGCCGCCGCCCAGCCGGTCCACCGCGCGGCCAAGTCGCGGCCAACGACGACTCGCCCTCAATCGGCGGTCTGATATACGCACTCGACCAGAAGCCTTCAAATGCGCCCTTCAAGTACGCCATCATCGCCAGCGTCGTTTGGGGCGTCATTGGCGTTGGCTTTAGTGCCGCGATCTTCGGCTCTCAGTACAGCGCGGGTGCCGGCCTCTTTGCGATCCTGGCGCAACCCTCCACTTTTTTAACCGCTGCCGCGATTGTCGTTCCCATCGCCGTGCTCTGGTTCCTGGCCCTGCTCGCCTGGCGCTCGGAAGAATTGCGCCTGCGCTCCTCGACCATGACCGAAGTCGCCATTCGCTTGGCCGAACCCGACCGCATGGCCGAGCAATCTGTGGCCTCGCTGGGACAGGCCGTCCGCCGCCAGGTTTCGTTCATGAACGATGCGGTGTCGCGCGCGCTGGGCCGCGCCGGCGAATTGGAAGCGCTGGTCCACAACGAAGTGTCCGCGCTTGAGCGATCGTATGAAGAAAACGAGCGCAAGATCCGCGGTTTGATCCAAGAGCTTTCTGGCGAACGCCACGCCCTGCTGAATACCAGCGAGCGCGTGACCGACACACTCAAGACCCTGGGCACTGACGTTCCGGCCCTGATTGAGAAACTGTCCACACAGCAGATCAAACTGGCGACCATCATTCAGAGCGCCGGTGAAAATCTGACCTCGCTCGAAGTGGCTGTCGGCCAAAGCGCAGGCCGGTTGGAACACACGCTGGGTGAGCGCACCGACCACCTCCAGAACGTGCTCGAAACATACACCGGTGCCATTGGCACAGCGCTGGGTCATCGCACGGAAGACATTCAGAACGTGCTAGAAGGCTATACCTCTGCCCTTGCCTCAGCGCTCGGATCGCGCAGCGATCAGATCCAGCTTGTCTTTGAGGAGTATGCCCGCGCGCTCGACACGACGCTTGCCAACCGGGCCGAGAACTTTGATAGCCACCTGGTGCAGCGGACCAAGGCGATAGACGAGGCGTTCAGCAATCGCCTGCGATTGTTTGATGAAACGATTCTGCGCTCGACGCTGGCCATCGACGGCGCTGTTGGCGACCGCACCCAGGCTGTGACGTCCGCCCTTGAAAACCATGCCCGCACCTTCAGTGAGACCATCCGGCTGCAAACGCAGGAACTCGACGAGCAGCTGGTGCAAGGCATCAGCTCGGTGCGCCGTACGAGCGAAAACATCACGCGTCAGTCGCTGAAGGCGATCGAGAACCTCGCCGGTCAGTCCGACATGCTGAAGAACGTCTCGGAAAACCTGCTCGGGCAGATCAACCAGGTCACCAACCGGTTCGAAAATCAGGGCCAGACCATCATGCGCGCCGCCAACGCGCTGGAAACCGTCAACTACAAGATCGACACGACCTTACAGAACCGCCACACCGAACTCTCACACACGCTTGAGCAATTGTCGGGCAAGGCCGACGAGTTCAACCGTTTTGTCGAGGGCTACTCGTCCACGATCGAAGGCTCGCTGTCGGACGCCGAAGGCCGCGCGCGCGCCACGGCCGAACAGATCCGGCTTGGCACAGAAACAACCAAGCGAACCGCATTGGCCGATTTGGAACGGTTCAAGACCGAAACCGACGCAGAGGGTAACCGCACACTCGAAGAGCTGCGCTCGCGCTTTTCCAACGTCTCCAACGCCGTCTCCCAACAGCTCGACTCGCTGTCGAGCCGCGTGGATCTGACATCCGAAGAAGTCCGCCAGCGGGCCGCGCGTGCCGCCGCTGAAATCCACGCCGAACAGACCCGCTTGCGCCAGCAATTGGATCAATTGCCAACCGCCACCCGCGAAAGCACCGAGACGATGCGCCGCGCACTCGCCGACCAAATCAAGGCACTCGATCAGCTGTCGGCATTGACCGCGCGAACGGCCCAAAACCGCGATGTGTCCCTGCCGGGCAATGCCAGCTTGACCGCCGGTTACGCCAAGACCGCCGACGCCACCCGCCAGACGCCACCCTTGCCGCCGTCCGCCCGGCCGCCTGCCGCTGAGCCGCGCGAAGTGTGGTCGCTGGGTGATCTCCTGGCGCGCGCCTCGCGTGATGAAGAAACCGCTCAAGGTGCCGCGCCCGATGGTCAAGCACCGGCTGGCTTCAATCTCAACGTCGATGTCATCGCCCGCGCGCTCGAGCCCGCCACAACGTCCGCGATTTGGTCCCGCCTGTCGGCCGGCCAGCGCGGGTTCATGGTGCGCGGCATGTATTCCGCGGACGGGCGCATCCTGTTCGACGAGATCAGCCGCCGATTGCGCACGGATGCCGCCTTGCAGCGCACGGTCAACCGCTACCTGGAAGATTTTGATCGCATCCGCCGCGATAGCGAGCAGCGCGATCCCAGCGGACGCATGGCGCAAACCCACCTCGTGTCGGACACGGGCCGCGTCTACCTGTTCCTGGCCCACGCGGCTGGCCACCTCTCCTGATGGGGCGCGGGCCACCGCGCAGTGACGGCCGATGACCGCGCGCTCCGTCCATGTCGCTATTGAAACCTGGCCACTCGCCAACCCGTTCGTCATTTCGCGCGGCAGCAAGACCGAAGCGGGCGTTGTTGTTGCGACTGTGCGCGAGGGGGCGTTTCACGGCCGCGGCGAATGCGTGCCGTATCAGCATTATGGCGAAACGGTTGGGGGTGTCGCCGCCGCGATTGAGAAGGCGGGCGTTCCAGCCTCGCGCGCGGAGCTGCAAACTCGATTGCCCGCAGGTGCGGCCCGCAATGCGCTCGATTGCGCCCTTTGGGATCTCGACGCGAAACTGAGCGGGTCATCTGTTGCCGCGTTGGCCGGGCGGACGCCGATGCAGCCGCGCCAGACGTGCTTTACGCTCAGCCTGGGCAAGCCCGAGGATATGGCGGAGGCCGCCCGCAGCGTGCCCCATCTCAAACTCTTGAAGCTCAAGCTCGGCGGCGCCGGCGATCAAGACCGCATGCGCGCGGTGCGGGCCGCGCGACCAGACGCCAGGCTTGTGGCCGACGCCAACGAAGCCTGGGTGCCGCAGTCCCTTGAAGCCCTGCTCAGCGTTGCGGCAGACGCGGGCATCGACCTCATCGAGCAGCCGCTGCCCGCCGGCCAGGACGGAATGCTGGCGGAGATCAAACGTAGTGTGCCCGTGTGCGCCGACGAGAGCGTCCACACGAGCGATGATCTTGCTGCGCTAACGGACCGCTACGATGCCATCAACATCAAACTCGATAAGGCCGGTGGATTGACGCAAGCGCTGGTGATGGTGGCGCGCGCGCAGTCCCTCGGCCTCGACATCATGGCCGGCTGCATGGTCGCGACCTCGCTTGCGATGGCACCCGCCATGCTCATCGCGCAAGCTGCGAAATGGGTCGATCTCGATGGACCGCTGCTGCTCGCCCATGACCGCCCGCACGGCCTTGCGATCAATAATGGCATCGTTGTGCCGCCGGGCCGGGAGTTGTGGGGGTAGCGGCACCCTGTCAACGCGGCGCCAGGCAACGGCTACACGTCCTCACAACACCCCGCGATCCCATCGCTTGGTGACGTATAGGCTCGCGGCCAACGACACCGCCGACAGCAGCGCCATCGCCAGATAGGCGTCTCCCGAATGGGCTTTATAGAGCGATCCGCAGGCGAGCGTGGCCGCCCCCATGACAACGCCGGCCGCGAACGTGGCGTACAGCGCCTGTGCCGTACCGGAGGCCGCTTCCGGCACCGCCTTGCTGATGAACTGGATCGCGCCCAAATGCGTCGCGCCGAAGCTGATCGCGTGCAGCAGTTGTAGAGGAATGAGCAGTTCAAGCGGCGGGTCAAAGCTCATGAGGCTCCACCTCACGATGCCTGCTGCCGCACCAGCCAGCAGCAATCCCGCCGCCGAAATGCGCTGAACAATGGCACCAGCATAGGCAAACAACATCACCTCCGACATCACGCCAAGGGACCATAAAACACCGACCCAAGACGCCGAGATGCCCTGCGATTGCCAGTGCAGCGCGCCAAACGTGTAGAACAGGGCATGCGCGGCTTGAGTGAAACTGGCAGCAACGATGAAAGCCAAAAACAGCGGCGAGCGGATCAACCGCTGCACCTCAGGCCCGAGCAGTGCGCGTGGCGCAGACACAGCGGGTGTCGCAGCGATGATGGCCGGTGACGGCCGGGGCAACGCATGTGCCGCCGCAACCGTGGCTATCGACCCCGCTACGAGCAACCACAGGCTAACGGAGGGACCGTTCTGATCGACCAATGCGCCCGCCACCAGTCCCACAGCGATAAAAGCGAGCGAGCCCCACACGCGCATGCGGCCATAATCAAGACCAGAGGACTTCACGCCATGTACGGCAACCGTTTCTGTCAACGGCATGATCGTGGCGACCACCAGGGCAAACGGCACGGCGCACAAAAAGATCGGCCAGAACCCGGACGCCTGGCTGAGGACCACAGCGAGCGCGAGCGCTACCCACGCCAAGCCAATGATCACCAATCGGTGATTGGCGATTCGGTCGGCCAGCACCGCGGCGGCTGGCGTCACGATCAGCCGGAGCAAAAACGGCGAGGCCGTGATCGCTGCCACTTCACCCGCTGTGAGCCCCCGCCAATCCAGCCACACCGGCAGATAGGGCACGTGAACGCCGTAAATCAGGAACAGTGCCGCATAAAACAGCGCCACGCGAACCGCATAAGGCGACAGGCCGACCGTGCGCTGGCCCGCGGCAATGAGGTTCGCATCGGTGTTGGTCGTCATGCCGCCGTGATCCGCCCGCGCGCTGGCGCGCGTGATGTTGACTGATTGGGTCGTGACCCCCCGGGCCACGAAGCGGTGTGCATCTGCGTTGCGATCACTGAGCGGACGCATGCACACTTAAAACGATAATGGCCGGATTGGACCCGGCCATTGGAACACGCCGGAAATTTGACAAAGCGGCGGCATCAAAAGCAAAAGCGCGCCCGGTCAGACCTCAGAGCTCAGAACTTTGAGCGAAGCCCGACCGAGATGATGTCGGCGCTGGCATCGACGCTGCCAGCGAATACAGGCCCGCCGGATGCTGGGCTACGTGCAAAGTTCGAGTCTTCAACGAAGATGTGGGAATAAGCGATGTCAAGCTTGGCATCTTTGATGAGGCCGAACAGATCACCGACGGCGTAACTGGCACCCGCACTGACCCAGACGCGGTCCGCGTCAGGCAGCTGAATCAGGCGCTGCGACGCTTCCTGGATCGGCGAGATCTCGTAGCCGACGCCGGCCCGCAACGTCAGCTTCTCGCTGTAGTCATATTCCCCGCCCAGCGCGAAGTACCAGCCATCGTCCCATTCGAATTCGAGAGTCGCAGGCGACCCGACAACGGGGATGGTGCCGAGGCGGTCCCAATTTGTCCACTCCACCGTCGCGTGGCCGCGGATGCCGGGGGCAAGGTCTTGCCGGATACTCAACGTCAGCTTTTCAGGCAATTCGACTTCCGCAGAGATATCGCTGATCTTGACGTTACCGATCGAGAAATCGCCTTCGAGTTCCTGCTTGATTGACGACCGGAACCCGATACCGATCGACGTGCCCGGCAACGGACGGAAGTTCACGCCCAGGGTGTACCCGAACCCGACATCATCGCCTTCCAGAGTGGCGCTTGCGGCTCCAGGAAACGGGTCCACAGCAGACCGGAACCGCTTCAAGTCCATGTATTGCACCTGGATGCCCGCACCAATCTGGATGCCCGGCGCAATTTCATAGGCCACCGTCGGCGTTGCTGTCACGCTGAACAACTTCGCGGTGCGCGCCACCGTTTGCCCAGCCCAATCGCGCTCGTCCGGTTTGGTGCCAAGACCAAATTGGGAGTTCAAGCTGAGCGCCACAACCATCTGCGAACTCAGCCGGTACGCAAAGTAACTGGCCGGGACGATCGCATCGCGGCCAACGTCAACGGAGGTGTCACCAAAGATTGCAGGGACAGGTCCCCCTCCGACCGACTCAACCGTGACATCAGACGTCGGCAGGATCAGTGAGTAGTTGGATTCCGATGTGATGCCCTGGCCCACGTAACCCGCTGCTGCCGGGTTCCAAAACATCGACGACAAACTCGACCCGCCGGCCGCGGCGCCCGCGTAGGACATGCCTTGGAACAGTGCCGACTGTTCGCGGATGTCGAAGCCGCCAGCGAGCGCGCTGCCCGAAGCAAACGCCGACACCGTGCTCATCAGCACAGCGGTCTTGAACGCGTCTCTCGATGTCATCGGCCAAACCCCCAACCAGAATCTCGTAAAGCAAATGTTACGCAAATCAGCGGCCCCGCCACAATGACCATGCAGCCAAAACGTCTTAAAACTCGCAGTTTTCTCACCGGTGTGTGGTGTCGCGGTTACGCCTAACCAATTCAGGCGCAACAATATTTCGCGGCAGGCTGTAACGGCCTGCATGAGCACATCTGCAAAACAAAAAAAACCGGCCCGGATGACCCGGACCGGCTTTCTGCGGAACCATGTCAGCGCCCCTAAACGCCGACCGGCTCTCCCCCCAAATGGATCCCCCCGACCCACTGAGCTGATGGAGTAAAAATTGCAAAATAAACAGGCACTGGCAAGCGCCTTGGCCTCAACTGCGAGTCAACGCTGACCGATAGATGCAGATCCATCACAGTGCAAAACGGCACCAAATCGCGACTATGTCGTTGACCGTATGCGGAACAGATGATCGACCGGCCCCGCGCCCGCGCCAATCCTTATCGAACGGCCTGCATCGAGCGCACCCGACACATACACTTTCGACGCCGCAACGGCCGCGGTGAGATCGGTGGCTCCCAGCGCGAGATGCGCAGCGATGGCCGCCGACAGCGTGCAACCGGTTCCATGCGTGTTGCCCGTCTCGATCCGTGGCGCTGCGTGATGCGTCATTGCGTCCGGCGTCACCAGCACATCGATCGCCTGCGCGCCCGTGGCATGGCCGCCCTTGATCAATACTGCCCGCGCGCCCTGCGCCAGAAGACGCTGCCCCTGCTCTTCCATCTCAGCCACGGTTGTGGCCAGCGCCGCGCCGAGCAGCCGCGCGGCTTCATGCAGGTTCGGCGTGATGAGAGTGGCCAGAGGAATGAGATCGCGGCGCACCGCCTCAATCGCATCTTCAGTCAGCAACACGTCGCCGCTGGTCGCGACCATCACGGGATCAACGACAACTGGGCCCAAGTTGTGCCGCTGGATCGCCGCCACCACCGTCGCCACCGTCTGCCGGTCACCCAGCATCCCGGTCTTGGTCGCCGTGATTGCTAAGTCAGCGGCAACCGTGTCGATCTGTTGCGCGATAAAGTCTTGCGGCACGCCATGCACACCCGTCACGCCAAGCGTGTTCTGGGCCGTCAGCGCCGTAATCACGCTGGCACCATAGACGCCCAGCGCCGTGAACGTTTTCAGGTCCGCCTGAACCCCAGCGCCGCCTGACGGGTCTGACCCGGCAATGGTCAACGCAATGGGGACCCGGCGGGCGAGTTCAGCCATCGTCTACGGGGCCTTCTGCTGTTTGAGGATTTCGCCCTGCAAGTCCTTCGGCGTTGCCCACTCTTCAATGGTGCTCAAACCCGGGAAGGTTTCAATCATCCACTGCCCAAAGGCATTGATGCTGAACCAATCGAACACGTTCAGGAACGCGATCCCGGTCAGCACAAGCAGCACGCCCATGATCTTTTCCATGAGACCGAGATGCCGCCGGAAGCGCTGAATGAACGCCATGAATGGGCCAATGGCAACGGCCGCCAGCACGAACGGCACACCCAGCCCGAGTGAATAGACCGACAGCAGCCGCACGCCGGCACCGAGACTGGCCTCGTTGGCGGCCACTGCGAGCACCGTCGCCAGGATCGGCCCGATGCACGGCGTCCACCCGAATGCGAACGCGAGACCAATGATGTAAGCACCAAGAAAGCTCGTGCCTTCCATGTTTGCCTGATAGCGCGCTTCGGAGTAAAGCATTGGAATCTTTAAGATGCCCATGAAGTGCAACCCGAACAGAATGATGATGATGCCGGCCACCATGCCGAGTTCAGCTTTGTAAGTCTGGATGAACTGGCCGAGCACCGAGGCGCTCGCGCCCAGCGACACAAACACCGTCGAAAAGCCGAGCACAAAAAACAACGACGCGATAACGACACGCCGCCAGATGTGAGGCTCTAATCCCTTTTCTGCCGTCATCTGATCAATGGTCGTACCGCCCAGATAGCTCAGGTACGGTGGCACCAGCGGAAGGACGCAGGGCGACAGAAAACTTACGAGGCCAGCCAGCGCCACGCCCGGATAAAGATGTGCTTCAGGAAACATCGAAACCTTCCAATTGGGCCGCTGTCACTGGTACGCCGCCGGTTGCGTCCACGCAATGCGGCGCGCCACCCTCAGGCGCTTGACGTCAAGCCTTGCAGATACGGCACGACCCCGGCCATTGTGGCGATGACGGCATCCGCTCCGAGCTGGTCAGCCGGAACCGTGCTGTAGCCATAACCGACGAGAACGACGCCACAACCTGCAGCCCGCGCCGCTCCTACATCCGCCCCGCTGTCGCCGACCATGACGGCCTCGGCGGACTGGATCTTGAGGTCCTTGACGACCTTACGCAGAAGATCGGGTTCAGGTTTCAGCGCCATCCCTGCGGTTCCGCCCGCAACCACTGCGAAGTGCAATGAAAGTTCGAGTGCGTCGAGGATCGCGAGAGTCAGATCCTCCGGCTTGTTCGTGCAGACCGCCAACGTATAACCCTCCGCCGCCAAGTCCCGCAGCGCCTCCCGCACACCGGGAAAAACCGTCGTCAGTGTCGCTGGCTGCACGCTATACTCCTCCAGAAACGGTGCCAGCACAGTGTCAGCGTCAGCGGTATGGCGGGCTTGTGTCAGAGCGCGATCAACGAGGTTGCGCGCGCCACCACCAACCAGCGATCGCACTATATCGAGATCCAGAGGCGCGATCCCGGCCGAAGTCAGCGCCGCGTTGAGAGCTGCGGCGATATCCGGCGCACTGTCGATCAGCGTTCCATCAAGATCGAAGATGACGGCTTTGATGCCGCTCAACGGATCAGCACCGCAATTCCCGGCAGCTCCTTGCCTTCGAGCCATTCGAGAAATGCGCCGCCCGCTGTCGAGACATAGCTGAAGTCATCAGCAACACCCGCGGCATTCAAAGCCGCCACCGTATCGCCGCCGCCAGCCACCGACACCAGTGTCCCCGCCTTGGTCATCATGGCGGCCTCGCGCGCCAACGTAAATGTGCCTTCGCCGAACGGCGAAATTTCGAACGCTCCCATCGGGCCGTTCCACAACAGAGTGCGGCACTCCTTCAGGATCGTGCTCATATTCGATACCGACGCAGGACCGATATCGAGGATCATGGCATCGATCGGCACCTTGTGGATGTTGACAACCTCACTCGGTGCACCGGCGCGGAATTCGCGCGCGATGACGGCGTCTGTTGGCAAGACGATCTGGCATCCCGTTGTTTTGGCCTCGGACATGATTTCGCGCGCCGTCGAATGAAACTCCGGCTCAGCCAGCGACTGCGCCACCTGCACGCCCATCGATTGCAGAAACGTGTTGGCCATGCCGCCGCCGATGATCAGTTTGTCGGTCTTGCCGACAAGGTTCATCAGGATCGGGATCTTGCTCGACACTTTTGCGCCACCCACAACAGCCGCCGTCGGCCGTTGGGGATCTTCCAACGCCGTCGTCAACGCGTTGATCTCTTCCATCAGCAGCGGACCGGCGTATGCCGGGAGGAGACGTGCCAGACCTTCGGTGGACGCGTGCGCGCGATGGGCCGCCGAGAAGGCGTCATTGACGAAGATATCGCCGAGCATTGCCAACTCCGAGGCAAACGCGGGATCGTTCGTCTCTTCGCCTTTGTGGAAGCGCGTGTTCTCAAGCACCGCGACATCGCCCGGCTGCATGCTGGCAACGGCGGCCGCCGCCGCCGCGCCGACGCAATCCGATGCAAAGGCGACCTCACGTCCCAACAGTTGCCCGAGCGCTGCTGCAACTGGCACGAGTGAGTTTTCTGTGTCGGGTCCACCTTTTGGCCGGCCGAAGTGCGAGAGGATGATGACTTTCGCGCCGCGTCCCGCCAGGCCATTGAGACCATCTACCAAACGTTCCAACCGCGTCGCATCCGTCACGTGACCGTCTTTGGCCGGCACATTGAGATCGGCGCGCACCAGCACCCGCTTCCCCCGGATATCAAGAGTGCCTGTGGTTTTCAGTTTTTCGAGATTCATCGTTTAACCCTGTGCCTTCACCGCTGCCTTTGCCGCATCCGCGACCTTGGCAGTTGTAATTCCGAAATGTTCAAACAATTGCTTGGCCGGTGCCGACGCGCCAAAGCCCGTCATGCCGATAAAGGTATCCTTCTGGCGCAACCATTCATACCAACCTTGGGCCACGCCCGCTTCGACGGCGATGCGCGGCGCAGTACCGAGCACGTCCATGCGATACGTTTCCGGCTGCTTGCGGAACAATTCGAACGAGGGCATCGAGACAACGGCGGCGTTGACGCCATCCTTAGCCAGCGCGGCGGCCGCATCGACGGCGGTCGCCACTTCAGAGCCGGTTGCCATCAGCGTCACGTCGCGCTTGTCGCCGCCGCTGACCACATAAGCGCCTTTCGCCGCCAGATTTTCATCTGTCAACTTGGCACGCACCATGGTCGGCACCGCATCGCGGGTCAGCGCGAGGATCGACGGCGTCTCCAATGACGACAAGGCGATCTGCCAGCACTCGGCGGTTTCAATGGCGTCACCCGGCCGGAGGACCTGCAAGTTCGGGATGGCGCGCAACGAGGCGAGGTGTTCCACCGGCTGATGCGTTGGGCCGTCTTCGCCCACCCCGATGGAATCGTGCGTCATGACATAGATAACGCGCTGCTGCATCAGGGCCGACAATCGGATCGACGGGCGGCAATAATCGGTGAACACCAGGAACGTCGCGCCAAACGGAACGACGCCGCCGTGCAACGCGAGGCCGTTCATGGCGGCGGCCATGGCGTGTTCGCGCACACCGTAATGAATGTAGTTGCCACCGAATTTGCCAGCAGACACCGGCGCGTAATGCTTGGTCTTGGTGCCGTTCGAGGGTGTCAGATCCGCTGAGCCGCCAATTAACTCCGGGATGGCCGGGATGAGATGTTCCAACGTCATTTGCGACCACACGCGAGACGCGCGCTTGGCGGAATCAGCCGCAAACTCAATCTTGGCCGCCTGGATCGCGGCGGTAATCTCTTTTGCACGTGACTTCGCGGCCGGGGTATCGAGTGCCGCTCTCACCTTAGGATCTGCCTTGGCAACAACGGCCTTCCATGCCGCATTCGCTTTGGCACCCTTCTTTCCGAGCGACCGCCACGCGTCGAGGACGTCATCGGGCACCACAAATGGCGCATGAGACCAGCCGAGCTTCTCGCGCGTGCCTTTGATTTCTTCCGCACCCAGCGGACTGCCGTGGGTATCTTTCGTGCCCTGCTTCGTCGGCGCGCCGTAGCCGATGATCGTCTTGCACGCGATCAGCCATGGCTTGCTGTCGTCGGCCTTGGCTTTGGCAAGCGAGGCCGAGATCGCCTTTGTGTCGTGCCCATCAACGGCAATCGTATTCCAGCCGGACGCCTTGAAGCGCGCCATTTGATCATCCGACACCGACAAGCTGGTCGGGCCATCGATTGAAATCGAATTGTCGTCCCACATGACAATGAGCTTGCCGAGCTTCAAGTGCCCCGCCAGCGAGATCGCTTCGTGACTGATGCCCTCCATCAGGCAGCCGTCGCCCGCAATCGCGTAGGTGTGGTGATCAATTACGTCCGCGCCCATGCGCGCATTAAGCAGGCGTTCGGCCAGCGCCATTCCGACTGCATTGGCGATGCCTTGTCCCAACGGGCCTGTGGTGGTTTCAATACCAGCCGCATGACCGTGCTCGGGATGTCCGGCGGTCTTTGACCCAAGCTGCCGGAAGTTCTCCAACTGCTTTATATCCATGCCGGGATAGCCGGTGAGATGAAGCAGGGAGTAGAGCAACATTGAGCCGTGTCCAGCTGAAAGCACAAAGCGGTCGCGGTTGGGCCACACAGGATCGGCCGGGTCGAATGACATTGCTTCGGCATACAGAACCGTCGCCACATCGGCCATTCCCATAGGCATACCCGGATGGCCGGAGTTTGCTTTCTGCACCGCATCCATGGACAGCGCGCGGATCGCGTTCGCCATCTCGCGATATCCTGCCGTCGTCATTGTCCCGCCCATAACGTCCCTTCCCTGCCAAACGAAGGGGCACATTTAGCGGTGCGAGGGGAGCGCGTCTATGGCCCGCGGGCCAAATGAGGGCAACTGCCAAACGGCTGCCGCCCTCGTGATTTCAAACACTTACTGGTTAGCGCGGGATGAGCACCCGATTGACGACGTGGATAACGCCGTTGGAAGCCAGCACATCGGCCGATGTGACGCGGGCATTATTGACGCCGACGCCGCCATGCTTGCGGACGCTGACCGCTTTGCCGTTGAGCGTGCGCACATGGGTGCGGCCGACGGGAATGTCCTTGGCGAGAATGCGCTTGCCAATGACGTGATACTTCAGCAGGGCACGCAGCTTATGTTTGTTCTGCGGCTTCAAGAGGCTCTCGACGGTGCCCTTCGGCAGCTTCGCGAAAGCAGCGTCAGTCGGCGCGAACACCGTGTAGTTCCCCGGCCCCGATAAGACGCCGGCCAGACCTGCGGCCTTAGCTGCCGCAATCAGGGTGTTAAACTGTCCGGCATCCTGCGCGACACCGACGATCGACTTAGCATTTGCGATGGTGGTACCAGCGAGCAGCGTACCTGCCGCAACCAATGCTGAGCATACTGCTGTTCGAATTGAGCTCATGACCGTCTGCTTTGAGAGTTCGGAAAATCGTTGCCTGTTAGTTACGGCAGCCCGCCGCACTCGGACGGTCCAAAGCCGATCACGACTTCTTGTCGGAGCCTGCCTGCACGTCACGTGATCCGGCACAGTTGCGCCACGTTTCGCACTCCCATGAGATCAACATCGGGCCTGGGATCAGCGAGACCGCTCCCCGGCGGTCGAAGTTGCGCTGATCTTGCGCGCTTCTTCAGCGTCTTCCTCGAACAATTTCTCAAGCGTCGCGGCTGAGCTGCGCGCGCGCTCCTGCATTTTCTGCGTGTCCGTGTAGTGTTTGTAGTCCTCGTTGAGGCGCCGCTCATCGTGTGCTCTGAACGTTTGCACCGACCGCTCGGCTTGCCCCTCTGAGTAACCCAAACCCTTGAGCAGCTGGCGTGTGGTGTCGAGCGCTGAAAGGAACGTCTCACGCTGAATGACCTTCACGCCCATATCGAGCAGGCGGTGCGTATGTGCGCGGTTTCGTGCTCGCGCGTAGATGGGAACTTTAGGCCAGCGGCTCGTCACCATTTCTGCGGTTCGCACAGAGGCTTCGATATCGTCGATGGCGAGCACGAAGGCGCGCGCGCTGCCGATCTTCGCGGCCTCCAGGATGTCCGCACGGCTCGCATCGCCGAAGAACGCCTCAGCGCCAAACTTTTTTACGAGTTCGACCTGCTCAGCGCTGATGTCGAGCGCGGTAAACGGGATCTTCTTGGCGCGCAGCACGCGGGCGACGATCTGGCCGTAGCGCCCGAACCCCGCAATCACAACGTGGCTTTCGTTGTCGGGCATGGCGTCGAAGGCGGCCAGCGCGGGTTGCTTGCCGCCTAGCGCGCGTTCAAGCAGCAGTACCAGCGGCGTCGCCACCATCGACAGCGTGACAACGAGCACCAGAAGCTCCGACACATCTCGCGGCAGCACACCGGCTGCTAGCCCTGCGGCGAACAGCACGAACGCAAACTCACCGCCCTGGCTCAACGACAAGCCTAACCGCCGCGCAGGCCGCGCTTCGAGGCCTTGCAAGCGGGCCAGCACGTAAAGCACGCTTGCCTTGACCACCACCAGCGCCACCGTCAACGCCAACACCAAAGGCCATTGATCAACCAGCAACTGTAAGTTCAGCGCCATGCCGATCGCCGTAAAGAACAAACCCAGAAGCAGCCCCTCAAACGGCTGGATGTCCGCCTCCAGTTGATGCCGGTAGGAACTCTCGGCCAACAACGCGCCGGCGATGAACGCGCCCAGCGAAGCCGATAGGCCTGCACTTTGCATAATGACCGCGACGGTCACCACCGTCAGCAGGGCCGCCGCGGTCATCGCTTCGCGCACTCCGGTGAACGCGACGGCCTTGATAAAATAGTCGAGACCCCAATAGCCAACGGCAACCACCGCGACGATGACGGCAAGCGCCTTGCCCGCTGCGAACAAATCCATGCCCGCACCGCTGGCCGCCGCGCCGATTGCGAATAGAGGTGCCAGCGCAATCAGCGGGATCGCCGCCAAATCCTGAAACAAGAGCACCGCAAATCCCAGCCGGCCATGCCGCGTCGACAGTTCGCCGTTCTCCTCCATCACCTGCAACGCAAACGCGGTCGAAGACAGCGCCAGCGCCAGTCCGGCGAACAGCGCGGTGTTCCAGGCCAAGCCATATACGAAGCCCAGAAGCGCCAGCACGACAGCCGTGACGGCAACCTGCGCGCCGCCTAACCCCACTATCGAACTGCGCATGGCCCACAGCCGTTTCGGCCGCAGTTCAAGGCCGATCAAAAACAGCAGCAGCACGATGCCGAACTCCGCAAGGTGTAGGATCGCTTCGGCCTGCGTTGACGTAAACAGTCCACTCAACCCAAACGGACCCACCAAGGCGCCCGCCGCCAGATAGCCCAAGACCGTCCCGATCCCCAGCCACCGGGCCAGAGGTGCCGCGATCGCCAGTGCGGCCAGCAATACGGCGGCTTCTATGAGTTGCACGTCCATCATTCTGGCCCTCTCTTTGGGTTCGTCAATCCGATTGACCCCATCCGGCGTAGCGATAGCAACGGGAGAGAGGTTCAGCTATGATCCAGCTATCCGGTAGTGACCGCCTTTCCCGGCGGCCAGCCGCGTTCGTGATACCGAGGACCATGGCCGATCTGCTTCAGAAAGTTGCTGAAAGCCGGGACGTTGAGGCGTTTCGTCAGCTGTTCCAGGTGTACGGCCCGCGCGTGAAGTCCTACATGATGCACCAAGGCGCCGATGCCAATACCGCCGAAGACCTCGCCCAAGAAACCCTTTTGACGGTGTGGCGTAAGGCTGCCCTCTATTCGGGAGAGAAGGGCAGTGCGACAACCTGGATTTTCACGATTGCCCGTAATCTAAGGATCGACAGGTTGCGTAGAGAAGTGGCTTGGCAGCCGCTTCCAGAGAATCAGGATGAGGAAGCCTCGGACGATCCAGACCCTGAAGAACTTCTCAATGAACGGGAGCGTCGTGACAAAGTACGGGCAGCATTGAGTGAATTGCCGGCTGACCAGTCCGAAGTTGTGGCCTTATCGTACATCGAGGGTCTGTCTCACAGCGAGATCGCAGACCGGCTTGGACTGCCCCTCGGAACGGTGAAGTCGCGTATGCGTTTGGCCTATCAAAAGATCCGCGAAAGCGTTGAGGACCTGCAATAGCTATGACGATCAATCATCATCTCGACCCCGCGACCTTGATGAGCTGCGCCGCTGGCAGTCAGCCCGAGACTTTGGCAGCCGTCGTTGCATCGCACTTGTCAGTCTGCCCGCACTGCCGGTCCGAACTGCGCAAGTTCGAGCGCATCGGCGAAGCCTTGTTCGATGATTTGATGCCAACGCCGGTCACGAAGCAAATTCCCATCGTCGCCATGCGCTCACTTGAGGCGGACGGCAGCACAGACACTCCAGAAGTTGCGGATGGGCATGGCGACCTGCCGGCTCCAATCCGCGACTTGTCCCGTTCTAAGCTCGATGACATTCCATGGCGCCGCCTAGCTCCGGGCGTGTGGCACTACCCGTTGTCTTTGTCAGACAATGCGAAAGGAGATCTGCGATTGTTGAAGGTAGCTCCTGGCACTGCCATACCAGAGCACGGCCATGGCGGGTCGGAAATGACGCTCATTCTGCGCGGCAGCTACAGTGACACGTTTGGCACATTCCGCGCGGGCGATGTCGCGGATCTTGGTGACGACGTCGATCACCAGCCGATTGCTGACCCGGTGGATGGCTGTATTTGCTTGATTGCGTCCGACAGGAAGGCCAAATTCAAAGGCCTGATGGCGCGCATTGTGCAGCCGTTGACAGGTTTGTAAAGTTTCGGAGTGGGCCGCATCGCGGACAACCTCCCCTGGAAGACGGCTTGGATCACGGGTGCCAGCACTGGCATTGGCCGCGAGGTAGCACTTCAGCTCGCCCGTCGCGGCGTCTGGGTCGTGGCATCCGCCCGGTCTGCGGATAAGCTCGCCGAACTCGCCAGCCTTCAACCCCTGATCGAGCCCTTAGCCCTCGACGTCGCCGATCGTGCCGCGGTTGGCACCGCGTTCGCGGCCCAGCTCGCGCGCACCGGTCCGCCCGATCTCATCATCTTGAACGCGGGCATCTGGCAGCCCATGGGTGCAGCGGACTACGACGCGGGCAAAGCCGCCCAATCGATGGCCGTCAACTACACCGGCATCGCCAACTGCCTCGAGGCGATTTTACCAGCCATGACGGCGCGCGGCTCCGGCCATATCGCCATTGTCTCGTCAGTTGCGGGCTTCCGCGGCTTACCCAAGTCGGCCGCTTATTCACCGACCAAAGCGGCCTTGATCAACTTAGCGGAATGCCTCGAAGCGGACCTTTCGGGATTTGGCATCAAGACTAGCCTCGTCAATCCCGGCTTTGTCGAAACGCCCATGACGTCGGTGAACAAATTTCCGATGCCCTTTATCATCAAAGCAGACGACGCTGCGGCGCGTATCATCGCTGGTCTTGCCAAAGGTAAGTACGAGATCACGTTCCCATGGCAGCTGTCAGCCTTCATGAAGCTGGCGCGGCTGGCGCCAAATCGCTTGTTTCTCTGGTATGTCCGCAAGTACATCTTGCCCGGCTCTGGAACACACTCAGACACCTAGTCCTCCCCCAGCGGCCCGATGACAGTGCGCGGGGTTTCAGGCTTTTGCAAACCGGTAGAGCCCCACATCGACGACCCCCTTCTCGAAGCCGACCTCGCAATAGGTCAGATAGTAAGTCCACATACGGCGGAACTGCTCGTCGAACCCGAGTGCCGCAATCTTGGGCCACGCTGCTTCGAACCGGTCCCGCCAGATCGCCAGCGTGCGCGCGTAGCTCAGCCCAAACCGCTCCACAGGTTCGAACGTCAACCCTGCGGCCGCGGCGTGATCACGCATGAGTGACACCGTGGGCAGCATGCCGCCAGGGAAAATGTAGCGCTGAATGAAATCCGGACGCGCCCGGTAGATCTCGAAATCCTGCTCGCGGATCGTGATGGCTTGCAGCACGGCCGCCCCGCCGGGCTTTAGGTGGCGCGCGAGCGACCTGAAATATTGTGACCAATGCTCTTCGCCAACCGCTTCAATCATTTCAATCGACACAATGCCGTCGAACGTGCCGCTGACATCGCGATAGTCTTGAAATACGATGTTTGCGCGATCGCTCAATCCCGCTTGTGCCATTCGCTTCTGGGACCACTCGAATTGTTCGCGCGAGACGGTAATGCCCGTCACCATCGCCCCGGCGCGAGCGGCCTTCTCGGCCATGCCGCCCCACCCGCAGCCGATTTCAAGAACAGAGCCGCCAGCGCCCACACCCAGCGCCTCCCAGACGCGCTGATACTTGGCATCCTGTGCGTCATCAAGGCTTTGGTACGCATCCTGGAACAGCGCGCTCGAGTACGTCATGCCGGGATCAAGCCACAGTTCATAGAAGGCATTGCCCAGATCATAGTGCGCGGCAATGTTGCGACGGCTGCCTGCACGCGTGTTGCGGCGCAGCTTATGGGCGGCCTTGTCAAACATCCGCGTTTTGAACAGCGATCCACCAGCCCGCTCCAGCGTCGCGTAGTTGTCGATGAAAAAGCGGATGAGATTGCCGAGATCGTCTGTCTTGGCATCGCCTTGGATGTAGCTCTCGGCAAACCCGAGACTGCCGCGGCGGATCGACCGCCAAACCGGCTTCAGAGACTGCAGCGTCATTGCTGCATGGATCGTATCGCCCGGTCCAATCGTGCGCACCTGGCCCGATGGCATCGTCACGCACAACCGGCCAGCCCCAACATTGCGCAGCGCCCCTGCTGCAATGTTGAGAAGAAACTCATCCCGCGTCCTGGCAAGTCCGCCAGCGGACGGAAGCTCATTGCGGTTGTTCAAGGTGTCGTCACGCTGCGTCATTGATACTCGCATTGGTTAGCTGAACATGTGTGATCGTGTAGTTGGGAGCGCTCGCCCCGTGTTGAAGCGGCACACCCTTCAGCCACAGCTTAAGCGCCTCATAGTGGATCCCGCCAATGACCTTCAAGGTCATTAAGGGATAGCGGAACATCAGCCCTGCCAGCGTCCGGTCGGTGAACGGTTCGGCGGTTCCCGCGAAGTGCGTTCTAATCAACGGTCCATCGGTATCGTGGAATTGCACGCCGACTGTCAGCGCATCGCTGGGGGTGGTGACGCGGAAGCCATAGCGCCCATCGGCGCTGGCGAACGGAGAGACAAACATTTCCTTGGTGGCCGCCTGCGCGTAAACACCATTGCTGGGTGTGCCAGCAGAAACGACATAGCTGCGCCGCGAACCCCACGTGTTGTTGACTTCGTAGACCAGCCCCCGCAACGACCCATCGCGATCAAGCGCGTAGTAGACGCTCAGCGGATTGAACACGTAGCCGAACATGCGCGGGTAAGTGAGTAAGAGGATGCGGCCACCCTCGCCGATGTCGATAGCAGCAGACGTGAGAATGCCGCGAATATGCGTCGCAAGATCATCGGCCGTTCCCGGACCATGATCACGGTCCCAGATGCTGTAGAGGTTCCAGCGATTGTGCGAGAACAGGCGCAATCTTTTAGCCGCCTCATCGAGACGGTCGAGATCGACAAGCATTGAAAACACGCTGTAGCCCAGCGCGTGCGGTTTCGGCCGCAACCGCTTGTGGACGACACGTCCCGTGTAGATCGTGCCATACCCAATCATGCCGCACCCGCAATCAGCGATGGCGCCAATTCAGATGCAGGCCGCAATGCGATCCGGCTTAATCCCGCCGGCACCTGCCACGGACGCCGCACGGCGCCCATATCTTCGGCTGCTGCAAGTCCCGCCTGCAGCGCGTCCTCGTGGAACCCATAGCCAAAATAGCTGCCCGCAAACCACGTCTGCCGCCGCCCCTGGAGGCGCCACAAATCCTGCTGCGCGGCCAAGGATCCAGCATCGAACACAGGGTGTTGGTAGGAGAAGGACCGGATGACGTGTCGCTCCTCAACTGGCCGGAACGGGTTTAGCGTGACGAACACGTCTGGCACGGGCCCGAGCGGCTGCAACTGGTTCATCCAATAGGTGACTGAGAGACGGTCGCTATGAAGACCGTCGCCCAGATAATTCCAACTGGTCCACAGTCTGCGACGGCGCGGCATCAGCCGCAAGTCCGTATGTAAAATCGCTTCGTTGCGGGCATACCGGAACGCGGACAGCAACCGCCGCTCGTCCGCGTCTGCGTCCGTCAGCATACCGAGGGCTTCGCCGCCATGGCTGGCGATCAGGCAGCGTTCGAACGTTTCCGCGTGCCCGCCCTGCGTGGTGACCGTGACACCCGCACCCGCACGCGATACCGCCACAACTGGGGCGCCTGTTGCGATACGGCTTCCCTTGAGCTGAGCGGCAATGCGGCTGACGTATTCCCGGCTGCCACCGCGCACCGTGCGCCACTCCGGCCGGTTCTTAACTTGCAACAGTCCGTGATTGACGAAAAACCGCGCAAAACTGGCCGCTGGAAACGCCATCATCTCACGTGCGGGCGTTGACCAAATGGCCGCGCCCATCGGCACGATATGCCGGTCAATGAAAGCCCTCGAGTAGCGCTGTTGGTCGAGCCAATCACCCAACGATTGTGCGGGATCCGACGAGACGTCACTCAACGCTTTCGCCTCGCGGAAAAAGCGCAGAATGTCTTTCACCATCAACACGTGCGAAGGCCGCAGCGCGTTCGATGGCTGACCGAACAGGCCCTTCAGGCCATTACCGTTGTACTCGTACGCGCCGCCATCGAGCGACACGGAAAAGCTCATGTCGGTTGTTGCCGCCGGCACACCGAGGTTCTCGAACAAGGCGATGAGATTGGGATAACAGGCGGTGTTGTAGACGATGAAGCCAGTATCGACCGGCACGCGGGTTCCACCGAGATCCACATCGACGGTATTACTATGCCCGCCGAGCCTGCTCTCGCGTTCAAATACCGTGACATCGTGCTCGCGCGCCAGCAACCACGCTGCGCCCAATCCGGTGATACCAGCGCCGATAACAGCAATCTTCAAAGTGCTACGTCCCCCCAATCCCTATGGTGCCAACGAGCCAGCGCGCAGGCCGGATCAACTGCCTAGCCTGCCATCGACGTCTTGTGCACCAAACCGGCGTTAACGCGATGTTAACCAAGATTTCCGTAACCTCAACACATCCAGCGGCGGTGGGTGTCGAGCGTCTGCATGATCTCGCCGCCGACTGGTTTTGGTTTCAGTGTTTAGCGGCAAGAGGCTTACCCATGTCGATCGACAGTGTCCTGCGTACTCTCGGCGTGCTGACTTGCGTTTACACCGTGGGGCTGTTCGTCTCAGTCATGACCACTGCCGCTCTGAACGTCGCCAGCTACAACGCCGGCACCTTGTGCACTGACCGCGCCTGCACAACGGTTGCGGCGCACCAAAGCCATCATGGCATGCCCCAAGAGCCAGACTATCCGGCAGGTTTCCGCACCGCGGCCCTGTTCATCGCCGGCAACATCTAACCTACGGCTTCTGAGCAGGTGAGGTTTCGGCTCGGGCGTCAGCCACGGACTGCGTGTTGCCGTTTGACAACGGCATCGATCTCCATCAACTCGCGCAGCAGCGCTTCGAACTGACTGAGCGGCACCATATTGGGCCCGTCAGAGGGTGCTTTGTCGGGATCTTGATGAGTTTCGATAAACAACCCCGCGACGCCGACCGCAACGGCAGCCCGCGCCAACACCGGCACGAACCGGCGATCGCCACCCGAACTGGTGCCCTGCCCGCCCGGCTGCTGCACGGAATGCGTTGCATCGAAAATCACTGGCGCGCCGGTTTCAGCCATGATCGGCAACGACCGCATATCCGCAACCAGCGTGTTGTAGCCAAATGACGCCCCGCGCTCGGTGAGAAGAATATTAGAATTGCCGCTGGCCACCACTTTGGCGACCGCATTGCGCATGTCCCACGGCGCCAGAAACTGACCCTTCTTGATCTTGACGACACGGCCCGTTTTCGCCGCCGCAATCAGCAAATCGGTCTGCCTGCATAAGAACGCTGGGATTTGCAGGATGTCGACTACCGGCGCAACGCGAGCGCAATGCTCCAGCTCATGCACATCGGTCACAACGGGAAGCCCGAGCGTCTCGCGGATTTCGGCGAACACCGGCAACGCGGCCTCGAGCCCGATGCCGCGCTGGCCCGCGATCGAGGTACGGTTCGCTTTATCAAATGAGGATTTGTAGACAAGTCCGATGCCGAGCCGGTCGCAGATCTCTTTCAGCGCTGTCGCCATCTCGAGCGCGTGCGCGCGGCTTTCCATCTGGCACGGCCCCGCGAGCACGGCGATCGGTCCGTCTTGGGAAAACGTCACCGGGCCTGCCATGACGTGAGATTTTGGTTTGAGAGATTCGTGCTGTGCCATGGGGTGCTTATAGCGTGTTCCCAGGCTCAGCAGAGCCTCTAGCCCGTTGAAACTCCGGCAACTCTTTGCATTCGCCATTGAACCACTTGCAGAACATGGCGTGAACAGCTAGGGTACGTTCATGATTTGTACATGCAGGCTGATGGGTTGCGTTGGTTGCTTCTGCATGGTGATGGCAATTCGATTGAAACGGCTGCAGCCGATCCTGACCACCGGATTAAGGCTGGCGCGGAAGACTTTGGAGGCAGGATGCTGACGCAAAAGCAGAAGGAATTGCTGCTGTTCATACACGGCCGCATGCAGGACGACGGTGTGCCGCCCTCCTTCGACGAAATGCGCGAAGCGCTCGAACTGAAATCGAAGTCTGGCATTCACCGGCTGATCACGGCGCTTGTCGAACGGGGCTTTATTCGCCGTCTTGCTCATCGCGCCCGCGCCATTGAAGTCATCAAGCTGCCCGAGAGTTCCGTGCCGATCGATGCCCCCCGCAAGGGCTTCCAGCCGAGCGTCATTGAAGGCAACCGCCGAAGTCACGACATCACGGTGCCACCGGCCCACATGATTGACCATCGCACGGTGTCGATTCCGGTCATGGGCCGCATCGCGGCCGGTGTGCCGATCAGCGCTATCCAAAGCCACTCGCACGACATCGCATGCCCGCCTGACTTGTTGACCAGCGGCGAGCACTTCGCCTTGGAGGTCAAGGGCGACTCGATGATCGAAGCCGGCATTCATGACGGCGACACCGTGATCATAAAGCGTTGCGATAACGCGGAGAACGGCGACATCGTTGTCGCCTTGGTGGAGAAGGAAGAAGCGACCCTGAAGCGGCTGCGCAAAAAGGGCTCAACGATTGCGCTTGAGGCAGCCAACCCTGACTACAAGACGCGCATCTTCGGACCCGACCAAATCGACATTCAAGGCCGGCTCGTAGGGCTAATACGGAAGTATTAAGCGGCGGAATGGGCGATTCACGTGCCCACGCGAACCGTCACGGCCAATCCTCGTCGCTGTCGAGCATGGGTTCGCCCGGCGCAAACGCATCGGCAACGGCACGCGGAGCCGCGAACTGTGCTAAGCGGTCAGAGGCTGGAGCGTTCTGCGCGCCAGCGCCGTGCCCCGCCCGCATGTACGTGCCTGTGCCAGCGTGCGCCGGATCAGCTGGCGCCGGCAGCACGGTCGGCCGCTCCCCCGTCCAGGGCCTTCGGCCCCGCCTTTGTCCGACCGTCTCGATGCGAAGTCCGCCATCCGCCGCGATGTAGATCGCGTGCGTGCCGCCATCGCGCAGTGCAGGATAGTCGATCACCACCTCAGGACCACGGCAGTTCGACGGCCGCGGCCGGTCCGTCACCAAAATCTGCGCCCGCGCACAGTCATCCCGCAGGCTCGCGGGATGACGTGAGACCGCAACCACTTTACCCCGCACCTCCATCATGCAACCCATCCGATCGCAACGGAACGCCTGCGTTTTGGCGACAACGCCGGGCGCGCGCGCATCGCCATCGTGCTCCAGCCAGCGGCGCAGTTCGTACGTCCCATCGCGCCCTGCAACAGCTGCCAGTGCACCTGTCGCCTGCCGCACCGCCACCAGTGATCCATCCCGCCCCACCAACACATCCGGCCGCGCGTGATACGGCGCCAGCGCCACGCCCAAAGCCAGCACTGGAAGCCCCAACAACCGCCACCGCTTCCGCCACAGGACCAGCCACAAACTTCCCGCCAACATTGCGGCAAAAGAGGACTCCGGGATCGCCGCAGTGGTGCCGACGGCACCCGGCATGGCCGCCACCCACACCGCCACGTGGCCCATCACGTCGATGCCCCACCCCATCACAACGAGAGCCGCGGTCTCCAACCCAAACGGCATCAACGTCAACGTCGCCAGAGCCGCCGGCATCACAACGAGGTTGCACACCGGAATGACGAACAGATTGGCAATGACTGCGAGTTGCTGGCTCTTGTGAAAGTGATACGCAGACAGCGGCGCCACGGCGAGGCCCGCGATCATCGTAGAGAACACAATACCAAACAAAAACACGGCACCGCGCCACCACCACGCGTGGTGCACCGGGTTGCGGCCCTGCCGCTCGCGCATAAACTCGTAAGCCGAGACGAGCGCCACCACCGCGGCGAACGACATCTGAAAGCCGGCATCCAGCAAGCTCTCGGGATACAGCGCTAAGATCACCAGCGCCGACAAGGCCACGTTGCGCAACGCCAGCGCAGGGCGGCCCAGCAGCACCGCCACAAACATGATGACGATCATGATCGCAGAGCGGACCGTCGCTGCGGCCCCGCCCGAAATCGTCAGATAAGCGACCGCCGCAACGATCCCTGCGACGGCCGCCCACTTCTTAGCCGGGATCGTCAACACCAGCGGCGGGATCGCCGCAAAGATCAACCGCATGGCCGCGAACACCGCGCCTGCCATGATCGCCATGTGCAGGCCTGAAATCGACAGGATGTGCACCAGCCCGGAATCGCGATAGCTGTCGGTCGCCTGTTGTGAGATCGCGCCGCGCTCGCCGGTAATGAGCGCGGTCGCAATCGCGCCTGTATCGCCTGGCAGAACCGCAGCCACCCGCGCGCCGATCGCTGCCCGCAATGCCTCAACCCGCGTTCGCCAGCGAAACGCCGGCACTGTCTCGGCCATCGCATCCGCACGCTTTGGCCGGTCCAACGAGTACCCAACGGCCCCTAACCCTTGGAACCAGGCTTGCCGCGCGAAATCATAGTCACCCGGCACGGCGGGCAGAGCAGGCGGCGTCAGCTTCGCTGTCAATCGAATGACATCACCCGCCTTCAAGCCGGGCGACGACGTCATGGTCCGGATGCGCACACGGCGCGGGGTCCTGCTGGCCTCTAATCCTGCAATCGACACGACCTGCAGCGTCAATCTCTGGCCGCGCGTTTCGCGCGGCTCAATCATCTCGATCAATCCGGTCACATCCGCCGACCGCAACGGCTTTTCAAGAACCGGGCTGGCCACAGCTGTGGTTCGCAGTTTCGCCACCGCAAACCCAGCGCCGGCCCAAATCAGACACCCCGTCACCAGTCCCATCCCGAGGCCAGCCCGGCCAACCATACGCGCAATCACACCCGCAATGAGCGGCAGCACAGCCGCCGCCAACGTGGGCTCAAAGGGCAGCGCAAAATAGGCGCCGATGCCGCAGCCGAACACGACAGGAGCCCACACAAACCAGTGGGCCCGCTCGGCAAGAAGCGTCTCCGCTGGGGTCGCGCGTGCGACCCATGCGGCAACGCGCGTCACCAGGGCCCGTTCAGGCGTTCGGGAAACCTGCACATCCAAAAGGCGAGGATCGGCACCGCTCACTTGTTCCCCCGCGACCGCCCTTACGGCCCCGCCGCACGTGTGCTAAACAGGGCCCATCACCCCACAGTTGCAGCAACGCAGAGCCACTCATGACCAAGACGAATGAGAGCGGCAAACCCGTCGTTCGCTTTGCCCCGTCGCCGACCGGCTACCTGCACATCGGCGGCGCGCGCACCGCCCTGTTCAATTGGCTTTATGCCAAAGCCAAGGGCGGCACGTTCCTGCTGCGGATTGAAGACACCGACCGCGAACGCAACAATCCGGCGGCCGTGGCGGCGATTCTCGACGGCCTCACATGGCTGGAACTCGACTGGACGGGCGAGCCCGTGTCGCAGTTTTCGCGCGCGGACCGGCATCGCCAGATCGCGGAAGCACTTCTGGCATCGGGCAACGCCTACAAATGCTATCTGACGTCCGCCGAACTGGACGAGATGCGCAAGGCGGCCGAGGCCGCCAAGCAGCCGCTGACCATCCGCTCGCCGTGGCGCGACCGCGATCCGGCCGAAGCCCCGAAAGGCGTGCCCCACACCATCCGCCTCCGCGCCCCGAGCGACGGCGAAACCGTGGTCGATGATAGCGTGCAAGGCCGCGTCACCTTTGCCAACAAAGACCTCGACGACCTCATCATCCTGCGCAGCGATGGCAACCCGACCTACAATCTCGCTGTCGTCGTCGATGATCACGACATGGGCATCACGCACGTCGTGCGCGGCGTCGATCATCTGACCAACGCGGCGCGCCAGACGCAAATCTACAACGGCATGAGCTGGACGGCACCAGTATGGGCACACGTGCCCCTGATCCACGGAGCCGACGGCGCCAAACTATCGAAGCGCCACGGCGCGCAAGGCATCGAAGACTATCGCGACATGGGCTACCTGCCGGTTGCGTTACGCAACTACCTTGTCCGGCTCGGTTGGAGCCACGGCGATGATGAGATCATGTCTTCGGAGCAGTTGATCGCTTGGTTTGACATCACGGATATCAACAAGAGCGCATCGCGATTTGATTTCAAAAAGCTCGACGATCTCAACGGCCACTACATTCGCATCACGCCGGATGCCGAACTGTTGAAGCGCATCAAGTCGATGCTGCCGCATTTGAATTTCACGGCCCTCCTCGAATTGACCGTAGATCCGAAAGCGCCGCCGCGTTCGGATGTGGCGCTTGCCCGCGACGTCATCACGCAATTGCCGAAAGTGGCGACGGGTCAGGACGTGTGCGCACTCTTTGAAGCCAAGGGATGGGACCGGCTGGCTGCCGCACTGCCGTCACTGAAGGAGCGTGCCAAAACGCTCGCCGAACTTGTCACGGGGGCACTTTACATCGTCACGGCGCGGCCCCTAGCACTTGATGACAAGGCCGCAAAACTGATCGACGCCGAGGCCAAAGCGATGCTTGTAGCGCTCATTCCGCGGCTCGAGGCGTGCACGTCATGGAGCGCCGCCGATCTCGAAACCGCCGTCAAAGCCTTCGCGGAAGAGACCGGTGCCAAACTCGGCAAGGTCGCCCAACCGTTGCGCGCGGCCTTAACTGGCCGCTCTGTCTCTCCTCCCGTCTTCGATGTCATGGCCGTCCTCGGCCGCGATGAGTCACTGGCGCGGTTGAAGGATCAGGCAGTCTAGGTCGTGGTGCAGTGGTGTCAGACACCCCCAGGATCAAGTCCGGGGTCAGTCCGGCCTACATTCAACACGGGGTGCGGAAGCCGTACCCCTCTTTCCCGTCATGGCCACGTCGCGTCAGCAATGGGAGCGGAGCGAGCACAGGCGGCCATCCAGACAAGCGTCAGAAGGCAAATAAGAATGCACCTTGCTCGCTCTCACACCTCACCCAGCAAACGGCTGCGGGACGGACCATCTCGTTTGAGCGCGTAACGCCATGTTGAAAACGAGGAAAGCTTTTCCTTGACACCCGGCAGCGCGCGATTCGGATGCGGGGGTTGGCCGGACTCGGGCTACCACCAGGGCATGGCAGACCCCGCATTCCTCCCCGTCGAAAAGCTCCGCGCTGCTGCAAGCGCCGCCGAGCCCGTTCAATTCCGTCAGGTGCCCCATAACATCGAGGCCGAGCAGGCCTTGCTGGGGGCGATCCTCGTCAACAACGAGGCACTGGACCGGGTGACCGGCTTCCTCGAAGCCCTGCACTTCTATGATCCCCTGCATGCGCAGATCTATGAGATCGTTTCCAAACTCATTCAAGCTGGCAAACAAGCGACGCCGGTCACGGTCAAAACGTTCTTCGAGAACGCCGAGCCGATCGGCCCGAACCTGACAGTGCCGCAGTACCTCGGTCGCCTCGCCGCCAACGCCACGACGATCATCAACGCCCACGATTACGGCCAGACAGTTTACGACCTCGCAGTCCGCCGCCAGTTGATCGGCATCGGCGAAGCTCTCGTCACAACCGCGTTCGACAGCCCCGTCGATCACCCGCCGGAAGAGCAAATTCAAGAGGCGGAATCGAGGCTGTATGCTCTCGCAGAGAAGGGCAAGTACGGCCAAGGCTTCATGAGCTTCGGCTCCGCCCTGACGCATGCCATCGACATGGCCAACAACGCGTTCCAGCGTGACGGCCATTTGTCCGGACTCGCCACAGCGCTGACCGATCTCGACAACAAGATGGGTGGCTTGCAAAACTCCGACCTCATCATCCTCGCCGGCCGGCCCTCGATGGGCAAAACCGCGCTCGTCACCAACATCGCCTACAACGTCGCCAAAGCGTACCGGTCAGAAATGCAGGCGGACGGCACCGAAAAGGTGCTCGACGGCGCAATTGTCGGGTTCTTCTCGCTGGAAATGTCAGCTGAGCAACTCGCAACGCGTATTTTGTCCGAGCAATCCGAGATCCCCTCGGAAAAGATCCGCCGCGGAATGATCACGGAAACCGACTTCGGCAAGCTCGTCCACGTCAGCCAGGAGATGGGCCGCATTCCGCTGTACATCGACCAGACGGGCGGGATTTCGATCGCCCAGCTGGCCGCGCGCGCGCGCAAGCTCAAGCGCCAGAAGGGCCTCGGCCTCTTGATTGTCGATTACTTGCAGCTGTTGTCTGGCTCCAACAAGCGCAGCGACAACCGCGTCCAGGAGATTACGGAAATCACCACCGGGCTCAAGGCGCTGGCCAAGGAACTCGCAATTCCGATCATCGCGCTGTCGCAGCTGTCGCGTCAGGTCGAGCAGCGTGAAGACAAGCGCCCACAGCTGTCGGACTTGCGTGAATCAGGCTCCATCGAGCAGGACGCCGATGTCGTCATGTTCGTGTTCCGCGAGGAATACTACGTCGAGCGCTTGAAACCAGCAGAAGGCACGTCGGAGTTCATTGATTGGCAGGCGAAGATGATGGCCGTTTCGGGCAAGGCCGAAGTAATCATCGGTAAACAGCGTCACGGTCCCGTCGGAACCGTGGGGCTGTCCTTTGAAAGCCAGTTCACCCGCTTCGGCAATTTGGCCAAGGATCAATATCTGCCGGAACGGTTTGAGTGACCCGCAACGTCCAGCACAACAGTCAAACTTATCATCGCCAGGGATTTCCTTGGTAATGGTAGGTGCAACGCCGGTCTGGACACCCTTTCTGCAATGACCTCCCTCCCCCCCTCCGCCGGACCCGGCGTCATCACCATCGATCTGCGGCAGATCGCGGCCAACTGGTGCGTGCTGGCAGACCTCGTTCGACCGGCCGAGTGCGGCGCCGTCGTCAAAGCCAACGCTTATGGCTTGGGTGCTGATCGCATCATTCCCGCGCTGGTGCACGCGGGCTGCCGCTCGTTCTTTGTCGCAACCCCGGGGGAAGCGACGCAAGCGCGGATGCTTGCGCCAACCGCAACACTCTACGCGCTCGATGGACTGTTGGCCGGGTGCGCTGACGAGCTGCTTGCGGCCAGCGCTATCCCGGTGCTGGCCAGTATGGCTGAAGTTCGCGAGTGGTCAGCGTTGGCCACCCAGATTGGAGCGCGCTTAGCCACCGCGCTTCATGTCGATACGGGATTGAATCGTTTGGGTCTGTCCGCGGGGGATGTCGAAGCGCTTATGCGCGAGCCAGGCCCGCTGGCACCCCTCGATGTGCGATTGATCATGAGCCACCTTGCATCGGCAGATGACCCGGCAGATCCGAAGAACGAAGCTCAACGCGCGGTGTTTGATACCCTCCGCGCACGCCTGCCGGAAGCACCTGCGAGTCTCGCGGCTTCCGATGGCCTCATGCTCGGCGCACCGTATCACTATGAGCTGGTCCGGCCCGGCTATGGGTTGTATGGCGGTCAAGCGTTTCGCGGCGGGCCAACGCCGGTGGCGTCAGTTCTACGCGTCGCAGCCCGGGTTCTCCAGGTTCGCGACGTTTCAGCGGGCGAGACCGTTGGCTATTCCGGATCGTGGCGTGCGGGGCGGGCCGCTCGCGTCGCTGTCGTGTCAATTGGCTATGCCGATGGTTACCCTCGCGCAGCCAGCGCAACCAATGATATGGCCGGCGGGCGGGTTTTGGTGCGCGGCGTATTCTGCCCCATTGCCGGGCGCGTTTCGATGGATCTGATTACTGTTGACGTGACAGACGTGCCCGTTTTGCGAGGCGACCTCGTAGATGTTATTGGCCCAGGGCTGTCGATCGAGACTGTTGGCACGCACGCCGGCACGATCGGCTATGAAGTTCTGACACGCTTAGGTCAGCGATTTGAGCGGGTTTACGTGGGGGAGGAGGCGGATATCCCCTCGTCCCGTACTTCACGGGGAGAGGGCTAGGGTGAGGGGAAGCAAAAGGTGCTGGCACAAGTGGCTGCCCCTCACCCCGGCCCTCTCCCCATCAAAGCCGATGGGGAGAGGGAGATAAAGTGGCTAAGTCCGCCAAAAGTGGCTCGTTCGTTTGTCAGGCGTGCGGCGCGGCATCGACGCGCTGGGCAGGCAAGTGCGTCACCTGCAACGAATGGAACACCATCGTTGAAGAAACCGACGCTGGCCCGCCACCGGGTTCCGGCATCACCAAGGCCAGCAAGGGCCGCGTTGTCAAACTCGAAACACTGGCAGGCGGTGCCGCGGAAGCGCCGCGCTTTTCAACCGGCATGCCGGAACTTGACCGCGTCACAGGCGGCGGCATTGTGCCCGGATCAGCGCTCCTCATCAGTGGTGAACCCGGCATCGGCAAATCCACGCTGCTCCTGCAGTTGGCGGCCTCACTGGCACGGCGCAAGAAGCGCGCGACCTACTTCACCGGCGAAGAAGCCTCAGCACAAGTGCGGCTGCGCGCCGAACGCTTGGGGCTTGCGGACGCTGAGGTGGCGCTGGGTGCCGAAACCAACCTCGCCAACATTCTCTCAACACTCAGCGACGGACCCCGCGCCGATCTGATTGTCATCGATTCCATTCAGACGCTGTGGTCCGATCAACTGGATGCGTCGCCTGGCACTGTCAGTCAGGTCCGGGCAGCCACGCAAAGTCTGATCCGCTTTGCCAAAACCAACGGTTCAGCACTTCTGCTCGTCGGACATGTCACTAAGGACGGCCAAATTGCCGGACCCAAAGTGGTCGAACACATGGTCGATACGGTTTTGACGTTTGAGGGCGATCGCAGCCACACGTTCCGGATCCTGCGCGCCACCAAAAACCGGTTCGGTGCCACCGACGAAATCGGTGTGTTCGAAATGGCGCAGGAAGGCTTGCGCGAAGTTGCAAATCCCTCTGAACTTTTTCTGGGCGACCGCGAGACCAATGTTCCGGGTTCGGCTGTTTTTGCCGGCGTCGAGGGAACCCGTCCGATACTGGTGGAAATTCAGGCTCTGGTCGCACCATCAACGCTTGGCACGCCGCGCCGGGCCGTTGTCGGCTGGGATTCCAACCGCTTGTCGATGATCTTGGCGGTGCTGGAAGCCCGCTGCGGCATCTCCCTGTCGCAGCACGATGTGTACCTGAATGTGGCGGGCGGCCTCAAAATCACAGAACCGGCTGCAGATTTGGCGGCAGCCTCCGCCCTCTTGTCGTCATTCTCCAATGTTGCCCTTCCCGCTACCCGCGTGACGTTCGGGGAAATTTCGCTGTCGGGGGCGGTTCGAGCCAGCGCCCATATGGCGGCGAGATTAAAGGAATCGAAGAAGCTCGGGTTCACGGAAGCGGCCATCTCCGCGACTGGCGACCCGGGCAACGACGCAACTAAGATGTCACTGTTGCGGCTCACTCACGTGAAGGATCTTGCAGACCGGCTGCACAAATGCGACTGAACCACGAGCGAATTGCGGGATTTACTCCCGGCACGGACAGTTTCGGAGTGCAATTATAATGATCGGGCCGTTGACGTATCTCGATGCCGCACTGATCGCCGTAGCGATCATTTCAGGGCTATTGGCCATGTACCGCGGTCTGACGCGTGAGCTTCTCTCTATCGTGTCGTGGGCCATCGCGGCGTTGGCGGTGTTGTACTTCATTATCAATCACAAGAAGTTCGCTGAAGATATGGCCCAGCAGATGGGCGCGCAGGTTGCCATCGCGCAGATTGCGATAGGCGCTATCATCTTCCTCATCGTGCTCATTATCGTCCACCTCGTCACGGCACGCATATCGGATGCGATCCTCGATAGCTCCGTCGGCATGGTGGACCGGATCTTGGGCTTCCTGTTCGGCGTCGCGCGTGGCTTCGTGCTGATCGTCATTCCCTACATGTTCTACGAATCCTTCATTCCCGACCCGGCAAGTCAGTTCCCCTGGGTTCGCGAATCAAAGTCCCTGCCGTACATTAAGAGTACCGGCGACGCCATCCGGGCGACGCTTGAGACACATATGCCGTCATCTTTGACAAATCCGGCTCCCGCGGCTGGCGAGCAGCAGGGATAAATCAACCCTTTCGTCAAAAGTGGCGTGGCGTCCGGCTTGTAACAGGCGTATGACGTGGCCAAGTGAAGTGACACTTGGTCTGATGTCGTTTGGACCCGTGTGCACGGATGCTGGAGCGGGACGCAATCATGGCGCACGATCAAGCGGACGGCATGAACAAAACCGATTACGGCTACTCACGCTACGGCGATGATCGGCTTCGGGAAGAATGCGGCGTGTTTGGCATCTTCGGTCATCCCGATGCCGCCGCCATCACAGCGCTGGGGCTGCACGCGCTCCAACATCGCGGCCAGGAGGCCGCTGGCATCGTTACGTATGACGGCAAGCAGTTCCATTCGGAACGCCGTCTCGGTCTCGTCGGCGACAACTACAACGATGCAGGTGTCATAGGACGCCTCAAGGGTACCGTCGCTGTTGGTCACAACCGCTACTCCACGACCGGCGAGCCCGCCCTCAAGAATGTGCAACCGCTCTACGCTGACATTGATACCGGCGGCTTTGCCGTCGCCCACAACGGCAACCTCACCAACGCCCTGACGATTCGCCAGGAGTTGATTTCCTCCGGCGCGATCTTTCCATCAACGTCCGACACCGAAGTGATCTTGCATCTCGTGTCGCGTTCCAAGAAGCGCCGCGCGGTCGACCGCTTTGTCGAAGCCATCCGCCAGATCGAGGGCGCCTACTCCCTCGTGTGCCTCACCAACGACATGCTGATTGCCGCACGTGATCCCATCGGCATTCGCCCGCTTGTTCTCGGCCGCTTGAATGGCGCTTACGTGTTCGCGTCAGAGACCTGCGCCCTCGATATCGTTGGCGCCGAATTCCTCCGCGAAGTCGACAACGGCGAAGTGATTGCCATCACGGCGGAGGGCCTTGAAAGCCATCGGCCGTTCCCGCGCCGCCCGGCCCGGCCATGCATCTTCGAATACATCTACTTTGCCCGGCCCGACAGCGTCATCGGTGGCCGCTCGGTGTACGACATCCGCAAGCAGATGGGCGTCCAACTCGCCGTTGAATCCGCCCCACAAGCCGACGTGATCGTTCCGATCCCGGACTCTGGCGTGCCTGCGGCGATCGGATTTTCGCAGCAGTCCGGCATTCCTTTTGAACTCGGTATCATTCGCAATCACTACGTCGGCCGCACCTTCATTGAACCTGAGCAGCGCATTCGCGCACTCGGCGTGAAGCTCAAGCATTCCGCCAACGCCGGCGTCATTCGCGGCAAGCGCATTGTACTAATCGACGACAGCGTCGTGCGCGGCACCACATCCATGAAGATCGTTCAACTGATGCGGGATGCCGGCGCCAAAGAGGTGCATATGCGCATTTCGTCCCCGCCGATCACGCACTCCGATTACTACGGCATTGACACGCCGCGCAAAAAGGACTTGCTCGCTGCCAACATGAGCATCGAAGAAATGCGCGAGTTCATGGGCGCGGATAGTTTGGCGTTCTTGTCCGTCGATGGCATCTACCGTTCCGTGGGTCTCGACGGACGCGACGCCCGCGCACCGCAGTTTACCGACCACTGCTTCACGGGCGAATACCCAACGCCGCTGACAGATCAAAACGGCCCGGCGCCCCGCCAATTGTCGCTGCTGGCCGAGGTCGTTTGAACCCAGGCACCTTGCCCGGAAAGCCGCTCTCCGGCTAACGTCGCTCCCGTACGCGACGTCCGCAGCGAGACCTCATCAATGACAATGGAAAAGCGCCTCTCTGGCCGCATCGCCTTTATTTCGGGCGCATCGCGCGGTCTTGGCCGGGCCGTTGCGGTCGCGTATGCCCGCGAAGGCGCACACGTGATCTTGTCGGGGCGCAGTGTCGGCGCGCTCGAAGAGGCCGACGATGAAATCCAGAAAATCGGCGGATCGGCGACACTGTTCCCGCTCGATCTGCGCAAAGGAGACAAGATCGATCCCCTCGGGCCGTCGATTTATCAGCGCTGGGGCAAGCTAGACATCTTTGTCGCCAACGCGGCGATCCTTGGGCCACTGTCGCCCCTGCCTCACGTCACCGCGGACAGTTGGGATGCGGTGATCGAGACCAATCTGTCGGCCAACTGGCGCCTTCTGCGCACGCTTGATCCGTTGCTAAAACTGTCAGATGCCGGCCGCTGCATTTTCGTATCGTCTGGCGCATCCGATGGGCAGCACGCCTATTGGGGACCCTATGCGGTGGCGAAGGCGGGGCTTGAAGCTCTGGCCAAAACCTACGCGACGGAATGCGAGAACACGGCTGTCCGCACGTCGATCGTAAACCCAGGCGCGATCCGCACCGCCATGCGCGCAAAAGCGTTTCCTGGCGAAGATCCGCTGACGCTGCCCACACCCGAAGATGTGGCGCCGTTGTTCGTTGAACTTGCCCTGCCGTCCAACACCCTCAACGGCGACACAATCCGGTTCCGCGAGTGGCGTGACAAGCACGGCGTCACCGCGATCGCTTAACCCTCCACCACCATCCCATCATAGGCCGGCTCGATATGCGGCGGCAGTTCGCGCTTCAACGTCGCGTAATCGAGATCCGTCGTCATGTGGGTGAGGATGGCGCGCTTCGGCTTCAACCGCTCGATCCAAGCCAAGGCCTGCTTCACGCTGAAATGGCTGGGGTGGGACGTGTAGCGCAATGCATCCACGATCCAGACGTCGAGACCTTCCAGTAGCGGGATCGAGCTGTCCGGCAAATCGCTGATGTCCGGCGAGTACGCGATGTCGCCAAACCGGAAGCCCAGCGAGGCGATATCGCCATGCCGCTGCGGCACAGGGATCGCCTCAAGGACGCCGCTGGAGCCAGAAATGCGGACCGGAGCGCCGTCCGTGATGTGGTGCCCCCTCAGGATCGGCTTGTACTCCGAGCCCTCTTTTTGATCGAAGCAATAGGCAAACCGTGCCACAAGGCTGTCGCGCGTTTCCGCATCGAAGTAGCAATCAATCCGCCGTTTCATGGCATACGCGACCATGCGCAGATCATCGATGCCGTGCGTATGGTCCGCGTGGTCGTGGGTAAACAGCACGCCGTCCAAGTGGTCCGCGCGAACCGAGAGAAGCTGTTCGCGTAAATCCGGCGACGTATCAATCAGCGCAGTGGTGGTGCCTGCACCACTGCGTCTTTCGACCAGCACCGAACAGCGCCGCCGCCGGTTCTTGGGATTGGCCGGGTCGCATTGCCCCCACATCGGACCGATGCGCGGCACGCCGCCGGATGAGCCGCACCCGAGAATCGTGAGCCTGAGGGTCATGTCGTGGCCGGGCTCCCGCCACTTGGACGCGGCACCTTCGTGTAGATCCGGAAAAAATTCTCAGTTGTGGCCGCGGCAAACTCCGCCACCGGAATGTCCCGCGCCGTGGCCAGAGCCCCTGCCGTGTGCCCGACATAGGCTGGCTCGTTCTGCTTGCCGCGATAGGGCTCTGGAGCGAGGTAGGGCGCATCCGTTTCGACCAGCAAACGGTCGAGTGGAACTTCACAAGCAATGGCGCGCAACGCGTCGGCCTTCTTGAACGTCACGACACCGGAGAACGAGACGTACAGACCGAGATCAACCGCCCGCATGGCGAGTTCCCGGCCACCCGTGAAGCAATGCAAAATCGCTGGAAATGCCCCCTTCGCGTGCTCGTCCCGCAAAATCGTGAGCGTATCGGCATCTGCGTCCCGCGTGTGTATCTCGAGCGGCAGCCCCGTCTCGCGCGCCGCCGCGATGTGGGTCCGGAACCCCTGCGCTTGCGCCTCTGGCGTTGAGTGCTTGTAGTAGTAATCAAGCCCCGCCTCGCCAATCCCGGCGATCTTCGGATGCTGAGCCAGCCGTACGAGCTCGGCCGCGGACACGTCGAGTTCTTCATGCGCATAATGCGGATGCGTGCCGACCGTGCCGTAGACCGTATCGAAGCGCTCCACGACCGACAGCAGGTGATCAAACCTGCGCACCCGCGTCGAGATGTTGACCATCAAGCCGACGCCCGCCGCATGCGCGCGCGCAACGACGCCGTCCAAGTCATTGGCAAATTCGGGCCGGTCAATGTGGCAGTGGTGGTCGACGAGCATCGTGGTCTCCGCCTCTCCCCGCTGAAGCAGGGAGACGGTCATACTAAGCGTCCTTCGCAGGGTCCACATACCGCGGGAACACGCCCTGCGGTTCGGTGATCGGCGTCCCAGCAACCAAGCGGCCGTTTGGCCCGAGCGCTGCAAATGCCCGCGCATAAGCAGAAACCGCCAGAGCATCCAGCAACTTCGGCGCCAGTCCGGGCATCGCGGGCTGCGCCAGAATTGCGAATTGCCGTACGACTTCAGCCGTCACGTAGAGGATCGTATCCATACGCTTGGGATCAGTTTTCTTCTTGGCCCACGGCTCTTGACCCGCGAAGTACTGGTTGGCATCCGAGATCACGCCCCAAACAGCATCAAGGTATTTCGTCAAAGCTTGCCGGTCCATCTCGGATCGCACCTTCGCATAGAGCCCATCCGCCGCCGCGAGCATCGCTGTGTCCCCGGCGGTAAACTCACCGGGCGTTGGGATTCTGCCGTTGCAGTTCTTAAAGATCATCGACAGCGAGCGCTGGGCAAGATTGCCTAGGTTGTTGGCCAAATCCGCATTGATGCGGTTGGCAATGGCTTCGGGCGAATAGCTGCCGTCCTGCCCGAACATGACCTCGCGCAGGAAGAAGAACCGCACCTGATCGCGGCCATAGGCGCGCACCAAATCAAATGGGTCGACGACGTTGCCGACCGACTTCGACATCTTCTCGCCCTTGCTCAGCACAAACCCATGCGCGAACACGCGCTTTGGCAGCGGTAGCCCGGCACTCATGAGAAACGCTGGCCAATAGACCGCATGGAACCGCGTGATGTCCTTGCCGATGACGTGAACATCGGCTGGCCAATAATCAGCACGCTCCCCGCCGCCGTTCAGTAATCCCGTTGCAGTCACATAATTATTGAGCGCATCGACCCAGACATACATGACATGCCCCGGCGCGCCGGGAACGGGAATGCCCCAATCAAGCGTTGACCGCGAGATCGAGAGGTCTTCGAGCCCGCCTTTGACAAAGCTGACGACTTCATTGCGCCGTTCAGGCGGCAGGATGAAATCGGGGTTGGCGTCATAGTGGGCGAGCAGTTTGTCCTGATACGCTGACAACCGGAAAAAATAAGTCTCTTCCTCGGTCCATTCGACAGGCGTGCCCGTCGGCGTCGCGAACCGGGCGCCATCGCGCAGCTCAGTCTCGCCTTCCTTGTAGTACGTCTCATCTCGCACGGAGTACCAACCGCCATACTTCTTCTTGAAGATGTCGCCCGATTTTTCCATACGCCGCCATAACTCCGCGCAGGCCTCATAGTGGCGCGCTTCAGTCGTGCGGATAAAGTCGTCGTGGGACAGTCCCAGCATCTCCGCCATCTCGACAAACCGCGCCGAGTTGAGATCGGCCAGGGCGCGGGGCGTCATGTCCTTCTCAGCCGCCGTCTGCTTCATCTTGAGGCCGTGCTCGTCAGTGCCCGTAAGGAACAGAACGCTCTTGCCGTCGAGCCGTTCAAACCGCGCAATGGCGTCGGTCGTAATCGCCTCGTACGCGTGCCCGATGTGGGGAACGCCGTTGGGATAGGAAATCGCGGTCGTGATATAGAAGCGCTGGGTCATGGTCGTCCAGGTTCGGGGCTATGGGGTCAGGCCCCTTGCACAAGACGTCACAATCTAAAATCTGGCGGGGGACGCAAGTGGTCTGACCGCACTCCAAGCACCCTAACTCCGCGCGGCCAGCTCGAGACGCGAAAACGTGTTGAGGATGAGCGCCTTGCGATCGAGGTTGAGCGCCTCAGCATCGGCCTTGTCAGTGACCACGGTTTCCCACACCTGGGCCCACGCCGCAAGTCGCGGCTCCGGAATGAGCCGCGCGGCCAGTTGACCTTCGTTGGACTGCGCATCTTTCAGCGCTGCCGCCCGCACCATGCGGCTGATCAGTCCCAAAAACAAATCGTAGAACAGCTGGAACTTCGGGTCTGCGGCTGGCGAACCAAGTTCATCACCCAGGCTGTGGACAGCGCCCCAATCAACAGTTGGCAGCGCGCTGACAACAGCGACAATGCGATCGTAGGTGTCAAAGCCCTTGCCCCCAAGCAACCCCAGCGCGCGCCGCACACTGCCTTGCGCCAATCGCTCGAGTGTCGCCCACGACTCGCCGCTGGGAACGGGCGAGCTCACGCTGTCGCCACTTGCCACGATGGCTTGGGTGACTGCCTTTTTCAGCATTTCGCCATCGAGCGGCGCGCACTCCAGCGTCCGGCAACGCGAGCGGATCGTCGGCAACAAACGGCTTGGAGCCGATGAGATGAGAAGAAACACGGTGCGTTGTGGTGGTTCTTCCAGCGCCTTCAGCAACGCGTTGGCCGCATTCGAATTCAACTCGTTAGCCTGATCGACAATGACCACGCGCCAGCCACCGTCTGTGCCGCGAAGTTGCAGAAAGCCCTTCAGCCGGCGCACCTCGTCAACGGTAATCTCGGTTCGCAGCCGCTTCGTCTTATGGTCGTAAGGGCGCCGGATGAGCAATAAATCGGGATGCGACAGTGATCGCACCTGCCGGGCGGCGGTTGTCTCAGATCCGATATCCAAGCTTTGCCCGAACATGTCGCGCTCGCTTGCGCTCGCAATCAGGAACCGCGCCAACCGGTAAGCGAGTGTCGCCTTGCCAGTTCCTTCGGGGCCCGTCAACAACCAGCCATGGTGCATCCGCCCCGAGGCAAAAGCGCTAGCGAGTTCTGTCTCGGCCGCGCCGTGCCCATACAGCCGCTCCGTCATCCGCGGATGAGGAAACCCCTCAAGACGATCGGCCTCGGGTATCTCTTCGAATTCAGCGAGAGCAGGCGCGCGGGCCATCGTCAGGCCTTCTCGGCCATGAGAAGCCGGCTCTCCACGGCGGTCCAGATGGCAGCGGCCACATCGTCGGGTCCCTTCTGGCCATCGACAACAGCGCAGCGTTGCGGCTCTGTGGCTGCGATCTTGAGAAAGCCGTCGCGCAAGCGCCGGTGGTACTCGACGCCGCGGGATTCGTAGCGGTCCGCGAGCAGGCTGCGCAGCACCCGGCCGCCGGAGCCGCCAGCGGATTTCTGGGATTGTGCAGCCGGGTTCGCTGAGGTTTGCCGCAGCGCGGCGCGGGCCAGACCGACTTCCGCGGGAATATCGACAATGAGTGTCAGATCCGGCTTGGTCGGCGTCACCACCAGCAGTTCCAGCGCTTCGATGATCTTGAGATCGAGGTCGCCGGCGAGGCCCTGATACACCCGCGTCGAATCCGAGAACCTGTCACACACGATCCATTGCCCCGCCTTCAGCGCCGGCCGGATGACCCGCTCAAGGTGGTCGGCACGGGCGGCATAAAACAGCAGCGCTTCCGACAACGGCGAATGCGGCTCCACAGCAGGATCCAGAATAATCGCTCGCAGACGCTCGGCAAATGGCGAGCCCCCTGGCTCCCGGGTCACAACGGCTTCCAGGCCCAGACCGCGCAAGCGCTCAGCCAGCCGCTGGGCCTGGGTCGACTTGCCCGAGCCCTCGCCGCCCTCAAACGATATGAATTTGCCGCGCGCCATAACCCTCGAAGCCATGTCCGTCGCCACTCTGTCCGAATCCGCCGGGCCAAACGTTGGAAAGCCAGCCAGCAGACTGGGTGTGTCCCAGGACCAAGTCTAAAGGTTGGCCCAGCGCAAGGCCAGATGAACGAGACTGTCTAGGCCCTGCATCAGAATTCCGGCCTGCTCGACATCCTCGGCAGCGTACAGGGGCACTTCGCTGGTGGCATTGGAGGAACTGGTCACCTTCAGTATGGCCACTGCGTCGCCCCTTTTGATCGGCGGTTTGAGCGGGCCCTGGTAGACGATCTCTGCGCGTAACTTCTGATTGGCCGGGAAGCGCGGCAGAACCACGGACAACTCGCCTTTGCCGCTGAGGGGGACGTACCAGCTGGTGCCGCCCCAGACCCGTGCATGGCCCACTTGCTCATCGGCCGCAAATAACTTGAACTGACCGAAACTGCGGATGCCCCACTCGATCAACCTCCGGGCTTCTTCGCGCCGGTCCTTTTCGTCCTTGAGACCCATGACCACGCCGATCAACCGGCGGCCCTCGTTAACAGCCGACACAACGATCCCATAACCCGCATCCGCCGTGTGCCCGGTCTTCAAGCCGTCAACACCCAGTTCGGTGCCGAGCAACGGGTTGCGATTGTAAAACTTATGTTTGCGGTAGGCGAATTCCTTTTGCGAGAACAGCTTGTACTGCTCGGGGTATTCCCGGATCAGAAAGCGCGCCAGGAGGCCGAGTTCGCGCGCCGTCATCAGATGTTCGGGATGGCTGAGGCCCGTTGAATTCCGGAACGTCGACGTCTTCAGCCCGATCCGTCGCCCCTCGTCATCCATCAGCTTGGCGAACCCGGCTTCTGAACCGCCCAGCGCTTCGGCAACCGCAATGCACGCGTCGTTGCCGGACTGCACAACGATTCCCTGGATCAGTTCATCGACGCGCGCTTTGGTGTTGATCGGAACAAACATCGCCGACGTGCCGGACGGCGCGCCGCCGGTCCGCCAGGCGTATTCGCTCATCAGGTATTCGTCGTCGGGTTTGGCGCGGCCGTCCTTCATGGCTTTGAACAGCACGGCCAGCGTCATGAGTTTGCTCATGCTCGCGGGAGGCGCCAATTCGTCGGCATTGAGCTGATAGAGGACCGCGCCGGTTTCAGCGTCCATCAGGATCGCGCGCTTGGCCTTGGAGGTGAACTCGCCGGACTGCGAGCCGCCAGCCGACGCCACTCCGGCACTGAAAACAAGAGGAAATATGAACGTTGCGATGACCATCGCAAGCCGGCAAAACGCGGTGAGCGGCAGCATCCAGCGACGCATGAATTGGGGCCCAAAACTGTCTCGACAACAGGCGTTAGGTTATGGGTGGGGGCCGCCGGCAGGTCAACCGGCAATCGCGTGTGCGGCCCCAATTACGCCGGTTGGGTTCAACGCGATTTCGCACCGATCCCTGACCGGTACCCGAGCGGAGACCAAGCATCGCCCTGCCCAACGGGAGCCCGCGCGACCGGCGTGAGTTGCTGCATCGGCTGCGCGCGCTGCAAGCGGCGTGTCGTCTGGGACGCAGCAGAGGCATAAGCCGGCGAAGAGGTCGGCCACGGCTGGCTGGCGAGGAATTGCCGCTCACGGCCGTCGTAGCCATTGAGCGGTGCAGGTCCTGCATAACGAACGCGAACGTGACCGAGACCACGGCCTTCCGAACCCAAAGCCCGGGCTGACGCGCGCGACAAATCAATCACGCGATTGGCCACATAGGGTCCACGATCGTTGATGCGCAGCAGGATCGTGCGGCCGTTATCAAGATTGGTGACATAAGCATAGGACGGCATCGGCAACGTCGGATGCGCCGCGGTCAGCGCATTCATGTCGTAGAGTTCGCCGTTCGACGTTTTGCGGCCGTGAAAGTCGTCGCCGTACCAGGATGCAATGCCGGTTGCGTCGTAGCCAGGCTGTTCGCGCGGCGTGTACCACTGACCGCCCACAAGGTAGGGCTTCCCAACTTTGTAATGGCCGCCGCCCTTAGGCATCGGACCCGAGTGCGTGGCAAGCCTAGGGCTGGCGCTGACGCCCCACTTCGGGTCGGGACCAGAGTTTTCGCTCGACCCTGAGCCGGCGCTTTTGGTTCTGGTGGTCGAGCTTGAACAAGCTGCAAGTGAGCCAACTAGCACCGCGCCGAGTAGCACCAAGGATAATCGAAAACGTAAGGAGAGGCCTGGAAAAATCCGGCCCGTGGACCGCGATCGCGCGACGCACGACGGCTCGACACTCGACATCACAACCCCACGCACACGCTCAACGGCATTTCCACGCCTATCTCTCTTTAGTCCCTCAACAGGTAAAAGGTCAGATAGGCCGCACTGGGTCCGGATCGTGGCAAACTCGGCTTAGGATAGCGTTAATGGGGTGGTAACTGTGTTTGCGGGTCTTGAGGCGCACGCGCGCGGCAGCTATAGGAACCGTCACGACCGGCAGGTTCTGCCTGCCCGGTCCATGGATGGGTGGCCGAGTGGTTGATGGCTCTAGTCTTGAAAACTAGCGTGGGTGCAAGCTCACCGGGGGTTCGAATCCCTCCCCATCCGCCAAATCTGTCCATTGTCCATTCCGGAAACTTGGGTGAAAGGTTGTTCCCGACAGCCGTGCCCCCAGCGCTACGGATGATCACACAACGACAAGGGGAGCCGAATGGCTCCCCGTCACCGTCGCGAGGCACTGAGCGGTTCATTAGAACTTGTGCTTGACCGTGCCACGAATGGTCAGGTCATCAGGAGTTGGCTCCTGCTCGGCTTCGGGCAGCTTGGGATCGTTGGCCCCGTACAGCAGCTCCAAACCGAAATCCATCTTGGGAAGCACGCCGAGTTTGCCCAGGCCTGGGATGCGAACTTCCGTGCCAGTGGCCGGTTTCGGTGCTTCGGCAGGCGACAGCGTCATGCCAGCAGGTTGCTCCACCGGTGCGGCGGCAGCGGGCGCCTGTGCGGGCGTTTCACCGACCGTCTGCTCCTGGAATGCGTATGCCGGAATGCTCATGCAAACCAACGCAACGCCCAAGCCAAAAATGCTTTTGAAAGTCATATCGCAACAAACCCCGCGTCGTGCCGATCCCTCTTGATTCCCGAGGATGGGCTTGAGGACCGGCGAAAACAAGGATGAACCCTGGCCGCTTAACGAAACATGAATGTTTGTCCGATCGGTGTTGTTTCGCGGTCATGTTGCGCAGCAGCAACATTCAGAGAGTTGCAAACTGTAACGTCATCTTTTCAACAAGATGCGCCGCGGCTAGGTGGTGCCTCGCCCATTTTAGTGGCCTGGGCTAGAGTGTTGGCATCATGGCGGTTTCGAGCTCAGATGTGCCTGTTATTGTGGTCGGCGGCGGCCCGGCCGGCCTTGCTGCGGCGCTTGCCGTATCTCGGCTCGGGATCGACACGGTTCTGACCACCGCACCTCACCGGCCTGCCGGGCTTGAGCGGGATCGCAGAACGGCGGCGCTGTTTACCGGGTCTGTTGAGCTGTTGAAAAATCTCGGCGTTTGGCCGGCGTGTGCTGCGGTTTCAGAGCCACTCAAAGCAATCCGCATTCTCGATGACACGGGAGCCCTGTTCAAGGCACCGGAGGTCACCTTCGCCGCCAGCGATATCGGACTGGATGCCTTTGGTTACAATGTCCCCAATGCAGTCTTGGTGCAAAGCCTCCAGGACCGGGCGGAGACTACGGCGAACCTGCGCGTCATCCCAACGGCAGGTGTTACAGAGATCAAGATTGAAAGAGACGGCGCGTGCGTCACGCTCGCGGACGGCGCCGAACTCACATGCCGCCTCGTCGTCGCCGCCGATGGCCGCACCTCGGTGGGCCGCACTGCGGCTGGCATCGCGACCCGGGCCTGGACCTATCCGCAAACCGCGCTGGTGACGTGGTTTGCCCATCAACGCGATCACAACGGCATTTCCACCGAGTTCCACCGCCGGTCCGGCCCCTTCACAACCGTTCCCATGCCGGGACGGGCCTCCAGCCTGGTTTGGGTTGAAGAGCCGGGCGAAGCCACCCGCCTTGCATCCCTAGATGATACTGGCTTCCGGCGCGCCGTTGAAGTCCGCCTGAGCGGCATGCTCGGCAGTGTCTTGGAGTTGGGGCCCCGTGCGCTCTTTCCATTGACTGGACTGACGCCGGAGCGCTTTGGGCACAACCGCGTCGCACTCGTTGGCGAAGCTGCACACGTCATGCCACCGATTGGCGCGCAGGGCTTGAACTTGGGACTGCGCGACGCGGCTTCACTCGCGGACTGCTTGGCCGCAGCCCTCATTGCCGGCCGCGACATTGGCGGATCAGAGGCGTTGCGGGCGTACTCCGGCGCGCGCGCACCCGACATCACGGCCCGGACGTGGGCCGTCGATGTCCTCAATCGGTCCCTGCTCTCGTCCTTGCTGCCAGTTCACCTGGCGCGGGGGTTTGGGCTGTTTGCTCTGGGCGCCGTGGCCCCCCTGCGGCAGTACGTCATCAGAGAAGGTCTTCAACCCTCGAAAGCCCTGCCCGCCCTCATGCAACCGGGCGGGCTTGAAGTGTTGGCATCTAAGCTGGCAGCGGCCCCGTTCAAACGTCCGGTACTGAGCCCGGCTTGACGGCTGGGCCTTGCTTTTGCCAACTGACACCGCTGTCCGTCCTTTCCTTTCAGGTCCTACCCCCGCAATCATGAATGACCCGTCGCCGCTTCGCGATCTCCAGTTTCGCTTGGAATACGTTGCGCTGCGGGCGATCACCGGCATGATCCGCGCGATGCCTCTGCGTATGGCGACGGGGTTTTGTGCCCGCTCATGGCGGATTTTGGCGCCCTGGGTCAGTGCCAAGCGCCAAGCCCGCGCGCTCGACAACCTGATGATTGCGTTTCCCGAAAAGAGCGACGCGCAACGGCGCGCGATTTGCAGCGCGCATTGGGACAACCTCGGTCGCGTCATGGCCGAAACCATTCACATCGACCGGCTGATCAAAGATCCCACCCGCATCACCATCAAGCCGGAACACATTTTCAAGCGCTACAAAGACAAGCTCGGCCCGTCCATCGGCGTGTCGCTGCACATGGGCAATTGGGAGCTGTCGATTTGGCCGTTCACGGCAGCCGGTGCCAATCCCGGAGCTGTCTACCGCTCCGTCAACAACCCGTATGTCGATCAGTATTTGCGCGACCAGCGCCGCGAACTCTATCCCGCGGGATTGTTTGGCCGCGGCAAGGTCGAAGGCGACCATGGCGACGACCAGCGGACCGCGCGTATTCTCAACGACTTTGTCCGCAAGGGCGGCCGCCTCGGTCTCGTCTGCGATCTCTACGATCGCACGGGGCTGCCCGTACCGTTCTTCGGGCACGACGCGCGCACGCAAGCGATTGGCGCGATGATCGCGCGCCGGACCGGCAGCCGCATGTGGATGTCGTGCTGCCGCCGCGTCGGCGCTGACAGCCGCTTTGTCGTCGAGATCAAAGAGCTGCGCGTTCCCCGCACCGCCAATCCATCCGAAGACATCCGCTGGGTCATGACCGAGATGCAGCGCCAGTTCGAAGTCTGGATCCGCGAAACCCCAGAGCAGTGGATGTGGTCGAACAGACGGTGGAGTTAGCAGGGCAGGAATGGCATCAGACACCTCTTCAATGGTGTCTGACACGGCTGTCTATCCCTCAGCCTACGGCATCTTGTGATGATCGTTCCCGCGATCGGGAATTCTGGCCAAGCGCTTGGCGCTCTCATCGCCGCGCTGCGCGTCGAGCTGGCCTGACGCCTCAGCTTTCAACAAACTCGTCATCACGACATTGAGATGCTTGTCGCTAAACGATATCAGGATCAAATCGGCCCCCGCGTTGAGCGCCTTGACCGCTGCGCCACCGACGCCGTCCTTGCTGCGTGTGACAGCGCCCATGCTCAGATCGTCCGTTATCAAGATGCCCTGATGCGCCCAATCCTCGCGCATCATGCCGCCGATGACGCGGCGCGAGAACGACGCCGGGGTATCTTTATCGACCGCTGTCAGCCGCACATGTGCCAGCATCGTGGCGACGTTCGGCCGGTTCATCAGCCGCACGAACGGCACCCAATCGGCCGCCTTCAACTGACTCTCGGGCAGCGTGATCTCGCCCGTCACCCGGTGCGTGTCGCGGCCGACATGCCCCAACCCTGGAAAGTGCTTCATGGTACACATCACGCTGGATCGCGCCAACGTATCGCAGTACCAGCCGGCAACCCGCGCCACCAATTCCGGGTCCGAGGCAATCGCCCGCAGCCGCAGCCTGGTCTGGCCGTCACTGCGCCGTTTGGGATCAATGTTGAGATCCACCACGGGCGCGAAGTTCATAGTGACGCCTATGCGCTTCAATTCCGCGGCTTGAATGCGGGCGTAGTCCTCAACGGCTTTCTGGCGGTCAAACTCGCTGGCCGTGTTGACCAGAATCCTGGCGATGCTTGGTTGAGGCGTCAGAGGCGGAGACAGCCGCGAAACCGCGCCGCCTTCCTGGTCGGCGGCTATGATCAACGGCGGCAAACCTTGGGCCGTGCGGATCGCCTGGAGGCTATCGATTTCGGCCTTCACCTGAGCCACAGATTTGCGGCGGACGTTGTGGTCGGTGATAAATATGCCGGCGATGGCGCGCTTTTCAACCAGCGCTTTCACGCTGCTGATCGACTCGTAACCGATGATGACATGGCGGCCGATGCGCGCCAGCGGCTGTGCCCCGGACGCCAGAACCTGGTTGCGCGACAGAACGTCTTTGTCCTTGCCGGATTTCGCTTTAGCGAGTGCGGCCTTCTGGCCTTTCGCGGGTTTGGCCAGAACGTCCGAAGGCGTGACGCCGGTCAGCGCTACGCACAGCCCAGCTATCAGCGCCGCGGCAGTTGCGGGACGGCCTCGACGGACGTGCTGGCCAACTTTACCCATGCCGGATTTGCGTCCCTCCGATTGCGCCGCAGACTACGCGCCAGATGCGGTTCAAAAAAGCCTCAACTGCCACCGCGGCTAACGGCAGATACGCAACGGAATTTTCCCTGTTATGACAACACGTTAGCTCAGGCCCGTGATCGATGCGAATGCGCACACTTCGGGGCAGACCCGCCATCAGACCGTCCGCAGACCGATGGAATGAGGCTATCTGACTCGCTTGCGGCCTTGCACCCGCGCCGGTTCGAGCGCCACATTGACAGGGAATGCGCCGCCCCTAATGTGCGCCGCAGCAAATCCAACCCTTGTGACTCTGAGGTTTTCCCGCCGATGAGCGTTGTCCGCACGCCAGCCAAACACTTCGCGCCGCTTGCCATTGGCGCGCCTGAGCCTTTCCGCGCGCTGCCCGTGCGGTTGGAGCGCATGGTGCACTTCATTCCGCCGCACAATGAGAAAATCCGCGCCAAACTGAAAGACACGATTGCGCAGGTCGATGTCGTTCTCGGCAATCTGGAAGACGCCATCGCGATCGGCGAAAAGGAAGCCGCGCGGAAGGGCTTCGTCTCAATGGCGCGCGAGTTCGACTTCGGAGCCACAGGATTGTGGACCCGCATCAACGGCCTCAACTCGCCGTGGATGCTCGATGACATCACCGAGATCGTCAAAGAAGCCGGCAACAAGGTCGATGTCATCATGCTGCCCAAGGTCGAAGGGCCGTGGGACATCCACTATCTCGATCAGCTCTTGGCGCAACTTGAAGCTCGCCACAGCGTCACGAAGCCCATCCTGATCCACGCCATTCTGGAAACTGCGGAAGGCGTGAAGAACGTCGAAGCGATCGCCGCAGCCTCGCCACGCATGCACGGCATGAGCCTTGGACCTGCCGATCTTGCGGCGTCCCGCGGCATGAAAACGACTCGTGTTGGCGGCGGCCATCCGGATTACGGCGTACTGGCCGATGCCAACGCGGACGGGTCCGCCCGCAATTTCTATCAGCAGGATTTGTGGCATTACACGGTTGGCAAGATGGTCGACGCCTGCCTCGCCTACGGCCTGAAGCCGTTTTACGGGCCGTTCGGAGATTTCTCCGATAGCGCTGCCTGTGAAGCGCAATTCCGCAATGCCTTCCTCCAGGGCTGCCTCGGCGCGTGGTCGCTGCATCCCTCGCAGATCGATATTGCCAAGCGGGTGTTCTCGCCTGATCCGAAGGAAGTCGCATTTGCCAAGAAAATCCTCGACGCCATGCCGGATGGGACAGGTGCCGTGATGATCGACGGTAAGATGCAGGATGACGCGACGTGGAAGCAGGCCAAGGTGATCGTGGATCTCGCCCGGGTGGTGGCGTCGAAAGATCCCGCGCGCGCCGTTGCGTATGCTTTGTGAGAGTTGAGTGAGGTCCTGTGAAGGATAAACGACCATTGCCGTTGACAGCCGTGGTGCGCAGCGTTCGTAGTCGCCGCGTGAAAACGAAGGTGTCGAAATCAAAGCGGCTCGACCCCTACCGGCAAGCCAAGTTTGCCGTTGGTGAGGTCGTGCGCCATCGCCACTATCCGTTCCGCGGCGTGATCTTCGACATCGACCCCGTGTTTGCCAACACCGAAGACTGGTGGCTGGCTATTCCCGAAGATATCCGGCCGCACAAAGATCAGCCGTACTATCACCTACTCGCCGAGAACGCGGAGAGTGAGTATGTCGCTTACGTCTCGGAGCAGAACCTGCTGAGCGACACCAGCGGCCAACCAATCCGCCATCCGCAAATTTCGGATTACTTCTTGGAGGATGAAGATGGGCGTTACCGGCCGGTCTACATGAACCAGCTCAACTGATCGGGATCGCCCAAAGAAAAACCGCCCGGAAGGTTATCCCCGGGCGGTTCGCGCATGCAATCATGGCACGCGATGATACTTTTACTTCTTCTCAGCCGGCTTAGGAGCAGGCGTTGCACCTGTTGTCGTCGGCGGCGCGCCAGGAGTATCCGTCGGCAACTGCTTCAAGGCTTCGGCCTTCTGAGTTTGATCCGCCTTATACTTCTCGAACGCCTGCTTCTGGCGATCGCGGATCTGAGCCATCAGCTTGCCGCGCTGTTCTTTGTAGATCTTGTTGTCGATGGGCTTGCCCGCAAACGACTCTGTGAAGCCATCGAGGGGAACAGGAAAACCAATCGGCTGGGCACCCGCGTTCATGGCAACAACCATGAGACCGCCACCCGCCCTCATCTGATCGATGACGGCGGCATCGGCTTCGATCTCAGCCGTGCAGCCCGAGGCGTGGCACAGCGAATACTTGAGATCGACAGGCTTCAATTCCTTGTCGTCCACCTTTTCGTTCTTCGACGCTTTGGCCCACTGGTCCTTGGTGTAGACCGCAGCGCGCAGACCCGGTGGGATCGCCATACCGAGCGGCACCATCACCATCAAATGCTTCTTGTCAGCACCTTCGACTTCGCGGATCGCGGCTGACACCAGCACCATGCCTGTATTGCCATCGAGACGCTCATGGTGCGTGAGGCAGATTTCCTTCTCTTCTTTTACGTCCTTGCCGTCAGCGCCCTTTTTCACGAGCGGTGTCTTTTCGCACAGCTTCACCCATGCACTCTGCTGGCCCTTCGGCGCAGCCGCTGCCGCATCCTTGCCAGCAGCCGGAGCCGCCGCACCGTCCTTTGCAGCAGGCGCCGCTGCGGGCTTTGCCGGAGCCGCGGCTGGCTTAGCAGCCGGCTCAGCAGCAGGGGCCGCTTCCCCTGCCAATACCATGCTCGACCCCAACATCAGGCTCGCGGCGAGCGCGCCCACGCTCAGCGCTATCGTCAAGAGGTTCCGTGCATCCAAACCCGAATGTGACATGTGAAAATTGACCTTTCCCTAGAAAGCTGGACCCGCCAGCTCCGCCCCTCGATGGCGCGCTCCGGGTGCGCCAGCACAACAATGAAGCGTGCGACAGCACAACAATGAAGCGGCGCGTTTCGCGGCGCGCTCGACGCACCGACCGGGGGGCAGTAAGGCTCGGATTGCGGCAATCCCGTGGCCACAATTGACACGTTTGTGCCGTGCACAATGAACGGCGCCGCGGTCGTTGCAATCGCGCCACGCAACAGGTAGCTCCGACCAGCCGGGGGCTCGGCTCTTGTGGCAGCAAGTCTGCTAAAGGCTGGGCGAATTCCGCCGTTCTGCCGTATCTGGTCACTAAGGTGGTACAGCTGGAACGGGTTATCGACTGGGAGACGGAATGTCGCGCATTAGGGCCGCTGCCGCCGGAAGTTTCATGTTGGCAGCTTTTAGTCAGCCGGCAGCCATGGCCGAACCAGTCCACGCCATAGCCATGCACGGCGAACCCAAGCTCGCCAGCGGCCTTACTCATTTCCCCTATGCCAATCCCAACGCGCCTAAGGGCGGCAAGCTCGCACTGGGCGCTTCGGGCAGTTTCGATAGCCTCAACCCCAACATCATCAAGGGCGAAGCCGCTGCCGGCATCCGCGATTGGGTTTACGAACCCCTCATGGCGCGAGGCTTAGACGAACCGTTCACGCTCTATGGGCTAATCGCCGAAACAATTGACGTCCCCGCCGACCGCAGCTCGGTGACGTTCAACCTGAACCCGGCAGCGCGTTTTTCCGACGGCAAGGCTGTGACGGCTGATGACGTGATCTTCTCGATGGAGACATTGCGCGACAAGGGCCGGCCCAACCATCGCACTTACTACAAGAAGATCGCCAAGACAGAGCGTCTGTCGGACCACTCTGTGCGGTTTTCATTCCACGGCGGCGGCGACCGCGAGATGCCGCTGATCATGGGATTGATGCCGGTCTTGCCGAAACACAAATTCGCAGCCGCACAATTCGAGAAGACCTCACTGGAGGCCCCGATCGGCTCAGGCCCCTACGTCGTCTCAGCCATCGATGCGGGGCGATCGATCACGTACATCCGCAACCCGGACTATTGGGGCCGCGATCTTGCTGTCACGCGAGGGCGCTTCAACTTCGATGAGATCCGCTACGAGTATTTCCGCGAAGCCTCCGTTCAGTTTGAAGCTTTCAAGACCGGCGCGCTGCATGTGCGCTCGGAAGACGACCCCCAGCGCTGGGCGGAAGGCTACGTCATTCCGGCGGTCAAAGATGGCCGGATTGTTCTCAGCGAAGTCGAAACCGGCTTACCAGCCGGAATGTCTGCCCTCGCCTTCAATATCCGCCGCCCGGTGTTCCAAGACGCGCGCGTGCGGCAAGCGCTGATCCGCCTGTTCAACTTCGAGTGGATCAACAAAAGTCTCTACCACGGACTTTACAAGCGCACGCAGAGCTACTTCGAGCGCTCCATGTTGTCGTCGCACGCCATACTCGCGGACGACGCCGAGCGCGCACTGCTCGAACCGTTTAAGACCGCCGTGCGCCCTGCGATTCAGGACGGCAGCGAAACCCTGCCCGTCACAGACGGCACGGGCCACAATCGCGACAACGCCCGCGAGGCGTTCCGCTTGTTGGCCGAAGCGGGCTACATCGTTCAATCCGGCATCCTCGTCCACAAGGACACTAAGGCCCCGCTCACGTTTGAAATCCTCGCGGGCTCGGGCGCCCAAGAGCGGCTGCTTGCGAACTTTACCGCGGACCTCTCCAAACTTGGGATCCGGGCCAATCTCCGTCTAGTTGACAGCGCGCAGTATCAGTCGCGATTGAAAGACTACGACTACGACATGATCCAGACGTCGTGGGGCTCATCCCTATCCCCCGGCAATGAACAGTTGTTCCGCTGGTCATCGGAGACCGCCGACCAGCCGGGCTCCTTCAACTATGTCGGCGTCAAGAACCCTGCGGTGGACGCGATGATCGCCAAGATGCTGTCGGCTGACACATCTGAAGGTTTCACAGCGGCGGTTCGTGCGCTCGATCGCGTGCTGCGGTCTGGTGATTACGTCATCCCGCTGTTCCATGGCCCCAAACAGTGGGTGGCCCACTGGAAGCATGTTCGCGGCCCCGCCAAGCCACCGCTCTGGGGCTACAATCTCGACACGTGGTGGATTGAAGGGCAGAAGTAGCTCTCGTCACGCGGCAGCATCCCAGCGCACACATGATCCCGCCCACAGATCCCCTCGCAATCCCGGAGCAATTTAACCTGGCGCGCTATTGTCTTGCCCGGGCGGTGCATGTACTTGCCGATAAGCCCGCGCTGGTGGTCATTGGCGACGCCGCACCGGACACTCCGCCACTCGAAACGTGGACGTTCTCACAGCTTGAAGATGCCGTTCTGCGAGTTGCTGCTGCCCTGCAGGACCGCGGCCTCAAACCCGGCGATCGCATTCTCATCCGCCTCGACAACACCAGCACCTATCCAATCCTATATTTCGCCGCGATGGCTGCAGGCCTCATTGCTGTTGCCACTTCCAGCCAGCTGACGGCGGGCGAAGCCGGGTTTTTGCTGACCGACAGCGCTCCGGCGTGCGTCGCCCTCGCGCCCACTGTTGCGCGCGGCGCCCTTCCCGCATCCATCCTGATTCTCGAAGAGTCTGACGTGCGCGCGATGATGCGCTATCCCCGCCGTGCAAATTATGCGGACACCCGCGCGGAAGATCCCGCTTATCTCCTCTACACGTCCGGCACCACCGCCCAACCGAAAGGCGTCGTGCATGCTCACCGCGTCGCCCTGGGCCGCTCGCGCACCTACCAAGGCTGGTACGGCATCCGCTCCGATGATCGGATGCTGCATGCAGGCGCGTTCAATTGGACGTATACCCTTGGCACCGGTCTCATCGATCCGTGGGCCAACGGCGTCACAAGCTACATCTTCACGGGCGAAAAAATGCCGGACATTTGGCCCGCTGTCATTCGCAAGACCGGCGCGACACTCTTTGCCGCCGTTCCGGGCCTCATGCGCCAGATCTTGAAGTACGCCCCGCCCGGGCCGCTTCACCTCGGCGCTTTGCGGCATGGTCTCATTGCGGGCGAAGGCCCCTCACCCACACTCTTTGACGACTGGAAAAACCGCACCGGCACCCGACTCTACGAGGCCCTCGGCATGAGCGAGATTTCAACGTACATCTCAACCTGCCCGGGCATGGCGCGAAAACCGGGCTCCCCCGGCAAAGCACAACCCGGCCGCCGCGTCGCGATCCTTCCCGTCGAAGGTGGCTGCGAACCGCTGCCCACCGGCGAAGAAGGCCTACTGGCTGTTCACCGCTCTGATCCCGGCCTCATGCTCGGCTATTGGAACCGGCCCGAGGAGGAAGCCCAGGTCTATCGCGGTGAGTGGTTCCTAGGCGGCGACCTCGCAATGATTGACGATGACGGCTACATCTTCCACCTTGGCCGTGCCAACGATGTGATGAAAGCGCTGGGCTACCGGGTGTCGCCCCTTGAAGTTGAAGCAGCCCTTGCCGCACATCCCGCCATCGCGGAAGCCGCCTGCGCGGAACTGAATGTTCGTGACGGCGTCACCGTGATTGGCGCATTTGTTGTGCCCAAACCGGGAACATCACCGGACCCCTCGGAAATCCTGGCATTTGCGAAACTGCGCTTGGCTCAGTACAAGTGCCCGCGCGAGATCGTTTTGGTTGAGGCTCTGCCGCGTACCGCGAACGGCAAAGTCAAACGGGCCGATCTGCAAGCCATCTACAGCGCACGGCACGTGACCGCCTGAGTTGAGCCAGACTTAAAAGGAACCATCGATGGAAGCCGCACAAGCCGTTGTTCAGTATCTGTCGGCCCACCCGGTCCTATTAGGTGCCATCGGGTTGTTTGCGTTCCTCGCGCTCATTGGCGCCTGGTATGTGCTGTCGCATCACCTTGGCACCTTGCTGACAACGCTGCTGTGCGCCGCTGGGTTCGCGGCTGGCGTGCTGGTGCTCTATCGCGGTTATGAATTGGAGAAGCGCGACTTGATGGCCGTCGGCGCGTTTTTGATCGTGATTTTCCCGCTGCTCTACCAGCAGGCCATAAAAGTCGCGAAGCTCGTGCTGTCGCGCGCACCGCCCGAAGCAAAGGGACATGCGAAGCGGGCGGGGGTTTAAAGGAAACTCCCTCTCCCCGTACTTACGGGGAGAGGGCTGGGGTGAGGGGCAGCAACGCGATCGAACAAGCGGCTGCCCCTCACCCTGGCCCTCTCCCCACCGAAGGCGATGGGGAGAGGGGATGTCACTTACGCCGCTTTCTTGACCTGCGCCGCGATCCGCGCCAGTTCGCTGACCAGCGCTCGCACGCCTTTCATGCGCGCATCCGGTTTGTCCCACTCGCCTTTGACAACGAGCTTGTGATCAGGCTGCAATTTCGCCAGCGCCCGCTGCGCATACAGGAACTGGGCTAAGCCGGCCGCGTTCGCGAAATCGTTTTTGCGGAAGCTCAGCACCGCACCGCGCGGGCCCGCATCGACCTTGGCGATGCCAGCCTCACGGCACAGCCCTTTGATCTCCATCACATCGAGCAGCGACGACACTTCAACCGGCAACTCGCCAAAGCGATCGACCAACTCGGCTGCAAACCCGTCGATGTCAGGCCGCGTTTCGAACGTCGACAAGCGCCGGTAAAGCCCGAGCCGGAGTTGCAGATCCGAAACATAGGACTCGGGGATGAGCACGGGCATACCCAGTGCAATTTCCGGGCTCCACTTGTCGGCGGTTTCGCCCAGATCGCCGCCCTTCATGGCTGCGACGGCTTCTTCCAGCATGGACTGATAGAGTTCGAAGCCGACTTCGCGGATGTGACCCGATTGTTCTTCGCCCAACAAATTGCCGCCGCCGCGGATATCCAGATCGTGCGAGGCGAGCGAGAACCCAGCCCCCAACGTATCAAGCGACTGCAAAACCTTGAGGCGCTTGTCTGCTCCTTCCGTCAGCTTCTGGTTCGGCGGCGTTGTGAAGTACGCATACGCGCGCCGCTTCGAGCGGCCGACACGCCCGCGCAATTGATAGAGCTGCGCCAGCCCAAACATATCTGCGCGATGCAGGATCATTGTATTGGCATTGGGCACGTCGAGCCCCGACTCCACGATCGCCGTCGACAGCAACACGTCATACTGACCCTCATAGAACGCGGTCATGATGTCTTCGAGTTCGGTTGGAGTGAGCTGGCCATGGGCGCGGGCAACCTTCAATTCCGGAACCGCCTCGCGCAGGAATTCGGCAACATCATCCAAATCGGCAATGCGCGGCACAACATAGAAGCTCTGTCCGCCGCGGGCCCGTTCGCGCTTCAATGCGTCGGCCAAGATAACAGGATCAAACGGCGAAATGTACGTGCGCACCGCCAACCGGTCGACCGGCGGCGTGGTGATGAGCGAGAGTTCGCGCACGCCGGTCAGCGCCAATTGCAAGGTGCGCGGAATGGGCGTCGCCGTCAGCGTCAGAACATGCACGTCTTCGCGCAGCCGCTTCAAGCGCTCCTTGTGGGTGACGCCAAAGTGCTGCTCTTCGTCAATCACCATCAGGCCGAGACGCGCAAACTCGATCGCTTTGCCCAAAAGCGCGTGCGTTCCAACGACAATATCAATGGTCCCGGCCTTTAAGCCCGCTTTGACCTCATTCAGATCCTTTTGCGGCACCAGACGCGACGCCTGCGCGATGTTAACGGGCAGACCCTGGAACCGGTCTGTGAAAGTCTTGAAATGCTGCCGCGCCAGCAGCGTCGTCGGCACCACGACTGCCACTTGCATGCCATTCAAGGCCGCCACGAATGCGGCGCGCAATGCCACTTCCGTCTTGCCGAATCCGACATCGCCGCACACGAGCCGGTCCATAGGCCGGCCAGAATTCAAATCCGACAGCACGGCTTCGATGCTCTGGGCTTGATCTTCGGTTTCCTCATAAGGGAACCGCGCCAAAAACTCGTCCCATGCCCCGGCAGGCGGCGCCACTGCGGGTGCTTCCTTCAGTAGGCGCAACGCCGCGATCTTGATCAGCTCCGACGCGATCTCGCGCAGGCGCTTCTTGAGGCGCGCCTTGCGCGATTGCCAGGCTCCACCGCCGAGCCGGTCAAGTTGCCCATCCCCCTCGTCCTGCCCATAGCGCGACAGCAGTTCGATGTTCTCAACCGGCAGATAGAGCTTGTCGCCACCCGCATACGTCAGCTCCAAGCAATCGTGCGGAGCGCCCAACGCCGTAATCGTCTTTAATCCCACAAAGCGCCCGATGCCGTGATCCGCGTGAACCACAAGATCGCCGACCGACAGACTTGTCGCTTCTGTCAGAACATCGGCTGCTTTGCGTGATTTGCGCCGCGGCCGCACCAGACGATCGCCGAGAATGTCCTGCTCGCCGATCACAGCGAGTTCGGGAGTCTCAAACCCCTGCTCTAGACCCAAGACCCCAAGGGCCGTCACGTCACCCGGCAGCGCCAGCGCGTCAGCATAGCTGTCGATCTTGCGCACGTTCTTGACGCCGTGATCGGCCAGCAACGTGACCAGCCGCTCGCGCGCACCAGCCGTCCAGGTGGTCACCATCACCCGGCGATGGGACGCATGAAGCGTCGCAATGTGCTTGGCCACAGCGTCGAAGACATTGACGTCCGGGTCCTGCCGCTCCAGCGCGAATGTACGCCCCGCTTTGCCGCGCATGGCCCGCACATTCGCCGCTGCCGCCTGTTCGAACGGCGACAAGCGCAACACGGCATGTCCGCCGACCGCCGCGCTCCAGGCTTTGCCATCGAGGAACATCCGGTCCGGCGGCACGGGCTTATAGGGCTGTGCGCCAAACGTCTTGCTTTCAAGCCCCTCAATACGCGCGTCGTAATGCTCACCGATCTGCTCGAAACGGGCTTTGACAGCCTCCTCCGCCTGGTGATCGAAGCTCACCGCGACGTGTGGCACGTAGTCGAAGAGGCTTTCCAGATGATCGTGATACAACGGCAGCCAGTGTTCCTGCCCCGGATAGCGCTGCCCTGCACTTACGGCCTCATAGAGCGGGTCATCGCCCGTGGCCCCACCGAACAGTTCGACATAGCGGCGGCGGAACAGTGCAACAGGCGCCTCCCCGAATGCCACTTCCGAAATCGGCATCAGCACGATCTTCTGCACCGGCTTCAGAGAGCGCTGGGTTTCGATATCGAACGACTTAATCGTTTCAATCGTGTCGCCAAAGAAATCCAAACGAACTGGAGTGCTGCGTCCCGGCGAAAACAAATCCAGAATGCCGCCGCGCACGCCGTACTCACCCGCTTCCATTACCGTGCCGGTGCGCGTGTAGCCGGCGAGAGACAAGCGCTGGGTCAATTGCCCCATATCGGCGCGTTGGCCCGGCGCCAGAACCTTCATTGAGTTGCGAATGAACAGCCGCGGCGGCAATTTCTGCAGCACGGCATTGACGGTGGTTAAAACAATCGTCGGATCTCTGCGGCCGCCGAGTGCAAGCTTGGCAAGCGCCGTGATCCGCTTGGCCACGATATCGGTGTTCGGCCCGACGCGATCGTAGGGCACCGTGTCCCAGGCCGGGAACGCGATAACCTTGACGACGGGTGCAAAAAACTTCAGCGCGGTTTCCAGCGCATCGAGGCGGCGGTCATCCCGCGCGATGTGTAAGTGAAGCCCGGGACCAGCTGCGCTCGTGGCCTCTTGCACCAACCGCGCCAGCACAAGGGCGTCCATGCCTTCAGGCACGCCTGATAAGATGAGATCTGGCTTGGTCTCCGTCGCCGCCGCCATCAACTCACGTCTCTCGTGTCAGCGTGACCAGCACTGTCCAACCCATGGAACCGTCGCACCGCAGCGACGAAATCCGCGTATTCAACACCGGGCTCGATAGAGGGAGCGAGAAGCCACCCCTGCAGCGCTGGATCTTCCAAGTTCAGGAAATCCTCAAACCGGCGCAGCTCCGCCTCAGCCATGCTGGGCAAAGTGGCATCCGCATAGCGCCCGATCAGCATATCGAGCTCTTTCGTGCCGCGATGCGATGCGCGCCAGGCGGCGCGGCGGCGCCGGCTCTCCAAATCTTCAATCATTCCTCAGGAACCGTACTGGAAAACCAATGGGCGATGGCTTGACGCCCGGGGACTGGCCCGCTTTCTTGCCCGTCCCATGCGGGGTTGGTATAGCGCCGCCCGCGACATCCGCCTAGACCAGTCATCGAACGGCAGGGTGGACCGGGCGAATGGCCGCGGATCAACTGGCATTCTGCGAGAACAGGAATTGAGACGTACCCATGCGGCCGCCTGAGCTTTCGCCATTGTTTGCGCCGGCCGAGACCTTGAAGGGCATCGGACCGCGGCTCAATGTGCTGTTGCAAAAGGCGCTCGCCTTGCCGCCCGGCATCAAGAGCGCGCGCGCCATCGACCTGCTGTGGCATTTGCCAGCAGGCGTGATCGACCGTCGCGCAGAACCGACCGTCCGCGACGCAGTACCAGGCACCATCGCAACGCTGCGCGTTCGTGTGTTGAAACATAAAGCACCCCCGCGCGGCAATACCAAGGTGCCCTATAAGGTCAGCACCGAGGACGAAACGGGCCGGCTCGATCTCATCTTCTTTCGTGCTGAGACGCCGTTCGTTGAGCGTCAGCTGCCAGTGGGCGAAATCCGTTACGTCTCCGGCCGCGTCGAGCGGTATGGCGAGACGCTGCAGATGGCTCATCCCGACTACATCGTGGCCGAAGAAGCGCGCGCAAGCCTGCCGCTGTTGGAGCCGGTCTATCCGCTGACGGCGGGCCTGTCGGGCAAAGTGCTGATCAAAGCGACGCGGCAGATCGTGGAACGCACGCCGGACTTGGCCGAGTGGCAAGATGCCGCTTGGCTCAAGGCGCGCAGTTGGCCCTCGTTCAAAGACGCGATCGAACGGCTGCATTGTCCGGTTGATGCCGCCGACGTCTCGCGCGGTGCGGCTCCTTGGCAGCGACTGGCCTACGACGAACTGCTCGCCAATCAATTGGCGCTGGGTCTTGTCCGGCAAAGCTATCGCGCCCAGCGCGGACGCCCTGTCACGGGAGACGGCCGGTTCCGTGCCGCGCTTTACGACGCCCTGCCGTTCTCGATGACCAAATCTCAACGCTTGGCTTTGACAGATATTGCTGCCGATATGGCCGCCCCCAACCGCATGCTGCGATTGCTGCAAGGCGACGTTGGCTCTGGCAAAACCGTGGTCGCGCTGATGGCCATGGCCATTGCCGTGGAAGCAGGCGCCCAGGCCGCCATCATGGCCCCGACCGAAGTGCTCGCGCGCCAGCATCAGGAAACCATCGGCCCTTTGGCGGAGAAAGCCAATCTCCGCGTCGCCCTCCTCACGGGCCGCGAAAAAGGCAAAATCCGCGACGCGATCCTGCAACGGCTTGCAGATGGCGAAATCGATATCCTGATTGGAACGCACGCGATTTTCCAGGACGACGTGACCTTCCGTGATCTCGCCTTCGCTGTGATTGACGAGCAGCATCGATTTGGCGTCCACCAGCGCCTTGCATTGCAGACCAAAGGCGGCGACGGCGGCGCCAACATGCTGGTGATGACGGCAACCCCCATTCCGCGCACGCTGCTGATGACCCACTACGGCGACCTTGATGTCTCGCGCCTGACAGAAAAGCCGGCTGGCCGCAAACCGATTGTCACCACGACCACACCCATCGAGCGCATAGAAGACGTCATCGACGGTCTCAAGCGCGCGCTGACCCAAGGCGCGCAGGTCTATTGGGTGTGCCCACTGATTGAAAGCTCCGAAAAATCGGAACTCGCCGCCGCCGAAGAACGCCACGCCCATCTGAAACAGATTTTTGGCGATACTGTCGGGCTGCTGCACGGCGGCATGACCGGCACGGCGAAAGACACCACGATGGAGGCGTTCGCGTCCAACAAACTTGCTGTCCTCGTCGCCACAACCGTAATTGAAGTGGGCGTCAACGTGCCCAACGCCACGATCATGGTCATTGAGCATGCCGAACGCTTTGGATTGGCTCAGTTGCACCAATTGCGCGGGCGTGTTGGCCGTAGCGACCGTCAGTCCTATTGTATTCTGTTGTACAAATCGCCGGCCGGCCAAACGGCCGAAGAGCGCCTGCGCATGATGCGCGAAACCGAAGATGGCTTTTTGATTGCGGAGAAAGATTTGGAGCTGCGCGGCGGCGGCGAGGTGCTCGGCGCCCGGCAGAGCGGCATGCCGGAATTCCGCGTCGCCGAAGTGCCGGGCTTTGAAATGCTGCTCGCGACTGCCCGCGACGACGCCAAGATGATACTCTCCGCCGACCCGGGATTGACCAGTCCGCGCGGGCAAACGCTGCGCGCCCTGCTCTATCTGTTCGAATGCGACGAAGCCGTGCGCCTATTCCGCGCCGCGTGACTTCTGAAATCTAAACCCCCGGATCGACCGGCGCGAGGGCCGCGGCCTTGGCTGCCTCGGAGCGGGCTTTCTCCGCCAACTGCTTCATGCGCAGTTGATAGTCGGGCGTCACCATGCCGCCTGAAATCACGATCTTTGCCGCATCTTCGACGCTCATCTTGAGGAACATCACCTCACGCCGCGGCACAAAGCAGATGAAGCCGGTCGGTGGCACGATGCCGGTCGGCATAAACACCGTGACGAGATCGCTTTCGCCGCCAGGGCTGATGGCTGCGATTTCACCGGCGGCTTCTCCAGTAACAAACACAATCGACCACAAGCCCTTCGACGGGAACTCAATGAGGCCGACCTTCTGGAACGGTTTAGCAGCACCCGATCCCGTCGCTGACACAACAGATTCAAAGATCTGTTTCAGCGCGCGATAGACATTCCGCACGATCGGCATGCGATCGAGCATCATTTCGCCGAATGAAATAAGAGAGCGCCCGAGCAGGTTGGCGGCGAAGAAGCCGATCATCATCAAGCCGACGACGCCGAACAGCACACCGATGCCAGGAATGGCAAACGGCAAGTAGGTTTCTGGCAGGTAGATCGACGGAATGAGCGGCTTCACGTACTCGTCGGCGAACTCGATGAACCACTTGATCAGCAGGATGGTGACGGCCACTGGACCAACGATGATGACGCCTGTCAAAAAGTAGTTGCGCAGCCGTGCGCCGAGCCGCGTTGGCACATGTTCATCGTCGTTGGCGAGACGCTTGAGACCCGCCGCCAAGGCTGCGCCGCTGTCAGCGCCAGGGCCTGCCGGCTTATTTATGTCTGGTTCGGGATTCGCCATCGTGGGCATGGTGCGGTGCGTGCCCGTTCACGTCAACACTTGCCTGCGTCATGCAGCAGACACGGCCGAATGGAACTCCGTGAACGCTCAGTTGCCGACGACCATGCAGTCATAACCGAGCGGTTTCAATGTGCTGCACAGCTTGCCGGGAGCGTCGGCATTGGTGTACGGACCAAGCCGCACCCGGTAAAATGTCCCCATGTTTCCAAACACCGCTTGATCGACGATGGGCGTTGCCCCCGCGATTTGCGCCCCGTGCCTCTGTTGGAGATCCTGCGCCACTTTGGTGGCTTCCTCGCGCGTGCGCACCGCCGCAACTTGGAGTTTGTAGGCGCCTGTCTCAGGTCTGGCCGACGCTGCACTGGGTGTTGACACATTGGCGACCTTGGTCTGCGTGGTCCACTCGCCAGCAGGTGCCGCTGGCGCAGCAGTCGCAGCCTCAACAGCCCATGCGCCTGTCGATGATGTCGAAACAGATGACGACGCGTCCGTCGTTGCGGGACTGCCCCCCGAGCTATTGAACATATTGCCGAAGAAGTTACCGATGGCCGACCCAGCATTACCAATAGCTGCCCCCGCACCGTCCAGCGGGTTGGCAGCGGCGGCAGCCGGTTGGCCACTGTCAGCAGGCAACGCCGAAAGTGCCGGAGCATCCGGCGAGGCGCTCGGCGCAAGTGTTGCTGAGGGAGTAACGGATGATGGAGCGGCTGCAGAAGGCCCGGTTGTTGACGGAGTCGATGCTTCCACCGCGGCAGACGCGGACGTCACAGCACTCCACGATGAGGTCGTGCCGCCAGCGATTGGGTTTGCTGTGCTGGCGACGGGCAGAGCCGCCGCCGCAGGCGCAGCCGCCGCGACGGAGGCCGAAGCTGTTGGAGTTGCCACAATAGTCGAGGGCGCTTGGTCAATCGGTGCGGCCCCGATGGGTGTCGCCGCTCCCAGACCTGCTTCTTTGTAGGCCGCCTGCCTTTGATCCATGGCCGCGGCACGATCTGCGTCCGACAAGCCGCCCTTCAACCACACGGACGATGTCAAATCTGAAATGGCTTGTGCGGGCTTGCCCTGCTTACGGTAGGCCGAACCGCGGTAGTACAGCGCCTTGGCCATCTGCTGGCTCGACAAACCACCCAGCGCAAGGGCGGACGAGAGAGCTTGAACGGCAGGCTCCAATTTGCCAGCCTCGAACGCCTTGGCGCCCGCTTCAAAAGATTTGACGCCGGACGGGGACGCCTTCTTTGCGTCTGCCGTGGGCGGAGCCGGTTTCGTGACAGATTGCGCGCGAGCGTCGTGGAGACCTGCCGCTAAAACTGCGACCAGGCTGGCGACCGCTGTGAATCGAACACCGTGCATTGCAAAAACCCCTGCCCCAGTCCTTGGCACACCAAATCCAATTCGCCATCCGAGCGGCATTTTTAGGGCAACGGCCCCAACGTGGCAAATGCGCGACTGCCACAGACCGGCGCTTTCCCCAAATGGTTAAAGCCATTCTGGAGTTTTGCACCGGAACCGGCGAACGGGAAGCAATTATGGCAATCATCGGCGTACAATTTCGAGCCAGGGCGTGGGACCGATTCGCCACTCCCAGATCGCGAGGAGCTGATCCAGGTGTCCGAGGTTCGTGAACCAGTCGGGCGGACTTTCGACATCCCGGCTTCCACTATCGGCGATCACCGAGACGGCGTGCGTTGGCTCAAATCGCGCGCGCAGCGTCTGCGACAGTCCGGCGATGTCGCAATCATGCGCCTCAACCAGCAAATCCATCCCAGCCAGCGCGGGCGCTGCAATCGGATCGAGCAGGCTGTGCTCAGCCCCTTCAATGTCGCACACAACGAGCGCACCCGAGCCCTGGAGCCGCGCAAAGTCGGCATGCGTGAACACGGGCCCGATCTCCAGGCGGCCTGAGACGCCGTTTTTCGCGGCCAGTTCAGCACAAGCCATGCGCGCCTTGGCATCAATGTCGAAGGCGAGAATATTCGCCTGTGGCATCCGCCGCGCGAGGCCGACGGCGTAGTAGCCTTCCGCACAGCCGATATTGATGACGGTTTGGTATCCGCGCGCGATGGCGCGTTCGACGGCGGCCTGCAGCGGCTGCTCATAGGTGCCGAGCAGTTTGGCGATGTGGCAGCCTTCCGCGGACTGGGCGATGAAGTCCATACCGGCGAACACCCCGGCGCGAACCGTTGTGCCGTTGGTGCCCGTCAACGTGTTCTGGATCAGAACGCTGCGCCACTTTGACAACTGACGCAGGGCTGCGTTCAGTCGCTCCGGCGAGGCGTCGGCCGCCAACAGATCCCTAAGCTGTGTTGTGACCCGCTCATTCAAAGGCGATGCCATCAAGCGCCCCGCTCCAAAACCAAAAGCCCGGAACGCGCAACAGATTTATTCGACGGTGACCGACTTCGCCAAGTTGCGCGGCTGATCGACGTCGGTCCCCATAAAGACCGCCGTATGATACGCCAGCAGTTGGATTGGAACCGCATAGACGAGCGGATTGGCAAACGGATGCGCGTCCGGCACCTGGATGTGCGCGGCGAGCTTGCAACCGGCCTTTTCCGGATCGGCATTCGAAATCAGGATGATCTGGCCACCCCGCGCGGCCACTTCCTGCATGTTCGACACTGTCTTCTCAAACAGGTCGTCATCAGGCGCTACCACGATCACGGGAACATTTTCGTCGATCAGTGCAATCGGCCCGTGCTTGAGCTCACCCGCCGCGTAGCCCTCGGCGTGAATGTAAGAGATTTCCTTCAGCTTCAAGGCGCCTTCGAGTGCTATTGGATAATTGATGCCGCGTCCGAGATAGAGAACATCGCGCGCCTTCGACAGGTACTGCGCCAGATCCTCATACTGCTCTTCCTGGCGCAGCATGATCGAGATTAAACGCGGAACCTCCGTCAACGCTTTCACGAGTTCGTTCTCTTTAGCGGCACTGATCGAACCACGCGCACGGCCGATCGCGACAGCGAGGCATGCGAGCGTCGAGAGCTGGCAGGTGAACGCCTTGGTTGAGGCGACGCCGATTTCGGGTCCAGCGAGCGTCGGCAGGACGGCATCGGACTCGCGCGCAATCGTCGAGGTTCGAACGTTGACGACAGAGGCGATGCGTTGTCCGCCAGCCTTGCAGTAGCGCAACGTCGCCAGCGTATCTGCGGTCTCACCCGACTGAGAAATAAAGACAGACAGGCCGTTGTCGATCAGCGGCGGCTCGCGATAGCGCAGCTCTGAGGCGACATCGATTTCGACCGGCACGCGCGAGTACCGCTCGATCCAATACTTGGCGACGAGACCGGCATAGTACGCAGTGCCACAGGCCGAGATCGTGACGCGCGAGATCTTGGCGAGGTCAATACCAAGATCGGGGAAGTTCACTTTGCCGCTCGCCATGTCAAGATAGTTGGCGAGCGTATGGCTAATGACTTCCGGCTGCTCGTGAATTTCCTTGGCCATGAAGTGGCGGTGATTGCCCTTATCGACCAGCAGCGAGCTAGCAACCGACTTGATCTGCGGCCGTTCAGTGCGGGCCCCCGATTTATCGTAAATCTCCACGCCGGACCGGTGCATGACGGCCCAATCGCCCTCGTCGAGATACGTGATCGCATCGGTGAACGGTGCCAGCGCGATTGCGTCCGAGCCCAAGTACATTTCACCTATGCCATGCCCGATGGCGAGCGGACTGCCTTGGCGGGCGGCAATCATCAGATCGTTGTGGCCGGCGAAGATAATGCCCAGCGCAAACGCGCCCTGCAGCTTGCCCAGCGCAGACTTCACGGATTCGATGGGTTCCAATCCCCGATCCAGACCGTCCGTGACCAGATGCACGACGGCTTCCGTGTCGGTGTCCGTTTCGAATTTGTGGCCTCGTGCCGAAAGTTCAGCCTTCAACTCGCGGTAGTTCTCAATGATGCCATTGTGCACGACCGAGACCTTGGCACTCATATGGGGATGCGCATTGCGCTCCGTCGGCCGGCCATGAGTGGCCCAGCGCGTGTGCCCGATCCCGATGTGGCCTTCGAGCGGCTCTTCAAGCAGACGGGTTTCGAGATTGCGCAGCTTGCCCTCGGCGCGGCGCCGTTCCAGGTGGCCGTTCTCGACGGTGGCGATGCCAGCGGAGTCATAGCCGCGATATTCCAAGCGCCGCAGCGCATCGACAAGACCGGTTGCGACCGGCTTAGAACCTAGAATTCCGACGATACCACACATGTACGAGATCCCTTGATCCTGATGCGTTGCAGTAGCTAGCTGTGACTCTCTTCATCCTTCAAATCACAGTGTATTTCAGTCTTTCACGGCCGTGTGCCCGTCACTTTGCTTTGGCTTTACGCCGCGCCATCATGGATCGGAATTTCGCCGCCCATTGCGAATGCTCGGTTTGGGTGTTGCGTTCCAGCGCGAGAGCGTCCGCGGTCACATCCTTCGTGATGACACTGCCCGATCCGATATAGGCGCCATCGCCGATCTTGACTGGGGCCACCAGCGATGAATTGGAGCCGATGAAGGCGCCAGCCCCGATCTCGGTCTTGTGTTTGAAGAAGCCATCGTAGTTGCAGAAGATCGTCCCAGCTCCCACGTTAGCTCCGTCACCGACGGAGCCATCGCCGAGGTAAGCGAGGTGATTGGCTTTAGCACCCTTGCCCACTGTCACGTTCTTGACCTCGACGAAGTTGCCAATGTGCGAGCCGGCCCCCAAGTCCGCACCTGGCCGCAGCCGCGCGAACGGTCCAATGCGTGCGCCTGATCCAATTCGCGCGCCTTCGATGTGGCAGTTGGCTTTAATCTCCGCACCGTCTTCCACCGTCACACCGGGGCCAAAAAACACATTGGGCTCGATGACAACATCGCGGCCCACTTTGGTATCGTGTGACAGCCACACCGTTTCTGGCGCAATGAGCGTCGCGCCGTCCGCCATGATGCGAGCGCGTGCCCGCTGCTGCCAGATGCGCTCTGCTTGGCTCAGCTGCTCGCGCGAATTGATGCCCAGCACGTCATCCTCAGGGCAGACAACGACCGCGGCCCGGTGTCCGCGTGCGCGCGCAACCTCGACAGCATCCGTTAAATAAAACTCGCCCTTTGCATTCGCGTTGCCGATTGCATCCAGCACCCCAGCCACATCGTCAAGCCGGAAGGCCATCACGCCCGAGTTACACAAGCGGATGGTGCGTTCCGCATCGCTGGCATCTTTGTGCTCGCGGATCGCGACCAAGTCTCCGCGATCGTCTATGAGCAAGCGGCCATAGCCCGTGGCATCGCGCGCTTCGAATCCGAGAACGGCCACCCCCGCACCACCATCAAGCACCGCCCGCAGTCGCTGCAAGGTTTCCGGTTCGATGAGCGGCGTGTCGGCGTAAAGGACAATGACATCGCCTCGATGTGCCGCGAGGGCATCGCGCGCGGCGAGCACAGCGTCTGCCGTTCCGATCTGGTTGTGTTGAACGAACACCTGAGCACCCGGCACCATGCGCAGCGTATCCGAGCGCACGGTGTCCATTTCTGGCCCGGCGACCACAGCAATGCGCGCGCCACTGAAGCCCGACGCCAGCGCCAGCACGTGGCCGAGCATCGAGCGGCCAGCCAGCTTGTGCAGCACCTTCGGCACGTTCGATTTCATCCGCGTGCCTTTGCCCGCGGCGAGGATGACGATAAGAGGAGAGCGTTCGGTCATGTGTCCTGGACGAGTGCAATTCAGCTGCGATCCGGCGGGATGCCGCGCCAATTCCGAGCAAAATCCGTACCGGGCAGGTTAATAATGGCGGTCATTAGCCACGCAAAGCGACCGGCCAAAGGCGCGGACCCTCCTAACCACCAGATTCGCAGGGTGTCGTCGCCGCCAAACCGACGCTATGCACAATCTTTGGTAGCACTAATGGTAGACCACCCCGCATCGCGGTTGCTTTCCCCACGCGATCCACAGTCCTCACCGGGTGGGTGCCCCCCGCACGTTGACCCCCTTGCTCGACTCAGGCCAGCGTTCCGAATCGACACCACTTTCGAGTTTTGGGGGGCCCGTTCCATGACGTCTTTTTCATTTGACCAGCCGCCGCCCATTCCGGCTCACGCACCCGCACCGATTGCTCCAGCGCCGGTCGCAGCCGGCACTTCCGGCCGAAAAGGGCTACCGCGGGGCATTGTGGCGTGGGGCGTTCTCGCGATTTTCGCCTTGGGTTATCTGACGCTCGCTGCGACGCGGCCCGATTTGATTGCAGCCTATTTCCCAACGTCGCTGAAGCCGGGTGCGGCTGAGCCGAACCAAGGCCAGCGCGCCACCACAGCTGAGAACGAAGATCTCGGCCGCATCCGCGACACCCTCAGCCAGCTGCAGACGGATATCGGTCAACTGAAATCGGACGTCGCTGAAACCTCATCCCAGAACAAGGAACTCAGCGCGCGGTTGTCGGCCCTGGCCGAACAGACGAGCAAAGTGGCCTCGGCGGCGACGCCATCGACGGGCACAGTCGCGACGGCTCCCACGCCGCTGGTCGAGACAACTGTTGCTGCGGCGGCTCCTGCCCCATCGCAACTGCCACCGCCCGAACTGCGCCTCGCGCCAGCACCAGTCAATGGCCCTGTCGCATCGAGGCCGGTTGCGCCCCCGCCCCTCACCATCAGCGCGACGGAAGCAATCGCCGCGGCCGCAGCTGCCGCACCTAAAGCATCCGTCCCCGTCGCTCCTGTTGTCAAGGCTGCTGAGAAGGCCGCAAACGTCAAATTGCTCAATGCTCCGTTGGCGGCGCCGGCTGCCCCATCCGCTGCGGCGTCAGCCGCTCCAGCAGCTCCCGCAAAAGCGCTCGAAACGGGCAGCGTCAAGGCTGGGGATGCGGCGGCCCTGCCGGGTGCCGTTGCGGCACCCGCTGCGGTCAAGCCGCTGGCGAAGCCCGTTGGCTTGCAGATAGCCAGCGCTCCGTCACTTGATGCGTTGCGCTTGAGCTGGAGCCTGTTGTCGGAGACGCACGCCGATAGCTTGAAGAATCTCGAGCCGCGATACTCCACCGGCGTCGATGCCAACGGTTTGACCTATAATCTCATGGCGGGCCCCGTGAAGTCCGCCGCCGACGCCAAGAAAATGTGCAAGGAGCTGACCGCCAAGGCGATCGCGTGCAAGGTCATCGGCGAGTTCGGCGGCGAAGCCTTGTAACCCCTGCTTGGTCATTGCGGCGCACAACAGAAAACCGGTGGTCCCGCAAGGAACCACCGGTTTTGCTTGGCCGCTGAGCCGGGACTATAGATCGTCGGCGTTGAAGGTATCGCAGGACTGCATCTGCCCGGACTTGAACCCGGTCGTAAACCAGCGCATACGCTGCTCCGCCGATCCGTGGGTGAAGGCGTCCGGCACCACGTGGCCTTGTGTTTTCTTCTGGATCATGTCGTCGCCGATGGCGTTGGCGGCGCGCAGGCCTTCTTCGATATCGCCCGGTTCCAAACGCTGTTTCAGCTGGTGATTGAGGTTTGCCCACACGCCGGCCAGGCAATCCGCCTGAAGTTCCATGCGCACCTGAAGCTGATTGGCGCGACGCTCGTCCAGCTGCTGCTTCATGCTCTGCACCTTGTCGGAAATGCCCAGCAAGGTCTGGACGTGATGGCCGACTTCGTGGGCCACGACATAGGCCTGAGCAAAGTCGCCCGGCGCATTGAAGCGCCGCTTTAGCTCTTCGTAGAAGACGAGGTCGATGTAGATCTTCTGGTCGAGCGGGCAATAAAACGGACCCATCTGGGCCACGCCCTGCCCGCAGGCAGTTCGTGTGCTGCCGGTGAACATGACGAGTTGGGGTTCCTTGTAGTCCTGACCGAAGCTCTTGAACACGCCGTTCCACACGTCTTCCGTGTCGGCCATGACGCGTTTGATGAAGGTCCCCATTTCATCGCCGGTCTTCTGGCCGGGCGCGGTTTGCCCACCTGGCAATCCGGGGATATCAGTGCCGGTGGTTTGCGGGCGGGACTGCGGCTGCTCCATACGCGGCATTTGCGGCATGTTGGGGAAGTTCCCGCCACCACCACCGCCGCCTGTGAGAATGTCGAGCGGATTGATCCCGAATAGCAGCATGATGGCGCCGATGATCAGCATCGACGTCAGGCTCAAGCCGCCCTTGCCGCCCATCGGAATCTGAATACCGCCGCCCGGCAATCCGAACCTGCCGCCACCGCCGCGCTGTCCACGGCGATCCTCGACGTTTTCACTTTCGCGGTCCTTGTCATCGTAGCGCATAGGGGTCCCTCAAATCGCCGAGCCTGCGCTGGGTGCACGCAGATGCCAACGCGTTGGTCAGCTATAGCAAATAGTGTGCAGCCTTCACCGTGTAAATCGCGGGGTCGATTGCAGACCACGCGGGACGGTCCGGCCAGTCCCAATGCGCAATCCGATTTGACTGTGCTGCGTCAGCCGCTGACGGCGCAGTCTCAAGTGCATGCCATCCGTTCACCGCTCAATTCAATTATACTCACCGCTTTGATATTATTGTCATTTTTGCGCCGCGATCCGGGTGGCACATCAGCGCTCCTACATCACCGCCACTGGCGGAGCCGCTCCACGTTTGTGTTTCTCGTCATGGAGGATTTGATGATGTTGCGTCCCTTAGCCCCGTTCCGCATCCGCCCCTTGCGCGCGCTGACCCTCAAAAAAAGCGCAGTGCCCGGTAGCGTGTTGGACCCAACGGTGCGTGACGAAGCCTGGTCCACCCATGCGCTCCGCAAGCGGGTCAATCCGCTGCTCGTTGCAACAGCGATTCGCGACCGCACCTATCACATGCGCAGTTTGACCCGGACCATCGCCTAGCCGCGCGCCGATCAAATGGGGTCAGGCACCTTTTGTGGTGCCTGACGCCGTGGTGACCATTAACCTCTCAGTAACCACCGCAACGGCAAGATCGCGTTAGCCGTTTGATCCCAACCGCCGAGCCCCCCCGTGGACGACCTGTCACACAGCCCGCGTCTGACATCGAGCCTCAACGAGGCCGACAATGATACCGGCCGTATCGCATTCTGCGGCCCATATGTCTTGTCCGCGATCACCGGCTACCCGATCAGCAAGATCGAACGCGCCATCAACGCCTACCGCGATCTGTCACCCGACCTAAAGTATGCCGTCCGCGGCACCTACGCCGACGAGGTCGAAGCCGCGCTAGCCGTCTACGGTTACAAAATGACCGTCAAAGAAAGTTTCATGGATCTGGAGCGCAAGAAGCGCCCGAGCGTGTGGACCTGGATGCAGAAGCCGCGCAACGCGTGGGCGCATTACATTCTGGCCATCCACAAAGGCAAAGAAGGTCACTGGATCCTGATCAAGGGCGTCAAAATGTGTGACACCTTCACCGAGGGAAAATGGACCTTTGTGTGCGATGGCCCGCACCGCGGCTGCCGTATCATGGAAATCTTCGAGGTCAAAAAATCGATCGATGCGTGAGGGGCGTTGGTTGGAAGCCGGTGTGCTTTGCTGCGTGGCAGACTTGCGATCTGGGTCGTGGGATCAGGTCATGGGGTCACGCACCCCAAAAAGTGCCTGACCGTCTTCCCGATGGCCAGCGGTCTACGCGGAAAACCGCTTCGCACTCCCCGCCAGGCCCCCTAAGATCAACACCGCGTCAGGGGCTCTGATTCACCCCGCCCTTTGTGGCGCCACTCGCTCAAAGGGTGGTCAGCCGAATATGCTGAATAAGGCTGCAGGGCTCCTGGCGCATGTCCCCCACATTATGAGGTTGCCATGCACCTGATCCAAATTTTGCTGCCGGTGCGCGACAACGACGGCCAGCCGTTTGGCCCCCATCCTTTTGAAGAAGTCGCATGGAACCTGTCGAAGACGTTCGGCGGGATTACCGCCTACAACCGCGCGCCGGCAGAAGGCCGCTGGGAAACGAGCGGCAAAACTCAGCATGACGACGTGCTGGTGATTGAGGTGATGATTGCCACCCTCGACAAACCGTGGTGGCAAGCGTTCCGTAAAAAGCTAGAGGCGACGTTCCGGCAGACCCAAGTGATTGTGCGGGCGCAATCGATCGAACTGCTGTAACCGGCCAGCGGGGTGCCGGCAGCGTGCGGCCTATCGCGACGGGGCCACGCTGGCCGTTTGATCGGGCTTCGGCGCGGTCTTGGCCGGCGTCAGGGCACAGGGCGCGCGGTGGTGCCTGGCATCAGGCCCGCGGTTCAGCGGCATCGCGACTGCTCGCGACCTGGTGCCTGGCACCGCCTGCCTCAAAACCGAAGACATAGAGCTCCCTACTCACTCACTCACTCACCCACTCACGGGACCCAGCACCGCATACGAATTGGCATCCAGATTGGGGATCAGTTCGCGCTCGTCGCGGGCTTTGCGCAAGCGCCCCTCCAGCATCGCGCCTTCGGCGACGGACAGCGACTGATGGAGAATTTCGGCGTCAACCTGCGCGGTGGCATGAACCATCACAACAGCCGCGCGGATGGCACCCTTGATGCCGCCGTGCACTTCGATCTTCTCGGCGGACACCGTGCCGATGACCGAGCCTTCGGCGCTGATGGTGACCTGCCGGCCCACCACATCGCCGCGCACGTCGCCGTCAATTTGAATGCGGTTCTGGGAGATAATCACGATGTTCTGGCCCAGGATAGTCAAGTCCGTGCCAATAACCGACACGCCCATCGGGCTGCCGGGCGCAAACGGCGTGACCGTGGCCGCAGCCTCAGGTCCGCGCGCCGTTCCACTCCGCGAGAGCCGATCGAAGCCTGGAATTTGCATCGCGTTGGCCATACTCACTCCCCACAAACACGGGTACAGCCGGCGCCGGATGGCAGCCGCGCGCGCCGGTCCAATGATCAACGGGTGTGGGGCGGGAATATTCCCGAGCGGGGTGCTGCGCGTGCAGGCCGCCGTTAGCCAGCCTTGGCGTTGCGCTCTTTCTTCTCAGCCTTGGCGACGCGCTTGGCAGTGTTTTCGGCTTTGAGCTGGCGCTTCTGGATCTTGCGGCGGCGCAGGTTCGACATGGTCGGCATGATGAAAATCTCCCGTCTGCCTGCGTTGTAGGGGGATATCGGCTCAAGTCAATGCGGTATTGGTCACAACCTCCGGTGGGTCGGACTGAGCGAGGTCTCCGCAGGAGACCATGCGAAGTCCGACATCGTAACGGCCTATTGTCGGACATCGTTGCGGTGCCTGATGGCACCCTCACTCAGTCCGACCTTGTCTGTCCTTTACTGGGAGAAGGTGAGGATGAGTGGCAGCGGCTAGTTCAAACGCGTGGGCTGCCCCTCACGTCATGTCGAAGACATGCCTCACGGCACGGCCCTCTCCCCGCAAGCGGCGAGAAGGAGAAGCGTCACCCCGGTGGCTTCGCCTCGGCCTTAAAGTTGGCAATCGCCTCAACGAGCCCCAGCACCGTCTGATCCTGCGACCCCAGCCGCCGCACCGACACATTCCGCGCCTCCGCGTCCCGCATGCCAACCGCCAAAATCACCGGCACCTTCGCCAGCGAGTGCTCGCGCACTTTGTAGCCGATCTTTTCGTTGCGCAGATCGGTCTCCACGCGCAGGCCCGCGTCGCGCATCTTCGCCGCGACTTCGTTGGCGTAGGTGTCGGCCTCCGACGTGATCGTCGCGACGACAACCTGCAACGGGGCGAGCCACAGCGGAAAATGGCCGGCGAAGTTCTCGATCAGAATGCCGGTGAAGCGTTCGAGTGAACCGAACATCGCGCGGTGAATCATCACCGGCGTTTTCTTTTCCGAATGCTCGTCGATGTAGAACGCACCGAGTCTGCCCGCCAGATTGAAATCGACCTGCGTCGTGCCGCACTGCCACTCGCGACCAATGGCATCCTTTAAGACGTACTCGAGTTTGGGCCCGTAGAATGCGCCCTCGCCCGGCTGCAACGCTGTTTTGACACGCCCGTTCGACTGCCGCTTCACTTCGTCGAGGACATCGCCCAGCGCCTTTTCGGCCTTGTCCCACAGGTGATCGGCGCCGACACGCTTTTCAGGCCGCGTCGACAGCTTGATGAAAATATCTTCAAAGCCGAAGTCCTTGTAGATCGCCAGCATCAGATCGTTGATCTTGAGGCATTCCTCCATGATCTGATTTTCGGTGATGAAAATGTGCGCATCGTCTTGCGTGAAGTGGCGCACGCGCAGCATGCCGTGCAACGCGCCCGACGGCTCGTAGCGGTGGACCTTGCCGAACTCGGCAATTTTGTACGGCAGATCGCGATAGCTTTTGAGGCCGTGCTTATAGATCTGCACGTGACCCGGGCAGTTCATCGGCTTGCAGCAGAACACGCGCTCGTCGGGAAGCGTGGTCGTAAACATGTTCTCACCGTAGTTCTCCCAGTGCCCCGACAGCTCCCAGAAGTGCTTCTCCATCATGTCGGGAGAATTCACTTCCTGATAGCCGGCCTTCTGCTGCTGGCGGCGCATGTAATTGATCAGCGTCTGGAACAGCGTCCAGCCCTTCGCGTGCCAGAACACGGAGCCGGGCGCTTCCTCCTGGAAATGGAACAGATCCATTTCGCGGCCGAGTTTGCGATGATCGCGCTTTTCTGCTTCCTCGATCTGCTTTAAGTGCGCGTCGAGATCGTCCTGCGTCGCCCACGCGGTGCCGTAAACGCGCTGCAGCTGCGGGTTGGTTGAGATCCCGCGCCAATACGCGCCGGCAAAGCGTTGCAGCTTGAAGGCCTTGCCGATCGCACCCGTCGAGGTCATGTGCGGACCGCGGCACAGATCCAGCCACTCGCCTTGGCTGTAGATCTTGAGCGCTTGATCCTCGGGGATGGCGTCGACCAGTTCGATCTTGAACAGTTCGCCCTTGGCGCGGAAGTGCTCCTTTGCCTTGTCGCGGCTCCACACCTCTTTGGTGAACGGCGCATTCTTGGCAATGATCTCGTGCATCTTCTTTTCGATCTTGGCCATGTCGTCGGGTACGAACGGCTGATCTTTCGCGAAGTCGTAGAAGAAGCCGTTGTCGATGACCGGGCCGATGGTCACCTGCGTGCCGGGCCACAGCGCCTGTACGGCTTCCGCCATAACATGCGCGGCGTCATGCCGGATCAGCTCGAGAGCCGCCGGGTCCGTGCGCGAGAGGAAATTGATCTGTGCGTCGTTGGTGATCGGGTCGATGAGGTCGGCCAACACGCCATCGAGTTGCATGGCAACCGTACGCTTGGCGAGCGACGGCGAGATTCCCTTGGCGACGTCGAGACCCGTGGTGCCGGACGCCACCTTGCGGCTTGCCCCATCGGGGAACGTCAGCGTTACTTCGCTCATAGCAGTCTCCTTTGCTCACTCGCCGCATACCAATCGGCGTAAGTCGATGTCGGGCCGGTAGATCGGCGATTTCGAGCCGTAAAGTCAAGCGGGGCATGGCTCGTCCTCGCTCCTGTGCAAAGCAGGCGTTGGCTATATCGTTAGCCGCGTTGCGCATTTGGAATTGTCCACCCGGCTGATCGCGCTAAACTCGTCGTTCTCCGTTGAAAGTCATTGAGGCTCAGATGCGTATCGTCATAGCGCTTCTACTCTCGATTGCTCTCTATGGAGCACCGTGCGCCGCCCAAACATGGGAACTGGTCAAACCGGATGGTCTCGGGTTTCAGGTTGAATTTCCGGGCAAGCCCGAATTCAACGAACAAAGCGGCGACGACGGCGGCAAGATACGGACCTACGCCCTTCGCTCGCCCGCTGCCGTCTACGACGTGACGATATGGGACCTCACAGAGGGTGCCGTCGGACCCGGCGACTTCGAGCGGGTTCTCGATAACATGCGCGACCGAAGTGTCGACGGTGTTCGCGGAAAACTGCGAGCCGAAGCGAAAATCGATATCGGCGGGCATCCGGCCCGCGATGTGATTGCAGATACGATGGGTATGGTCTGGCGGGGCCGCACAGCTATTGCAAACAACCGGATCTATCAGATCGTCGCGATTGTTGCGAAGGGGACGGAGACTTCGGAAGCAAACGAGAAATACTTTTTGTCGTTCAAGCTGCTGGGGAACGCGTCGGGCGAACCAAAAAAGTAACGACGGGTCGTCCCGCGTTTTTGACCATTTTCGGCAACCATCCTAAACCTAATGCGATGGAAAAATATCCGCAAGCGGTAGCTCGAGTCCCGGTGGATCAAGATGCAGAACACCGGACGTCACGGTTGAACTCTCAATTGTACCCGTTGGCATGCGCCTATGATGCGCGATGAGATCTAAATCCGCATCCACGATGAGGTAGTGCACAACGCTAGGAAGTGAGAAGTACCCGCTGAATTTGCGACCCGAGTCTACGCCTGCCGTCCCCTCGGACAGGACTTCAACAACAATCACAGGATGAGGGACTTCGATACTACCCGGCAGCAAGCGCTTCCCCAAATAGACGAGCGCGTCAGGTTCGAAGGCGGCATCTGGGCCAATCCGAACTGTGGAGCCATCAGGCTCAACGACGCCTGCAAGTCCTCGCTTTTGTAGAGCGGCTGTAAGAGCCATAAAAATTGTGCCCTTGACTTGCCGGTGGCGGGATCGCTCAGGACTCATGGCCACAACCTCGCCGTGCACGAGCTCATACCGCCCCTTGGGCTGGGCCCTGGCCCAGGGGATAAATTCGTCAACGGTCATGCGCTTGTTTCTAGGGGGCGCGTTCATGGTCAAAAGTCTAACACTTCGTCCGCCCGTCTGAAAGCCCGCGGGCGGCAGCCCGCAGTTCAACGGTCAAAATCGCTTGCGATCAGCCGGTCGAGCCGGTGATCAGCGAGCGGAACCGGTTGATTAGTCCGCCATCCAGGGACGTCGACCGAGCCACTCGTTGCGTATTGGCCGCGCTGGTGATCGCGAGGCTCCGCAGTCCCGCAATATCCGCGGATTTGCGTGCACCCGACGTGTTGGCATATCCGGCGGCAGTGTGAGGCACATCGTTGGCTGCGTGGACTTCCTGGCGCTCCGCCACGGCTCGCTGTTTCATATCCTCGACGTCTTTGTAGACGAACGATCGCTTCACAGGTGCGTGGCTGCGGATGCCGTACTTGGGATGGTTCAGCACCACCAGGCGAACTTTTTCCCAGCTGTCGAACCCCTCAATCTTTTCGTGAAACACGCCGACCTGCCAATCCTGGCCTTCGACACTGAAGGTATCCATGTGCGGGATCAGCGAGCCGCGCACAAGGCACATTCTGATAAAGCCATACGTTGCCTCGATCATCCATGAGATGGGCACGCGCGCTTCCTCGAAGGTCACCATTTTGCCGAGCAGCCATTGGCTGCCGTTGGCGGTGACACCAATCGGCAGGCCATCGCCCATGCGTCCGGCGCTCGATGTGATGTAGGGGCGGATGTGCAGGAGCGTGGCGTCACCCCCGGCCGTCGCTTGATCAAAGAAGGCTTGAGGAATGAGATTGTCGGACGCGCACCAATGGATGGCGCTGGCCGGGTTATGACCACTCATCAGCTTCGTCAGGTCCTCACACAGGCCGAACGCCCGCTGCGCCTCTTCCGACGTTGTGAACGCAGTCCTATCCGCAAGCATCTGGCCGAACTCTGACTGCAACATCTCCGGCGGGAGTGACGTCACACCTTTGCCGATGGACAAGAACGTATTCGCGCGATGCCGGTCCACCGCATCGCGGGCACCCGGAAAGATCATACCGGTAAACGGCGTTGTCAGCGCTGTCCGGAATCCGTCCGGCTCAAGCGGCTGCGGGTTTTGGCTGATGAGAATGCGGTGATCCCCGGCAAAGACATGCACATCCTTATCTGTGGATGTGACGATCAACTGGCACGCCCGAGCATAACCGAAGCGTGCGGCTAGGCTTTCAACGGCTTCAAACAGCCGCCGGCTGTCCATCGGCTTGAACTGCTCATGCAGGAGCGCGCAGTCAACGCTCGGCAGGGCCGGAATTTTCATTTGAAGTTCTCCCCGGTAAACTCAGCCCAAAGATATCCGGAAAGTGTTGCTGCGCGGTAATTCCCGCATCAGATAAACATAGGCGCCCACCCCGTGTGCATGGCACAGACGTTAGCGCGTCGTTCACTGTCTTCGCTTCCGGTTCCGTAACCAGTCCCGGTTACCCTCCCGTAACTGCGATTTGCCCGCTGACGCCTTAGCGGCAATCCATAATCCTGGGGGACCCAATGCAAGAGCCGAAGCTGTTGATCCGCAAAGCCATGGTCAACATTCAGGGCAAGATGCGTCCATTGATCCAGGTCCAGGCCTCGATCGATCCGGTCATGCACGCTCGTCTCACCGAACACTTCCTCAACGAGAACCTGTTCAAGCGCTCGGCCTACGCGACTGGCTTTCCCACCGGCGTGCCAACGCCGTCTGCATCTTTGCAGCCGCACCTCAACAACTTCATCAAGAGCGATGCCTGCCCCGAAATCGCGGTCAAGACGATTCTCGCTGGTCAAGTTTATCAAGGTCTCAGCGTCTGGGAAATGAAGGCGTTCGAGTACGTCGCCCAGCGGGGCTTCGACGCCTTGTGCGATTTCATGAAGACGGTGGCTGAGCTGGGTACTGAAACAGTCTACGCGCCGGAAGCCTCAGACTTCGCCGCCTTCACGCTCGACACGGCTGCAGAAATTGCATCGCTGCCAGCGTCCATAGTGCCAGGGTTGGAAGTGGTGGCGGACGCCGCTTAAATCGGGCACGGGATCGTAGCCAGCGCTGCCCCACGGATGGCAGCGCGACAGGCGCGAGATCATCAGCCAGAAGCCTTTCCACGCGCCGTTCTTATCGATCGCTTCGAGCGCATACTCCGAGCATGTCGGCAGGTGGCGGCAGTCCATGCCGATCAGCGGCTTTAACGTCCACCGGTAGAGGTGGATTGGAGCTTTGAGGATGCGAGCGGCGAGGGTCATTTGTAGGGCTCGCCAGATTTCTTGAAGAACTGATACTTGAAGTTGCGCTTCTCGCCGCGCAGATCGACATCTGAATAGGTCACGTCCTCGTCGGGACTGCGCGAGCCGATTTCAAGGTAAGTTGCCGGGGCCGCGCTACGATTGACAAGATGGTGACCATTCGTCTCGCCGGCTGGGAAACCGGCGGCCGTTGAGGCATTGAGCACCTGCTCACCGTCGTCCGAGATCAGCACCACTTCGCCTGACACCACGTAGATCATCTCATCTTCCGCCATGTGATAGTGGCGGTGGGAGGACTTGGCACCCGGCTCAAGTGTTGTGAGATTGATGCCGAACTGCGTCAGACCGAGCGGCTCGGTGAGCGCGCGTTTAACGCGGCCCTCAAATCCCTCGTCGAGCGGTTTGGGGTAGATCGTGCTGCGCCAGCCAGGCAACTGAATCGGATCGTCAATAACGCGCATCAGGTCCTTCCCTACTTTCGGGCGTGCGTCGCCGCCGCTTCAACTGCCGCCACGCCGCATGTCGCCTCAATCTCCGCAATCGCCTTCTCAACGGCTTCGAACACGAGCAGCGTCGAGGCGTGGCGATGGCGATAATCGCGCACAGGTTCGAGGACGCCTAGGTCTGCCCAGCGCCCCGATGGCGGCGGGCCGTTGTCCTTCAGCATGGCGCTCATCTGTCGCGCCACAGCGCGGAATTCTCCAACGTCCGTGCCAGCGATCTCGCGGCCAACGACCGAAGCCACGGCTTGTCCCAGCAGGCAGGCTTTGACGGTTTGAGCGAAGTCTGCGATGCGGGTGCCCTCCAGGCGAAGGTCGATGCTCACGGTCGATCCGCACAGCTTGGCGTGCGCGCTCGCCGTCGCATCCGGCGCAGCCAAACGGCCCGCGCGAGGCATGGCGGCCGCCAGCTCCAGGATCTTGGTGTTGTAGATGTCGTCGAGGTCTGCCATGGCTCCTGCCGCGGTGCGCACTGGGTGGGTGCTGGCTCTCTATCCTGGTGCGCACGCCCATCATATATAGCCCTTCAGACACTTCCGGCCAGGGCTCGTCCCATCATTCCGCGGTTATCGAGGGTCAAATGACGTCCCAAAGCACTTCACAGTTTCCCAAGCCCGGCTCCACGAGTGAGCTTGAGCACGATTTGGTCCTGACGCCGAAGTTCGACGCCGAAGGTCTCGTGGCGGCCGTGGCGACCGACGCCAATACTGGCGTTGTGCTCATGTTAGCGTGGATGAACGCGGAAGCTATGCGCCTGACCATCGAAACGGGGGAAGCGCATTTCTGGAGCCGCTCGCGGCGCAAAATATGGAAAAAGGGCGAAGACAGCGGGAACGTGTTGCGGGTGTCGGACATGCGCGTCGACTGCGATCAAGACGCTCTTTGGCTCAAGGTGAGCGTGGCAGGGGCCGGTGTTGCATGCCACACGGGTCAGCGAACCTGCTTTTACCGGTCCGTGCCCTTGGGCCAGGCCGCTGCCGGGCCGGTCCGCCTCGTCCCTGCCGCAGCAGAGTGAAACGGCGCATCCGGATTGTCCGTATCATCTAAGATCTATTCACCCTGATACATCGGGTTGCCGGTTGATCACGTTCCGGGTAGTGGCCCTTTAATACACCGTTGGTAAACTCAAAATATACTTAAGGCGGCAAGGTGGATTCGGTCTTGAGAACCGGCATGTCGATTGCAGGCAGCTTCGACAGGAGCTGACTGGCACTTTAAGCCTCAGTCCAGCTTCTCACGTTGGGGAGACGCGTTATGGCAGGCGGTAAGATTGGTTTGGCATTGGGCGGCGGCGCGGCGCGCGGCTGGGCACATATCGGTGTGCTGAAAGCCTTGCATGAAGCCGGCATCAAACCCGATATCGTGGCTGGCACCTCTATCGGTGCCGTGGTTGGCGGCTGCTACGTCGCCAATCAACTCGACGGCTTGGAAGAGTTTGCGCGAGAGCTGACCAAGCGCCGCGTGTTCGGATATCTCGATCTCAATCTGACTGGGACGGGTTTGATCAACGGCCAGCGGCTGTGTGAGCGTCTCGACAAGACGCTCGGCGACCAGCGCATCGAAGATCTTCAGCGCCGCTATGTTGCCGTTGCGACGGAAATCGGCTCCGGTCACGAAGTGTGGCTGCAGCGCGGACGCCTGGTTGATGCCATGCGTGCATCCTATGCGCTGCCAGGAATCTTCCGGCCCGTCAAAATCGATGGCCGGTGGCTGTTCGACGGCGCACTGTGCAATCCAATCCCAGTGTCCGTGTGCCGTGCGCTGGGCGCGCGCTACGTCATCGCCGTCAATCTCAACTTCGACATCTCGAGTCGCGGCGCGGTGGCGGCAACGACCGAAGCCATGCTTGATGAACAGGCTGAAGAACAACCCCGTCCCGTAACTGGCAAGAACGGCGTAGCCGTTCGCCGCTTGCTGCAGCGTCAGATGTTCGGCAGGGGCGAAGATGCGCCTGGCATCTCGACGGTGATGATCGACGCGTTCAATATTACGCAAGACCGCATTGCACGCTCACGTCTTGCTGGCGACCCACCGGATGCCATGATCAGCCCTCGCTTGCACGGCATCGGTTTATTCGATTTCCATCGCGCCGATGAATTGATCCGGCTCGGCGAGGCCGCAGGAAGGCGCGAAGCTGACGATATTGCACGCGAACTCAAAGTCCGCCGCGATGTCGAGACGGCGATGATCGCAGCGCCGAACTAAGCGTCATTTGCAGCCGCGTCAGCCCGTCGCCAGATAACTCCGCATGGCTGAGACTTCCATCTCAACTTCCGCGACATGGTTTTTGACCACGTCACCAATTGAGATGATGCCGACCAACGCGCCATCGTCTTCCAGAACCGGAAGATGCCGGAAACGGCCGATGGTCATTTTTTCCATCAACTCATCGACAGGGCTCGTCTCCTGGCAGCCCACGACATTGCGCGTCATGTGGTTCGACACGGGATCGGAAAGTGCGGCTTGGCCGCCCTCGGCCAACGCCCGGATGACATCGCGCTCCGATACGATGCCCTCGACTAGGCCGCGCTCACCTACAACGATGATGGCGCCGATCCGCTTGGCATGAAGCTTCTGGACAACATCGAGCATGGTCGCGTCAGGGCGGGCCGTGGTAACGGACCTGCCCTTTGATTTTAGGATGGCAGCAACGTTCATCTAACTGTCCTCCAATCCGCTGAGCACAAAAGCCAGTGCTCGTCTGCTTGCACGTCGACCGTAAGCAACACAAACACAACCGGTTTTGGCGACGGATGCCCCTTCGGGCCAATTTATTCTTGGTGGCGCGTTGCGATCAACGCACATGAGTTCATTGTTGATCGAGTTCACGGGCCGCGCAAGCATTCAATGGTGAGATGGTTGGTGATCGTTATCGTCCCGCACTGCACCATCGAATACGCCAAACAGCAGCAACCCAGCCAAATAGCCGCCGATGTGGGCTTCCCAAGCGATCCCGCCCGCAGTCTCCACACTGCCAATTCCAAAGATGGCGAGCACGTTCAGAAACAGGAACACTCCGGTTGCAATCAAAATCCGCTTGTCCCGCAGTGCAACACGCAGCGGCATCAGCGTGACCGAAGTTGGCGCTTCACGCAGTTGTCTGATTCCGCCCTGATCGAGCGCGCTGCAAAGGAGAAGCGTGGCTGCGCCCATCATTCCAGAAATGGCCCCCGATGCACCGATCATCGGCGCGTCGAGACCGGCATTCACGACTAAGAAAGCCAATGCGCCCGCCACGCCGCACGCCAGGGACAATACCAGAAACCGAACGCCCCCGACGCGCTTTGAGACCGCTCCTCCGAACGCCAGCAAGGACGCCGAGTTGAAGGCCAAGTGCGTGACGTCCGCATGGACAAACATATGCGTGAGCCATGATGAAACAGCGGCCCAATCGCCGCCGGGCAGTTGGCTACCAAGAGCGCTGAAGCGGGCGGGCACAAAGGACATTGACAACACGAACCAGGCGAGCGTGCTGTCCGGCAGAACCTGCTGGATGAGGTGGAGGCCGAGGAGGACCGCCAACACCAGAACAACGGAGCGTGGGGCATTGAAAACGGGCTCGCTGGTCACCTGCCTGTCGCTGTCCACACGGCCTCCCGGTTCGACCTCATGCATCCCGCTTAACGCTCCCGGAGCGGGGCAGCAACCATTAACACCGGCTTAACGTCCGCCCCATCCAGGGTGGCACGGAACCTGCGTTTGCCCCTCGCAACTACTGTGGAGTGCGCCGCTGATGACGTGCGTGCCGCTCTAAGGCGATGCTCCAAGGCGCTGGAATGAGACACAAGACAACAACAACACTCTACGCCTACTGGAACGGCCTGCGCGGCGAACGGATTGCACCGCGCCGGTTCGAGGTTGAACCCGGCCGCATTGGCAATATTCTACCCGATACTTTCATTCTCGAGCGCACGGACTGGCATACCTACCCTTACCGCTTAGCGGGCACCCGCATCTGCGAGACTTTCGGCTGTGAATTCCGCGGCACCAATATGCTCGATGGCTGGAGCAGCGACGACCAGACAACACTCGAGACCCGGATGATAACCATTTCCCAGCAGGGTGGCGCCGGGCTGTTCACGGTTGAAGCCGAAACGGCCAACGCGCGCCGGTTTACTCTCGAGTTGCTGGTCCTGCCGCTCGTTCACATCCACCCAACCGCTGACCGGTATCTTGGGTCGATGGCCGCGCTCGATGCACCTGATTGGCTCGGCAATGAACCTGTCAGGTCCAAACGGCTGATCAGTCACGATGTGATTTGGCCCGATGGCCGGCCCCACTCGGTTGTGCAAACAGTTGATCGTCAAGTGCCGTTCCTGCCCCACATCCGGACTGCGCGAATTGTCCGCCAGGACAAGCGTCAATTCCGTGTCTACGACGGCGGTCTCGCCAAGTCAGGGTCAGACGAAATCTAATAACCGAGCATTTCTTGGTTCTTCAGTTCCATGGATCTCAGCTCTGTGGGTTGCCCGCAGAGCGCCACCAGACTGTCTCAAATTCGTACTGCCAGTTAGGCGTTCATTAAGCCGCGATCCCGCATAGTGCCCCCAGAAGGGTTGTCTCCGTCACGCTATTCCTCGACAGCGGATGCCCCTGCTGACCCAAGTTTTTCGTTCCTGGGGATTGAGTTTGATGACCAGTACGTCCGTTTCCACCACTGTGCGCTCATCGGTGCCACAGGCCCGCGTTGGCACCGACCGCCGCCGGCACAAGCGATTTGCCATGACGCTGCTTGGCCGCTTTATGCGCGAGAGCAAGCACGAATACCCTTGCAAACTCATCGACATTTCGGTCGGCGGTGCGGCGGTTATGTCGCCAGTTGCGGTCAAGATGGGCGAAAAGATCATCGCCTACTTCGATCACCTCGGCGGCATTGAAGGCCAGGTGTCGCGCCAATTCGAAGGCGGCTTTGCAGTTAAATTCGCAGTCACAGCAAACAAGCGCGAAAAGCTCGCCGCTCAGATTACGTGGCTTCTGAACAAGGACCACGTCCCCGGTGTAGAAGAGCGCCGCCACGTGCGCGAACCGCTGGTCAACAAAGCCGCCATCGTTCAACTCGGGCCCGGCATCGTCATCGAATGCAAGATTCTGGACGTGTCGCTCTCCGGCGCATCGGTTGCCACGGAAGCCCGCCCAGCGCTGGGCACTGACGTTCTCGTTGGAAAATTGCGTGCCCGCGTGATGCGCCACCACGAGAGCGGGATCGGCGTTGAATTCATCGACATTCAGGACCCGGAAGCCCTTCGACGCCACTTCGAATGAGCCCGCAAGGACACGTCTGCATCTTCGGCTCAATCAATAAACTTTGACTCAAATGCGAACGGTCACTTTCAGGGGACAACGACCTTTCTTCGGTACAATACTCGGATCAGTACGGGGTAATCGTATGAAGCGCGTAACAGTCATTGTGAGTGGTGTCATCGCCAGCGTTATGGCGGCGAGTGCTGCATTTGCGGAGCCGGGTCCAACCCGCCGCCCTTCTGAATTCAATGGCCCATACATGCGCGTCTTCGGCCCGTCGCAGCCGCCATACGGCTACGTGCGGTATTGCGAACAGCAGCCGGAGTCGTGTGCTTCGTCCGGTGCTGAAATGCGCTTCGAGGCTACGCCCGAGCGCTTGAGCGACCTCGACCACGTCAATCGCAACGTCAATCAAGCGGTTCAGCCGGCAACTGACAATGAGATCTACGGGGTCAGCGAATACTGGACATTGCCCGGTGAGCGCGGCGACTGTGAAGACTACGCGCTGCTGAAACAGAAGCTTCTGGTCAGCCGCGGCTGGCCATCGAGTTCACTATTGTTGACGGTTGTGCGCGACGAGAAAGGCGAAGGCCATGCCGTGCTGACGGCGCGCACCAGCCAGGGCGACTTCGTGCTCGATAACAAGGTCGAAGACGTGAAACTCTGGAACCGGTCAGGCTACGAGTACGTGATGCGCCAGTCGTATCTCGATCCGCGCGTGTGGGTCTCACTTGATCCGACGGACGCCACGTCGCCAGCGTCGTTGGCCGGAGTAAGCGACCGCCGCTGACCCTTTCGAATTGGACATCAGAACCGGACCTAGGAACCCCTACCCTGCCTTCCCCTCCCCCTCCTGGGTCTGCACTCGAGCCGGACGCCCCCCGTCCGGCTCGATTTTTTTACGCCGTCGCAATGATCCACACTGCGTGAGGCAAAGACTTGGGGGCAATCGCATTGGGAACTTTATCGACGATCTGTGCGTTAAACAACGATACGATAAGCTACTGCGGCCAGCGTGTTTACGAAATTCCGCTAGTACGAGCCCGCACGCCAGTGACGCGACGGGACGATTATAACCACTGTCCATCCAGCGGGTGCCGCATCCGTTCGATGATCCTTCAATGTTTGGTTAAGGAGACACGGTATGGCAGTGCCACAAGCGGTTTCGAACGCGGACATCAGAGACACGTTTGTCCGGCCCATCAAGCATGGACCGCCTGATATCAAGCTCATCAGCCATTCCGACATTTTCTATTGGTGGCCGGCATGGGTAGCGGGCTTCGTGATGGCGGTTATCAGTTACCTTCAGGGCCAAGACGTCTCGATCACGCCTGAGCTTGTCGAGCGCGTTCATCCCAGCAATAATCCTGGGATCTTCTTTATCGCGGTAATCGTGCTGCTCGTGGTGTTCACGAACATCAGACTTCGCGGCATCTACTCCGTCGTGACAGTGGTTACAGTTGCCTTCTTTGTCGTACTTTTCGCTTGGTTTGGCTGGTGGGACGCCATACTGCGCTTTGTTCCCAGCCTCTCTGCGCGGGCAAACGCGGGCTTCTACCTTCTCTTCTCAGGAACGCTGTTGACCGTTTGGTTGCTTGCCTTTTTCGTCTTCGATCGATTGACCGTTTGGCGCGTCCGGGCCGGGCAATTGGTCGAGGAGCGCCTCATCGGCGGTCAGGCGCGCAGCTACGATACCACCGGCTTGGTGTTCGAGCGGCGTGGCCAGGATCTTTTTCATGACATCATTTTAGGGATGGGTGCTGGCGACCTTACAATCACCATCGGTGGCGCCAACGAACAGACCATTCAGATTCCAAATGTATTGTTCGTGGATCGCAAGGTGAAGGCGATCGAACGATTGATCGCCGTTAAGCCGGAAGAGGTTCGCGTCAGTTAGAAGGCTTTCTACGCTAGCATTGCGCCTCCGATGCGCTGCTTGCGGCCAGCTATTCACTCAATGCGGATGGTGCGGGCACATTCCTTCAGGCTCTTGTTGGGACCTGACAGGTCAAGCGCTTCCTGTCGTTTGAACATGTCCCTTCCGGGGGCGTCAGCCGGCAGCCTGCTCGTCTTGGTGCGCCAACCCCGCCGCATAGCGCTTCCAGTTCGAAACATACCGTTTCGCGCCCATACTGAAGCGCGCCACGTCGTCATCGGTGAGGTGGCGAATGATCTTGCCCGGTGACCCCAAAACCATCGAGCGCGGCGGGATCTGTTTGCCTTCTGCAATGAGCGTGTTGGCGCCAATCAGGCACTCCTCCCCGATTTTCGCGCCATTAAGAATGATGGAGCCAATGCCAATCAAACTGCCCCGGCCAATGGTGCATCCGTGCAGCATGACCATGTGGCCGATGGTGCAGTCGGCTTCGATCTCCAGCGGAAAACCCGGGTCGGTGTGGAGCACGCAGCCGTCTTGCACGTTGGACCGCGGACCTACACGGATCAATTCGTTGTCGCCACGAAGCACCGCGCCGAACCAGACGCTCGCGTCTTCGCACAGTTCGACTTTGCCCAGCAGCACTGCATTGGGTGCGGCCCAGCAGCGGCCGTCGCCAGCCGTCACAACGCGGGTTCCATCGAGCGTGTAGAGCGGCATCGAGAGGAGTGGTCCTAATAGCGTGAACGCCGATGTTATGCGCCTTCAAGGTCCATTTCGAGAATGGCCATCTGGAACTGGTAGGACACCTCCCCGTCTTCGTCCTCACGGAACAGAACGGCCACGAAGTCCTCGCCAATGTACACCTCTGCCGAATCGTCCTTCTTGACCCGGGGCCGGACCGACAAGGTCTTGGTCCCAAACGTCTTGCGCAGGTACGCTTCAACGCGGGCAATCTCTTCTTTCGTCACGGCCGTTCTCCACTCTTGACTTGGCGTGCCTGTTCAAAGGTTGCCGTAGTCGTCCGGACCCAAACTTTGATCCATCGTCTTTGCAGGCTCCGCGCACCCGGCCCGGCCAACGATCTTAGCGGGGACACCCGCAACCGTCATGTTCGGCGGAATATCGTTCAACACGACGCTGCCCGCCGCAATCAGCGCGCAGTTGCCGACGTGGATGTTGCCGAGCACCTTGGCGCCCGCACCGATCAACACGCCCGAGCCAATCTTGGGATGACGGTCGCCGGTGGCCTTGCCGCTGCCACCGAGTGTCACCGCGTGCAGGAACGAGACGTTGTCGCCAACGACGGCGGTTTCGCCAACCACGAACCCCGTTGCATGGTCCAGCATGATGCCGGAGCCAAACCGCGCGGCCGGGTGTATGTCAGTAGCGAAGATTTTTGACGATTGGCTTTGCAGATAGAGCGCGAAGTCATGCCGTCCCTGCCGCCACAGTTCGTGCGCGAATCGATGGGTGACGAGTGCGTGGAAACCCTTGAAGTACAACAATGGCTCCAGATAGCGCGTGCAGGCAGGATCGCGATCCAGCACCGCCGCCAGATCTGACCGGATCGCCGCGCCGACACCCGGCTGGGAGGCGAGCACCGACTGGAACGTCTGCATCAAGAGACCGGACTCGACATCGACATGGCCCAGCCGCTGGGAAATGCGATACGCCACCGCATCTTCCAACCGTTCGTGATTGATCACGGTGGCAAAGATGAACCCCGTTAGCGCGGGCTCAGCCGCCATCGCCACCTGTGCCTCGTCGCACAAGCGCGCCCAAACCGGATCCGAATTGACGAGCTTGGCCGAAGTTCTTGTGGTCACTTTCCCGGTCGCCTTAGAAATGGAGCCTGACGTTCGCGTTGGGGACATCTGTCGTCCTCCCTTTGGTAACGGGCCCCTGCCGCGACACGGGGTATCGCGCGGGTGTACCCACCGTCAATCTAAACCTCAGTTGTCGACGGCGCACCCCTGCCCCCCCTAAACCCTAGCGCGCACTACAAGTTGCATGGTCTGCAGCTATAGAAGGCATATTGGGTTGCACTGAGCTGCTGGGAAGTCTTAGGACTGGGGCAAACTCACGGAAATATGGCAAGGCCCGCATGTCAACCGCCAGCACTCCTCAAACGACCCCGAGCGTGCGGCTTCAAGTTGAAGATAGCATCGCTTGGATCACGTTCTACAATCCAGACCGCATGAATGCGCTGACGGCGGCGATGTGGGCGGCAATCCCGACGCATGTCGCAAATGCAGAAGCTGACCCTGCCGTGCGGGTGATCGTGGTGCGCGGCGGCGGCGAGCGGGCCTTCTCAGCCGGCGCTGATATCTCAGAGTTCGAAATTGCACGCACTGGCGACGGCGTCAAATCCTACGATGCCCTCAATGATGCCGCGTTCAATGCCCTGCACGGCGCACAGAAGCCCACCATCGCCATGGTTCATGGGTTCTGCCTGGGCGGAGGACTTGGCATCGCAGCGTGTTGCGATTTGCGATTGGCAGACGACAAGGCGACGTTCGCCGTCCCCGCAGTCAAACTTGGGATTGGCTACAATCAGCGCTGGGTGCGGCCGCTGCTGGCGTTGGCGTCGCCCCCGCATGTCAAGGAGTTGCTCTTTACCGGCCGCCGGTTCACCGCCACCGATGCCCTTGCAATGGGCCTCGTCAACCGCGTCGTGCCCACAGAACAGCTGGGCGCTGAAACGCGGGCTCTCTCAACGGAGATCGCACACAACGCACCCTTGTCGGTTCGCGCGGCGAAGGCTGCCATCGATGAACTCGTTCGACATCCCGAGCAAGCCGATACAGCCCGCCTCGATCGTCTGACGCAAGCCTGCTTTGACAGCAACGACTATGCCGAGGGCCGTCGCGCATTTCTGGACAAGCGCAATCCTCAATTCAGGGGGCAGTGACGTTGATGAACCGGCTCGCATTGTTTGTGACACTTCTAGTTGCCTTCGCGTCCTTAGCGGAAGCGGCGGAGACAGCACCAAATCTCGCAGCGGCATGCTGGTCCAAAGACGCGCTGGCGGGCCAGCCGCAAGAAAAGCCGGTGACGAAAGGCGACAAGCGGTTCGATACCCCACCCGTAGCAACCAAGCTCCACCCCTATTCAGCCGTGCCGCCTGAGCTGCGGGGAGCCATCCGCCGCGTCAAGCTCGCCACGGATCGCAAGTTGATCGCGCTGACATTCGATCTGTGTGAAACCAATGGTGAGTTGGCCGGTTATGATGGCGCCATCATCGACTATCTGCGCGCTCACAACATCAAGGCGACTTTATTTGCGGGCGGAAAATGGATGCGGTCGCATCCAGCTCGCACCCAGCAGTTGATTGCCGACCCGTTGTTTGAGATCGCCAATCACGCAGACGCGCACCGCAATTTGCGGTTGCTGTCGGGAGATCAACTCATCGCTGAGATTAGCGGGCCCCAACAGGCGTACGAGGCGGCACGCACTGGGCTCTACGCGTCTGAGTGCGCTGCAGAGCATAAGGATGAGGCCGCCGCGCTACCACCTCGCATGACGCTGTTCCGGTTCCCATTCGGCGCCTGCCATCAGGCCTCACTTGATGCCGTCAATGATCAGGGGTTGCTGGCGATCCAATGGGATCTCTCAACGGGTGATCCAGCTCCCAAACAATCCGCTGAGGCTATTGCGAACGCAATGATCAAGCGGACGAAGCCGGGATCGATTTTGATCGGACATGCCAACGGCCGCGGGCACAATACGGCAGCGGCGTTGCCGATCGCCATCCCGCAGCTTCAGGCCCAAGGCTACGAATTCGTCACAGTCAGCGAGCTGCTTGCCGCAGGAACGCCTGAAATCACATCCACCTGTTACGACAATCGGCCCGGCGATACCGATAAGTACGATACCTTTTTTTCACGCCCCCAGGTTTCACCACCTAAGCCCGCCCCGGAGAAAACCGATGTCCCAGGCTCCCCCCTACGTTGACCGCTACGATCCGGGGACGTTTGGCATCAAGGGGGTGGACGCAGGGCTGAGAGGCTTGCCGCCGGGTGAGCCGGAACGGCTCGGGCCCCTGTTTGCGGCCATGGAACCGTGGATGCGCTACCAGTACCGGTCTGAGGCGTTGACCTCTTACTTGTCGGGCATCGAACGGGGTGCGCCACGCTTCGCGATCATGGCCGGAAACGAGATTGCTGGTGCCGTCTGCCTACGGCTCAACTGGCTGCGCGGACCCTACCTGCAGTTTATTGCTGTGTTGCCGCCGTTTCAAAAGATTGGGCTTGGGGCAGCTGTGCTGACTTGGCTCGAACAGGAGGCCAAGCACAATGGTGAGAACAATGTTTGGGTGTGTGCATCTGACTTCAACGCCGGCGCCATTCGCTTTTATGAGCGCCATGGATTTGAGCAGACGGCTGTGTTGGACGGCTTGATTGACACCAGCATTGCCGAGATCCTGATGCGAAAGAGGCTATGAGCGAAGCCGCCCGGGCGATAAAGCAGATGCTCATTTCAGTTCATAAGCAAAAAACGTCGCGGCGGTGCAGCACGCGAAAATGTGGAGTTTAGCGACCGCTGCTCTCACAGTTTGCAATTGTGGGGGTGGGTCACGCCCCCAAGGGAAGCTGCCCCAGACACTCAGTTTTTTGCCGCTGGCAGCCCGTGTCGCAAACTACACAGTTACCGCGACCAGTCTGTGGCGATTGAGTTGTACCCGGACGGTAAGAGATGAGCGCATCCGTCGGCCTATTGCACCGCAATACTCTTTTTCCTTGCTGGCACTGGATTTGCAACTCTAGTCTCAAGTCACTGGATGGTCCCCCCGGCTGTTCAGGAGTTCAAACTGACCTGGTCCCTACGGGTCTGTGATTGGAGGCACCGATGGATTTGACGATGCGACTGAACGTGCTGGCTGCGCTTCTGTCTTTCGGCTTCATCGCTGCAATCGTGTTCGGAATGGTGTGAGAGACCGCACCCGTCCGGGTGAAGAACGATTGAGCCCCCCTACCCGCTCACGTTTAGCGGTCTGGCAACAGAGAAAAGGTGCGAGCCCCTCGCACCTTTTCTTTTTTGACACCGGCCGAGCTACTTTTTGATCGTGTAGCCGAGGATCGCAGCACCCAGCACCAGGTAGCGGCCGGGGATTTTACCCCACGGGATCTGCGGGAGTAGGTCGGGACCCCAGGTGGCGATTGCGGCCGCCAGCAGCGCAAAGATGACGGCCGACGTCAAAGTGGCTGGCGACGGCGAGCCTACGTCTTTCAGAACCAGTGCGCCAATAATGCCAACGAGATAGATGACGATTGCCGCCACCGCTGCATAGACGAACAAGCTAAAGGCGCCCGGAATCGGGATTTGGCCTGTGATGATGGGCGTTCCGAAATAGCCAATCGCAATCTGCAACAGAATTAAGACGAGACGTCCAAGCATGTGCTGCTTCCCCGATCGAGAAATATAAAAAAGCCTAGCACGCGGTTTCGTGGGCCGGAATAACCGGATGCGCACCAAACAGCCCACGGGCTTGCAATCAGGGATCATCCATACGGCTGAGATACCGCCAAGCCACACTCCTGGGATAGGCTCCACCTTGCGTCCGCGCCTGACGTGCGGCAGACTTACAAACATTGGGATACTGACTGTTTGTTTTTTGCGGAGCGCGCCATGTTGCGCCACGTGTTGGGCCGGGTCCTGCGTCGAGTGTTGCCCTTCGCACTTGGCGTGCTCGCGGCGTCGTTGCTGTCCTTCCCAGTAGTTGCAGGGTCCGTCGATCAACGCACCAAGACGGCGCTGGTGATCGGCTTCAAGGACTATCGCAACGCCAGCTCTCTCAAGAACACGCTCAATGATGCCAATCTAATCTCAGAGCGCTTGAAAACCGCAGGCTTTACCGTTGAAACGGTGCTTGAAGCGCCGCTGACAACTCTGGCCACATCGGTGCAAAACTTTCTAGAGACAGCAAAGGGCGCGGACATCGCGCTCGTGTATTACGCTGGCCACGCAGTCCAAATCGACGGCGAGAACTACATCGTTCCGGTCGATTTCGATGGCAACTCCGCCGACATCATTGGCGCGCTCTATCCTGTCGCAAAACTGCTGACCGGGCTGAATGCAACGGTTAAGTCTCGCGTTGTGTTGCTCGACGCCTGCCGGGACAATCCGTTTCAGGCCAAGCTTAAAGAACGCCTGGGTGCGCGAGCAGAGGGTCAGGGACTAGCTGCCATTCAAATGCCCGTCGTCGACGGCAAGGCGGTTCCCACTGGAACGCAGGGGCTCGTCGTCGGCTACGCGACGCAACCCCAGAATCTCGCACTTGACGGAATCGCTGAGAACGGCCGCTACGCTGCGGCGCTGAGTATGGCGCTGACGTCGCCGGACGAAGACTTCAATACTGTCCTGGTGCGAACGACCCGCGAAGTTATGACGCAAACCAAAGGACGCCAGCAGCCCGAGCACCGCACGGCGTTAACGGGTCCGCTGTACCTCGTATCCCGCCCACAACCACTGAGCTGTGATCTGCTGGCCGCCGAGCCGGACAACGACGTCTCTGTCAAAGGCGTAGACTTCGATGAGATTGATCCTGCGAAAGCGCTGCCCGCCTGTGAAGCCGATCAGAAGCAGAACCCCGCCAGCCCCCGTTTGATGCACAATCTGGGGCGGAGCTTGGAGCGCGCCGGCCGCCTGGAGGAGGCCGCCGCAATGTATCGCCGGTCTGCGGATCTGGGGCATGACTGGGCGCAGGTGTATCTCGCCAACGCTTATATGGAGGGGATTGGCGTCAAGCCAAACATGACGGACGGCATAGGCTGGCTGCGGCGCGCCTACGAGCAAGGCAACCGTCAAGCTCTCGTCACTTACACCGAACTTGACTTGACGGAGGTGTTCGACGGCCGCGCAGAGCGGATCAAAACACTCCAGGAGGCGCTTCGAAAAGCGGGATATGTCGATGTACCCGACAGCGGGCAACTCGACGACGAAACCACAAGTTCGATCGAAGAATTTAAAAGTGGCCTGAAGCTCGACGGCAAATCGATCACCTTCCAAATGCTCGACCGGCTCAACATCATTGAAAAGCTATTTCCTGAAAAAGATCTCACTCCCTAAAGTGACCCACATTCTGCAGGCGCACCGGGCCCACATTCAACAAAGGACTTGATCATCCATCGTCTGGCGGCCCTCATATCAGGAGGTGTTTATGACTTTGTTTGCACCACGCATTTGCATTTTCCACTTCGCAGCGGCCGTAGCATACCTTTCTCTATTCACCAGCGCGCATGCCGAACCCGGCATTGAATATCCCATCGTATTTACGGAACCGGAGCAACTCGCTGAATTTGGGATTGAGATTCAGGACGCGGGTGTCGTCGATGGAAAGGGCGGAGTGCCGGCCTTCCCAAACAAGTGCTACGATCTCAACTCAGGGTCGTTCGGCTACCGGCCCATCTCTATTTCCGATGCACTCCTGGAACGGTACCGCACCAAGGGCTTCACACTTGAAACTCTGTGCATCGCCCTCGTCAGCCAAGCACGGTTCGATCCAGAAACCGGCGAGCGGTTGCCGACGTATGTGCTGCGCGATGACGCAAACATTGATCAGGCCCTCGATGCCGACGCCGTGTTTTTGGTGAAGGACGAGCTGATCGTGCCCGGCATTTTTCCCAACGCCGAGGCAGTAACGGAGGCCATCAAGGCCTTCAAGCGGCGCGACTATGAAGCGCTGAACGAGAAGCAAACAGAAGCACTCGTCAAGAATTACAGCCTCATGACGTGGGAGCAGCCGCTCGCCGTACCACCTTGCTTCAAGAACGGCACGCCTTTCTTGGATTGCAAATGGCGGTTTGGCCTGCGGAAAGGTAAGCGCACGAGCGATGCGGATATCAGGCGCATCCGGGACACCGGTCTGGCGATTGACAGGCAGATGAAAGCGGCGATTGCGAGCGGCAAGCCATTCGGATACGAAGGCGGCCCTCAGGCGACTGCGGGGTATCTGTCGCGCAAAGGCGCAATTCGGTCCTTTACTGAGGAGCTTGATCCAGGAGCTTCTGCGGATCTGCAAACTCTCAAAGCTCTCCTTGACAAGGACACGGACCTGACTTGGTTCGACGTGTCGGCGGATCTGCCGCGCGGATATGCGCTGGCGCTTTTCGCACAACAGAATCCCGATCAGGCTTTTTCGCCGGGCGCACTGAAGTCAAAGACTTTCAAAAAACTGAGCAAGGACAGCATCAAGAAAGCGTTGGCGCGATATGAGTAGTGGCGCAAACATTGTCCAACGGCTTGGCCGGATTTTGCTCGTCTCAGGTCTGGTGACGGTTTCTAATGGTCCGGCCAGCGCCGATGACCCCGTCATCACCTACCCCGTTGTTTTCAACTCAACAGCTGAACTTGAAGAACTGGGCCTGTCCCTCGACTGGCCACCGTCTGAAATCGACACAGAACTCAAGGCACCGCGGTTCGCGAACGGCTGTTATCTCTATCGTGGGCAGGACCGGGACCACGTCGTTTCTGTATCCGACGACTTCCTAGCTGCGTACAGGGCGATCGGCTTCTCCCGCGAGAGCCTGTGCATGGCGCTCGTCAGCGAGGCGCGGTTCGATCCCGAAACGGGAGATCGACTGCCGACGTTCGTCTTGCGAGACGATTCCGTTCTCGACCGGCACCTCGATGACCTCAATCCCGACGCCATGACGCCCGAAGTCCTCGGAAACTATGTGCCCCCAATCTTTGCAACGAAGAGCACATTCAAGGCGGCGATCAAGAGGCTAAAAGCCCGCACATTCTCCGGTTTAGACGAAACCCAGCTGAGCGTTCTCGTGCCCGCCTCGCACCACACCTTCGAGTTGCCGCTGCGGGTGCCGCCCTGCTTCAAGAACGGAACGCCCTTCCTGGATTGCAATTGGCGATTTGGCTTGAAATCTGGCCGCAAGCTGTCGGCCAGAGCTCCTATCAAATATCGGGAAGTGGGGGACGCACTCGACAAGGCGATCAAAGCGCATATGACAACGGGAGACGGAAAAAGTCCTTATGAACCAGATGACCCGTACTTCAAACCGTCACCGGCCGTGCAGAAGTACCTGCATATCGAACGGCTGTTTGCCGATTCATTAGAACCTGGGGTCAGCTTCAACGCCAATCAGCTTGTGCTCAATCTTCCGGAAACGCTGTCCGATTGGGCTGGTCCCGCCGCCTGGTATGCTAAGTCGCCGAACCTGCCACGCGGGTACGGCTACGCCCTCTACGCCTGGTCGGCCTATGCCGAATCCGGAGGACCAGCCGTGTCGGCTGCCGGGCTACGCATGGCGTTTGACGCGACCCGTAGAGCCACACACAGCAAACTGGTGTCACTCAAATCCATCGTTCAAAAGCGAGCCCAGCAATGACCGGGATTGGAGCAGTCCAGGCAACCTTCTTCGCAGGCGTTGCGGTGCTTTGGTGTGTCCTCTCGATGGGCCTTGCGACCGCCGAACCTGCGGTGACCTACCCCCTCGTGTACCCATCGTCTGAGGCCATTCGGGAGGCTGGCCTCTTCGCAGACGATTGGGCAGACGAAGGCATCCAAAAGCTCAACAACCATTGCTACTACTACGGTGATGGCGGATGGGGATTGACGGTCTCTGACGGCCTCCTCGAAATCTACTCCGGCAAGGGCTTTTCGCTTCACAGTTTGTGCCTCGCCCTTGTCAGCGAGGCGCGATACCACCCCGAGACAGGCCAACGGATTCCAACCGCGCTGTTCGTCAATGAAACGGACTTCAAGGCAGCCTTAGGCGGCCGCGATCCGCGCAAACTGTCCAGGGACCGGTTGAACGAATTGGAATCCGGAGTTGTCAGCGATGAACTGCCCCTAGTTGTGCCAGAGTGCTTCAGGAACGGCACACCCCTGGCAGACTGTGTTTGGCGATACGACATCCGCACCGGCCGGAAAATTGAAAAATCAAAGACCGCCCGCATCAAGGAGTTGGGTGACGCAATCGATCGTACGATGAAAATCGCCATCGCAGCCGGCACCATATGCGACCTGCGCCCGGCTCCCAATTGCATCGCAGAATACCAGAGTGAAACAGACTCCGGCGACGGAGAAACAGTCCTCGTGGCCAAGTCGCTCGCCCCGGAAGGATACGGCCTCGCTCAGGTGCTCCTCAGCGAGACCCTGGGGGCAGACAAGTTGCTGGAAGACGACCATTCCATCACAGTGGGAGACCGTACGGTCGTGGACATGCTGTCGTTTTACGACATCTCACCATCCCTACCCAAGGGCTTCGGCTACGCCCTCAATGCCGACGGTGCGGCAGGTCCCGGCACCTCGGTTGCAGGCATCCTCGCAGCGCATGACGGAATCCGGGGCGGCCGCCGGCTGTCCAAGAAGCGTCTCAAAGAAATTCTGGGTGGGGCCAACAGCACACCATGATCGAGAGCTTTGGTACGAACTTGCGTGACCGCACAACGGAGGCGGGTATGGGGATCTTCGGTCGTCGAGCCGCAATTGTGGCCGCTGGTATTTTGCTGGGTTGGGCTGTTCCTGTTCCGGCCGACCCTGCGCCGCAGTTTCCCATTGTCTTCACCGATATGGCGGATCTGCAGGCGCTGGGCCTGTCGCTCGATTGGCCACCGCCGATGTCGGACATCCAGAGCGGTGCAGCAAAGCCCCTCAATCCGCCGAAGTTTGCCAACACCTGTTACTGGTATGCCGGCCCCCACACGCAATACATCCTCTCGCTGTCGGACGAGTTTCTGGCCGGCTACACCGCCAAGGGGTTTTCCCGCGAGAGCCTGTGCATGGCTCTGGTCAGCGAAGCGCGATTTGATCCGGAGACCGGCGCACGGCTGCCAACCTATGTCTATCGGGACGACAGAGTGCTCACCGCGCATCTAGCAGATCTTAACCCCACTAAGTTGACCGAAGAACGGCGAGGATGGCTGATGCCCGGCACCTTTGCAAACGACGCGGACCTCGAGGCGGCCATCACGCGTGTTGGCAATGGCGACCTCTCCGGCCTGACAGACGAACAGGCCAGCGCCCTCATCCCAGACGATCATGCGACGGTGGAGCTGCCACTAAAAGTGCCTGCGTGTTTCAAGAATGGAGCGCCACTGCTAGACTGCAATTGGAAATACGGGCTTAAGACCGGCAAGAAACTGTCAAAGCAGGCGCCGCTTCGCTATCGCGAGGTAGGCGAAGCACTCGATATACAGATCAACGCCGACATCGCGAGGGGAACCGGCACGCGGCTCTACACGCATTCCCACTCCTCTCACGAAACCTACCTCCTGATGGACCGGTTCGTGACGGCAATTCACAATTTCGCGGATGACCCCAACGACAGCGCGCTGTTCCTCGTTGTTTCCGAGCCGTTGATGGAATGGGCAGGCCCGGTCGCGTGGTACGCCGCGTCCCCGGCCCTACCGCGCGGCTATGGCTACGCGCTCTATGCCTACGCGGAGGGGTTCGGTGATGGCGGTGTGACGGTGTCGAGCCTGCTGGCGACGTTCGATGGCGGGCGCAGTTCGTCAAAGTTCAATCCCGCGCGGTTGAAGGCGTTGTTGCAGTAGGCAGCCTTGCCGCCTACTCCGCCGCCTCCGGCTTCGCCCGTGCGCTCACCGGATCATAGTTCAACACCGGCGCCAGCCAACGTTCGCACTCCGTGATCGTCCAGCCCTTGCGGCGCGCGTAGTCCTCGACCTGATCGCGCTCGACCTTGCCGACGCCGAAGTAATGGCTATCGGGATGTGAGAGATAGAGCCCCGATACCGCAGCACCCGGCCACATGGCGTAACTTTCTGTCAGCTTGATCCCGGCATTCTTCTCGACGTCCATCAACTCCCACAGCGTCTGCTTTTCAGTGTGATCGGGCTGAGCGGGATAGCCGGGGGCGGGTCTGATGCCCTGGTATTTTTCCAAGATCAGATCGTCGTAGGATAGCTTTTCATCCTTTGCGTAACCCCAGAATTCGCGGCGCACGCGCGCGTGCATGCATTCGGCAAAGGCTTCCGCGAGGCGGTCGCACAGCGCCTTTGCCATGATGCGCGAATAGTCATCGATCTTCTTGATATACGTCTCAATCGCCTCGTCTTCGCCGATCCCCGTCGTCACGGCAAAGCCCCCGATGTAATCGGCGACCCCGCTGTCCTTGGGCGCGATGAAGTCCGCCAGCGCCGTATGAGCGCGATCCCGCTTGGCGTCGCGCGCGATCTGCTGGCGCAGCGTGTACAGCGTTGCAAGCTTTGACCCCCGCTTGTCGTCAGCGAACACTTCAATATCGTCGCCGGCGGTATTGGCGGGCCAGAAGCCGATCACGCCGTTCGCCGTCACCCACTTTTCGGCGACAATCCGCTTCAACAACGCCTGCGCGTCATCGAACAGTTTTTTGGCTTCTACGCCGACTTTGTTGTCGGAAAGGATCTGCGGATACCGGCCCGCCAGCTCCCACGTTTGGAAGAACGGAGTCCAATCGATGTAGGGGACGAGTTCGGCTAGGTTGTATTGCGTGAAGGCGCGCGCGCCCAAAAAAGACGGCTTCACCGGAACATAGGACTTCCAATCAGCCTTAAAGCTATTCGCCCGCGCCGCAGCCAAGGTGATGCGCTGCTTCTTGGCTTCGTTGGCCAGATACGTCTCGCGCACCTTGATGTATTCCGCCTTGGTGCTGGCGATGTAGCCGTCGCGTTCGGTCTCCGACAGAAGATTTGACACCACACCGACCGCACGGCTGGCATCAAGTACATATTGCGCCTGCCCCCGGTTGTAGTTCGGAGAGATTTTTACGGCGGTATGCACGCGGCTTGTCGTGGCACCGCCTATCAGCAGTGGACACGAAAACCCTTCGCGCTCCATTTCGGCTGCAACAAAGCACATTTCATCGAGCGACGGCGTGATCAGACCAGACAGCCCGATGATGTCGACCTTCTCGCGCTTGGCGGTTTCCAGGATCTTCGATGCTGGAACCATGACACCGAGATCGATCACGTCGTAGTTGTTGCACTGGAGCACAACGCCCACGATGTTCTTACCGATGTCGTGCACGTCGCCTTTGACCGTCGCCATCAGGATCTTACCCTTAGGCGGCATCTCAACGAGTCCCGAGGCGCGCTTCTCCTCTTCAAGAAAAGGTTGCAGATAAGCGACGGCCTGCTTCATCACGCGGGCTGATTTGACCACCTGCGGCAGGAACATTTTGCCCGCGCCAAACAAGTCGCCGACCACGTTCATGCCAGCCATCAACGGCCCTTCGATAACATTCAAAGGCTTCGGCAGTTTCTGGCGCGCTTCTTCGGTGTCGGCTTCAATGAAATCTGTGATGCCGTGAACGAGCGAATGCGTCAGCCGGTCTTCGACGCTCGTGTCACGCCACTTCAAATCCTTTTCGACCTTCTTGGCGCCATCGCCCTTAAAGCGCGGGGCCGCATCCAGAAGCCGGTCGGTGGCATCGACGCGGCGATTGAGAACCACGTCCTCGCACAACTCGCGCAGTTCCGCAGGGATGTCGTCGTATAACGCCAACTGACCCGCATTGACGATGCCCATATTCATCCCGGCTTGGATGGCGTGATACAGGAAGACAGAGTGCATCGCTTCGCGCACGGGCTCGTTGCCGCGGAAGGCAAACGACAAGTTCGAAACACCGCCCGAGATATGCACCAGCGGCATCTTTTCTTTGATTTGCCGCGTCGCTTCGATGAACGCGATGCCGTAACCGTTGTGTTCCTCAATACCGGTCGCGACCGCGAAGATGTTCGGGTCAAAGATAATGTCTTCCGGCGGAAAGCCGATTTTTTCGGTGAGTAGCTTGTAGGCGCGCTCGCAAATCGACACTTTGCGCTCGATGGTGTCGGCCTGGCCGGTTTCATCGAACGCCATGACAACCACAGCGGCGCCATAGCGCAAGACTTTCTTGGCGTGGTCGAGGAACTGCTCTTCGCCTTCTTTCATCGAGATTGAGTTGACGATCGCCTTGCCCTGCACGCACTTCAGACCCGCTTCGATCACGGTCCATTTTGAGCTATCGATCATCACCGGGACGCGGCTGATGTCGGGCTCAGATGCGATCATGTTGAGGAACGTGGTCATCGCCTTCTCGGAATCGAGCAAGCCCTCGTCCATATTCACATCGATAATCTGTGCGCCGCTCTCGACCTGCTGGCGGGCAACTGAGAGAGCGGCCTGATAGTCGTTGGCCTCGATCAATTTGCGGAACTTCGCCGAACCCGTGACGTTCGTCCGTTCCCCAACGTTGATGAAGGATTGGGCGGCGGAGGTGCCTGCTGTTTCGGGTATTTCAGATGCCGTGGTGGTCATTGCTGTTCTGTCTCTCCGGCCGGTCCGCCGCCCTGATCGCCTCTCCCCTTGGGGAGAGGCCGGCGCGGCCATGTGCTGCGATTGAATCAAATCGATCTCGTCCGCGCCGGGTGGGGGGTTGTTGCTCTGCAGAGCGAAGACCCCTGGTCTTTCGAACGACCCCTCACCCTGACTCACTCCCCAAGGGGAGAGGGAATAGTCAATCTACCCCGCCACAAACGGTTCCAATCCCGACAACCGCATCTTTGGGGCCATCTGCGGGATCTTGCGCGGCGGGTAGACCTTCACGTGCTCGGCGATGTGCTGAATGTGATCCGGCGTCGACCCGCAGCACCCGCCGATGATGTTGATCAGGCCGTCCTTGGCCCACGGCTCGGTCTTGCACGCCATTTCATGCCCCGTCTCGTCGTACTCGCCCATTGCATTCGGCAACCCGGCATTGGGATAGGCAGAGATGCGGACGTCGGCAATGTGCGACAGATCGGCGATATAGGGCCGCATCAATTCAGCCCCCAGCGCGCAGTTGAGCCCGATCGAGAACGGCTTCAGATGCCGCATCGAATACCAGAACGCTTCCGCAGTTTGACCCGACAACGTGCGCCCTGAGCGGTCAGTAATCGTACCGGATATCATGATTGGCAGCTCGATGCCCTTCTTCTCGAAAGCTTCAAGCGTTGCGAACCCCGCCGCTTTTGCGTTCAAGGTATCGAAGATCGTTTCGATGATGATGATATCGCATCCACCATCGATCAAGCCCAGCACCTGCTCAATGTACGCCTCGCGCAGCTCATCAAAGGTCACGTTCCGGAAACCCGGGTCATTGACTTGCGGGGAGATCGACGCAGTCCGGTTCGTCGGCCCCACAGCACCAGCCACGAAGCGCGGTTTTTCCGGCGTCAGCGTGTTGTACTTATCCGCGGCTTCGCGCGCCAGCTTTGCACTGGCGACATTCATTTCGTAGCTCAACGACTGCATGCCGTAATCGGCCTGCGAGATCACCTGCGCCCCAAACGTATTCGTTTCGGCGATATCGACACCCGCGGCGAAGTACTGATCGTGAATATCACGAATGATATCTGGCTGGGTCAGCGACAACAGTTCGTTGTTGCCTTTGACGTCCTGCTTCCAATCCTTGAAGCGCTCACCACGATACGTTTCTTCCGTCGGCTTATGCCGCTGGATCATGGTGCCCATCGCGCCATCTATGATGAGAATACGTTCCGATGCGGCTGCTTCAAGCGATTTCCAACTTGCGATCTTGTTCATGTGCGTTTCATTTCTCACAATCGGTGTCTGACCCTCTGGGTCAGTCACCGCGTAAACAGTCCAAAGGTTCTGATGCGGTGTCTGTCCCGGAGAGTCAGACACCGGAAGAGAGAGTCACGCGGCATCCGCTTGCGACGCGGCTTTGATCGGGCGCAGGCCCAACAGGTGACAGATCGCATAGACAAGATCGGCGCGATTGAGCGAATAAAAGTGAAACTTCTTCACGCCCTCATCGACGAGATCCATGACTTGTTCGGTCGCTGCGGCCGCTGCCACCAGATGCGTTGTCGCGGCGTCCGTCTCCAAGCCTTCGAAGCGGCGCGCCAGCCACGATGGCATACTGGCGCCGGCGCGCGTGGCAAAGCCCGCCACCTGCTTGAAGTTATGGATGGGAACGATGCCTGGCATGATCGGCACCCAGATACCGGCTGCGCGCGCGCGCTCCAGGAACCGGAGGTAGTGCGCGTTATCGAAGCCAAACTGCGTAATCACCCGGTCCGCACCGGCATCGACTTTAGCTTTGAGATTGTCAATGTCGGCCGCCGCGCTCGCGCTCTCGGGATGCTTCTCGGGATAACCCGCCACGGAAATCTCGAATGCGCCAATCTTCTTCAGCCCCGCTACCAGATCGGCCGCATTGGTGTAACCGCCGGGATGGGGCTGATAGGCCGTGCCCGGTCCTTCGGCTGGATCGCCGCGCAGAGCCACGATGTGACGGACGCCTGCATCCCAATAGGCTTTCGCCACCGCATCGACTTCGGCCTTTGTGGCGTTAACGCACGTCAGATGGGCGGCTGGCTTCAATCCGGTCTCGCGCACAATGCGCGACACCGTGTTGTGTGTGCGTTCGCGCGTCGACCCTCCTGCTCCGTAAGTCACTGACACGAACTCAGGTCGCAGCGGCGCCAATCGCTCGATGGACTGCCACAGCGTCTCTTCCATCTTCTCGGTCTTGGGCGGGAAGAATTCGAACGACACGGATATATCGCCCGACCCGAGCAACCGGCTTTTGCGTTCTTTGGCATCGGCCATTACCGCACCTCCTCAAATATCTCAGACTTCAACAAATCCAAATCCGGCATGATAGGCCGCACGGCCAGCGATAGACACACCGTCAACTTTTGTTCGCCTTCACTGGCCACTGGCCGCATCTCCCGCAACGTCAAGAACCTCAGTCCGGCGTCTTCAAACCACTGCTGGATCTGGGCAGGCGCGAACCCAAGCCGCTCATGGGCATGGGCATCGCGCAAGAATTCCAAATCATGCGGGGCGAAATCGACAATCATCATCCGGCCGCCCGGCGCCAGCACGCGTGCGGCTTCCGTGATGGCAGCAGCCGGTTCCGCCAAAAAGTGCAGCACCTGGTGCATGACGATGGCATCCGCAACGCCATCAGCGAACGGCAGGTTGTAAAGATCTCCATGCCGGACTTGCGCGTTGCCAAATGCACCGCTGGCCAGTTTGCTGCGCGCGTAGGCGAGCATCGACTGGTTCACGTCCAAGCCGACACCGCGCTCGAAACGGCCGGACAGCAATTCCAAGATGCGCCCCGTGCCCGTGCCAAGATCGAGCAGCAGCTTGAATGGGCCGGCGCCCAACAATTCGAGCATCGCGTCTTCGACGGATTTTTCGGGAATGTGGAGTGCGCGAATGCGATCCCAATCGGCGGCATGCTTTTGGAAGTAGCCCTGCACGGCCTGCTCGCGGTCGCGCTTCACGGCATCGGCCCGTTCGCGATCGCGACGCACAACGGGGTCATCCGCCGCTACGGTTTCCAAGAGACGCCGTGTCAGCTGGCCGCCATCGCTGCGGTCCGACACGTGGAAGAATACCCAGCTGCCTTCGCGGAAGCGCTCAACGAGGCCCGCTTCAGACAGCAGCTTTAAGTGGCGGCTGATGCGCGGCTGGCTCTGGCCGAGGATCTGGGTCAGATCTTTGACGTTGAGTTCGCTTGATGACAGCAGCAGCAAGATGCGCAGACGCGTCGGCTCTGCCGCCGCCTTCAACGCGGTCACGAGAACCTGGGTCTGTAGAGCCTTGGTCACGGCACCCTCCACTCGCCATAGACATAAAGATATGTTTATGTGTCAAGTAAAATCGCGACTTGGCCACCAGCGATGACCGTAAGGCCCAAATTGACCTCAAATGAGCCGCGGATTAACCGCGGGGTAAGGCTAGGCCGCTAAGGTGCGGCTCATGTTGTCGCCGACTTTGGGACTTCAACCAGATGCGCATATCCGCCGTTCATCGTATTTCGCCCGCCGCCGCCCCGCTTGCCCTTCCGCTCAGTCTCGAACAGTCGCCCTCGCGCAGAAGCGCGCTGGTTGTGCTGGTGCTTCTCCTGCCCATCGCCGCGCTTCTGCTGTCTCCGTTCGTGTTATTGGCGACGGGCTTGGTTGAGGACCCGTTGCTGCGCCAAACACTGGCCGGCCGTCCAGCATCGGCTCTGCAGATCCTCTGCGGGCTCGCATTCTGGGCCATTCTTTTGGGTTGGCCGATCAAGCGGGTGTTCGACGGCCTCACCAAAAATCGCACCGTGCAGATTGCAAACGGCATGATCGACGTGAGCGATACAGGCCTGTTGGGCACCCGCGACTGGCAGGCCCCACTGACGAGCTTTTCAGGGATCGCCCACCATGTTCGCGCCTCCCGCTCCGGTGTGCGCCATGAACTCATCCTGGTGCACCCAGACCGCCGCCAGTCGGTGCTGCTGGCAATGGCAGACCGCATGCACCAATCTCAGGTCGATCAGGCCGTTCATATGCTCGGTTTGCCTGAAATACCGCCATCATCGGTCTATCGTAGGACACCATCCACCTTGCCGGGCTCGGCCACTCCAAACCAAGCACGTTCAGGATCGTAATTAGTCGTTGTGGCTGACATTCCCGCCACGTTTGACGCCCTCCCACAGGCATGCTGTACCTTGCCAGGCGCCGCGCCGATCAAGCCACCGGCGCGCCGCAATCGGACGCCACGGTTCGTGTCTTCGACCTCCACGATTAAGCCACAGGATAATGGGTGCGCGACATATGGCAATGACATGGGTGACGACACGGGCAATGTCACGGCGTTGGCCACTGGTGGTGTTGGCAATCGTCAGCCTGATGGGCGCGCTGACCGTATCAAGTGCTGCCCGCGCTGAGCAGGCCGCTGCCTACATGCAGCGTGTTGCCAATGATCTCGTCGCGGCCTCGCGCTCTGGATCGCAAGCCACGTTTGGCACGGTGCTGCGCAGCCACGCGGACTTGCCCGGCATCGGTCTGACCGCACTTGGCTCCTACGCCAATAGTCTGCCCAAAACGGACCGGCCCGCCTACTACAACGGCATGGTCAACTTCATCGCGCGCTATGCCGTAAAAGAAGCTCCGAAGTATCCGGTCGCCAAGGCAACGATTGTCGGCCAGACGCCTGAGTCGGGTGGATTCGCTTATGTCGATAGCCGTGTCACACTCCGCAGCGGAGAGAGCTACGACGTGCGCTGGAAGCTTGTGAAGCGCGGGTCGACATTCAAAGTCCGCGACGCCGAAGTCATCGGCTTCGAGATGACGTCGTTCTTAAACACGCTATTCCAGAACTACATCGGCGAGAACGGCGGCAATCCCAAAGCTCTCGTGATGGCGTTGAACCGCTAGCGCAATTCTCTAACAACACGAAAGCCCGTCACAGGCGATCCTGTGGCCGCCGCGATCGCGCGGCGTGCGGATGGCCGGGCGAATTTCCGGTCCTCATTAGCGTGGGCACCTTTGATCATGCGGTGTGGGCATCGGGTGACCGCGGTGAGATGCGCCAGCTGTTCCTGGCCCACGGGCGGAATGTAACTGCTCCAGCAATCGGCCACGATCTCGGGTAACACCGTTCCCATTCCGGCCAACGGGGATGCGATGAGTTCGATGTTGCCGGTTGAGGCGACTTGAACAGCGCCCATCGTGCGCACTGCATATTCCCATTCTGCAGCCGACACCAATCGATAGCGGCGTCCGCCGGCGCGTGCTGCCAACCACACTGCGTAGGCATCGGCTTCCCGCGGGCTGATGCAAACGGCATCACCCGTTGACGCACCGGGCGCTGCCGGACCGCAAGCGCCTGCGGTTCGCCGTGTGTCCACTCTGAATTGGGCGACGGAAGCCGCTGTGATTGGATCTTTTGAGATGGCATAACCTGGCCAGAACCGCACTGTCCGCTGCGGCTTCTCGCTGGCGTCTGCCAAAGGATCAGTGTCAGGGGCACCAATGGCCGTTGACCCGGGGCCGACCACCACCATCTCAGGACAGTCCTCGCAGTCCTTAAGGATGTTTCCAGTTGCGAGTGTCTCAGGCGGAGCGTTCTGGAACAGCCGGCGCAGCGCATCCGTCAGTTCGCCAGCTCCACCCCTATTCACATCATTCGGCTCAGTCCCAACAATCGTGCCCTGCGTCGCCTGCCCTGAATGGCCTGAGTGCTGGTTCGACGGTTGACCGCCACCGGACGAAAGGCCTGACGCGTAAGTTGCGCGCCGCGAGGCCGGATTGTCTGAGGCCGCCTCAAACCACCCGAACCCGCCGGGGGACTTGGCTGCAATCAGGCACGCGGAGACGCCCGCAAACACGGACAGGAACAGGGCGACAAAAATCGCTGGCAAGCCGCGCCGGCGCGATTGGGTTAACTCGGCAAAGCCCACCAAAACAAACATCGCCAGATAACACGCGACGATCGACGTAAGGCTGGACATGGCTAGGGCTCCCGGCTGACGCAGGCCCCGGCGTCTCTCGGACGCGCGGCCTGACACCCATGGCAAGAGGCGTACCAACCTTGTCTTCCGCCGGCAGACGATGCGGCAACCGTGTATCAATATTACCGCGCCAATTGAGAGACTTGCGGCACAGTTATACTCGGTAGGAACTCGCGATTTCGTAGGTCAAAACAACTGATGTTCAAGACTATCCTCGATGTTTCTGACCCCTACTTTCAGTGTCGAGACGGGTGGAACTCCCCCCTAACTCCCACACCTGCCCGTCTCATCTCGTTACGAAACAAAATGGAGAATTGCCATGCGTGCATTCAAACTGGGTTTGACACTGGCTGCTGCAGTCTTGACTGCCGCTGTCGTCGGCTCCGGCGCAGCGCTCGCCCAGGCACCAGCCGAGGCGCCGAGTCAGGCCCCGGCGGCCAAGCCGGACTATCCCGCGTTGCCGCCGTCAACGAAGACTGGGGCCCAACCCGGCGCCGCGGCAGATGAGGAAATGGCCCCGGCCGCTAGCCCTGATAGGTCGGCCGGTGCTGCATCCGGACCTGATCTGAAGGCGGCTGACCTCGTTGGTCTGCCGGTGGTCGGCTCTGACGGAAAGTCGATTGGTCAGGTGGCGACCGTGAATTCGTCGCCCGATGGCAAGGTGAAGGACATCGAAGTGAAGACGGGAGCGATCCTGGGCTTCGGCGGGTCCAACATCAAGGTTCCGGCCGACAAGGTCGTGACCAAGGGAGACGGCGTCCAGCTGTCGATGACCATGGAAGAATTCAAGAAGCTGAAGTCGCAGACGAACTAACTGAGCGTCCGCAACGTCCTTCTTGAGTAGGACATAGGACAGGCCGCCCTGGAAACGGGGCGGCCTGTTTCTTGACTGCCGGCCGAGCCGATTTAAGCGGCGACGACCATTGTCCTTAGATCCGGAAGATCGCCCCGGACACGGAGCGGGCCCGCGTGCGCACGGCGCCGCCATCATTGCCAGACTTGACGATCCACTTGCCGTTGGCGGTCTGTCCGACGATCATGCCGACATGGTGCCGCCAGACGACAACGGCGCCGACTTGCGGGCCGCTTGCTGACCCGTACTTGCGCCAGTTCCAGGCCAGATTGTATTCCGGGCCACCGCCCTTTTGCGTGCGCATCCACCAGCCGCACCAGCGCGATGGACGACCGCCAACACCGGCGCGGCGCGGAGCGCGTTCAACAGTCGAGGCGTAGTTTGTTCTCGCAGCGCGCCGCTTTGTGGCGCGCGGAATGACGCCTTCGCTTTGTTGCCAGCCTTGCGACTGGGACGGATCCCACGGCCGCGCTTCGGCAGCCGGCATCATGGACATGGAAAGAAGCGCCGCCGCAGCGGCCAGTATCAATTTACGCATCACGTCACCCTGTGTTCTGTTTCCCTGACGTGTTTCCACCTGCTCTACGAGTGCGGTGAAAAACGAGCCGAAGAAACCACAGGAAAGCGCTGTCCTGGTTGGACAATTCGTCACCTGTGGTGCGTTTGGTGCGCGCTGAGGTTGCGCTGGGTCTATGAGAATCAATACCTTAGCCGAGAATCTTATCCCTAACGCGGAAAACGAATGTTTCGGATTTCGCTTGGCGCGGCGCGCAACGCCGCCAACTCTGCAATGAACCGCTGAGATTTTTGTTATGGCGAACCGCAATTTGCTGTTCTCGCACGCGGCGCGTGCCCGCCTCAACGGCCGCCTCCTCTGCCAACAGCTTGTTGTGCTGCGCTCTCCACAAGCGGCTTTCGATGTTCCAAACCGGCCGCAGTTGGCGACCCTCCATCTGCCGCGCGATCACTTTGCCAAGTGGACGATCAGGGCTTTTTCTGAAACGTCCCTTCTGCAGGCGCGCGAGCGATAGGGTCGATTGCTTTACGTCAGAGATCTGCACGGGCAACTCGAGCAAAACTCTCAGGGTGCTGGACGCAACACGGCGCACCTTGCGATGGGAATACGCTTTCGAACGCGGATTGTCCTTGCGCGACGCTTTTGCGTTCTGGCCGTAGGTATTGCGCCGGTCCCTGGTCAGCGACAGCCGCTTCTTCTCCTGTGGTGTCCTGCGGCGGCGCGGCATGTCCCACCTCCTTGTGACCGCCGAAATCTCATACGCTTGATCCCAGGCGGCGCGGTGGCAGCGCCCAGAAAGGACGGAAATGTTGCTGCCGTCACGGCATGTTGGAAGAGGAGCGCCAATCTTTCGCGATCATCGGAAGTGTTCCGTTCTGAAAGGCGCGCGCATCGTATCCGCGCAACTCGCGCTCAAACACAACGGCAGGATTGGGGCTGCTTTCGCCATCCGGTTTCTCAGCGAGTTCCAGCGTGAGTTTGAACTTGTAAGGCCCGGTCTCCCGAACGAGTTCGGCCGGTTTTTCTTCCTCTCCGCGTGTGTAGAAAAGGACCGATTCTGTCCGGCTCGAGCGGCCAGCTAGCGAGATCGGAGCAAATCGTTCATAGGCTCCTGATTGTGTCTTTTGCATCGTCCACCGGCCGAAATCTGAGGCGTAGAAGTGCTTTGTCTTGTTGGTCCGAGGGTCGGTGACAGCCAGCTCCATCGACAGGACTGTCCCGGTCCGTGCGCCTTCGTTCGTCATCGTGACGGGGATCTCGAACATCTCGAAGTTCGAGTTTTGGTACGGCGCAGAGTACTGAATAACGGCCGGCACAAAGACGCCAACGTGCGCGGCCTTTAGCGACGTATCCCAAAGGCTGAACCCCGAAACAGCGAGGGCGACACCTGAAAAAATGGCCGCGAATACCCCTCCGCCTCTGGATCGCTGAGATGCGATTGCGACCGGGTCATCGGCACCCGATCGGCCTCTCGACAATGTCATGTTGGCCCCCAGAAGGCGGATACGTCCGTGGCGAGAAGGCCGCCAAATTAGGGCCTCTCTGAGGCACCTCGGTCTCTTTTTACGATCGTCGTGAATCTGACCCGTTGCGGTTTGATCGCGACGTCACAGAGAATGGGTGAATTGCCCGGCGCCCTACTCATAGTGCTGACCAGCCCTCAAAAAGTCCGCAGCAAGGCCCCAGCTCACTTCTGGCAAAGCTAGAACCGGGTGTTCAAAGTCTTCTGCGGGCGCTGAACCAATTGACCCGTCGGCTTTCACGTAAGCCACGTCGCCCGGCACCAACTGCCGGTCACCGTCGTCACCGGGCTGCCATCCCCCGACTGATCCGACGATTGCGCACTCTAAGAACCCGGTGACTGTCGTGTTGACCCAATGGTTGCCGCGCGGCGATTGAATGCCGAAGAATGCTGTGTCGATCGTCCCGGCCGTTCTCATCTCGTTTAAATCGAAGATTTGCTGCACAATTGTACGATCCCATACATCGTATTGGGACTGTGCGGGGGCACAGCTTCCGCCATCTCGCCAGGCCTCATTGATGGAGGCGTTCGGCGCTGTGAACGCGTGTTCGAGCAGGCCGGCGAATGTCGCTAGCCGCAATGACGATTGATTTCTATAGGGTTCGCTGAGCAAGCGGAGCGCAATCAAATAGTCCTCCAGATTGCGCACGCAATCGGTATGCTGTCGGATGATGGCGAGAACTGCCAGATAGAGGTCCCGGTTCGTATCCATCGGGCTCCTTACCGCTCAAACCGCTTGTACTTGATCCGGTGCGGCTCCACGGCGGCGTCGCCTAGGCGCTTCTTCTTGTCGTCTTCGTAGCTCTCGAAGGTGCCCTCGAACCAGGTCACTTGGCTGTCGCCTTCAAAGGCCAGAATGTGAGTTGCGAGACGGTCGAGGAAGAAGCGGTCATGCGAGATGACTACGGCGCAACCGGGGAAATCTTCGAGGGCTGCTTCCAGTGCGCCGAGCGTTTCGGTGTCGAGGTCGTTGGTCGGCTCGTCCAGGAGCAACAGGTTGCCGCCCTCTTTCAGCATCTTTGCGAGATGCACGCGGTTGCGCTCTCCGCCGGATAACAGCCCCACCTTCTTCTGCTGGTCCGGCCCCTTGAAGTTGAACCACCCGCAATAGGCCCGGCTTGGCATTTCGCGCTTATCGCCGAACTTCATGATGTCGAGGCCGCCGGAGATTTCCTCCCACACGGTCTTCTTATCATCCAAGTGATCGCGGCTCTGATCGACGTAGGCGAGCTTGACCGTGTTGCCGAGGCGGATGCTGCCGCCGTCGGGCTGTTCCTTGCCGGTTAGCATTTTGAACTGCGTCGTCTTGCCGGCGCCATTGGGCCCAATAACACCGACAATGCCGCCAGGCGGCAACTTGAACGAGAGGTTGTCGATCAGCAGGCGATCTCCGAACGCTTTCGATAAGCCCTCGACTTCGATCACGAGATCGCCGAGACGAGGTCCTGTGGCAATCGAGAACGACGCTTTGCCGGCTTCTTCGCGGCCGGCCTGTTCAACGAGCTTGTCGAACGCGGCCACACGTGCCTTTGACTTGGCTTGGCGGGCTTTCGGTGATGCCCGGATCCATTCCAACTCGCGGGAGACCGCCTTTTGGCGGCCTTCCTCGGTGGCCTTCTCGGTCGCCTCGCGCTTGGCTTTCTGTTCGAGCCAGCTCGAGTAGTTGCCCTTGTAGGGAACGCCCTGCCCGCGATCGAGTTCGAGTGTCCACTCTGTCAGGTTGTCGAGGAAGTAGCGGTCGTGGGTCACGAGGATCACGCAGCCGGTGTAGTCCTTGAGGAAGCGCTCCAGCCATGCCACGCTTTCCGCGTCGAGATGGTTCGTCGGCTCGTCGAGCAGCAGGATGTCGGGCTTTGACAGCAGCAGCCGCGTGAGCGCAACACGGCGCTTTTCGCCGCCCGAGAGTTTTTCTACGGCCGCGTCCCCCGGCGGACACCGCAGCGCATCCATCGCCTGCTCGACTTGCGCTTCCAAGTCCCACAGGTTCTGGGCGTCGATCTGATCTTGCAGCGCCGTCATTTCATCGGCGGTCTCGTCGGAATAGTTGGCCGCGATCTCGTTATAGCGATCGAGGATCGCCTTTTTCTCAGCGACGCCTTCCATCGCGTTACCTAAAACGTCCTTCGTAGCGTCGAGTTGCGGTTCCTGGGCAAGGTAGCCGACTTTGACCCCCTCGGCCGCTTTCGCTTCGCCGATGAAGTCGTCGGTGATCCCGGCCATGATCTTGAGCAGTGTCGACTTCCCCGAGCCGTTCAATCCAACAACGCCGATTTTTGCGCCCGGCAGGAACGACAGCGAGATGTCTTTCAAGACTTGCTTGCCACCCGGGTAGGCCTTGGACAACTTGTGCATATGGTAGACGTACTGGTGGGCTGCAGCCATGGTGGCGCTCGATCCTCTAAGTGGATTGCGGGGTTAGCCGCGTTCTAGCTGATTGGCCGGACGGACTCAATGACCTCAGAGGCCGCGGAGACCTGCCATGTAGCAAACCGCGATTTCAGATTGGTGCCGGATTTGGAAGCGTGGCATCCTTGGATTTTTGGGATTTTGCCAGGAGCGTCGCGCAGTGCCGTCCCCAACTCAGTTCGTTTCCTCGTGGCGGATGATCCCTGCCGGCATCTTGGACATACTGACGATCATGGTCCCATTGGCGTTCGTGATTCCCCCTTACACCGCAACCCTCACATGGAATGACTTGGAAATTTCCGGACTACACGCCCTCGCATGGCCCGCGATGATCGCCCTGTATTTTATCATTAGCAACCACATGGGCGGCACCATTTGGGAGCGCATCCTCAAGACAGGGTCGTCCGATACCACCAACATGGCGCCCGCCGATCACCCAGCCGGTTTATGGCGGATCATGCTAGCTGGCGTTTTGGACACGCTGACGATCATACTGCCGTCGACCTACGCACTCGCTCACCTGACCGGAAACCTCATTGGTAAAGGATTGGAACTTTCAGGCATCCATGCCCTCGCATGGCTCGCCATCACCGCTGCTTACTTTGTCATTGGCAAACGCACAGGCGGCACCATTTGGGACCGCATCCTCGAGATAACGTCACACGACAGCACCATCGAGCTGCCCCCAGACCAACGCGTCGCGCAATGGCGGATTACCGCCGCAGGCGTTTTGGACCTCCTGACCATCGCGCTCCCAACAGCGTATGTCGTTGCCCACCTCACCGGCAATGTCACCGAAGATAAATTGAGTGTTTCCGGCTGGGGAGCCTGGCTCTGGCTTGCCATCATCGTCGCCTATTTCGTCATCGGCAAGCGCACCGGCGGCACAATCTGGGAACGCGTGCTCAAGACGCATTCGATCCGCCGGTGAAGTCGGTGCGCGACAGCCCGAACGTGTACATCATCCAGCCGCACAGCATGCACGCCAAGAACACAGCGCAGAGCGACCGCGACGAGAAGAACAGGCGTACACACTCAATCAAATGCTAGCAAAGACATCAATGCTAGCATTCAGTAGAACCAAATCATGGCAAGCCTTACAATCCGCAACCTCCCAGAAAAAGTACGCAATAAACTTCGCGTACGAGCGGCTCAGCGTGGCCTGAGCATGGAGGCCGAAGCACGCGCAATTTTGACGTCTGCCGTCGCTTCACCCGCACCCGAACCGCCAGATCAATCATGGAACGCGCTGCAAGATTGGATTGCCGACCACCGTCATCCGCCTCGAAGTGAGAAGAGCGGCGTCGTTGCCCTACGTCGTGACCGGCGCCGGGAGGCCATCCTGGATGTCATTGCAGACGGGCGCGATCCTTCGCAGATTTTCGGTTCACTCTATGCGCGAGTTTTATCCGAAGCTGGATGGACGAAGGCGCGCGTGCGCCAACTCAGTCGCAGCAAGACATGATCATCCTCGATTCTTCGGCACTCATTGCATTCTTGTTGCGCGAGCCTGGGCATGAGACCGCTGCGCTGCACCGCGCGAATTCTTCAATGTCGTCGGTGAACTTCAGCGAGGTCTTAACGCGCATGTCGCGCGATGAGATTTCACCTCGTACTCTCGCCCCGCGCCTGATTGCTTTGGGTCTGACGATCATCGATTTTGACGCAGCGCAGGCTGTTGTTGCCGCCGGAATCGGTGGGTTAGCCCAGGCGCATGGCGTCGGTCGGGCGGAATGCTGCTGTTTCGCACTCGCACTTCATCGGTCCGCCCCGGTCCTGACTGCTGATCGCGCTTGGACTAGCCTCGGCTTCGATATCGCCGTTCATTTGATCCGGCATTAGACGTTGGTGGTTTGGCAGCGCTGTACTCAATGTTTCGTATGGGTGGCTTCCGGCACGCTCGCGTCCTTCAAACATTCGATACGCCGGTGAAAAAGTACCGCCCGAGTCCGAGGGTGAACACCATCCAGCCCCACAGCGTGTGTTCGAGGAACACCGCCCAGAACGAGCGGGTCGAGGCGTACCGCGTGGCGAATAACAGACCCGTGACGCAGGTACCGAGGATCGCAAAGGGGCTGCCAACCACGATGTGGGCGAAGCCGAACAGTAACCCGTTCAGCACGATGCCAAGCCAGCGCCACTCACCGAACAGCGGACCGTAACGGTGGAAGTAAAACGTCCGGTAGACGAGTTCTTGGGCGGCGACCGAAGCCAGTGGGTAGATGAACATTACGCGCGCCCAGACATCCGGTCGCCGCCGTGGGAACTCGAACAACCAATCGGGATGCATGCGCCACAGCCAGGCAGCGACCGCTATGGCCCCGATCGCAAACACGCCGAGGATTGAGATTAGTGTGAGCCCGCTGATCCCCCTGCCCGCCTCGCGCTTCAGTGAGAACGTCCGGTCGAAAGCCAAAATGACAAGAACAATCGCCAACACCGGCAGCAGCGCCAGGAACAGCGGCGCACGGTAAGTGTGGACCGCTTCCACCATCATCAGCGGTGCGACGATGAACAGAAGTTCGAGCTCAAGAAACAGCCACAGCCGCCGTGCGAAGGATGCCGGCTGCTGGTCAAGTGTGCCGCCAGCAGACAACATGCCGCGTCTCACTCACTGCCGCTTGGATCGTTGGCGCCAGCGTTGCTATAGCCCAAGGCGGGTTGCATTAGGCCCGACAGCATCCGGTACCGCCGGGACCAGCGCTCTTCGATCTCCCCTGCAATAATGGCTGCGGAATTGAGCGGAGTGTAGGTCCACATCGGCAAGGAGTCCAAATGATCTGGCAAGGGTCTGGTCGCACCGTGACGGGCGAGACTATCGTGAAACCGCCGGAATTTCGCCGAGCCCGCGGATGGCACGAAAACGAATACCGGTTTGCCGGTCGCACAACACTCTCCGGTCATGTTGACGCTATCGGCCGTTACAACGAAGGCGTCAGCATGCGCCAGGAACGCTGGGTATGGATTGTGCCCGGTACCATCCCACAAGATCCTAGGATAGCCCCGCGTTGCTTCCTCGGCCGCGTGCAGAAGTTCAGGATGCGTTCGCCGTGACGGCGTGATCATGAAGCCAGTTCCCAACTCCCCGAGGGATGTCAACGCTCCAGCCAGGCGCTTATCGTCGGCGCAGGTAAATTTATAGACACCATTTCTTCCACCAAGTGCGATCGCGATGCGCGGCCTCGGCAGCGCGGCGATATCCGGCAGCATCGTCGCGCGTAGAGCCTCGAGGCGTTGTGACGTGTAGCTGTGCGGCGAGGTCGGTGTCGCAATGACATTGATGCCGCGCCGGCGATCGTGCTCGGGCACCCAGATCAGGTCTGCCGTTGTGGAACCTGTCTTGGGATCTTGAAGCACGACTGTGAACGTGGCCGCCCCGGCCTGCCGTTTAATGGCGCGGATGTAGGGAATACTGGCGCGGCCGGTCGCGATGGCCACCGCAGGCCAAGGTGGGGCAAACAGGCTCCCGGGCGTGCCGAGCTGTTCTGATCGCGCCACCGGTGCCCACGGAGCGAGGAACCTGTGCACACCCTTGGGGTGCACGATCTTCAACTCGTAGTCGAGACCGAGCGCATCGGCGACACCGCGCACTTGGACAGTGTTGCCGGCATTGCCGTCGGTAATGACCCATCCGCGCGCGCCAGAAAGAGGCTTCACGTCTGGACGAGCAGCTGAGCGAACGTCTCGGGTCATGGCGTGCTTGTGTGCGGTCCTAGGCACCGTGTCCATGAATAAGTTGGCCAGACCGACAGCTGAAAACCGCCTCAGGTCCATTGATCGCAAACCGGGAATATCGCAATTTTGTGACTCACTGAACGCTGAAAATCGCATAATATTGCGCCATGGTGCGCGCAATGCCGTTCTCCGCGCCCTGATTTGACCTCTGGACATCTAAGCAATGGGCATCAAACTCGACACTACTGATTGGCGGATCCTCAAAGAACTGATGGCCGACGGCTCGATTACCAACGTCGCGCTGGCGGGTAAAGTTGGGCTATCGGCGCCGCCGTGTTTGCGCCGCGTGCGGGCTTTGGAACACGGTGGCGTCATCTCCGGCTATACGGCCCTCGTCGATGAAAAAGCACTCGGCTATCAACTGACTGCATTTGCGATGGTTGGATTGCACAATCAGTCGGAAGCTGATCTGCGCGCGTTTGAAAACCGGGTCCTGGCCTGGCCGCACGTGCGCGAGGCCTACATGCTGTCGGGCGAAAGCGATTTCATTCTCAAGTGCGTGGCAACGGATTTAACCGCGTTCCAGGAGTTCGTACTGCGCGAACTGACGACTGCTCCCAATGTGGCCAGCGTCAAGACCAATCTCGCCATTCGGCAGGCGAAACGGACGCCGGGTGTGCCGGTGCCAAACTAGCCGAGCGTGCCCGCACAGTGGATCTGCCGGGAAACGCGTTAAGATACTGGCCCAGCGGGCAGATCAACGCGATCCGGCACGAGGCCGGCCTGCTCAAACGTGCGGATGGCTCTCAAATCCGGAAACAGCCGCATCCAGATGGCGGAGACCGCAATGGCCGCGACGCCACCGGCCAACACCGCCGCTTCAGCACCAACGGCCGCCGCCATCGTGCCGGCGCGAAACTCGCCCAGTTCATTCGACGCGCCGATAAATGTCATGTTGACGGCGCTGACGCGACCGCGAACCTCATCGGGTGTCTTCAATTGAATGAGCGTCTGGCGGATGTAGACACTGACCATATCGGCGGCACCGATCAACATCAGCGCGCCGCACGACAGCCAAACGAATTTCGACGCCCCGAACGCGACAATCGCAACCCCGTAAATCGCCACCGCAATAAACATTGTCCGGCCGGCATGGTCGCGTACAGGATTGCGCATCAGCCACAAACTCATCGCCAGCGCACCGATCCCCATCGACGATCGCAGCATGCCCAAACCCCATGGCCCGACATCGAGAATGTCGCGTGCGAAAATGGGAAGCAGCGCCGTCGCGCCGCCGAGCAGAACGGCCATCAGATCAAGCGACATGGCGCCCAGAACAATCGGCTGGCTCCAGATGTAGCGGAACCCAGCGAGCAAACTATCAACCGATGCTGGTTCCGGCACGGTTTTGCTAACTGGTTTTGGGATGAACAGAGTGGCCACTCCCGCCAGAATGAACATCCCAGCAGCCGTGACGTAGGCGAGCTCTGAGGAGACGCCATAGAGCAGTCCACCGGCTACCGGCCCCAGAATAGTCGCCAACTGAAAGCTCGACGAATTCAGAGCAATCGCATTCGGCAACACTGCTGGTGGGACCAAGTTAGCCACCAGAGACTGGACGGCCGGCCCCATGAACGCACGCGCCACGCCAAAGACGCACAAGACCCCGAAGACAAGCGCGATGTCGGTTGAGCCAGAGTGAAGCAAAGCAAGTAACGCGACCGCACAGGCTGCTTCAACCGCAAGACACGCACCCATAATCCGGCGCCGGTTGTAGCGGTCAGCGACGGCACCCGTCACCAGCACCAACGCCAAAGCTGGTAAGAACTGGACGAGGCCAACAAGCCCCAAGAGGAACGGATCGCGCGTTTGGTCGTAGACCTGCCAACCCACCGACACACTGAGAATTTGTAAAGCAAGAACCAGCAGAAACCGCGCAGCCCAAAAATACCGGAACCCCGGAAAGCTCAGGGCTGAGGGAGCTTCTGCCGTTGGCTCAGACGGGATCAAATGCGCAGGCCGCGATTGTACGATTGCGTGCGGCCAGTGCCGCTCCGCATCACTTCCACTCGACCTTCAAAACCTCGTAGGAGCGCGACCCCTTCGGCGTCGTCACTTCCGCTTTATCGCCCTTGGACTTGCCAATGAGAGCGCGCGCAATCGGCGAGGAGATCGAGATCTTGCCGTCTTTTACGCTCGCTTCCAGATCGCCGACGATCTTGTATTTCACCTTCTCTTCGGTGTCCTCGTCGACCAATGTGACGGTCGCGCCGAACTTGATCGTTGTGCCCGACAAGGTGGCTGGATCGACAACCTCAGCGCGGCTGAATTTGTCTTCCAGTTCGGCGACACGTGATTCGTTAAAACCCTGTTGTTCTTTGGCGGCGTGGTATTCGGCATTTTCCGAAAGGTCACCGTGCGCGCGGGCTTCAGAGATCGCCTGTATGATCCGTGGGCGCTCTTCAGATTTCAGACGATGCAACTCCACCTCGAGCTTCTTATAGCCCTCAACGGTCATCGGAACCCGGTCCATCGTCATCGCTAACGCCTCCATGCCGGCCTGGCGTTTTGAGCCAGAACCTTCACCGTGAACTTGTGCACTCTTTGGAATTGGCTGAACCGCACAAGGGCTTGCGCCAATGCCGGGCAGGCTGAGTGGACTTAAGACGCGCGGCCTACATATGACTGCAACGGAGCCACCTTCAGCGTATCCGCCTTGAGGGCCTTGATGGCTCTAGTCACTGCAACCGCACCAGCCAAAGTTGTATAATAGGGAATGTGGTGAAGCAAGGCCGTGCGGCGGATGTCCTTGCTGTCGGCCAGGGCTTTGGCCCCTTCCGTTGTATTAAAAACAAGGTCCACTTCGCGGTTTTTCATGGCATCCACAATGTGCGGCCGGCCTTCGAGAACCTTGTTGACAGCGTCACACGGAACGCCGTTGGCCTCCAGGTGCCGCTTGGTTCCACGCGTCGCCAGCACCTTGAACCCCATGGCCCGAAGCTCCTTCAACGGAGCGACGATCCGGTCTTTGTCGCTTTCCTTAACGGACACGAACACGGTACCCGCCATCGGCATCTTCTGGCCCGCACCGATCTGGCTCTTGCCGAACGCGACCGCGAAGTCGCGATCAATACCCATCACTTCTCCCGTCGATCGCATCTCAGGACCGAGGATTGGATCAACACCCAGGAACCTGGCAAACGGGAACACCGCTTCCTTGACTGCGATGTGGTCGAGCTTAGGGGGCTTCAGTCCGAATGACGCCAGCGGCGTGCCCGCCATGATCTGCGACGCGATCGCCGCGATGGGCAGCCCGATGACCTTCGCGACGAATGGCACTGTGCGTGATGCGCGCGGGTTCACTTCAAGAATGTAAATCTCACCATCCTTGATCGCGAACTGCACGTTCATCAGGCCCTTGACGTTCAAAGCCAGAGCCAGCTTGCGGGTTTGGGCTTCGAGCCCCTTAATGTTGGCGTCCGACAATGAATGCGGCGGCAGAGAACACGCGCTATCGCCTGAATGAATGCCGGCTTCCTCGATGTGCTCCATGATGCCCGCAATAAAGGTGTCTTTGCCATCGCACAGGCAATCGACATCGACTTCGACAGCGTCGGTCAGATACCGGTCGATCAGCAGCGGACGCTTGGCTGACACGACGAGTTCAGACGGGCTATCGAGCGTGGCCGAAAGCCTGGTGATGTACCGGTCAATTTCCGCGCCATCGTGGACGATTTCCATGGCCCGGCCACCCAGCACGTAAGACGGCCGGATGACGACAGGATAGCCAATTTTGTCGGCAGCGCTGCGCGCTTCGCCAACCGTGCGCGCGATGCCGCTTTCCGGCTGCTTCATGCCAAGCTTTTCGATCAGCGCTTTGAACCGGTCGCGGTCTTCCGCAAGATCGATGGCATCGGGCGACGTCCCCAATATCGGCACACCCGCCTCTTCAAGGGGCCCCGCGAGCTTCAGCGGCGTCTGGCCGCCAAACTGAACGATCACGCCCTTCAGGGTGCCGTTAGATTGCTCTTTGCGAATGATTTCGAGAACATCCTCGGCGGTCAGCGGCTCGAAATAGAGCCGGTCGGACGTGTCATAGTCGGTGGAGACGGTCTCTGGGTTGCAGTTGACCATGATGGTCTCAAAGCCAGCCTTTGTTAGGGCGAAGCACGCATGGCAACAGCAATAGTCGAACTCGATACCCTGGCCGATTCGGTTGGGCCCGCCACCAAGAATGATGATCTTTTCGCGGTTCGTCGGGTTGGCCTCGCAGATGGGCTCATCCGTTAGCCCGGTCTCATAGGTGGAATACATGTACGCTGTGGGCGAAGCAAACTCAGCGGCACACGTATCGATCCGCTTGTAGACCGGTTTCACATTCAGCGCATGCCGCTTGGATCGGACCTCCGCTTCCTCAAGTCCTGAGAGTTTCGCAAGTCGCGCATCGGAGAACCCGTGCGCCTTCAAATTGCGCATCGGTCCCGCGGTTGCGGGGAGCCCATGGGCGATCACCCGCGCTTCGAGGTCGACGATCTCCTGCATGCGCGCGATGAACCAAGGATCGATCTTGCAGTAGGCATGCACAGTCTCGGCATCGACGCCCAGGCGCAACGCTTGCGCAACCTTCAACAGGCGATCGGGCGACGGCCGCGATAGGGCCGCGCGAATGACATTTTTGTCGTCCCCCTGGCCCAGACCCTCGAGCGCCACGTCGTCGAGGCCGGATAGCCCCGTTTCCATCGAACGCAGAGCTTTCTGCAGGCTCTCACCAAACGTCCTGCCAATCGCCATCACCTCGCCCACGGACTTCATCGCAGTCGTCAAGGTTGAATCGGCGCCGGGAAATTTTTCAAATGCAAAGCGGGGAATTTTCGTGACGACATAGTCGATGGCCGGCTCGAACGAGGCGGGAGTTGCGCCGCCTGTGATGTCGTTTTCCAGTTCGTCCAGCGTATAGCCAACGGCCAGCCGCGCCGCGACCTTGGCAATCGGGAAGCCTGTTGCCTTGGACGCCAGTGCCGACGAGCGCGACACACGGGGATTCATTTCTATCACGACCAGCCGCCCATCCGCGGGATTGACGGCGAACTGCACGTTCGAGCCGCCCGTTTCCACGCCGATCTCGCGCAGCACCGCAATCGAAGCGTCGCGCATGATTTGATATTCTTTGTCGGTCAATGTCAGGGCTGGAGCCACGGTGATCGAGTCACCTGTGTGCACGCCCATCGGATCTACATTCTCGATGGAGCAAATGATGATGCAATTGTCCGCATTATCGCGGACCACTTCCATCTCGTATTCCTTCCAGCCGATCAGGCTTTCATCGACCAGGATTTGGCCGACAGGCGACGCGTCAAGGCCAGAGCGCGCAATCGTCTCGAACTCTTCGCGATTGTACGCCACACCCCCGCCCGTGCCGCCCATGGTGAAGGCCGGGCGTATGATGACGGGCAAGCCGATCTTGTCGAGGGCGATCATAGCGGCTTGGAATCCAGCCAATTTGTCGTAAACAATCCCGCCGTTCGCATCCCGGAGAATTTCGCCGTCGGCACTACGAACAGGGGGCGATGACGCGATCGCAGCGCGGGGACTTTCGAGGCCAATGCGATCCATCGCATCGCGGAACAGCTTACGGTCTTCCGCCATATCGATGGCCTCGGCTTTGGCACCGATGAGCTCGACATCCAGCCTCTTCAGAACGCCATTCTTCTCAAGCGCCAGGGCCGTGTTCAGCGCAGTCTGGCCACCCATAGTGGGCAGCAGCACAAGCTTGTCGTTGGGGCGCGCCGCCTTCTCCTGAACGATAATTTTGGCAACGATATCCGGCGTAATCGGTTCGATGTAGGTTGCATCTGCCAGCTCTGGATCGGTCATGATCGTCGCCGGATTGGAATTGACGAGGACGATTCGGTAGCCCTCGGCTTTCAGCGCCTTGCAGGCCTGAGTGCCCGAGTAGTCGAACTCACACGCCTGACCGATGATGATCGGGCCCGCGCCGATAATGAGGACCGTGTCAATGTCTGTTCGTTTGGGCATGGGGCGGTCATCTCTGATTGCAGTGCAACGCGGTTGGCCAAATGCCGCAACCGGCGCGCAGAATAGTACGAAACTCCGCACTGCTGGCGGGTCGCGGCGGTCCCGTCAAGGTGGCACAGATGTCCCTCAACACGCGAGCCCAACCGCAGGGTCCTGCGGCTGGGCTCAAATCACAATCAACAGCTGCTGCCTTGGTGTAACCCTAGGGTTTTACATCTGTTGGGGCTTCGATCTTGATGTCGGTGGGATAGCTGTAGACTTCCTTGAACAGCGGCTTATCGAGCTTGCCGGCCTGGGCCAGGATGCTGCGCTCCGGCAGCCCCGTTGCCGGGTCGAGATAGACCATACGCACAGCCTCATTCTTTTGGTCAGCCGACTGCTGTGGCTTGCCATCAATCTTGGGGCCCTTAGCTTCAGGCGGCAGGCCTTTGTAGGCCCGCAATTGCTTGCCGTCGATTGTTTCGGCGCCCACGCACTCGAAGTCGCTAACATCGTTCACGCCTTGACCGGTGGTGCTCTGGAAGAACTTGATCAACTGTTCGGTGTCAGCTTGACCCAAAACTTTCCAACCGTCCCCGGCATTGGTCCAGGCCGACTTGCCGACGAGAATGGTTTCGACCGGCTTGGGCTCGATGAGCATCGTCACGACCTGACGCATCCGGTCGGGCTTCTGGAATTCGACCGTCATTTTCAGCGGGCCGCGCTCGCTGATCATGTTGGCGTCTTTGCGCCACGACTTTTCGTTGCTTTGACGCGTGATGCCCTGCGCGACTTCGCTCGTGCAGTCGGCAAAAGCCGGCGATGTCACGAAACCTGCGATCAGCGCGGCTGTGGTGATTTGTAAGGGACGGCGCATTGCTCAATTCTCCGGGTACGGATTGATCCGGGTCAGCGCGACGCCAACCCAACAAAGGCGCTATTTCTTTTCAGACTCGGCTGCGGCCGCCGGTGCTGGATCGGCCGGTGGCACCTCTAGCGGAGATGCGATCACAATATCCGAGCCGTAAGAGTATTCCGCCTTGAACACCGGAGGGCCCTCGTACTTCGTGGCCGCCGTGATGTAGGTGACGGGAAGTCCGGTCACTGGATCGACGTAGATCGTGGTCACAACCTCCCGGCCATCCGTGTTCTTCGCAGCGGGCGCCGCATAACCCAGAACATCTTTGCCGTTGACCTTGATGGTGCCAAGACAGGCAAAATCGGTCGCGGCTTTTGGGGGAACCTTGTAAGCCTCGCGCTCTGTCGTCACCATCTGCGCCATGTGTGGGGGCTGCTCTTCCCAACCGCCTTCGGTGTTGGCCCAGGCATGCTTACCGATACCGATGGTCTCAACCGCCGCTTCCTCTGTCGGCGAGACGATCTTGGAATAGAGCCTGTCGGGGCCAACAAACTCGATTGTGCGGACCAGGGCGCCATTGGGCGTATCAGTAGTCGCAACAGTGCGGAAGGCCGGTGCCTGGCGCTGTTTGACAAAGGCAGCTTCAACTTCGCCCTTACATTTGTCGTCGGCAAAAGCGGGCACGCTGGTCGCGAGGGCAGCAGCGGCGAGAACAACGAGACGCATGGGCCGTTAAACCTCCAAAAAAGCAGTCTTTGGGGTCTTATACGCACAAGCCCGGCCGAAATGATCTTAAATGTCGGAAAGGTTTCTTCGGGCCCCCGCAGTGACCGTTAGCCTTTACCCAGGCCTGGCAAATTTACGGGTTCTCGCATGGCATCGCAGGGATCCGGACGGTCCACGCTCGGTGTGAATACGATGAAATCCACGGCCGGTTTGCCGTCTGGATCGCGTGGCACGTAAGCCTCCGGATCGGTTTTGCCGTCCACGACCTCGACCAGCATGATGGACACGACTGTCCTGCCGGGTGCGCGCTGGCGAATGTACCAGGGCACGCCGCGATCGGTACGGACGTGGCCGTTGCCGGCCAACAAAATAGCCGAACCGTGTTTCTCGGCAGCCTTGAGGGTTGCATCAGCCAGATGACCATCACGATAGCGCTGGGCGAAGGCCATGTTGCCAAAGGCCGATTTTGGAACCATTCCGCAGTGAGCGCCTTCGATCTCTGTGAGCGATGCGTCGTCGAGCTTGGCGCCGAGCGGGACATCGAGAGCGAGGCGCTTGCGCTCGGATACGCGCACCGCTGTTGTCCCCTCCTTCGCCGCCTTCATGATGGCATCGCGCGGAACATCGCCAGGGTAGATGGGAAGTTTGAGCTCGACAATCTTTTCAAGGACCGGAGCGTAGTCGAACTTTTTCCAGCCCGATGTCTCCCAATTTGCCCAAGTCTTAAAATCTGCAACCGATCCAAAAGACGGCGCAACCTCCGCGTCCTTGCCATCCATTGGATTGGAGCCCGCTCGCACCTGTTCCAAAACAACTGCGCTACCAGATCGCAGTATTTGGGACCGGAAGCGGTGATGTTCCGGATTGTCGTGCACCTCGCCCAACATCAAAACGTGCCAGCGCTGGTTCGCCAATTCTGCTGATAACGCGCCGAGATCAGACAGTTCACAGTCGAATGCGGATGCCTTTGGGCGTGGGTGAACGCGACCCACTAATGGGTGTGCCTTGGCATCACTTGGCCATGCCAATTGCTTCAGGGTTCTACACATTTCAGCCGTTTGAACCCAACCCTGTTCTTGCTGATCCGCTGCTGCAGGTGGGTTGCAGACGATTGCGATTGGCCCGAGTGCCAAAAAAAGCCACCCCTTCCTCACTACGGATCTTGCACCGCAACGATAGCTTGAACTGCGTCGGATGCCGTATCGGACAGGAGTTGTCATGAACCGTTTACGCATTTCAGTAGGAAGGCGATCAGAGCCAATCGATCGCTCCTCCTCTTCGCCACCCAGAATTTACCCTATACCCAGTGCTCCAAGGCAAACAGCGAGATCCGGCAATAGCTCTGGAGTGAGCGTCTCGTCTTGCGCGTGGTCGCTCACATGTCCGTAAGTCTCACCTGCCGGAGCGCGATGGATACGCGTCTCCAGTGTTATGGCGTTGAGCACCCAGTAGTCACGAACGCCAAGTGCTGCATATATCTTCGCCTTACGGCCCGCGTCGTAGCTGAGGCTCGAATTCGCTATCTCAATAATCAGCAACACGTCCGGACCAAGGAGTTGATCCAACCCCATCGTGTTTGGAAACACAAGAATGTCTGGTTCTATGTAGTGTGTTGGGCCGGCTCGCCAGCCGGGCTCAATGTAGACATTGAAATCGACCGGAAGGTTCCGCGTCAGCCATTGCCCGAACTGGCCACGCACAACTTCGTGCCGGTTGCCTTTAGGCGACATCGGAACAAGCTCCCCACCGATCAGCTCCACTCTGTCATCGGCGCTAAAAAACCCGTGCTCCCCGAGGGCATCGAATTCTTCTACGGTCCACTGAAGACGCATCAATCCTTCAGCGGCCTGGGTCGTGGCGCGCGGACGGCGGATCTTGCTGAACTCGTTCATGGCCCGAGTGTAATGTAAAACGAGGCACAGTTGAAGCGCACTTGCTCACACCCAACGCCGGGGGCATCCCCTCGATTAGCGTTCGACCTTGGCGGCCCCACCCTGCTGCACGCGCATCATGTTGGTAAAGCGCGTGAATAGATAGTGACTGTCTTGCGGTCCGGGCGAAGCTTCGGGGTGGTGCTGGACTGAGAACACGGGTTTGCCCTTAAGCGACAAGCCGCAATTTGACCCATCGAACAGCGAGACGTGTGTCTCCTCCACGTCCTTCGGCAGGCTGTCGCGATCAACCGCGAAGCCGTGGTTCATCGACACGATCTCGACCTTGTTGGTCGTATAGTCCTTCACGGGATGGTTCGCCCCGTGATGACCCTGGTGCATCTTTTTGGTCGTGGCACCGAGCGCGAGGCCGAGCATTTGATGGCCGAGGCAAATGCCAAACACCGGCTTGCCACTGGCCACGAGTTTCTTGATCTCAGGCACGGCATACTTGCCGGTCTCTGCCGGATCGCCGGGACCATTCGACAGGAACACGCCATCGGGATTTCGCGACAAGACGTCTTCCGCCGTCGACTTGGCTGGTAGCACCGTCACTTTGCAACCCGCTGACGCCAAGCAGCGCAGGATGTTGCGCTTCAAGCCATAGTCGATGGCGACCACATGGAACTCGGGCTTTTCATTGCGTGGATATCCCTTATCCCACACCCAGCGCATTTCATCCCAAGTGTAACTCTGGCCGCTGGTCACATCAGGAACGAGGTCCATGCCAACGAGCCCGGGCCACGCTTTGGCTTCAGTTTTCAACCTCTCAATATCGAACTTCGCCGAGGGCTCATGCGCGATGACGCCATTCGGCATGCCGTTCTCGCGGATGCGCGCTGTAAGCGCGCGTGTGTCGATGCCGGTGATGCCGATGATGTTGCGCGACTTCAGCCAATGATCAAGATGCTCGGCTGAGCGGTAGTTCGATGGTTCGGTGATGGATGCGCGTAACACCACGCCGCGCACGCCAGACCGCGCTGCCAGATTTGACGTCTCCGTATCGTCGACGTTGGCTCCGACGTTGCCGATGTGGGGAAATGTAAACGTGATGATCTGCCCGGCATACGATGGATCTGTCAGGATTTCCTGGTAGCCCGTGATCGCCGTATTAAAGCAGATCTCACCCACGGCCGACCCGGTCGCGCCCACGCCTAGCCCCGCGATCACAGTGCCATCGTCAAGAACCAATCGGGCCGTCGCCGGCGTTTCGGTCCAGGGGGTGGGAGATGCAGAGGTCATAGAGGCCAAACCTTCTAGCGAAACCGCGCGCACAATCACCCGAAGCGCTCCATGCGAGAGAACCGAGCGGGACATCTGGGCGGAATTCGATCGGGAACCGGCCGGACCCTAGGGGATGGCCTCTGGCAGGTCAAGAAACCGGCGCTCTCTGATCCCCGGCAGCATCACGAATCATTCGAACACCTTGCCGCAGCTTGTTTTCCCGGTTGCGGCCTGCTGCCATAGCGCCTACCACCGGCCGGATTCCCAAGGAGGGTTCCGGCATGCGCACGCGGATCAACGACGACGTCAAGACGGCGATGAAAGCGGGCGAAAAGCGCCGGTTGGCAACGCTGCGTCTGATCACGGCGGCGATTAAAGACCGCGATCTGAACGCCCACGTTGACGAAAAAGGTCAACCCACAGGCCGCGACAAGATCGGCGATCAGGACATTTTGAGCCTGCTGCAAAAGATGATCAAGCAGCGCCGCGAGAGCATTGAGATCTACCGCAATGCCGGGCGCGAAGATCTCGTCGATCAGGAAGTCGCCGAAATCGAGGTCATCCAAGGGTATTTGCCGAAGCAAATGGATGATGCCGAAGCCAAAGCGGCTGTCGCGGCGGCGGTGAAGGAATTGGGTGCCAGCGGCCTCAAAGACATGGGCCGGACCATGGCCGTGCTCAAAGAGCGGTTCACCGGCCAGATGGACTTCGGCAAGGCGAGTGGCGTGCTGAAGGATCTTCTCAAGTAGCTTAGGCTGCGCCCCAATGGCCGGCCCGCTTCTTCTCCCCTGTGGATAGTGGGAGTTGTTGAGCCAATGTGTCCGGCGGCAAGCCGAATCAACTAGCGTCAGACCGGTTATCAGCAGTCCGGAACGCCATGCGCTTTTCGCCCCATCTTCTGGATGAAATCCGCGCTCGTTTGCCGGTCAGCCAGGTCGTGGGCCGCAAGGTTGCGTTAAAGAAGAAGGGCCGCGAGTACGCCGGCCTGTCCCCCTTCAAGTCCGAGAAGACCGCGTCCTTCTTCGTCAATGATCAAAAGGGATTTTATCATTGCTTCGCCTCTGGCGAGCACGGCGACATCTTCAGGTTCGTGATGTCAACGGAAGGGCTGTCTTTTCCCGAAGCGGTGGAGCGGCTGGCGGCAGAAGCGGGTGTTACACTTCCCAAGCCTGATGCCCGCGAAGAGGCGATCTATGATCAGCGCCAGCGCCTGCAGGCCGCTGTCGAGGCCTCTGCCGTGTTCTTCGAGCAGGCGTTGTCCAGTGCCGCGGGCACCGAAGCACGCAGATACCTCGATAAGCGCGGCTTGCAACGCGAAACGCGCGCCGCGTTCCGGCTGGGCTTTGCACCAGAATCGCGCTCGGCCCTCAAAGATCACCTCGCCAAGCTGGGCTTTACCGCTGAGGAAATGGCGCTCTCGGGCATGCTCATTTCCGGAGAGGATATCGCGGTTCCATATGATCGCTTCCGAAACCGGGTGATGTTTCCAATTTGCGACCTCAAGGGACGCGTCATCGCGTTTGGTGGCCGCGCGCTCGATGCCAACGCGCCGGCGAAGTACTTGAACTCGCCAGAAACGCCGCTGTTTCACAAAGGGCATAATCTCTACAACAGTCATCGTGCGCGCCAGGCCGCCCACGACAAAGAGCGCATCGTTGCTGTCGAAGGCTATATGGATGTCGCCGCCCTCCACGAAGCGGGCTTCCCTGAGGCGGTCGCACCGCTCGGCACGGCACTAACCCAAGATCAGGTGAAACTGTTGTGGCGCATGTCGCCGGAGCCGATCCTTTGCTTCGATGGCGACAGCGCCGGCCGCAAAGCGGCGTGGCGCGCCATCGATGTCGTGCTGCCGCATTTGAAACCCGGCGCCAGCGTGACGTTTGCGTTTCTGCCCGATGGGCTTGATCCCGATGATCTCGTTCGGCAGCAAGGACCTGAGGCGATGGAGGCGATCTTGGCGCGGCCGCGTCCACTCGCAGACGTTCTGTTCGAACGGGAATGGAGCCAGGACGAATGGACGACGCCCGAGCGACGCGCAGGGTTGGAGCAGAAAATCAGTGCTTTAACCGCTAAGATCGAAGACCCGTCGGTGCGCAACTATTACGAGCAGGATATGCGGCGTCGCTTGGCGCAAGCGTGGGGCTTTGGCGCGCAAGGGAGCAAGTCCCCCGGCTCGCGGCCGCCACAGCAGCGCCCAGGTCAGCCGGTTGCTCCGCGCTGGGGGCAGCACCAGCAGACCCGACCCCCGTATAGCCGTGATCAGGGCCGATCCGGCGGACCTTTCCGGCGCGGAAGCCCGAATTATGCCGGTCCCGTGCAAGCGTCAACCAGCCTGCTGCAGAGCGCTTTAGCTGCGGATAATCGGCCGCAATCCAGTTACCGCGAGGTTTTGCTACTGCGGACGATCCTCAATCACCCATGGATGGCCGAGGAGCACGCAGAGGACATTGCCAACCTTCGCCTGACCTCACCTGCGCTTTCTAAGCTACGGGATGGCATCCTTTCTGCCCTTTCACTTGATAATTCCCTTGACACGCCCACGTTGCGCACCCAATTGACCAAACTGGGCTTCGACGCGGTCATCGGCCATGTCGAACGTTCCGTTACACATCGGTGTGACAAGTTCGCCGAGCCCGACGCCGGGCGCACGGAAGTGGAAGTTGGCTGGCGCCACGCCCTCTCGATGCATGACCGGCAAGTCGGACTCAAAGCAGCGCTTCAAAGCGCCGAACGAGCTTGGCATGAAGACGCAAACGAGGATGCGTTCGCGCGTATCCGCGAGCTTCAGGCTGAGCTGCAGCGTTTGGGGGCTGTTGAAGATTTTGACCACGACCAAAGCGACACCGCACGACCATGAGGGCGACGACGTTGAACCGTTCGGCTGCGACCACAACCCTGTGTCCGCCAACGCGCTTCGAGGCGCCCCTCGTGACTGTTTGTTCCTTTCCATCTGCATCATGAGCGAGACCCCATGAGCCGCGCCACACAAGCCAAAGCCGCCCCCACCCCGTCGAAGCGTTCGGCGAATGCCGGCAACGCAAAAACGGACGATCAAGCCGCTGGGGGATCAGACACCCCGGAGCGCGACAGCCCGCTGCTGGATTTATCGGACGCGGCCGTCAAGCGCCTGCTGAAAACCGCCAAAGCCCGTGGCTATGTCACGTATGACGAGTTGAACTCCGTGTTGCCGTCGGATGAAGTTTCGCCCGACCAAATCGAAGACACAATGGCGATGCTCAGCGACATGGGCATCAATGTCGTTGAACAAGAGGAAGGCGACGACGAGAAAGAAGCCGCCGACGAGCCCGCCGAAGAAGATGAGAGCCGCGCGCTGACCACGTCGTCACTGCCCGCTAAATCAGAAACGCGCGCCGAGCCATCGGAACGGACCGACGATCCGGTTCGCATGTACCTGCGCGAAATGGGCTCGGTCGAGCTCTTGTCGCGCGAAGGCGAAATCGCGATCGCTAAGCGCATCGAGGCTGGCCGCGAAGCGATGATTGCCGGCCTGTGCGAAAGCCCGCTGACGTTTCAGGCGATCATCATCTGGCGTGACGAACTTAACGAAGCTAAGATTTTGCTGCGCGATATCATCGACTTGGAAGCCACTTACGAGGGCCCAGAGCCCAAGGTTCCGCCACCCGTCATGGGTGGCGAAGCCGCGGTCGAACCTGTGGCCGCAGCGGCGGTCGGCCCCGATGGCGTGGTCCCGCCCGGCGGCGAACTGGAAGACGATGAGGACTTCGAGAACGCTCTTTCGCTCGCTGCGATGGAAGCCGAACTGAAGCCGAAGGTGCTTGAGACGTTCGACAACATCGCTGGCACCTACAAGAAGTTGCGCAAGCAGCAGGACAAGAAGCTGGAGCAGCAAGTCGCCGGCGAGCAGGGTTCGCGCCAGCAGCAGAAAGCCTACGAGAAACTGCGCGATGAGATCGTCGCAGATGTGAAGAGCCTGTCGCTCAACAACGCGCGTATCGAAAGCCTCGTTGAGCAGCTGTACTCGATCAACAAGCGCCTCGTCAGCTTTGAAGGCCGCCTCATGCGTCTGGCCGATAGCTACGGCGTGCCGCGCACGGACTTCATCGGCGAATACTTCGGCAACGAACTCGACGCGACGTGGCTCGACCGCATTTCGCTGAAGGGCAAGAAGTGGGGCAACCTTGTCAAGAACGAGCGGACAAACGTCGAAGTGATCCGCGCCGATATCCACAACCTCGCGACAGAAACGGGCCTCGAAATCCCGGAGTTTCGCCGCATCGTGAAGGCCGTCCAGAAGGGCGAGCGCGAAGCCCGGCAGGCCAAGAAGGAAATGGTGGAAGCCAACCTTCGCCTCGTCATCTCGATTGCCAAGAAATATACCAACCGCGGCCTTCAGTTCCTCGATCTCATTCAGGAAGGCAACATCGGCCTGATGAAGGCGGTCGACAAGTTCGAGTACCGCCGCGGCTATAAGTTTTCTACCTACGCCACGTGGTGGATCCGGCAGGCGATCACCCGCTCGATCGCCGACCAGGCGCGCACCATCCGCATCCCGGTGCACATGATCGAGACGATCAACAAGATCGTGCGCACGAGCCGCCAGATGCTGCACGAAATCGGCCGCGAGCCGACGCCGGAGGAACTTGCTGAAAAGCTTGCCATGCCGCTTGAAAAAGTGCGCAAGGTTCTAAAAATCGCCAAGGAGCCAATTTCGCTTGAAACGCCGATCGGCGACGAGGAAGACAGCCATCTCGGCGACTTCATCGAAGACCGCAACGCGATCCTACCGATTGATGCGGCTATCCAGTCGAACCTGCGTGAGACGACGACACGCGTGCTGGCTTCGCTGACGCCGCGCGAAGAACGCGTGCTGCGCATGCGCTTCGGCATCGGCATGAACACCGACCACACGCTGGAAGAAGTCGGCCAGCAGTTCTCGGTGACGCGCGAACGCATCCGTCAGATCGAAGCCAAGGCGCTGCGCAAATTGAAGCATCCGTCGCGCAGCCGGAAGTTGCGCTCGTTCCTAGACAACTGAAGAACTTGTCAGATAGACTTGTGAGATGGCCGTAAAAACCGAGACGATCGAGATCGATTGGGAGACCGCCCGGACATTGCAGGAGCGTGCGGCCAAGCGGACGAGCGTGTCTCAAATCGTTTCTGAATTGGCGTCTGCCGATGACGACCCTCCCGAGTCCGACTTATCAGCGTTGGCCGAGTTGGAACGCCGCTGGAAGTCCGTTCAATCCGGCGGCCGAACCATCAGCCACGACAAGGTCGTTGGTTGGCTTGAGTCGTGGGGAACACCGAAGTTCCGGCCTTGGCCTAAGTCGTGAAACTGGAATGGTCGGACGAAGCCATTGCTGACCTCGATCGCTTTGCCGGATTTCTGAATTTGAAATTTCCGTCACTGGCAGCGGTCGTGGCGCAGGAAATCATCAGCAAAGCCAAAATCATAGAGCGGCACCCGCAACTCGGCCGGCCCATCGGCAGCAGCGAGGAGTACCGGCAGGTCGTTCTGCAAGTTCTCAATGCGGCTTACGTGTTTCAGTATCGTTTCGAAGGCGAACGCTTGGTCATGTTGCGAGTTTTCCACGGCCGGGTAACACGCGAATAACGTCGGACCAATTCGAATATGATCTTGTGTTTGAATGAGCTGCTTTACTAACTCCAACCCACAAATCACCGAACAAAAAAGCCGCCTCCCGGGGGAAGCGGCTTTCTTGTTTGTGGGTTCGCAGTGTGACCTGAGCACCCTCAGACCAACTTAGTTGGCCTGGATGTTACCGACGGCGATCTTGCCGGTGCGGCGATCTTCCTGCGTGTCAAACGACACCTTCTGGCCTTCGACGAGGCTGCTCATGCCAGCGCGCTCGAGAGCGGTTGCATGGACGAACACGTCCTTGCCGCCGTCTTCCGGCTGGATGAACCCGAAGCCCTTTTGAGTGTTGTAAAACTTGACAGTACCCTTCATCATTTTCGGCAGTCCTTTGACTATTGCTAAGCGTTGCGCCAGCCCCCCGCACGTACTGGGAACCGGCATTATTTGTCGATTTTTGGGGAGGCTCTGAACGTGCGCCCAGCAATGCAAAGGCGTAGCGGCCCGGTGTTCCGGCCAAAGTCGATGGCGGTGCATAGTACTTTTGCGGGCGCTGCACAAGCAAAACCCGCGTGACGGCAAAAATTCGACACCTCAGCCCGCAGTTGCAGGTCCACACGGGCTTCAACTCAACGGCGACCAAATGCTACTTTCTGGGTCCCTTTAGTGCGCCCAAAGCGGCTGTCTGCCTCCGGCGGCTCGCCGATGGCGGCGTTGCGCTTGTCCTTCAGAACTAATGCTTTTGTGGCTGCCGCGGCACTGGCGGCCTCCGTCTGGGCCCGGAAGCGCAGGCCGGCCCACACCAAACCAGCGAAAGCGATGAACGAGAGAAGTGCTGTCACTTGGGAGGTCCTGGCCAATCCTCGAGCGTGTCGGTCACATGATCCGCGATCGGCATGGGCGGGTCATGACAAGGATACGACCGTGGACCCTAAACATTAACAGAGCATTTCCAGTCAGGGCGCATCGCTCTAGAATGGGGTATCTCGTGGATGGACTATCCCGCGGTGCCCAATCCCTATACGTTTGAGCTAGCGAGCTGCCAACTGATCAACCGAGCGAGCATCACCGAATGTCATCCCACACGATGCAGCTCATCTACGCATCACGGCCCTTCGGATTCGACGATCTAGTGTTAAGCGGGATATTGGCATCCGCCCGCCGCAACAATCTGCGAGATGGGATCACGGGGGCTCTGATCTGCCGCGAAGACCTCTTCATGCAGATGCTGGAAGGGGCTCCGGATGCCGTGACCCAAGCTTATGCGCGCATTCTGCGGGACGACCGCCATACCGAAATCGCGCTGCTGCACTCGGGCGATATAGTTAAGCGGCTGTTTCCAGATTGGGCCATGCGTCACGACCCAGCAACAAGTTGGATGTGGACCCGCGAACAGGTGTCGGCGGGCGCGATCGAAACAGTGACGGCCGGCCAAGCCCGCACGGTCTTCGAACGGCTGGCCGCTGAGCCGCCCTCAACGCCGCAGACGTGTCCAGTTCATCAACCCTAGTCGCTGCTCGACCGTTGCACCCGTCCCAGGTCCGGCCTACCAATAGATTGAAGCTGGAGGACACGATGACGGGCGGGCCCTTCAATTTCTCATTTCTCGAAACGTTCGGCGTGCCCTTGAAGCGCATGCGGGCAGGTGAAACCCTGTTTGAAAAGGGCGAGGCGGGCGCGGACATGTACCTCGTCCTCGAAGGCAAGATCGATGTCCGCGTGGGCGACAGGGTGGTTGAGAGCGTCGGCATGCACGGCATCGTCGGCGAGATGGCGTTGCTCGACAACGCGCCGCGCAGCGCGACGGCAGTGGCCGCGTCCGCCGGCGAAGTCGCTGTCATCGACCGCAGCGTTTTCCTCGATCTGGTGCGCGAGAACCCTGCATTTTCCCTATACGTGATGCAGCGCATGGCCATGCGGATCAGAAAGATGAATGAGGGGGCGTGAAGGTCTTGATTGGTGTCAGACACCACTGAAAGGTGTCTGACACCATCCAGTTACGCCAATCGCCACGCGACGTGATTGTCGAGCAGGCTCGCATCCGCCCCATGCGACAGCACCTTGGCGAGATCGCGGAGCAACGCAATCTCTGCGTGACCGTCGTCTTGGGCCGACCATATTGATCGCTCGAAATTGCACCCGGGTGTGCGAATGCCCGCGTTCAAGAGCGACTTGAGCGTCGCCAAGGCCGTTGGACCAACCGTCCGGTCGTGTGCAATGAGCGAGACCATCAGACTGGCGACGAGCGTCAAATCCGGCGGAGCTGCTTGATGGGCGAGCTTGAGCGATTTCCGGTACAGCGCGAGACTCTGCTGTTTGTTGCCGAGGTGCACGAGAGATTCAGCCAAATGATACGTGTACCAGGGTCGCTCGGGATGAGCTTCCGAGGCCTTCAACCACACCGACACGGCACCGGCAGTGTCGCGGCGAACGTCGCGGAGAAATTCGGCATAACTGGTCAGCAGATCACTGTCTGATGGGGCATGATCCAATGCCGCTCGCCAGTGACGATCAGCTTGACCGGCGTCAGTTGCTTCGGAACGCAGAGCCCCCAACCAGCTGACCAACGCCGACGAGACGGGTGGCACTCCGCTATCGCTGCGCCCCAACTGACTTAGCCGGTTTTCCAACCGATCCCACCGCGTCGTCATTGCCGTGCCCCAACCAAAATCCTCACGCTGAGCCTATCAAGATTTAGCCAGCCCCGGCTAGTCCGCCTTTTTGGCGAACAGTGCTCAATTGATCCCCATCACCTCCGCCGTACCTGCCCCCATTTGCACCGAGTCGCCAACAGCCTTACCCATCAGCGCGCGGGCTACGGGCGAGACGTAGGACACAGACCCCTTGGCCGGATCGGCTTCATCCTCCCCGACAATGCGGTAGGCCTGCTCCCTGCCATCGTCGCGCTTGAGGCGCACAGTGGAGCCGAAATGCACCGTGGTTATATCGGGCGGCGGCGGCAGCACATTGGCCGAGCCCCGGCGCGCACTCCAGTAGCGTAAATCCCGAGCCGCTGAGTTGAGTGCGGCCCGCTCACCCGACGCCTGGGCCTTGGCATACGCCTGCTCCAGCCGCGCGACCTCCGCCTCGATCAGGCGCAGTCCGTTCGCCGTCACGAAGTTGGGATACTCTGAGATCTGCCGCTCCGGACGATCATCGAAGGCTTGGTCGCCATCAGGCTCTTTAACGAAAGCGCGGCTCATCTCGATGTCCCGGTCCTGCCTCACACACCCGTCAGCCCATGCCTAAGCGTTGTGCAATGAGTTCAGTTGATTGCAGCGTGTCACCATCCGTGGCATAGGCGAGTGGATTTTTCTTGTACCGCCATTCGAGCGGCTTTTCCTATTCTCGGGGTGCATTCGATTTACTCGATACTTGGAGTTCAATTGCCGTGGGAGACCCAAACACGCCAGCGGCGACCGGCAGGGCTGCTATCCAGGGCTTTAATGCGGCCTGGGATAACAACGACGTCGATGGCGCACTCGCCTGTTTCGCGGACGATGCGGTCTACGTCGTGAACATTGCCGACACGGGCTTATCTTTCGGGGGCAAAAAAAGTGGCAAGGCGGCGATCCGCGCAGCCTTCGTGCGCATGCGATCAGACTTCGACGTTATCCTCTACCGCCCCTTTCCTGTATCCGGCGACGACGAGACGCTGCACGGGCAAGTCGAATTCATTTACCGGCACAAACACAGCGGCGAAGACCTGAGCGGCCGCTTCCGTCACGTGTGGACCGTGCGCGACGGCGTCATCGTTCGCTGCGAAGAGTACCATGATGCCGCGCGTATCGAAGCGTTCATGCGACTGTTCGGGACCACGCAAGCCAGTTAAACGCAGCGGATTGCAATTCGCGCGCGCGTTCACGCCCCTCGCATCATGAGCCGGCGCACTTCGCGGATCACGAACACGCCGATCCACGCGCCTAGCATTAATCCAAAGAACCCAACACCCAGCATCAGATAATCCATCAACGCGGAGCCGAACGCACGATACGCGCGCCGCCACACGGACCACAGCTTGACTTTCATGCGTTCCTGCAGCGTCAGCTTCACCGTGCACAACTCGTTCTGGCTGTCGAACTCTCCAAGCGAAACTCCAAGATCCTGAATCTGTTGTTCGATGTCCGTCAGCCGGGTCTGCACGTTGACCCGTTCGTCGGTTGATCCACCACTGGCGCGCAGTTCTTCCAGTGCCGTGCGGGCCTTTTCGAGAGTCGCGCGCTTTGCACGAAGTTGCAGATACTCGTTCGTCTTGTCGTTTTTAACGATCTCGATGGCGACGCCCTTGCCGATGCTACGTGCCACATCAATGAACGCATCGAAGCGATCGGGCGGGACGCCGATACCGAGCTGCAAGCTACGCTGACCCTTGAGGCCGGTTGCGCGCTCAAGCTGAACCAGTCCCTGGCTCGACTTGATCTGCTCGTCGATTTTTTGACGATCCGCGTCGTAGTCTTCAGTCACTTGCGTCAGACTTCTGATCTTCTCGTACTTCTGGCTTTCTGCGTTGCCCGGCGGGAACGTCCCGGCCGCTCCGGGGCCACCACTCGAGAGCTTCTTGCTGCTGGCGTAGTTCTTGCGGCCGATCTCGAACACGTCCGCGGCCTGCTGGACGGCGTTCTGCCAGCTGCCAAGGGGGGCATTGCCATGTGGCCCGCTCGTCAAGTACCGGATGGCGAACAGCGCGATAAACACCAGCGCGGCAATGATGGCCGCACGCGTCCACGTCATCGGCATCATCTTACTCCCGCACTTGTCTGCTGTTAGTGAGGTAAGATTGCCGGATCAGATGGCGCGATCATGGTCAAGGCGGAGAGGCCCGGCGGCGGAATTGGGCCCTTTGTCGCGCGCCATGCCCGCAAGCAGGGTTGGAACACCCTATTCACGCCTGCTATTCACCAGCCAAGAGTCGAGACAGTTCAGCCATCCCAGCTACCAAACAGGAGCCCCCCATGAGCGACGCAGAAAGCACCGCCCGAGTTGACACCGCCCAGCTGATCCGCAGCTACTATGACGCCTTCAACTCTGGCGACAGCGACGCCATGCTGGCCCACCTGTCCGACGACGTGATTCACGACGTGAACCAGGGCGAGCGCCGCCAGGGCAAGGACAAGTTCCGCGCGTTCAATGCGCGCATGACCCACAACTATTCGGAGCAGCTGAAAGACATCGTCGTGATGGTGTCGAAGGACGCAACCCGTGCGTCGGCCGAGTTCAATGTGCACGGCGTCTATAAGAATTCGGAAGAGGGCCTGCCTCCCGCCAAGGGCCAAAAGTACGTTCTGCCAGCCGGCACGTTCTTCGCCGTCCAGAACGGCAAAATCACGCGCGTCACAACCTATTACAACCTGACCGATTGGATGCTGCAGGTCTCAGCGTAATCACGGCCGCCGACCATGACCACTGAAAAGAAAAAGCTCGACGTCCAATCCCTGACCGGTGACGCAATTAAAATCGTGCTGCCGAATCTGGCGCGCCTGCGCATGGTCGTGTTCCGGGATTGGCCGTATCTCTATGACGGCACACTTGCGTATGAGGAAGAGTATCTCGCCAAGTTCGCCAGAGCCAAAGGGGCCGTGTGTGTTGTGGCGCGCGATGGAGACCAGATCGTTGGTGCGTCCACCGGTGCACCGATGATTGAGCACGCCGACGAGTTTGGCGAGCCGTTCAAGGCCGCGGGCTATGACATCACGAAGATTTTCTACTGCGGAGAGTCCGTCCTCCTCAAAAGCCACCGCGGTTATGGCGTGGGCCATGCGTTCTTTGATCACCGGGAAGCGCAAGCCCGCCAGCTCGGCGGATTCACGCACGCCACGTTCTGCCGCGTCGTGCGCCCGGCAGATCATCATCTCAAGCCGGGGGACTATCTGCCGCTCGACACCTTCTGGGGCAAGCGCGGCTATGCACCCGTGCCCGGTATCGTCGCGACATACAAATGGCAGGATATCGACCAGACCGAAGAAACGGTTCACGACATGCAGTTCTGGATGAGGGCGCTTTAGGATGACCGCTCCGCGCACCCTTCGCGTTGCCTCCGCTCAATATCCCATCGGGCAGCCCAGCTCGCTCGATGCCTGGGAAGAGAAGATCCGGGACTGGGTCAAGAAGGGTGCCGCGACCGGCGCTCAACTGCTCGTCTTCCCGGAGTACGCGGCGATCGAACAAGCGGCCTGCTTTGGACCCGAAGTCTATGGTGATCTCCAAGCGACGTTGGACAAAGTGGCGGGATTGGCCGGAAGCCGCGTTGAACTACACCTCGAATTGGCCGCCGAGTACAACGTACACATCCTGGCCGGCTCAGGTCCCGTAAAGCGGAACGATGGCCGCTTTGTCAATGCCGCTCAGCTTGTCACACCGAGCGGTCTGGTGGGCGAGCAGGAAAAGATCATCATGACACCCTTCGAGCGTGATTGGGGCATGTCGCCCGGCTCGCCGCTGCGCGTCTTCAATACGAAACTGGGCCAACTTGCTGTGCTCATTTGTTATGACAGCGAGTTTCCATTGCTGGCACGCGGCCTCGCCGAGGCAGGAGCCGAAGTCATTCTTGTGCCATCATGCACCGAGCGCATTTCAGGCTATCACCGCGTTCGTATAGGCGCGATGGCGCGGGCGCTGGAGAACACGATTGCCACCGTCCAGAGCCCGACCGTCGGCGCCGCTCCGTGGTCTCCGGCCGTCGACATCAATGCGGGCGCGGCCGGCATCTATGTGCCGTCTGAACACGGCGTCTCCAACGACGGCGTACTCGCCTGCGGGACGCTCGATGCCGCAGAATGGGTCACGGGCACGATCGATCTCGCTCGGTTAGCGCGCGTGCGCACAACCGGCGAGATGCGCAACTATGCTGATTGGAGCATCCAACCGGGTGCGGCGGCGCTGGGGGCGGGAGTCGAGGCCGTCAATCTCAGTTGAACGGCTTCACTCCAGCGCCCAGGTCACAGACACACGCGCTTCCAGTGTTTCCGTACCGCGCTCAATTGGAACAGACTCCGCCATCGACGCGCGGGTCGCCTTGAAATACGGCGGCGGGCTACCGCCACCATCTTCCGAAATCGAGATCACGTTGCCGACTTTTGCACCCGCAGCGGCGGCATAGAGCTCTGCACGCCGCTTGGCGTTGGCGATCGCATCTTTGCGCGCATCGTCGCGCAAGGTCTCGGCTTTGCTGACGTCGAACGCCAGCCCATTCATCTGGTTGGCGCCAAGCGTCACGAGCGCATCCAAAACCTCACCCAACTTGTCGAGATCGCGCGCGGTGACTTCCACCTGGTTGACCACCCGGTAGCCGTCAATCACCGCCACTTGACCCTCTTTGGGATTGGTGTAACGCGGCTCAACGTGGAACGACGACGTCTGGATGTCTTTGGCTCCGATCCCATTGGTCTTCAATCCAGCGATCAATTTGGCCATCGCTTCGGAGTTGCGCGCGAGCGCTTGGCGGGCCGTCTCAGCTTCAGCGATGACACCGGTCGAGATACGCGCCATATCCGGCACGGCGGAGACCATACCCGAGGCTGAAACCGTCACAGTGCGCTCCATGCGCTTCTCCTCAGCCAGTGCCCCAGTCGCGGCGGCTGTGACCAACAGAACTACAAATGGGAGCATGTTCTTTTGTAACACGGGCCAACCTAGCATCGACGCATCCTCTCAAGCCAACCGGCTATCAATGCCATAAATCTGACGGCAGAATGAAGGCAGTTCTCGACCCGGCCGGAGCCCTTGCGGCTGACACACCTTGGTGTAGAAGTCCTCCTGCCTGCTGCGCTTCGGGCCCGTAGCTCAACGGTTAGAGCTGGCGGCTCATAACCGCCTGGTTCCAGGTTCGAGTCCTGGCGGGCCCACCACGTGCCGCAACACAAGATCGATGCCGACCGGCAAACATAGAGACCCCAATGACGCAAACGATCGTCTGTATGAAATGGGGCCCGCGCTACCCAGCCGATTTTGCCAACCGGCTGTGGTCCATGGCCCAGCGCAACACCAAGCGGCAGACACGGCTGGTTTGCTATACCGACGATTTCAGCGGGCTCAACCCCGAAATTGAGGCCTATGCTTTGCCCCCCATCCGCATTCCGGACCGTGTGTCGCGCTTGCCCTGGCGCAAGGTTTCACTGTGGGCGCCTGAGCTTCCTGGCCTACAAGGCGACGTCTTGTTTATGGATCTCGATCTCGTCGTCACCGGGCCGCTCGATGAGTTCTTTGATTACCAGCCGGACAAAACATTCTGCGTGATCGAGAATTGGACGCAGATGGGTTCAGGTATTGGCAATACGTCCGTCTACCGGTTTCGCGTTGGAGCCCACACTTATATCTACGATACCTTCCAGAAAGACGGCGAGGGCACGCTCGCGCAGTTCCCCAACAGCCAGACGTTCATCTCGCGGACCGCGCGCGACATGACGTTTTGGCCTGCTGAATGGTGTGAGAGTTTCAAGCACACGCTGATGCCGCGCTGGCCGCTGAACTTCATCCAGACCGCGTCACTGCCCACACAAACAAAAGTTGTCGCCTTCACCGGCAAGCCCGACCCCGACGAAGCGCGAGACGGCCGTTGGCAAGCCCCTTGGTACAAAAAGATCTATAAGTACGTGCGTCCAACGCCCTGGATCGCAGATCACTGGCACTAGGCGTCACCGCGTACCGGTTGCTTTCCGGTAAACTGGAGCAATCAAGTCATTGATGAAAACATTGACCGGTTTGTTGCGGTCAGCCGCCTTGTTTTGACGCGGGACCGGCAGATCCGGCACCGGTTCTCCGAGCAGCCCGCACAACTTGTCCCACCCGTCTCCGTTCTCCAAACAGAACTCGGCAAACTGCGCGGGGCGGGCGGCGAAGAATTGGCGAACGTCTTCGTTGTGGGTCTCATAAATCGCGCGGAACTCTGCTTCGCGGCCATCCGGGCGGTAGTAGCCGTACGTCGGGTACATTCCCTTGAAGGGACTTGAGCTGCGGCCATGTTTAACGAGGCTCGTGTACCATTTTTCGAACGAGCCACGCGTGCTGAGAATGAACTTTGCCCGGTCCCCGTAACGATCAAGGACGTACCGGTAAGTCAGCGGCCAGGGCCAATCTTCAAAGGCGTCGTAGTCCTCAAGCACAGGGTCAATAGCGGATATGTCTCCGGCCCGCACCCGCGCCAGAAGATCTTTACGTGGGCCGCACACCGAATAGCCCAGCGCAGTGAGCATGACCTTGAGCGTCGACGTTCCCGTCTTGCTCAGGCCGACGACGACCACTTTATGTGGTTTTGGAACGGGCAGACTCATCACTCGATCTTAGCCGTTCGCATCAAACACCGCGATCGATTCACCCGCATGAACGGATCTCAACTGCACAACATCGTCCAATGCCATCGCCCACACATTGCACGGGCTCGCCAAGCGCAGCTCTCCGTCTTTTGACAACGGCGTCGGGCCGTAGGCAATGGCAATCGAGTCGCCATCTGGCCAAAACACGATCTCTCCTGGATGGACGACATCGCGTGCGCCCGGCTCCGTGCTGGCTGACACGGACGTACGGAAATAAACCTCCGGACCCCACGTCTGCGCAGCAGCATAAATCGGCAGCGCTTTCCAAATCTCGTCGGCAGTCGGCGTGTTCAGCAAGCGTGCGCGAATTGCGACCCCGCCGGCCTGAATGAGGACCTCGCGCATACCAACACCCCCGCCGCGGCCGAGCGCTGTCACGCGGCCGCCACTGACACCTTCTCACCCGGCGTGACTGTCTTCAAGAGGGTCACGTCATCGATCGCTTTTGCCCAAATATTGCAGGGCCTTGGCAGGCGAATGGCGGTACCTTTTGAGATCGGGGTTGGACCATAGGCGATCAGGATCCGGTCATCCTCACCCCAAAACGCGATGTCACCCGCAGTCACGGTCGCCCGCGCGGTGCGCTCCCGGCCCGTTTCAACGGGCGTCTCAAAGTGGACAGACTGCCCCCATGTTTCGGCGGACGAATAGATCGGTAGTGCCTCCCAGATGCGCGCGGCAGTCGGCGTATCGAGGAGCTGCGCCCTGAGCGTTACACGTCCGGCAACAATCAACACTTGGCGCGCAGGCGCGGGCTCGCGCTTTTGACGAGATTCGGGGGCGCTTTTGGTGCGCTGCCGGATGAGGTTGGTTGGCATCGCGGGCGATAGAGCGCCAACTTTGCGCCCGCTTCAAGCCCTCGGTGATTAGATTACGCCTGTTAGCCTGGTGGAGGACCAAACACCAGCACGGCATTGAGGCCCCCGAACGCGAACGAGTTCGACATGGCGTAGTTGACCGTCTTGGCGCGACCAACGTTGGGCACGTAGTCGAGATCGCAGTCTGGATCGGGATCATCGAGCCCGATCGTGGGCGGAACAAATCCCTCTTGCATCGCCTTGATGCAGGCGACAGCCTCGATCCCACCGCCGGCCCCCAGAGGATGACCGTGCATGGATTTGGTCGACGACACGGCCAAGTCGTAGGCGTGCTTGCCGAACAGGTCCTTGATGGCGTTGGTCTCGTTCTTGTCGTTGATCGCTGTCGCCGTTCCGTGAGCGTTCAAATAGTTGATCACCATCGGCGGGAGTTTCGCGTCCTGCAGGGCCAAGCGCATCGCCTCGCGCGGGCCTTCGATGTCCGGATTGACCATGTCCTTGGCGTCCGACGTCATCCCGAACCCGCAGATCTCGGCCAGGATTTTCGCGCCACGGCGCTTGGCGTGTTCGTATTCTTCCAGCACCAGGATCCCGGCACCCTCGCCCAAAACGGTGCCGTTGCGCTTCTTGGAGAACGGGAAACAACCCTCGGGCGACAGAACGTGCAGCGCCTGCCAGGCCTTCATGGTGCCGTAGTTGATGACCGACTCGGACGCGCCAGCAATCGCGACATCGACCATGTTATTTTGAATGTAATCGCGCGCCAGGCCGATGGCATGTGCTGCTGTCGAGCACGCTGAGCACGTCGCAAAGGTCGGACCCTTGATGCCGAACTCAATACCGACGTGGGCCGAGGCAGATGATCCGATGATCCGCAACAATGTCAGCGGATGGGTGGCGCGCTTGTTCTCGATAAAGAGGTCCCGGTAGGCTTTTTCGAACGTAACGAGACCACCGGCGCCTGAGCCGATGATGCAGGCCGCGCGATAGGGGTTGGCGACGGGGATCTGCAGGCCAGACTGCTTCATGGCCTCATCTGCTGCAGCAGCCGCGAACCACGAATAGCGATCTGCATGCAAGATGATCTTGTCGCGCTGAAAGTGCTTCAGGCGCGCTTTGTGATCGAAATTCTTGATCTGCGCCGCAATCAGGATTTTGAGGTCTTCGAGCGGAAAGCCCCCCAACTCGCTAACGCCCGACGTGCCGGCCTTCAGCGAGGTCCAGAAGTCATCGACCGTCAGGCCAATTGGTGTCACTACGCCAAGGCCGGTTACGACAACCCGCCGTGCGCCATTGCCCTGAGCCATGGTCAAACTTATCCTTGCCCGTCATGCCGGGCTCTCGTCGTTTCACTCAAAAAACAGAGGGGTACCGGCAGGGCCTGCCTGACGTTCAAGCCTTGGCGGCTGCTGCCCCGCTTGCCATCAGGGACTTCACACGATCGACGACTGATCCAACCGTCTTGAAGTCCTCAACGTCTTCATTGGCGTTGTAGGGGATCTCAATACCAAAAGAGTCCTCGATGTCGAAAACGATCATCGCAAGGTCGAGCGACTCGATCTTGAGATCCGTGAGCGCAGTCGAGAGCGAGATGTCATCCCGAGGCTCTTTCATGTGCTTCTTCAAAATCTCGACGATCTTGGTGGCCACTTCGTCCATTGCGTTCTCCAAAACAGATCCAATTTCCTGGATCTGGGCACGAGCTATACGGCCTGTTCGTAGGTCACGACGGCATACCCGGCAAGCCAGGCCGTCACATATCCTTAAACGCCTGCCAAGTCCAGCGAAGCACAACCTGGCCGGGTTTGTCTGCAACCTGCCGCGGACCTTGGCCCAATCGCCGTAACTCTGTCAGTTTCCCAGGTAACATGCTCCGAAACCAAGGTTTCGAGAGGCTTGCCTTGATGCTGACTAGTCGTAAACTATAAAAGAGTGTTCAATAGAGGCGGCGTGGTCGCAGGCCAGATTCGTTGTATGGCCGTTTTACGGCGCGCCGGAAGACCTTACAGTCGCAATTTGCGAGGGGCTGGCCTATGCCTGAGACGTCCGCGGCCTCACCGCCTGCCTGGCTAAAGAGCTACCCCAGCACCGTTGATTGGCATCTGACCATTCCTCCGGCCCCGTTGTTTCAGCTGCTCGACGACGCGGTGGCCCGCAATGGAACCAACATTTGCACGACGTTCCTGGGTAAGAACCTGACCTACCGCGAGATCGGTGCCTTGGTAGACCGAGCAACGGCTGGACTGCAAAAACTCGGCGTCCGCAAGGGAACGAAGGTCGGCTTGTTCCTGCCAAACGCTCCGACATTCATCGTTTACTACTACGCCGTCCTAAAAGCGGGCGGAACGGTCGTCAATTACAATCCGCTCTACACGATCGAGGAGTTGACGTTTCAGGTCAAAGATAGCGAGACCGAAATTATGGTCACGCTCGATCTCAAATTGCTGTTCGATAAGGTCGAAACGCTCTTGGCCGCAGGCACACTGGCCAAGGCGATTGTCTGCCCCTTCGCTGCTCTGTTGCCGGGCGCCAAATCCCTTCTGTTTAAGTTGTTCAAGGGCAAAGAACTGGCCAAGCCGCTGTCGTCAAAAGTGCGGGATAAGCTGGTGATGGAGGCGGCCGTTCTCGCCAATCAGGGGGTGTATGCCAAAGCCCCCATTGATCCGGTCAACGATATTGCCGTGTTGCAATACACGGGCGGCACCACAGGTACGCCCAAGGGCGCGATGCTGTCGCACGCCAACGTCTATATCAACACTCTCCAGGTGGTTTCGTGGGCGCCAGAATTGAAGCACGGTGGCGAACGCGTGCTAGGCGTTTTGCCCTTTTTTCACGTCTTCGCCATGACGGTCGTGATGAATTTCGGCATCGCTAAAGCGGCACAGATCATCATCATGCCGCGGTTCGTGCTCAACGATGCCTTGAAGCTCATCGACAAGACGAAGCCGACGATTATGCCGGGCGTGCCAACACTGTTCAACGCCATCCAGAACCATCCCGAAATCAAGAAATATGATTTGTCGTCGTTGAAGTTCTGCCTCTCGGGCGGCGCAGCATTGCCACTTGAGGTCAAGCAGAGCTTTGAGGCCGTAACGGGCTGCAAGCTCGTCGAAGGCTATGGTTTGTCGGAAGCCTCCCCGGTGGTGACGTGCAATCCCCTCGAGGGCCGGCCACGTCCCGGCTCCATCGGCTTACCCTTGCCACAGACCATCATTTCCCTGCGCAGCCTTGCGGACCCAGCCGTTGAGGTGACGGCGGGCGAACGGGGCGAATTGTGCATTAAGGGCCCGCAGGTCATGCTCGGTTATTGGAACAAGCAGGCCGAAACGGACAACCAGTTTACCGGCGACTACCTGCGCACCGGCGACGTTGCGATCATGGATGCCGACGGGTTCTACTTCATCGTCGATCGCATCAAGGATCTTATTATCTGCTCAGGCTACAACGTCTATCCGCGGCGTATTGAAGAGGCCATCTACGAGCACCCAGCGGTCGACGAGGTCACCGTCATTGGGATCCCCGACAAGTACCGCGGCGAAGCCCCCAAGGCCTTCATCAAATTGAAAACGGGCATGACGGCGACGGCCGCCGACATCCAAAAGCACTTGGAAATCAAGCTGTCCAAAATCGAGTTGCCCGCTGAGATCGAGTTCCGCGATGCCCTGCCCAAGACGATGATCGGCAAACTGTCGAAGAAAGAGCTGAAGGCGGAAGAAGCTCAGCGGCCACGGCCAGCGTAAGTTTGAGTCTCTCAGTTTTTTGTTCTGGTCAGAGTGAGACATCCGGTTCCGGCTATTCCCTTGCGAACCCGGCAAGCAGAGTTCAATTGCATGCAATTCGAATACTTAATGTTCACGGATAGCCCTCTATAACTGACGGAGTTGTGCCGGTGGATACTCCGGACACCGAGGTTTGGGGCGGTTGCATATGGAATCCAAGTCGGACAGTGCGAGCTTTGTTGCTGGCGTCACAAAGGCGATGACAGCGGAAGAACAGCGCTGGGCACGGCGCAATGCGGCGCGCTTCGGTGGCCAGATCACGCATCCGAGCCTGTCCGCGCCGATGTTGTGCACCGTCCGAGACACGTCATCGACCGGGGCGAAGCTCGAGCTGGCCAAGATTATCGGCGGGTCCATTTCCCGCGACCGGGCGCCGGACCGGTTTACATTGTTCATGCCGGCGGAGAGATTGACCGTGGACTGCGAAGTGGCTTGGCGCCGGGGCAATATGCTCGGTGTGCGCTACACAACCCCTGCTCGTAAGACCGCCAAACAAGCCCTTCAGCCGCGGATTGAAGCGAAAAAGCCAGGTGTTTCCATCTTCAGCAAGCTTATAAATCCGTAAAGGCCAGCTGCGGAGAAATTGCTACAGAATGACCGCTCTGAAGGAGAAATTCGGAGGGTCTGCACGCCTAAATGGTCACGAGCCCCGATACTGAAATCGCAACCAGCATGACCCATGCTGCGATCGACACAACCCAAACGCGGTTTGACCACACCATTGTCCGCTCCCCGAAATCCACCCTAACGCCCGAAATACTCGCGAAGACCAATAACTAATTGCCCGCAATCGATCGCACTTATTGGTCGCGACGTCAACGGAGCGTCGGGCGAATCGATGATCCTGACACAGCATAAGCGGACCGTGTGTCCGGTGAGCACCACACGGAGCAGCAGCGCACCTAATGCTGCAAGGTGTCGGAGATTCTAGTTACCAAAACCTTAACGCTGCCCCAGATGCTCGCCACTCGGCAGACCAGCTCCGGGAACCGGCAAGCTGTGGTCCGGCTCGCCCTAGGTTACCACCTACACCAACCTCGACTGCTCCACCGCCGCCGTGATGAACGAGCGGAACAGCGGATGCGGGTCAAACGGCCGTGATTTCAGTTCGGGATGGAACTGCACGCCGATGAACCAGGGATGGTCCGGATACTCGACGGTCTCGGGCAGCAAACCGTCCGGCGACAGCCCCGCAAACTTCAGCCCCGCCGCTTCGAGCCGCGCCTTATAGGCCGTGTTCACCTCGTAGCGGTGCCGGTGCCGCTCGCAGATCTGCGTGTCGCCATAGACCGAGGCAATCCGGCTGCCCTCCGCCAGACTGGCGGCAAATGCACCGAGACGCATGGTGCCACCCAGATCGCCGCCAGCACGCCGCTGTTCCAGTTCGCTGCCGCGCATCCATTCGGTCATCAGACCGACGACGGCTTCGGGGGATTGGCCAAACTCGGTGGAGCTGGCTTCGTGGATACCGCATAAGTTGCGCGCCGCTTCCAGGCACGCCATCTGCATGCCAAAGCAAATGCCGAAGTATGGCACGCGCCGTTCGCGGGCAAATTTCGCCGCTAGGATCTTGCCTTCCGAGCCGCGCTCGCCGAACCCGCCGGGCACCAGAATGCCGTGCACGCCTTCGAGATAGGGAGCTGGGTCTTCGCGCTCGAACACCTCGCTCTCGATCCATTCGAGTTTGACCTTAACCCGATTGGCGATGCCGCCGTGAACCAGCGCTTCCATCAGCGACTTATAAGCATCCTTGAGGCCCGTATATTTGCCAACCACGGCAATCGTCACCTCGCCCTCCGGCGTCGCGATGTTGCGCGAGATCGTCTCCCAGCGCGTCAGATCAGGCTTGGGCGCGCCCGTGATACCGAATGCATTCAGCACTTCGCGGTCCAGCCCCTCGCGGTGATAGGCCAGCGGCACGTCGTAGATTGACGCCACATCGAGCGCCTGGATGACCGCCTCTTCCCGCACGTTACAGAACAGCGCAATTTTTTTGCGCTCGCCCTTCGGCACTTCGCGATCAGAGCGGCACAACAGAATGTCCGGCTGAATGCCGATCGAGCGCAGTTCCTTCACGGAATGCTGCGTCGGCTTGGTTTTCAACTCACCTGCAGACGGAATGTACGGCATCAACGTGAGGTGCACGTAGACCGCCATGCCGCGCGGGAGATCGTTGCCGAGCTGGCGGATCGCTTCGAAAAACGGCAGCCCTTCAATATCGCCGACCGTGCCGCCGATCTCAACCAGGACGAAATCAACGCCTTCATTGCCGGACACAACAAACTGCTTGATGGCGTCCGTGACGTGCGGGATGACCTGCACCGTGCCGCCCAGGTAGTCGCCGCGCCGTTCCTTGGCAAGGATATCCTGATAAATGCGTCCCGTGGTGATGTTGTCGGACTTCTTGGCCGGAACGCCTGTGAAGCGTTCGTAGTGGCCCAGATCGAGATCGGTCTCCGCCCCGTCGTCGGTGACGAACACCTCGCCGTGCTGATACGGGCTCATCGTTCCCGGATCGACATTGAGATAGGGGTCGAGCTTACGGAGACGCACGGAATACCCGCGCGCTTGAAGAAGCGCGCCAAGTGCTGCGGAAGCCAGGCCTTTTCCGAGGGAGGAGACCACGCCACCGGTAATGAAGATGTACCGCTGCATGGGATTTGAGGCTTACACGACCACCCCAACGATTCGAAGCGGCTTTAGTGCCACATCCACAAGGGGTTCGGCCGGAGTGGTGGAGTTGCAGCGCAATCCCGGAGCGGCGTGCCTTGCGCTCCGTTGCCGATCATGACGATCCGCACTTCTGCAAGCCCTCTTCGCGGCCTGCTTCGCTGGCACCGGCTTGAGGCGCGAGCGCTGCCAGTTCACCCTGGAAGAGGGGGAACGAGTCCTTCGTGTTCAACCATGTGGCGTCAGCGGCTTCCTTCGCGAAGGTGACGTCGACATCGACGGTGCGTTTGTGCCGGATCTTCACTTCATTAGGCCCCACGATTTTCTTGCCGCCGCACACGATGTTCTCGGCAACAGCATCGACATGGACGTACTTGAGGTGTTGCTCCGCGCCCATCTGTGCGGCGCGCGCCATCGCGAGTTTTTCAAGTTCCGCGCGCGAGTTTTCCAGATTGCCAGTGGCGCGAACGCGCAATCGATTGGGACCCAACTCGCTGTGCGAATAGCCATTCGGTGCGATCGCATTCGAGGGCTGATAGGCGACTGGACCCGCAGACCCCATCAATCCGCCCAGACCCGCTGAATTGCCGCCGCACCCAGCCGACAGCCCGGCCGTGAGCACCAGCGTAAAGCCTAATGGCCAGCGGATCGGCATCAGCGAACACCCCCATTTAACGCGAGTTGACCGCAGTGCTAGGGCCCGGCGCAAGCCCGATTTTACGCCGCAGCGTCGAAATGCGTGGACGGGGGCTGCCCGCCACCTATCTCAACTTGTCAAGAATACCACCGCGCGGGGCGTCAGACGCCGGGGTGCCAGGGGCTGCGGGAGCCGCTGTGCCGTCCGCGGGTGCCGGAGTGGCTGTCCCCGAAGCGGGAGCCGTCGCTGCCGGCGCATCCAGTGCCGATCCTGCCGGCCCTGGCCGCTGGGCCAAAATCGTCAGCAGCAGACTGGTGGTGAAGAATGCCGCCGCCAAAGCCGCCGTAGCGCGCGTCAACAGGTTGGCCTTGCCGCGGCCAGACATGAATCCGCCACCGCCGCCCCCGATGCCCAGCGCCCCGCCCTCAGACTTCTGAATGAGTACGATGAATACCAATGCGGCGGCGATCATCAGGTGAATGGCGAGCACAACGGTGGCCATGACAGGGCAAGCTCCGGGGTCTGGAAAAAAGGCCTTCTATCCTACATCGGGATGGCCCGCCAGAGGACAAGTCCCGGCATTGATGTCTCAGGGCGGCAGCGGCGGTCTATAGCTGTCGTCCGGTGCCGGACTGCCGGGCGTCAAGTGCTGGCCATCAGGAATGCCGGGGACCGCTGGTTCGGCTGGCGAGTAGGCATCGACGGGTTTTTGTTTTTTGACAGCTGGCTTATCAGCGGCAGCTTTCTTGGTTGGTTTCTTAACTTCGCCGTCCACGGGCACACCAATCGTTGCCCCAGGCTCACCCGGCGTCTTTGCGTCGGGCTTCTTGCCGGACTTTTTGGTGGCGTTCTTTTTCGTCTTGGGTTTGCCGCCCGCGGCCGCCTCGCCGGCGTTGGCTTTGTCAGCGGTCTCAGTCCCGGGGGGCGCTGTCTGGCTATCAAGCGCGGCCGTCGCGGCGCTCTCCGGCGGCGGCTTCGGGCGCGGACACCGGAATAGAATCTGCTCTTCAAGTTCTATCCAGCGGGCGACAAGCCGCAAGCGCTCCGGAGCCAAGTTGGACCGGCCCCAATCAGCCCCGCGCTCCACATCGGCGCGCACGCCATCGGTATCGAGTTGCCCCTGCTCCACCCGCGCCACCTCGCACGAGCCGGCATCAAGTGGCGCGGCGTTTGCGGTGGGTGACAGTGTCACTACCGCAACCATCACCGCGATCAGACCGTGGATGCTACTGGCACCCGTCATTCATCATCCTCACTCTCAAGGCCGCGGTTATGACCCCGGCGCGCGGCCGTGGCAATCCCTCTACCGCTCGCCAGTTGCTGATCCGTCGCATTTTGGTACGATGGTCCTCACAAACCCGGCAGGTTTGTGGCTTGGGCACAGATGGTGCCTGACACCGTTCGAATTTCTGTCATCCCGGCCGAGCCGGTTTTTGCGGCGAGAGCCGGGACCCAGGAGAGATGGCGGCGAAGCCGTCGCTGTTTCTTCAGTTTGCATATCGTGCCTTCGGCAGTTTTGTGCTGGGTCCCGGATCTGCGCGACGCGTAGGGGCGTCGCTTGTCCGGGATGACGGAGTTTTGTTCACGGCTTCCGCACTCCGCGATCTTGCGATCCCACATTTCTGTCATCCCGGCCGAGCCGTTCTTCACGGCGAGAGCCGGGACCCAGGAGAAAGGCCAGCGAAGCCGTCATGATTTTTGTGCCTTCGGCGGTTTTGTGCTGGGTCCCG